>NZ_JAJFZH010000002.1:0-575362 GCF_020733145.1 Chryseobacterium sp. X308
ATAATATACAGTTCATTACAAATCTAACAAGACATAGATTTTAAATATAATTTGATATTGAAATTTTATTATATTTGATTAAAATACAAAATAGGTGGATAAAATTTACGGATTTACTCATTACTCCTTTTTCACAGAAATGTCAAAACTGGCAGCCCGCCATGGAAGCTTTGATCTTTCTCTGGGACTTCCCGATTTTGATATTGATGAACGTCTGAAGGTATTTTTAAAAGAAGCTGCTGGAGAAAATACCCATCATTATGAACCTCTTGCCGGAAATCCTCTTCTGATTGAAAGTATTATCCGTTTCAATGCCCAAAGAACCCATACAATTTCAGTTTCTGCTAAGGAAGTCACTATTATCCCCTGTGCAACCTTTGCTTTATATACTTCTCTTAAATCAATTCTGAACCAGGGTGATGAAGTTATTATTATTCAACCTTCCTACTATACGTACGGACCTGCTGTTGTAATGAATGGCGGAATTCCTGTTTATTATGATCTTGATAATGATTTTACGATTAACTGGGAGCTGTTCAGAAAATGTATTACGGAAAAAACAAAAGCAGTCATTGTCAACTCTCCCCAGAATCCAACCGGAAAAATATGGAAAAAAGAAGACTGGAATCAGCTCTATGAACTAATCAAAGACCGTGATATTTATTTGATTTCCGAAGAAATATATGATACATACTGTTATGATGAGACAGAACATTACAGTTCTTTTATTCATCCTGAACTTAGGGAAAAGACTTTCTGTATTTTTTCTTTTGGCAAAATGTTTCATACTTCCGGCTGGAAAGTGAGCTATATGCTTGCTTCAGAAGCTTTAACAGCAAGATTTCAATGCCATCAGCAGTATATTTCTTACAGTGCCAATGCTCCGGCGCAATATGCCATCGCCAAATATCTTGATGTATTTGATCCGCTTATCAATAAAAAACTCATGCAGCAGAAAAGAGATATTTTTAATGAAATGATGAAGGAAACCCCTTTTCAGATCGAACAACAAGCAGAAGGAAGCGTTTTTCAGGTTGTTAATTTCAGGAATATTTCTAAAAGCATGACAGATGTAGAGTTTTCAAAATGGCTTACGATAGAGAAAAAAGTTTCCTGTCTCCCACTTTCTGCTTTTTATAATTCCAGAGACAATTCAGATTATATCAGGTTTAGTTTTGCTAAAAAAGATGAATTAATTATTCAGGCTTTGGAGCATTTGAAAAGAAGTCTTTGATTATTCTGCATTTGCTTTTCCCAAAGATTTTCACAGATGATAGCGGATATTTTATCCCTGGATTTTTTATGACTTGGATAGACACGAAAAAGCACCGCCAGGGCGATGCTTTTGTACTATTTTTGTTTTGATTTTAAAGAGCGAGTACTCTTACATCAATTCTCCTGTTTTTTGCTTTACATTCATCGGTATCATTGGCTTTACATACAGGATATTGTGATCCGTATCCCTCTGCTTCTATTCTGTCTGCTGCAATACCTAGCTCAAGCAGTTTGAGTTTGGCTGTCTGCGCTCTCAGATTGGATAATTTAAGGTTACTGTCCTCGTTGCCACTGTTGTCTGTATATCCACCCAATTTTATTTTCAGATCGGGATAAGCATTTAAAATTTCCGCCAGCGTATTGAGCTGAAGTGCGGATTCCACTTTCAGATCGCTGGAACCTGTTTCAAAATAAAGGTTTTCAATGGTGTACCATTTATTGGGATCTAAAGCCGATTTATCTTTTTGTTTCACCACATTATAAAGTTGATAAAGCTGGCTTCCATCACCTATGGCAATTGTTTTTCCTCCATTCAGTTTTATTTTCTGAATATTTCCTGTTTCATACACAAAATCCCCGTTTTCGTTAAGATATCCCTTAATTTCTCCGGGAACAGCAGTAATGATCGGAGTATCGCCACTTGCAGCTGTTGTCATACCGGAAACTCCTGTAAGACTTTCAATTTTTGCTTTTCTGTTGGCTTCAATTTTATCTTTATGCAAAACAGCCAAAGTAGGTGCAATTACCAGAGAAACAATTGACATTAATTTGATCAGAATATTCATCGATGGTCCTGATGTATCTTTAAACGGATCTCCCACCGTATCACCTGTCACAGATGCTTTATGAGGTTCTGAACCTTTATAATAGGTCTGACCATTGATGTCAACTCCTTTTTCAAATGATTTTTTGGCATTATCCCAGGCCCCGCCTGCATTGTTCTGGAACATTCCCATCAAAACACCACATACTGTAGCACCAGCCAGGAATCCTCCCAATACTTCGGGACCAAAAATAAATCCTATTAATAAAGGAGAAACGATGGCTATAGCACCAGGAAGCATCATTTTTCTGATGGACGCATCGGTAGAAATGGCAACACATTTTTCATATTCGGGTTGTGCTTTTCCTTCCAGGATTCCCGGAATTTCACGGAACTGTCTTCTTACTTCTTCTACCATCGCCATGGCAGCCTGTCCTACTGCGGTAATCGCCAAGGATGAGAAGATAAACGGAATCATCCCACCTACAAAAAGTCCGGCAAGAACGTCTGCCCTGTAAATATCGATACCATCAATTCCTGCGATTCCTACAAATGCTGCAAATAAGGCTAAAGCAGTCAAAGCAGCTGAAGCAATGGCAAATCCTTTTCCGGTAGCAGCAGTTGTATTTCCTACAGCATCCAGAATATCTGTTTTTTCACGTACTTCTTTGGGAAGTTCGCTCATTTCTGCAATACCTCCGGCATTATCTGCAATAGGCCCGAAAGCATCAATAGCAAGCTGCATAGCTGTAGTGGCCATCATTCCGGCAGCTGCAATAGCTACACCATAAAGGCCTGCACACAGATAAGAGCCATAGATTCCTCCTGCCAGTACAATAATAGGAAGTAAGGTAGATTCCATCCCAACGGAAAGTCCGCCTATAATATTGGTTGCGTGCCCTGTAGAAGACTGTCTCACAATACTGGAAACCGGTCTTTTCCCCATAGCCGTATAATATTCTGTAATAATACTCATTAAGGTTCCTACAACCAATCCAACCATTATCGCTCCGAAAACGCCCATTTTAGTAAACTCATGGCCTCTTAATACCATTTTTTCAGGAAGGATATACGTTACCAGGAAATAGGAAGCAATAGCCGTAATCACAATACTTCCCCAGTTTCCAAGATTTAATGCATTCTGCACACTGGAAGTGGATGAGCCTTCATTATCATTAATTTTCACAAATAAAGTTCCGATCATTGAAAATATAATTCCTGTTCCTGCAATCAGCATCGGTAAAAGAATCGGGGCAAAGCCTCCGAAGGCGTCATCAGAAATGGTTTCTCTCCCCAATACCATAGTAGCCAGAACCGTTGCAACATAAGATCCAAAGAGGTCTGCACCCATTCCTGCAACATCTCCTACATTGTCTCCAACGTTATCTGCAATGGTAGCCGGGTTTCGGGGATCGTCTTCGGGAATTCCTGCTTCTACTTTTCCTACAAGGTCAGCACCTACGTCTGCGGCTTTTGTATAAATACCACCTCCTACTCTTGCAAAAAGGGCAATAGATTCAGCACCCAAAGAAAATCCGGTGAGAATTTCAATGGTTCTTTCCATTTCGTGGGAATCTACGGTAGCTTCAGGGGCAAAAATCTGCTTAATGATCAGAAATAAGGCACCTAATCCTAAAACAGCAAGGCCAGCGACTCCCATTCCCATCACAGAACCTCCGGTAAAAGATACTTTAAGGGCTTTTGACAGTGAAGTTCTTGCCGCTTCTGCTGTTCTGACATTAGCTTTGGTAGCGATTTTCATCCCGATAAAACCTGCACATGCTGAAAAAATAGCACCTACTACAAAGGCAATTCCTATACTCCAGTGTGAATTGGCATTACTTGATCCCATCACTGCCAGTAAAATGGCAACGACTACAACAAAGTACGTTAAGATTTTGTATTCAGCCTTTAGAAAAGCCATTGCACCATCTGCAATGTGGCCGCTGATTGTTTTCATTTTTTCATTTCCGGCATTCTGTTTATTGACCCAGCTGCTCTGAAGAAATGTATAAAGCAAAGCTATGACACCAAAAATTGGCACTAACACAAATAGATCCATAGTTTATTATTTTATATTAAAAAATTGAGATTAGTCTTATAAATATAATGAAATTATAAACACGCAATAAAATTCACTAATAATAATCTATTATTTTGTAAATTTGTTTCTCACCACAATTTGAATTAATTATTTATGAAAAGGATTTTATATACTCTTTTTTTATCTGTAAGCATAAGCAGTTGCCACAATAAGATACCTAAAGAAAAAGCTGAAATTCTCTATTTCGGAGGTCCTATTATAACCATGGAGGATTCTCTTCTGCAAGTTGAAGCAGTAGCAGTTAAAGACGGGAAAATACTTTTTGCCGGAACAAAATCAGAGGCAGAACGTTTTTCAGAACCGGCCACCAAAATGATTAATTTAAATGGAAAAACCCTTCTTCCCGGTTTTATAGATGTTCATGGGCATCTTACTTCAAGAGCAGGAATTATGGATGCTGTAGATCTTTCTCCCGAACCCTATGGCACGGTGAATTCAATCAAAGATTTGCAGAATACAATTAAAAACTATATCAAAAACAATAAAATTAACGGTCAGCAGCCCATTATCGGAAATGGGTATGATGATGCGATTATGGCAGAACACCGTCATCCTACAAAAACAGAACTTGATGCCATCAGCAAAACCAATCCTATTATTGTTATTCATGCTTCGGGCCATGCCAGCGTGGCAAACAGCGCCATGCTGCAATTGCTGGGAATAACAGAAGCATCAAAAGATCCTGAAGGAGGACACATTGGCATGGATAAAAAAACAGGAAAACTGAATGGAAAATTAGAAGAGAATGCGAGTTTCACAGCTTTATTGACCTTAACGGAAAAAATGAATAAGGGCAAAGATACTCAGGCACACGCCATGGAAAATCTGATGAAAGCCCAGGATGAATGGCTCAGCTATGGACAGACTACTATTTGTGACGGGAGAACTATGGGAGAAAGTGTTGCGCTGTTAGAAAGTGCAGCGTCTCAACATCTTTTTAAAGCCGATGTCGTTTACTTTCCTGATTATGAGTATTTCAAAAAAGATTTCAGCCGTTTCAAGCCAAAGTATATGAAATATGAAAATCGCCTGAAACTGGCCGGGTTCAAATTTTCTGATGATGGTTCTCCACAGGGAAAAACGGCCTGGCTGACACTGCCTTATTTAATTCCGCCTGAAGGCCAGTCTACAGATTACAAAGGATTTCCCATCTTTACGGATGAAACGTTATATAACGACCTTAAAACACTTTTCCAGAATCATATAACCGCACAACTTCATGTGAATGGGGATGCCGCCATTGATCAGGCTATACGTGTTATTAAAAGGTTAAAAGATGAAAACATTTACCATCCGGAATTGCGGGCAACCTTAATTCACGTACAAAACAGCCGCCCGGATCACATTCAAAAAATAAAAGAATTAGGGGTAATTCCTTCTTACTTTTCTACTCATGCGTATTTATGGGGAGACTGGCATTATTCAAGTGTTTTCGGTCCTGAAAGAGCTGCTTTTATAAGTCCGGCCAACTCAGCATTAAAAGCAGGAGTTACGTTTACCATTCATCATGACGCTCCGGTTACACCACCCGATCTGATTACCGCAGTTTATGCAGCAGTGAATAGAAAGACGCGTTCGGGAATGATCTTAGGACCTAATGAAAGAATCACTCCCATGGAAGCTTTAAAAGCGATTACCATTAACGGAGCCTATCAGTTACAGGAAGAAAATAAAAAAGGCTCTATTAAAGCAGGTAAAATGGCTGACTTTGTTATTCTCGATCAGAATCCTTTAACGATAAGTCCTGAAAATCTCAGAAACATTAAGGTGCTTGAAACGATAAAAGAAGGAAATTCCGTATACAAAAGAAACTGAATTTATTGATATCATAAAATATTCACAAAGAAAAAGCAGATGAATTTTCATCTGCTTTTTTGTATGCGTCGGGAAGAAAATCTTATCCTCCGAATTTTTCTGCGTAATCAGCCTGAGAAGCTTTGATCACTTTTCTTGCGTGCTCAGCTCCGTAAACTTCCTGGATTCTGCATTTTGCAGGCTCATCCGGTAAGTTTTTATAGGTAAGGAAGTAGTGCATTAACCTTTTTACTTCTGCTTCCGGTAATTCAGAAATATCTCTGAAGTGTCCGAAAGCGTGGTCATTGATCATTACAGCAACAATTTTATCATCTGCTTCACCACCGTCGATCATTTTGAAACCACCGATTGGAATAGCTTCCATCAATAAACCTCCTGCATGGATATTGTGAGAACTTAAAACACAGATATCAAGCGGGTCATGATCTCCCATCGTTACATCATCAGCTCCAGCCTCTATAGCAAGTTTCATTACTTCATTGTGGCAGTAAGTTCTAGGAACAAAACCATATAAAGCAGGAATAATGTTAGAGAATTTCTGCGGCCTGTCTACCTTTAAATATCCTGTTTCTTTATCTACTTCATATTTAATAGTATCTGAAGGAACAATTTCCACAAATACGTTTACAACATTTGGCGCATCTTCTCCTGCAGAAATTCCGTGCCATGGATGTGCTTTAAAATTTGGAATCATTATTTATCTGTTAATTTTTAAGTTATTATTAAAATTTCTTTTCTTAAATCTTCAATGGTTTCAGCAATATAGTCATTGCCTTCCATATAGTTCATGATGAAAATCGTTTTGAATTCATCCAGCTGAACCTCTCCTTTCAACCCGTCATAAGTTTTATGAAGCAGTTCTATAATTGCATTTTTTGAGTCTACGATATTCTTCCAGGAGTTTTTTGTAATGTATAACTGCTGTGAAGAGTTGTATTCAAATTCTTCATTGATCGCCTTCTCAGTCAGGAAAATAAACTCATGAACGGCCAGTCCCCTATCGAACCTCTGTATAAGGTTGGAAGGCTTCATTCTGTCCAGAAACAAGGTCATTCTTTCATAAGAATGTGCTTTGTTCTCTGAATTGGATTTCACACTAAGTAATTTGATTTCCTGGTTCTTAAGAGTAATATATGAGTGTACAAATTGTCTGAGCAAAACCAGAAAAGGAATTGCAATAATCAATGCAAATGCATAGGGTAAATATCCTGATAGACTCGTCATAATTTTAGACTGCAAAATTACTAATTATTTTCCGTCTTCTAAAGAGTTTTTAAAGATATCCACTTTAGAAATTTGTATATAGACCAAAGCAAGTATAATTATAAGATAAAAGCCAAGCATCATCCTGTTTACCAGAGACGGAAAAACCAAAAATCTCAGCATGACAGTTGTGTAAATAGCAGCAAAAAACAAGAGCTGAGCCTGGTTCTTTTTATTGTAAAACGAGAAGCAATTGGCTAAAATGATTACAATAAAAATCAATAAGATTGGAAAGTAGGAAGAATTGAACTCCAACATTACATTACTTTTAAAAAAGTGAATATAATCTTCAAAGGAAAACGGATCAGGCTGTGACACAGGATAAATCTGAACTTTGGTAAACTGATTCATAAAGAGTACAGACCACGAAACCTGATTAAAAGCCTGTATTAAAAAGAAGGAAAGAAATATATATCCGTATGATACCAGTAATAAACCTGTTTTAATCTGAAAGCTATTTCTATAAAAATAAATAAGGGCGTACAGGAATGAATAGAATATAAAATATTCCGGCCTCGTAAGCACACACAGCATAGCCAATATGCTTGCGAAAAAGAAATTTTTTCTCACTAAAAACACATAAAAGCTCAAAAGAAGCAGCAAGCATGATAAGGAATCTGCTGAAACATGCCGGGCAGATTCCGGCAAAGGCTTGAACAATGAAATCAAGACAGTAAGGATGAAGGCAAGAGGATAATTTCTCAGAATTTTTATCAAAAAGCTAAAAATCAGAACCAGAATTAATGCATAAGAGATAACTGAAATCAGGGAGATGGAAGCAGAAGCACTGAAACCTAAATTAAATAATGACCAGCTTATAAAATTATAAAAAGGTTTCACCACAAAAAGCTGCAGCTCTTCTTCGTAGGCTTTGGGATTTTGCGAGATGATTTTATAGTAAGTACTCTCCCCTTTGGCTACTTCCTCAGCCATTGGATTAACAGGACCAAGTCCCGCGAAATCAGGACTTTTTTCTCTCAGTTCGTCATATACCTTCTGATGAATTTCTTCAATTTTCATTTCAGGATATTGCGTTTTATAGATGAGTCCCATATAGGCTTCCATATCAGTATTGTAGTAATGGTGGGTATACAGATAGTATGACATAACGCATACATATAATGAAAATATAAAAACAAGAATATTCTTCTTTTTTCCCATACACTGATATTAAGAATACAAATGTAAAAAAACTATCATTTAAAATGCCTAAAGAAAGTTTTTATGAAGAAGTGCCCTAAAGTTCAAACAGGGCGGGTCTTTGTGTTACTTCATGATAGCAGACACTGTTTTCATCAAAGAAATGGTAAACAAGACTTTTCCTCGTTCTGTTCTTATCTGTGTGAGGTTCTCCGCCATGAAGAATATTGGCATGCCAGATCAGTAGATCTCCTTTTTTGGCTTTAAAAATTTCTTTCTGTAAGCCTAATTCTTTTACTTTATCTTCCAGAAAGGTTTCATAGGCCCTGTAGCTTTTCTTTCCTATTTTCAGGGCTGTGCCTTCATTATCATAATCGGAATTCAGGAAATAAGGAAGCTTATGACTTTCAGGAATATAATGAAGCGCTCCGTTACTTTCGTCTACATCTTCCAGGGCAATCCATACTCCAAGCAGTCCTCCCAACGGGTAAGTGGTCATGTGAATACTGTCAGAATGGGTTTTCTGCTGGCTGCCGTTGATGAAGTTGATACTTTGGAAAAGTTTGGATTTTCCATCCAGTAAAACAGATAAAAATTCTAACAGTTCTTTATCACTTCCAATATTTTTAATGATTTCTGAGTGATGGATTGCAAACATCAGCTTTCCTCCGTAAATAAATTTCAAAGTCCCATCCTTCATCAATTTATCAATTTCAGTATTGATTTGATCTGCTGTTTCCGGACTAAGGAAATTTCTCAGAATCATATACCCATTCTCATCATACTGAAGAGCACTTTCTTTATTTTCTTCAGAAAGCTTCTTAAAAAAAGGGGTTTCCTTCAATTTTGTATAATCCAGTGTCCTTTCGCTGGCTGGAAGGTGGGCAAAATCCTTGCTAGAAATACTTGAAAAATAGTTCTTATTGATTCCGTATTTTTTATATAATGGAATATTATGCTTTAATTTATTCTTTTTAAACAAGTTATAAAGCATGTATGATAATTTGTACTGACGAATCTGTTGTAACATAACTGTTTTACTAAGGATTTTATAAAGTTACGGAATATTACTTAATTAGAACCAATCTAAACAATGCTTTTCATCATAAAAAAGACTTTCCTCTCAATATAAGATATCCTAACTTTTTGAAAAGGTTTTTTTTTGAATTCTCAATAATTCCGTAAGGCCTTAATTCCGGCCGGAATCCACGGAAAAATTCCTCAATATTGGGGAGTTCTCCTCCTTCAAAATCAAATATATGAGTTGCAATGTTCTCTTTAATGACATGATCAATCAATACGGATGCTCCTGATAATCTGACATAGTCTTTATCATTAAAATTTCCTAAAAGCGCTACCATATCACAGTCCGTATAGGTAGCAATTATATTGATAATCTTATGCTGATAGTAAAATGCCGTAAATTTGAGGTAACCAAGATGATGAAAACTTTCAAAGATCCTCATGAATTCTCCGAGATCATTTTCTTTGCTCAACCCTATGGTATTCGCTTCAATAAAAGCTTTAGCTTTATCGTAAGGGATTGTTTTAATTTCTGATTCTTTTAAAACCGCTTCATCTAACCGAAGTTTTCTTTTTCTTTTGGGTGAATATCTCGAATATACTTTCTCATAAGCATCAGGATACAGTAAAAAATTCTTCTTGATTCTGATCTTTGTACGAAGCTGATTAACATCATTGAAAGGATATGCCCTGATCATATAGTTTTTTTCCAGATATTCCAGAAAAGCCTCATTAAGATCCACATCATCTTTAACGGAAAAAACACCCAGCTGCTGACAAAGCTTAGGGTTGTGCACGATTTTCATCCCGTATTTTCTTACGAAAGGAACAGGCATTACTGCTTCGTAATCTTTATAAACAAGAATTTCCCAGGGCATTGTAGAAGTAGTATCTAAAAAATGCTTTGTAGCAGAATATTTTTTCTGTTCAGAATTTTCTAAACATTGAGCATATTTTACAAAGTCAATTTCACGGTATTTTAATCTTCTAATCATAATAATCCTGCGTCCGAGAAACTAAAATAAGCATCCTGCGTGACAATAATATGGTCTAAAAGCTGAATACTTAATGTATTTCCTGCTTCTTTTATTTTTTGTGTGATGTTGATATCTTCCCGGCTTGGTTTTAAGCTTCCGGAAGGGTGATTGTGGGCAATGATAATGCCTGTTGAAAAATAATCCAGTGCTGCCTTATAAAGAGTTCTTACATCTACAATAGACTGGCTGATCCCACCTTGTGTGAGTTGAGATACATGAATCACTTTATTGCTGTTGTTAAGGAAAATCGCCCAGAATTCTTCTGTTCTCAGGTCAGAGAGCTGGTTTCTGAGAATGACATAGGCATCGTGACTATTTCCAATCATTGTTTTTTCAGGAATTTCCTGAACAGCTCTCCTCTTTCCGATCTCTAAGGCCGTAATGATTGAAATAGCCTTTGTAGCACCAATTCCCTTGAATTTCATCAGGTCTTTAACGGATAGTAAACTTAGCTGATGCCAGTTGTTATTAACAGAATTTAGAATTTTTCTTGCAAGCTCTACAGCATTCTCATCCCTGTTTCCACTTCCCATAATAATCGCCAACAGCTCAGAATCAGAAAGTGAGCTCTTGCCTTTCTGCAAAAACTTTTCTCTGGGTCTGTCATCTTCTGCAAGAAATTTTATAGCCATGGAAAAGGAATTATAAGTTAATAGAATGCATATAAAATGATCGGCTTCTTCGACTGATCAATGTATTTTGCCGTTTCTTTGAAAGCATTTACCGAAAGCATAGGACAGCCTAAACTTAAACATGCAGGATTCCGGGATTCTCTATCCGGAATGCATCCGTAAGAATGAAGAACAATTGCTCTCTGCATAGCATTACTGTTGGTAGAATCCAGACCTGCGAGCCGATACGCTTTACCAAATTTTCCTACATAGCTTTCTCCAATAGCATATTTTCCAAGGGATGACTGATAAGATCCTTCAATATTACTGAATTTCAAAGCATCTGACTTTGGAATAACCGAACCTGAGCCATGAGAGACAACAGCCTGCTGTACGATTGTATTGTTTTTCAGGTTGTAAATAAAATAGCGATACTTTCCTGAAGGGATTTTAAAGTTGATAAAAACAGCCAGTTCCTGATTGTACTCTTTTCCTTTAATATAATTTTTAATCTCCGAAATCCTTGCCTGAGGAATACCCAACGGGTTCAACTGCTGGGATTCAGCTTTTGAACAGGAAATTACTATTAAAAAAAGAAAAATAAAGTGTTTCATCATCCGGTTTTTATACTGCTACTCTATGATCATTCCGTCTTTCATAACAAGCTTACGGTCTGTAATTTCTGCAAGATTAGGGTTATGGGTTACAATAACAAAAGTCTGGTTGTATTTGTCTCTCAGATCGAAAAACAATCTGTGAAGATCATCCGCATTCTTGGAATCCAGGTTACCTGTAGGCTCATCCGCAAAAATGATTTTCGGTGAATTGATTAAAGCCCTTGCCACCGCTACCCTTTGCGCTTCTCCACCAGAAAGCTGGTTGGGTTTATGATTCAGTCTTTGCTCTATCTTCAGATCTTCAAATAAAGCATAAGCCTTTTCGATAGCTTCTCTTTCGTTGGCTCCTGCTATTTTTGTCGGAAGTAAGACGTTTTCCAGCGCGGTAAATTCCGGAAGAAGCTGATGAAACTGAAATACGAAACCGATATTCTGATTTCTGAATTTTGAAAGCTGCTTATCATTCATATTGATGAATGATTCTCCTGCTATTTCAATTTCAGTATCATATTTACCGGACTGGGTGGGATGATCCAGTGTTCCTAAAATCTGCAGCAGTGTAGATTTACCTGCTCCTGATTCTCCTACAATAGAAACCACTTCTCCTGTTTTGATATGAATATCAACTCCTTTCAGTACCTCTAAATTCCCATAAGATTTATGGATATTTCTTGCTTTAATCATGATTCAAAAATAGTGAATTGCCTGCAAATAAAAAACCGCTTTTTAAAGCGGTTTGTATTTTATTTTACTTTTTGAATGTTTAGATTCCGGCAATCTACTTATACAGTTCTTTTCTATTAATTTTTTAAATTATTACAGTCTTATTTTTTATAAAAATATTTGTACCAGAAGCTTTTTCTATACCTATAAGGTTTTTGAAACCTTATAGGTTTCATCATCATTTCCATTAACCCAAAAAAACAAAAAAACCTCCCGATTTGGGAGGTTTCAATATTTTCAATTCAGAAAATTACAGTAACAATGTTAATGGACTTTCTAAATAGGTTCTTAAAGTTTGTAAGAACTGAGCACCCGTAGCACCGTCTACCACTCTGTGGTCACAAGCCAATGAAAGTTTCATGGTGTTTCCAACTACGATCTGACCATCTTTAACGATAGGCTTCTCGATAATTGCTCCTACTGAAAGGATAGCAGAGTTTGGCTGGTTGATGATACTTGTAAATGTTTCAATTCCGAACATTCCTAAGTTGGAAATAGAGAATGTAGATCCTTCCATTTCGTTAGCCTTAAGACCTTTGCTCTTAGCTCTTGACGCCATATCTTTTACAGCTGCGGAAATCTGGGTATACGTCATCTGATCTGTATTTTTCAATACAGGAACTACCAATCCGTCCGGAATAGCCACTGCTACTCCAATATTGATATTTCCTCTGTGGATGATCTTATCACCAGCCCAGCTTGAATTTACCTGAGGGTGTTTTCTTAAAGCAATTGCAGTGGCTTTAATGATCATATCATTGAAAGAGATCTTGGTATCCGGTAAAGAATTGATTTCTTTTCTTGCTTCAATTGCCTTATCCATATTGATCTCCACCATCAGATAGTAGTGAGGGGCAGTGAATTTACTTTCAGAAAGACGTTTTGCAATAATATTTCTTACCTGAGAGTTTGGAGTTTCTGTATCTTCACCCTGTACAAAGCTTACTGCAACAGGAGCAGCGCTTGCTCCAGGAGCTGAAGCGGCTGGTTTTGCAGCTGGCTGATAGTTTTCAATATCTTTTTTAACGATTCTTCCGTTTTCACCAGATCCCTGAACACTGTTGATATCAACTCCTTTATCCTGAGCCATTTTCTTAGCCAATGGAGAGATTGCCACTCTGTCAGAAGATGAAGTATTAGCAGCCGGAGCAGCTTTTTCTTCTGTTTTAGTTTCTGCTTTTTGTTCAGCTGGTTTTTCAGCTGACTGACCCGCAGCTTTTGGAGCACCTACAGCGGAAACATCTGTTCCTGCAGGACCAATGATTGCCAATACGGAATCAACCGGAGCAGCACCTCCTTCTTCTACACCTTGCTTCAATAGTACTCCATTGAATTCAGATTCGAAATCCTGTACCGCTTTATCTGTTTCTATCTCAGCAAGAAGATCTCCTTCTTTTACTGTATCACCTACATTTTTGTGCCATTTAGCCACCTTACCTTCTGTCATTGTATCAGAAAGTCTTGGCATTGTAATAATTTCAACTCCTGCCGGAACTTCTGCAGCAGCAGGCGCAGTAGTTTCTGCTTTAGGCTGTTCTTCTAATTTTTTTTCTTCAGTTGCAGCAGCGGGAGCAGCAGCCCCACCTGTCAATCCTGAAATATCTTCTCCTTCATTCCCGATAATAGCTAAAACAGAGTCTACAGCAGCAGCAGATCCTTCTTCTACACCTACGTATAAAAGAGTCCCTTCTATTTCAGATTCGAAATCCTGAACTGCTTTATCAGTTTCAATTTCAGCTAAAATATCTCCTTCTTTTACTTTATCTCCTACTTTTTTATGCCATTTGGCCACCTTACCTTCCGTCATTGTGTCGGACAGGCGGGGCATCGTAATTACTTCTGCCATAATCTATATTGATTTGAGATTCGAGATTTGAGATTTGAGATTTCAGAAATTTCAAACTTCAAATTTCAAATAAATTTTTATTTTTTAGTTTTCTAATTTGTCTAGGAATGGATAGTCTTCCTGAGCATATACATACTCATAGATTTTTTCTGCATCAGGGTACGGAGAGTTTTCCATAAATTCGATACACTCTTCAACAAAGTCTCTGGATTTGTTATCGATAGCTTCCAATTCTGTTTCTGTAGCCCATCCGTTTTCTAAAATTCTATGTTTTATCAATTCGATCGGGTCATCATTTTTATGAAGAGCTACTTCTTCTTTAGATCTGTATGGCTCAGCATCAGACATTGAGTGTCCTCTGTAACGGTAAGTTCTTGCTTCAATAAATGTAGGTCCGTCTCCTCTTCTTGCTCTTTCAATAGCTTCGTAAGCAGCTTCTGCTACTTTCTCAGGATCCATTGCATCTACAGCAAGGCAAGGCATTTCGTAACCTAATCCTAATTTATAGATATCTTCGTGGTTGGCTGTTCTTTTTACAGAAGTTCCCATTGCATATTGGTTGTTTTCCACAACAAATACTACCGGAAGTTTCCAGTTCATTGCCATATTGAAAGTTTCGTGTAAAGAACCTTGTCTTGCAGCACCATCTCCAAAGAAACAGATGTTTACAGCTTTTCTGTCGAAATATTTATCAGCAAAAGCAATACCTGCACCTAAAGGAATTTGTCCTCCAACGATACCATGTCCTCCGTAAAAACGGTGTTCTTTACTGAAAATGTGCATAGATCCACCCATACCTCCGGATGTCCCTGTAGCTTTACCACAAAGTTCTGCCATGATTCTTTTAGGATCCACGCCCATCGCCATTGGATGAATGTGACATCTGTAAGCAGTAATCATACTGTCCTTTGTCAGATCCATTGCATGTGTAAACCCGGCAGGGATAGCTTCCTGACCGTTATACAAATGTAAAAATCCTCTGATCTTTTGTTTTAGGTAAAGAGAACGGCATTTGTCTTCAAACCTTCTCCACATTGTCATATCTTCATACCACTTCAGGTATACCTCTTTAGAAAATTCTTTCATGTGTTAGCTCTTGCTTTTTTATGATGAAATAGTTGAGCAAAATTATGAAAAAAACTTTGTTTTTATTCTATACATAGATAACTTTTCGATTTTTCTGTAAAATCTATTTGCAGGCCGAACGGATTATTCTTAATTTTCGAGCCCTTGAAGCACTCATAAAGCAACCTTTTATTAATCATTTTCTCATCATGACAGATAAGCAATCAGCCTGTTAATGTGGCTTTTCCGAGATTACAGTCAAGATAGAAATACAAAAAAATGATTATGCTTCACTCTCCATTTCCTTCCCCTTTAATTATTGTTAATATACCTTTTGGTTATTTCAACAGCTTTTTTTCCGGAGAAAAACCGGTAAGTTTGAGCGTTCTGTCTTCAATTTCATTAACAAAATTGCCATATTGGCTGGCTGTTCTTGCTTTAATTTCCTTCCATTCCTGATCTGCCATAAATCCTTCCCAGGCCGTTTTCATAGTGGCTTCATCTTTCCATTCAAGCAGATAAACAAATTCTGTTTTATCTTTAAATTCCGATTCCCAGATCGACACAATGGTAAATCCATATTTTTTCATTATTCTCAGAGCATGATCTCTGAAGCGGTCCAGAAAAACCTGCTTGTTCTCTTTGGGAATTTCATAAATTCTTAATTGATGTACAGGCGGCGGCGAAGAAATATTTTCCGTGGAAACCTTTTGTCCGAAAGTAAAAAATCCTAAGATAACCAATACGAATGTGAATAGGTGCTTCATGATAGTGATGATTAAACTGATCAATTAAAAATAAAACATTTCCTGCAAAATTTAATATTAATCTAAAAAAGTAAAAAAAGGTTATCGCATCAAAACCTATTAATAATGAATTATTTTCTCAATTTATCCATCAACTTCAGACGGCTTCTTCCCCTTGTTTTTTGAGGTTATAATAGTATATTTGGTTTTTAAACTTGATTATGGAAGAAAAGCAGTCTTCATTATTACACAAAATTTCAAAAGTCATTTCTGATTTTTTTAATCCTTTGGTCTCTCTGATCATTTTCTTTACCTACATGAGCATCAGGGAATATTCTCTTAAGGATTCTATGCTGTATTTTCTGCCTGTATTATTAATGATCATTATTCCGGTTGTTGTATGGCTGGTATGGAATGTAAAAACGGGAAGATACACCAATATGGATGTCTCCAACCGTGTTCAAAGGAAAAGCCTGTATATATTTATTGCAGTTTGTGTCATTGTTTATCTTCTTTTTAATTATATCAGAAACGGATATATTGATCTTGTCATGCTGTTTATTCTGGTACTGCTTTTCGCCCTGCAGATCAGCAATCTTTTTATAAAAAGCTCGATGCATACAGCATTCAATGTATTTGTAGCAGCATTATTTTTCTCACTTGACTGGAAAATGGGTCTGGTATGGCTGGGAATTGCTGTTTTGGTCGGAATTACCCGTATCATTTTAAAAAGACATACCGTAAAAGAAGTATTTATGGGGGCTGGAATAGCTTTTCTGGTATCTTTTATCTATCTTTATTGCAATATTCAATTTCAACATTAGAATACTCTATGAAAATAAATCATCTTACTGCCGCAGAAGAAAACTTTATGAAGCTGTTTTGGAAAATGGAATCTTTCTATCTGAAGGACGTTATGGAGCAGCATCCGGAACCGAAACCACACCAGAATACGGTTTCCACTTATTTGAAAATATTAGTTGAAAAAGGCTATCTGTCTACTGTAAAAGAAGGAAGAATCTTCAAATACAGCGTGCTTGTTCCTTTAGAAGAGTATAAAAAATTCCTGTTAAAAGAGCTTTCATATAACTTTTTTAATCATTCAGGAAAGGAAATTCTGGAGCTTTTATTAAGTGAAAAATTAATTTCCCAGGAAGACATGAAAGGTTATTTTGATCTTAAAATCGAAATAAAGCCGGCAAAAATTGAAGAACCTAAGTTCGAAGTAGCTGAAGAAATCCTGAATCCCAAAAAAGAAAAGAAAACCAAAGGAAAGGAAAAAGACAAGGACAAGGACAAAAAGAAGAAAAAGAAAAAAGATTAATTTAAATTAAAAAACACCAAATCATGAAAACAAAATTCCAGGAAACTTTAAGCCGGGCCAATGAAGCCATTTTCCGATATCCGATGGTTTTGGTAATGGCTTTATTAGCTTCTGCCGGTGCCATATGTATTGCGGAAACAGATCGCTTTGAAATCACTTCTTATATCAAATTTACCATTTGTGCCTGTTTGGGAATTTCCCTGATGTTTGCATTAAAAATGCTGTCACAAAGAATCGGAAAAGAATTATTACTGCACGTATCCGGCGTTATCTTTCTCATCGGTTTTTATTGTATTCTCCCTGACAGAAAGGAAAGTTTTACAGAAGTGCATGCTTATCTTATTGCTGTTACCGCTCTTCTTTCCCATTTACTCGTATCATTTATTCCGTTTCTGGAGAGAGACAGAGAGCTCAGGTTCTGGCAGTACAACAAAAATCTTTTTATCAATATCTTTCTTACTGCCGTATTTACAGGAGTTTTGACTGGTGGCGTTGAATTGGCAATTCTGGCCATTGATAAACTTTTTGATTTTAACTTTCATGACAGAATTTACAGAGATACTTTCTTTGTTCTCGCTATTTTCGGGAGCAGTTTTATTTTCCTTTTATTTAATGATAAAGGCTTAAACAACCTTGAAAAAGATGGTACCTATCCCGTTGTTCTGAAGTTTTTCACTCAGTTTATTTTAATTCCTTTACTCCTGATCTATGTAACGATCCTTTATTTCTATTCTGTTAAAATAGTCATCAACTGGCAGCTTCCGAGAGGCTGGGTTTCTTATCTTGTTTTAGCGTACAGCATTGTGGGTATCCTTGCATTACTTCTTGTACATCCTCTGAAACAAGAAAACGCAAAATCCTGGGTCAGGATATTCTCAAAAGTATTCTATTATACAATACTACCTTTGATTGCTCTGCTTTTCACTGCAATTTTCACCAGAATTTTAGAATATGGCTATACAGAACCAAGGTACTTTGTTCTCCTGCTTGCTTTATGGCTGTCAAGCATAGTTGTCTACTTTATTTTCAACAAAAAAGCCACCATAAAATTCATTCCTGTCAGCTTATTTTTATTTGGCGTTTTTGCATTGATTTTCCCTTACCTTAATGCTTTTAGCGTGGCTAAAAGAAGTCAGAAAACGGAATTAATGAATATCTTAAACCAGCATCAGCTGATCAGTGCCGGCAAGATTAATTTCCAGAAAAAAGTTACAGATACGATCCGTACTGAAATTGCCAATAAATTTGAATTTCTGGCTGAAAGAAAACAAGGGGCATTCCTATCGGGTTTACTGAATGAAAAAGATCAGGCTGAATTATCGGAGAATATTAAAAAAGGTTCCTTTTACAGCATTCAGAATAAATTTTCAGATGTGAATGTCACTGTAAAAAACAGGGCGTATGAAATGAACAAACTCGTTCTTATTCGTAAAGAACAGGCTGTAGAAATCGGGAATTATCAATATTTAATTTCTTTCCACCGTTATAGCAGAGATCCACAACAACTGAATAATGACCAGTTTGAGCTTACGGACCAACTGACAGAAAAATCCTCATTGAAACTCAGTTTAAATGATCAGGAAGAAATAGATTTCGGACCACAGATCATTAAACTATTTGAGGAAAATAAAAACAAAACAGGAAACGTAAAACTTCCTGAAATTGCGATGGAATCTGACTTAAGCAAGTATCACGTTAAACTTATTTTCAATGAGATTACAAAGGAAAAATACTCTGAAGATGACACTGCCGATATTTATTACGAAAACGTTTACATTCTTATAAAATTAAAATAAGCATTACAATAGAAAAGAGACTACCTTCTGGATAGTCTCTTTTATTTATCTGATTTTGTATTATTTATCTGTTCGTTCCGGAACTCCAAAGCGGAGAGTTCCTTCCGTAGATCACAAGATTTCCGTCATTTTGTACTGTAAGTTTTACAGCGCCTCTGTTTTCTGTGTTTGAACTCCACACTGCTCTGTTGTAAGAATCATATACTACCAGGTTTCCGTCACCCTGGAATTCAGCTTTGCTTCCTCTGTTATCAGTTGCTGTAGCCCAGATAGCACTTCCATTTCTATTGGCTAGAACAAGGTTACCATCATCCTGAAATACAAGATAATAACGACCGTCTGAAGAATACAGTTTTACATCCTTGCGGAATCTGTAGCCTGGTGAAACATAATCGTTGCTTCCGTAACGGTCACGATTTCCCCAGCCATTATTGTTTCTGATACCACCTTTAGATGCCCATAGAGGATTGGATCCGTTATAGATCACAAGATTACCGTCATCCTGAACAGATAACTTGTTAGCTCCTTTGCCATCTGTATTTGAACTGAAGGCAACACCATTTCCACGTGTATACACTACCAGATTACCATCTTCCTGGAAAATTGCTCTTACTCCTCTGTTGGTTGTCTTTGCTTCCCATGCAGGAACACCGGATTTGTTATAAAAAACCAGGTTTCCATCATTTTGAAAGATCAGGTAATATTCATTGTTATCAGCCCAGTACTTTCTGTCCTGTCTTATGGTCTGACCTGCATAAATGCTTTGCGCGTTGATCAATAACCCGCCAAACACCATCATTAATGCTAATAAATTTTTTTTCATTATAATTTTTTTTTGTTTCGTTGATTATTCTCTAAAAGTATGCCAAAATACCACAACATTTCACCCCAAAATTATAATTAAATGATTTACTGGAAATTAAATTTCCATAAAAAAAGCGGCTTAAAAGCCGCTTCATATTTTTACCAACGATTTCCGCCTCCGCCACGGTTGTTACCATAGCCTCCGCCTCTATTGTTGTTGTTACCATAACCTCCACCTCTGTTGTTATCGAAGCTTCTTCTTGGTTTTTCTTCTCTTGGTTTAGCTTCAGATACGTTTAGAGTTTTTCCGTTGAATTCTTTTTGGTTAAGAGCTTCAATAGCTTGCTTTCCTTCTTCATCACCCATCTCTACGAAACCGAAACCTCTGGAACGACCAGTTTCTCTGTCTGTAACGATTTTAGCTGATGATACATCTCCAAATTCTGCGAATAGATCGTGCAACTCATACTCTTTAGTTGCGTAATTGATGTTTGAAACAAAAATGTTCATTTTAAATAAATTAAAAAATTAATAAAAATTTGGTATATAAAAGAAAAACAACATAAATTAATGAACAAATATTGATTCCAAATATAAACGTATGCAAGATACAATTAAAAATTTCAAATCAAAGCTTTTTTTACATATTTCTCACATTATGTTGAGTACAAACTGTTAAAACGGACATAAAAACAATTTAAATAATTGAAAATCAAATAATTAAATACTGTATTATCATTTAGTTAATTTATTTAACATTTGACGTAAAAAACAACCTTTATCCAACTTAATCCTGCATTTGTATTGACGCACTTATTTTCATTTTAAATTCGAAAAAACATCAAATCATCAACATATGAAACAGCATACCACCAATTACACAGATACTCTTATTGAAATTGCTGAAGACTGTCCGGTTTCCCAGGCACAGATTCCTCCGGAAAAGAAAACAAAGACACTCGCCAACCTTCAATATGAGAAGCTTATAAAACATCCTTATCAATACTCGTCCGATGATCTTATTTTTGAATGTTATGCAATTAAAAATGATCTATCAGAAAGCGAAAAACAAAGTGAAAGAGAAAAATTCTTTTCCAAAGGCCAGCCCTGCCTTCGCTGCTCTCCTCTTGCAAAAAAATACGGATTCGGGTTTCATCACAATTCCGAAGGAAAAGTTGCCCTGATTCCTGTGGAGAGTGAAGAATATCAAACATTGCTTAATGACCCTTCCATAGCAAAAACAAAAGCCATGCGCTCCAAAAGAAAATGATTGAGAACATGAATAATTCTTTTCAGTTCAATAAATACTATTCTTTTGAAAAGATCATCTTTTAACACTAAATTTGTACTTCAAATTATTAAAAGATATGAACTACCATACCAGAAAATGGGTGAAGCCCGAAGATTTAAATCCCAACCATTCACTTTTCGGAGGAAGACTTCTTCAATGGATTGACGAAGAGGCGGCATTGTATGCTATCATCCAATTGGAAAACACAAAAGTAGTAACCAAATTTATCTCTGAAATCAACTTCGTGAGCTCCGCCAAACAGGGAGATATTATAGAAATAGGAATTGAAGCTACTCATTTCGGTTCTTCTTCCATTACTTTAAGATGTGATGTAAGAAACAAAATGACTCATCAGACGATTATTACTGTAGAAAGAATTGTTATGGTTAACCTTGATGCGGAAGGCAATCCCGCTCCTCACGGTAAAACCCAGATTGAATTCGTAAAAGACAGGTTAAACAAAAGCTTATGAAAATATTCATAAAGAATATGGTCTGCAACAGATGTATTGCGGCAGTAGAAAATATTTTCCGTAATGCAGATGTAAGGATAAGCAATATCTTATTAGGTGAAGTAGAAACAGAGAATGAAATTTCACCTGAAAAAATGCAGATGATAGAAAAGGAATTGCTCGATACAGGTTTTGAAAGGATCATGGATTCTGCACATCAGACCGTAGAAAAAATCAAAAACCTGATTATTGTAAAAATAAGCGATCTTGATATCTCAGAAGATTTTCTGCTTTCAGAATTTTTAAGTTCGAAACTTCACAAGGATTACAGCGCTCTTTCAAAAACATTTTCACAAAACGAAAATATCACATTAGAGCAGTTCTTCATTCTTCAGAAAATTGAAAAGGTAAAGGAACTTCTTTTGTACAATGAATTCAATCTTACCGAAATCGCAGGAAAGCTTGGCTACAAAAGCGTTCAGCATCTTTCTTCCCAATTCCGCAATATAACCGGATTTACTCCTACAGAGTTTAAAAAACTTAAAGAGCACCATCGCAAAGCGCTTGACAATCTCTAATACATTTGAGTGTTTGGGCGTTTAATGAGTGAAGGAATTAAATATCCCTATCACACTTACAAACTCTCAAACGCTCAAACCCTACAACTCTCCCACTCCACCTAATTTTATAACTATTATCCTTAAATTTATAACAACCTTAGGTTTCCATTTTGGAAATTTGTAGTATAAATTTAAGAATCATGGAACAACAGTATAAAATACTCGGAATGACCTGTTCCGGCTGCCAGAAAAAGATATCCAACCAACTGAACAGTGTTGAGGGCGTCACTGCCGATGTAAATCTGGAAACCCATACCGCCACCATCACTTCTGATCATGGAGTGAAACTTTCAGTTTTGAATGATGCTTTGGCAGAGATAGGAAAATACAGACTTGAAGATCCTGATCATCCTGAGAAAACTTTTATAAAACCTCAGGACCGTGTATCGCCGTCTTCGGTATACTATTGTCCGATGGAATGCGAAGGCGATAAAGTTTATTTCAAGCAGGGAGAAAGATGCCCTGTCTGCAAAATGTATCTGGTTCCTATTGAAGAAAAGCTGGCTAAAGATCCTAATCATAAACCAACCTATTCATCAACCAACCTTCCTGAAAACTTTAAAGACAGTATAGGAAAATACTATTGCCCAATGTTTTGCGAAGGGGATAAAGTATATGATGAAAAAGGCAGCTGCCCTGTTTGTCATATGGATTTGGAGCCCATTACTGAAGAACTTGTACAAAATGTAAGCTCTCATCAGCATCACGCTCATTCCCATGCTCACAACCATCACGATCACCATCACAGCCATCATCACGAAGCACCAAAAGTGACCGATGAAATGGCCGGCAGATATTACTGTCCGATGTACTGTGAAGGCGATAAAACCTACGATTCCAATGTAGGATGTCCTGTCTGCGGAATGGATCTTGTAAAATATCCTGAAAAGAAAACCGCAAAATACACATGTCCTATGCACCCGGAAATCATCCGTGACGAACCGGGAGACTGCCCGATCTGTGGAATGGATCTCGTAAGAATGCCGGACAGCAGTGATGACGAAGAGGATGAAACTTATAATATACTTAAAAGAAAATTTTTTATTTCACTGGCATTTACCATTCCGGTTTTCATTCTTTCAATGGGAGGAATGGTGATCAACTTCCCTTTCTCTCATCAGATCCAGGGATTTATTGAGCTTGCTTTGACTCTTCCTGTAATGTTTTATTCAGGATGGTTTCTGTTGAAAAGAGGCTGGGTTTCCTTCAAAACATGGAACCTCAATATGTTCAGTCTTATTGCTCTAGGAGTTGCTGCAGCATTTATTTTCAGTATTGTTGCTCTGATATTTCCAGACATTATTCCACATGAAATTCGTGGACACAATCATGAAATCCCACTGTATTTTGAGGCAGTCTGTGTGATTTTAACCCTTGTTATTTTAGGCCAGCTGATGGAAGCAGCAGCTCATAAAAAAACAGGAAATGCCATCAAAGAATTAATGAACCTTTCACCGGATGAAGCCAACCTTATAATAAACGGTGAAGAAAAGAAAGTTCTGCTCTCCCAGGTAAAAATAGGAGATTTATTAAAAGTAAAACCTGGAGAAAAAATCCCGGTAGACGGAAAAATCATTGAAGGAAATTCTATCGTAGACGAAAGTATGATTACAGGAGAACCTGTTCCCGTTGAAAAAAGTGTAGACGATAAAGTATCTTCCGGAACCATCAACGGTAATCAGGTATTCATTATGAAGGCCGAAAAGGTAGGTGATGAAACACTGCTTTCCCAGATCATTAAAATGGTGAATGAAGCCAGCCGCAGCAAAGCTCCTATCCAGAAGCTTACCGATAAAGTTTCTAAAGTATTTGTCCCTGTAGTCATTCTTATTGCTGTGCTTACTTTTATTCTGTGGCAGTTTTTCGGTCCGGAAGGGAAAAAAACCTTATTTGCTTTTGTAAATGCTGTTGCAGTTCTTATTGTGGCTTGTCCCTGTGCACTTGGTCTGGCAACTCCCATGTCTTTAATGGTAGGAATCGGGAAAGGGGCTAAAAATGGAATTCTGATCAAAAATGCAGAAGCTCTTGAACAGATGAATAAAGTAAATGTTCTGATTACCGATAAAACAGGAACTTTAACAGAGGGAAAACCTTCAGTAGAACATATTGAAACGGTAAACGGAGATGAGAATCACATTTTAAAACTGGCTTTTTCTTTGAACCAAAATTCTGAACACCCGCTTTCCAATGCCGTCATCAAAAGAGCAAAAGAAGAGAATATAACTGCTGAAAAAGTAGATCAGTTTGAAAACATATCCGGAAAAGGAGTCAAAGGAAATATCAACGGTAAGACCGCTTATCTTGGAAATGAAAGTCTATTGACCACGCATCAGATTATAATTCCGGAGAGCTTAAAACAGAAAGCAGTAGAAGTTCAGTCAAAAGCTCATACTATTTCTTATATCGCACAGGAACAGCAGGTGCTGGGATTCGTAAGCTTTACGGATAAAATCAAAGAAAGCTCTAAGAAAGCCGTAAAACAGCTGATGAGCGAAGGAATAGACGTCATCATGATGACCGGAGACAATGAACATACCGCCAAAGCCGTAGCTGATGAATTAGGAATCAAACATTTCAAAGCCAACTGTTTTCCTGAAGACAAGCTGAATGAAGTAAAAAAACTACAGCAGCAAGGCAAAATTGTAGCGATGACGGGAGACGGAATCAACGACTCTCCTGCCCTTGCACAGTCTGATGTGGGAATTGCCATGGGCACAGGAACAGATGTTGCCATTGAAAGTGCTGAAATTACTTTATTAAAAGGCGATATCCTAGGTGTTGCAAAAGCTAAATTACTGAGTGAAAAGCTTCTCAGAAACATTAAGGAAAATCTGTTCTTCGCATTCATCTATAATGTACTGGGCGTTCCGGTTGCGGCAGGATTATTGTATCCATTCTTTGGAATTCTCTTATCACCAATGATTGCAGCTGCTGCGATGAGCTTCAGCTCCCTGTCTGTGATACTGAATTCATTAAGGTTAAACTCCGTGGATCTGGATATAAAATAATAACATGACAAAAGAAAATCTTTACATAGGGTGTTCGGGATTTTATAATAATGACTGGAAAGGGTCTTTATATCCTGAAAATGCTCCAAGTAAAGATTTTCTTTCTCTATACTCAAAAACGTTCAATGCCGTAGAAATCAATTCTACTTTTTACAGGAAGCCAACCTCAAAAACACTGTTGAAGTGGCATGATGAAACACCCGGGGGATTCAGATTTTTCATTAAAATTCCAAAGGCCATTACGCATCAAAACCGGCTTGAAAATTCAAAAGACGAGGTTGCTGTATTCTGTGACCACATTCAGGACAGTCTGAAAGATAAACTTTCCGGATTTCTGTATCAGCTTCCTCCTTCCTTTAAAAATACGGCAGAGAATACAGAACGGATTATCAACAATATTGATCCCAGATTTCTGAACGTCATTGAATTCCGGCACAGCTCATGGTGGCAAAAAGAGATATCCGATCTTTTAAAACAACATGATATTGTCTTCTCAGGTGTAAGTTTTCCAGACCATCTTCCTGAAGACCTTATTATTAATCATCCGGAAATACTCTATTACAGGCTTCATGGAAAACCCGTCCTTTACAAATCAGAATATAGTAAAGATTTCATGGATGCATTAGCTGAAAAGATTAAAAATGCCTCTCAAACCTCTTTTATTTTCTTTAATAATACCTGGGGAACGGCAGCTATTAAAAATTCGTTGTATCTAAAAAATATTTTGGAATAACACCCCGGCAGATTGATTTGATTTTGTTAAAATAAAATAATTCCCCGTCAATTGAAGAATATTGAAATCTTAACAAACATAGAAAAACACTATCGTTTTCACATTTATAAATGTTAAATTTTAAAGAAAAGAAAATCATAAATTTACAACTTGTCAGGTAGTGGAAATTTCCCTTAAAATAAAGTTCTTAAAATAAACTTAAAAAGAAAAAACACTGCACAGCTTGGCATATAATTTGTTAATTTTCAACTGTTATTTTTAACGATTTTTAACAATTTAAAATTCCATTATTTTTATGAGAAAAATTTTTGCGGGAAAGTCAAAAAATATGACTTTTCTTGGGATGGTTGCATTGATGAGTGCAACTTCAGCATTACTGAACAGCTGTAATTTCAAAAACGAAGTGAATAATGACCCCGTCGTCAGTTCACAGGAACATCCTTCCGCAGAAATAGTCCCCGATAATAATGAAGAAGAAGCAAACCCTGATAAAAGAGTCATCTACCTTACCTTTGATGACGGCCCCAATCAGGGAACCGAAAACCTTTTAAAAATCCTTGACAAAAGAAACGTTTGCGCAACTGCCTTTCTGGTTGGTAAACATGCTTATGGAAGTAAAAGACAAAAAGATGATTTTCAGCTTTTGAAACAAAATCCTCTTATAGAACTGGCCAATCATAGTTTCACGCATGCTCATAACAAATACACTGATTTTTATAAAAATGCTGACGCTGTAGTTCATGATTTTGATATCGCCAAAGACAGCCTGAAGCTTACTGATAAAATAGCAAGAACTCCCGGAAGAAATATCTGGAGACTCAACAATATCAATGTAACTGATATCAAAAGCTCAACAGCAGCTGCAGACGGCCTTAAAAAAGCCGGCTACAAAGTAATCGGTTGGGATCTTGAATGGAGACCTTCACAAAAAATGACTTTAAAAGGAAGTCATGAAGCCATGATCAAGAAAGTAGACAGTATCTTCTTAAACGATCTTGAGAAGACATCGAGGCACCTTGTATTCCTTACCCACGACCAGTATCTTAGAGATGCAGACTCTATCAATGAACTGGATATGTTTATTGAGAAACTGCAGAAGAGCAACAAATTTGTGTTCAGAAAAATATCTCAATATCCTAAAATCAATGAGGTTTTGAATTAATAACCGCTGCAGACCTGATATCACTAAGCTTTGAACATTCAGAGAATTTTCGGACATTTGTATTATGAGTATTAAAGAGAACTATAAAGCGATAAAAAACCAGCTGCCACCCACTGTGCAGCTGGTTGCTGTTTCTAAAACCCATCCGGTTTCTGCAGTACAGGAAGTCTATGATCTCGGACAAAAGGTTTTTGGAGAAAATAAAGTCCAGGAACTGATGGAAAAAGCTCCTCTCCTTCCTCAGGATATCCAATGGCACCTGATCGGCCACTTACAGACCAATAAAGTGAAGTATATTGCTTCTTTCATAGATACCATACAAAGTGTGGATTCTGAAAAATTATTGACAGAAATCAATAAAGAAGCAGGAAAAAATAACAGAACCATCAAAGTCCTTCTGCAGGTAAAAATTGCAGCTGAGGATAGCAAGTTCGGGCTTGAAGTTTCTGAAGCAAAAGATCTTTTCCAACAATACATTGAGGATAAATTTCCGCATGTTGAAATTACCGGCCTCATGGGAATGGCCACATTCACCGATGATGAGCAGCAGGTTAGAAATGAGTTTTTAACCCTAAAGAAGCTTTTTGATGAATTAAATCAATCAAAAGCATTAAATACCTTATCAATGGGAATGAGTGATGATTTCCCGATAGCGATCGAGTGCGGAGCCAACTCTGTGAGGGTCGGATCTGCTATTTTCGGGAGAAGAGACTACTCCAAATAGAATATTTAGGTACAGTTTTTGCTAATAATTGAAACAAAAAATTTAAATTTGCAACTATGCAAAAAATCCTTATAGTAGAAGACGAAAAAGCAATCTCGGGAGTACTTCACAGTATTCTTTCGGATGAACTCACCGATTATGAATTTGTTATTGCCGAAGATGGCCTTGAAGGTTACAAACAGGTAGAAAAAGAAGATTTCGCATTGGTGATTTCTGATATCAAGATGCCTAAGCTTTCAGGAACCGAGCTTTTGAAACAAAGTCTTGCCTTAAAACCGGAAACTACTTTTATCATGATCTCAGGCCACGCAGACATCGATTCTGCTGTTTCCTGCCTGAAAGAGGGTGCATATGATTTTATTTCCAAGCCCATTGACATCAACAGACTTATTACAAGTGTGAAAAATGCATTGGTAAAGGAGACCCTGAAGAAAGAAAACAAAAACCTTCAGACAGAAAATAAAACCTTAAAGAAAAAAGTAAGTAAAAAATACCAGATGATCGGTACCTCTCCTGCTCTTCAAAAGATTCAGGATATGATTGAAAAGGTAGCCGCTTCTGATGCCAGAGTTCTGATCACCGGGCCTAACGGTGCAGGAAAGGAATTGGTGGCTCATGCGATCCACAATCAAAGTGAGCGTGCAAGAGGTCCTATGGTAGAGGTCAACTGTGCTGCGATTCCGTCTGAACTTATTGAGTCTGAACTTTTCGGACACGTAAAAGGATCTTTTACAGGTGCTATTAAAGATAAGCAGGGAAAATTTGAACAGGCTAATGGTGGAACCATTTTCCTTGATGAGATTGGAGATATGAGCCTTATTGCTCAGGCTAAGGTATTAAGAGCGCTTCAGGAAAGCAAAGTTTCTCCTGTGGGAAGTGATAAAGAAATTAAAGTTGACGTAAGAGTAATTGCGGCAACCAATAAAAATATGCAGAAAGAGATTGAGGAAGGGAAATTCAGAGAAGACCTTTATCATAGACTTTCTGTTATTGAAATCTATGTTCCGCCATTGGATGAAAGAAAAGAAGATATCAAATTGTTGGTTGAGCACTTTTCAGGAATGATTGCTGATGAGCATGGTACTGCTGCGAAAAAGTTTGACGATAAAGCTATTGATGCTTTAAAAGCGCTTTCGTGGACTGGAAATATCAGAGAATTAAGGAATGTTGTCGAGAGATTGATTATTCTTGGTGGAAACACTGTTTCCGAAGGTGACGTTGCAAGTTTTGTAAGGAAATAATAAGCTATTATTGACCATATTATAAAAATTTGCAGTGTTACCACTGCAAATTTTTTTTTGACCCTATTTGAATGATAAACTATATGAATCTTAAAATATTATGAACTTTTTAAACAAAAATTATACGAAAGAATGCCTGACTTTGGCTCTGCCTGTGATGCTTACCCAGGTGGGGCAGGTTTCAGTAAACTTATTCGATAATATTATTGTCGGAAAATTGTTGGGTGCCGATGCGCTGGCATCTGTTTCATTGGGAAATGCTGTATTTTTCTCCATATTTGTACTAGCCCTGGGCTTTTCATTTGCGATTCCTCCATTGGTTTCGGAAGCACATTCCAGAGAGGATCATGCTACGATCAACTCTGTGTTCAGCCACGGTTTTATTATCAATATGTCTGTAGGGATTATCCTTATGGTCATCTTATTGTTGGGAATGCCGCTACTCTATCATTCCGGACAGCCTGCCAAGATCATTCCTGATACGGTAAGCTTTCTAAGCATAATGGTAGTGAGTATGATTCCGTTCATGGCATTTCAGACTCTTCGGGAAGTTTCTGAAGGACTTTCTTATACGATTGGAGTTACCAAAGCAACTATTATTGCCAATATCATCAATATTGCCTTAAACTACGTATTTATTAAAGGACTTTGGGGAATTCCTCCAATGGGAGTTAAAGGATCTGCTTTGGCAACTTTGATTTCCAGAATTTTCATGGTGGTTTTCCTTTATTTTGTATTGCTTAAAGAAAAAAGAACAAGACGTTATATCAAAGATTTTTCTTTAAAAATTCAGAATTTTTCAAAGCAGATGTTTGATAAAATGGTAAAACTGGGATTGCCTACAGCCTTACAGATGTTCTTTGAAGTAACCGCTTTTGCCGGAGCTGCGTTTATCTGTGGATTGATCTCAGCACACGATATTGCTTCCCACCAAATCGCTTTAAGTATGGCTTCATTTACCTTCAACCTGTGTGTCGGTTTCAGTGTTGCATCTACCGTAATGATTGGCAGAAAACTGGGTGAACAAAACTTTGTTGAATTGAGAAAAGTAGGAATCAACAACCTGAAAATTGCTTTTATTTTCATGTGTATCTGTGGACTGGTATTTATTTTAGGCAGAAACATACTTCCGACTTTCTTTACTAAAAAAGAAGAAGTGGAAGTGATTACACTGGCTGCGAAATTAATGATCATCGCCGCTTTATTCCAGCTTTCTGATGGAATTCAGGTGACAGCTTTGGGAATGCTCAGAGGTTTGCAGGATGTGAAAATTCCTTCTATTTACACCTTTATTGCATACTGGGTGATTACCATTCCTTTGGGATATTTCTTCTGTGTTACTTTGGACATGGGCGCATTCGGAATGTGGATCGCACTTGGACTGGGATTAACGGTCTCCGCTGTTTTCCTGGTAAAACGATTCCTGAATATGTCTGCGAAAAGAATTAAGCAGAATTCATAAAAAAAAGCTGTTTCAATATTTGAGACAGCTTTTTTTATTCTTTTTACAGCAGAACATGATTGATGCCCTTTCTTCACATTATGTGTATTTTCTAAACACCAATAGCACAAATTAATTCACAAACAGACACAAGGTATTTATTTTCATGTTCTATTTAATCTATCCTCTTTCCTAAGATCTTCAGACTTCTTTCCACACCATCCAGAATGGCTACATTAGGAAGACTTCCCCAATCTTCAAATCCAAAATGCCTGAATAGTTTTAAACTTGGCTCATTATGAAGGAAAATAAGGGCTACAAGGTTTTTTACTCCAAATTTTCCGGCGTTATCAATACAGTACTGAAGAATAGTTTTTCCGTATCCTTTTCCTCTGCAGGATTCATCCAGGTAAATACTTACTTCTACCGTACCGTTATACGCTGCCCTTTCATGGAATGAACTGAAACTTACCCAACCAACGGTTTGCTTCTGATCATCTTCAACTACCCAAAGCGGTCTTGTCTGGGGATTATGCTCTTCAAACCATTTTAGCTTGCTTTCCACAGAAACTTCTTCCATGTCTGCAGTGACCATTCTTGAAGCAATGGTTGAGTTGTAGATGGCTACGATTTTATTTAAATCTGCTAATTCAGCATTTCTGAACTTTAATGTTTCCATGAATATTGAAGTCAAATTATTGTAATGCAAAAATACTACATTTTAAAAACACCCTGTAAAAACACAATTAATTTATTTTATTTTTAATAATTAAAGCAAACACACCCCTAAAAATACAAGCGTTTTTTTTTGGATAAGCAAAAACTCAATAAATTTAATATTTTTAAGGAGCAAGGAAAATTATTTCAAATCTTTTAAAATTCTATTTAAACTTCTTACTGTAATTCCTAAATAAGCCGCCATATCTTCTTTTGAAATACGAATATTCTGCTTAGCCTGCATTTGTAACAATTGTTTTAAAGTATGTTCTACCGTATACAACTGTTGATAGGATGCCCTGCTGGAAGTATTGATAATTCTCTCTGCAAAAGACTCTAAAAGAAGGTGGTTCAGGGCAAGATCATTTTTGATCAAAGCTTTAAAAACCGGAATCTTTACTGCATATACTTTCACTTCATTGAGAGCTTCAATACTGCACAGACAGTTTATATTTTTGATTAATTCCACTTCCCCGATGATTTCACCGCTTCCCAGAAACTCAACGATGTATTCTTTTCCGTTTTCTTCGGCTAGAAAGCATTTGACAATCCCTTCTTTAATCATCATGACATGAGAAAGCGGATGATCCTGTATCAGTATTTTATCCCCCGCAGAAAAAGGTTTTACTATAATATCGTCACTCCTGTTCTGCTTTTTGTGCAGTTCATCAAGATAATTTAAAAATGTCTGATTCGTCCTTAACATATTCTCCCGGGACAAATGTCCTTTTCTTATTGAGTTTTTATACTGAATTTTGCGGACAGAAAATTACAAAACAAAAATGAATAATCATATTACGACCATTGCTTTTGATGCGGATGATACACTTTGGATCAACGAACCTTATTTTCAGGAAGCAGAAAAAGAATTCTGTGTACTTCTTGAAGATTATCTTCCACAACATTCGGTATCACAGGAATTGTTTAAAACAGAAATGCAGAATCTCCATCTGTACGGTTATGGAGTAAAAGGATTTATGCTTTGTATGGTTGAAACCATATCCAGAATATCCAACAATACAGCCTCATTAGAATTGGTTAATAAAGCTATTCAACTAGGCCGGGAGCTTCTGCAGAAACCTATTGAATTGCTGGATGGCGTTACAGAAACTCTTGAAAGTTTAAAAGGAAAATACAGGCTGGTTGTTGCTACGAAAGGAGATCTGCTGGATCAGGAACGTAAATTGAAAAACTCCGGTTTACAGGAGTACTTCCACCACATTGAAATCATGAGTGACAAGAAAGAAAATGGCTATAAAAAACTGCTGAAACATCTGGATTGTCACCCTGAAAACTTTCTGATGCTTGGAAATTCCATCAAATCGGATATTTTACCGGTACTGGAAATCGGAGGTTTTGCGGCACATATTCCTTACCATGTCACATGGAGCCATGAACAGCATGATGTTACTCTGGAGCATCCGAATTTTATGGAGCTTAAAAGTATTGATGAGATCCTGAAGCATCTTACCATTTAAACCGTTAAGATTGATTAAGCAGATAAGATTATTAAGGTGAGCTTCGCTGTAAGAAATTTTACTTCCCCATTATATTTTAAGTAAAAAAAGAGACTGTTTACAGTAAAACAGTCTCTTTTGTCATTTATTTCTTCAAACACTTTTCAAGGAACTGATCCTGTTCCCATAAAAGGTGTAAGATATTTTCTTTAGCCTGGTATCCGTGGGCTTCTTTTGGAAGAAGAACCATTTTTACAGGAGCCCCCAGATTTTTCAATGCCTGGAAGTATCTTTCCGTCTGCAATGTAAATGTTCCCGGGTTATTATCTGCATCACCGTGAATCAGAAGAAGCGGTGTCTTCATTTTGTCTGCATGCATGAACGGAGACATCGTATTATAGATTTCCGGCACATCCCAATAGTTTCTTTGTTCACTCTGGAATCCGAATGGTGTTAATGTTCTGTTATAAGCACCACTTCTTGCAATTCCACATGCAAAAAGATTAGAATGGGTCAAAAGATTTGCGGTCATGAAGGCACCGTAAGAATGTCCTCCTACAGCTACTTTCTTTTTGTCGATATATCCCAGATGATCCACTGCATCGATAGCAGCCGCAGCATTGGCTACCAATTGCGTAATGAAGGTATCATTAGGCTCTGTTTTTCCTTCACCGATAATCGGGAAAGCGGCATCATCCAGAACAGCATATCCTTTCGTAGTCCAATACACAAAAGATCCGTAATACGGGAATGTAAAGTCATTCGGGTTTTGGGTGTTCTGTCCTGCTGTATTTTTATCTTTATATTCAGTTGGATAAGCCCAGATTAGCAACGGAAGCTTCTCTTTTTTTGCTTTTCTGTCGTAATTGGCAGGAAGATAAAGAGTTCCTGTTAAGGTAACACCATCATTTCTCTTGTAGGTAATCACTTCTTTGTAAACGTCTTTGATACTTTCAAAAGGATTCGCAAAATTGGTTACAGCTTCTGCTTTATTAGATTTAATATTCTTTCTGAAGTAATTCGGATAAAGACTTGGTGATTGCTGAGTTGTAAGGACTTCACCCTTTGAGGCATTAAGGATATCAATGATTTCTTCTTTACCGTTTTTTATATTAGACGTGTAGAGTCTTTTCTTTTTCAGTGATTTAACATCCATTTCGTCAATAAATGGGTGCTGGCCGTCTTTGGTAAATCCGTCCCCGATCAGATAGGCTTTTCCACCTTTCATATCGATTACATATCTCCCGTATTGGTTTTTCGTTGTGTTAAATCTTCCCGGATCGCTGTATACATCCTGATAATTTCTGTCATCAAAAACTTTGGATTCTCCGTTGTTAATATCTATCAGGTAAGATTTTGTATTTCGGGTATCATACCAGCCTTCAGAAACAATCGCATAATGATCATTGGTCCATACTACATCTTCATATCTCTGTCTGGTTTTAAAGAAGGATTTTGGAGCGGCTGTAAACGGAGCTTCCCAGGTAAATATTTCATCCCTGTAATCTGCTTTTTTAGACTGGTCTCCTCCATCCAAAGCTTCAGCATAGGTAAGCGTAGCAGGAGCATCACTTCTCCATGCCATATCTCTTTTTCCGGTTCTTACTGAAGAAAATCCTTTCGGCATGATTTCATTCAGCGGAACATCATTTACTGTTTTCACAATATTTCCTTTCATATCGTAGACAACCGTTGTGGATGGGAACCTATTAAGCGGAACGATATAGGAAAAAGGTTTCTTGATCATGGTAGCCATCAGATAGTTTCCGTCCGGAGAAAAACTTAAGCCCGCATACATATCCTGATCTTTCAGTTTCTTAAGATTTCCTGTAAGATCTACGTTGTAAAGTTCGGAAGCCGTAAGGGTTTCAAAGTTTTTTTCGTCCTGAGGATTTTTCAAAAGATCCTGATACGTTCTGTTCTGGGATACTTTACCGTCTGCTGTTGAAACAATCGGGCCTGTAGGAAGATCTTTAGCGGCATCAATAAGAGCAGCTCTGTTTTGCGGAAGTGTTCTGATCAGGAAGCTTTGAGAGTCATTATACCATACATAAGGCATTCCCAGATTGGCATTCAGATTATCTGCTGTAATTTTTATAGCAGATGCAGTTTCCATATCCACTACCCAAAGCTCCACTCCTTTAGCGGTTGTATTGGTAAAAGCCAGTTTTTTTTCATCCGGTGAAAACGAAACGTAGGCAATTTTTGGATTGGAAGGCAGATTTTTTACCTGAATCTCATTTTTATCATTGATCTTTCTGATCTTCAGATTATTTGAGTAGGTCATGCTGCTTGAAATATTTGTAACCGGGTTGATTCTAAGTCCACCAAGTTTCATTTCACTCTGGCTGAGATCTTCTAATGTTTTATATGTTGGACGATAGGTAAAAACTACCCAGTCTTTTTTGCTGTTCATCAGAACACCTGGAGGTCTGTCATAATCTGCCAGTTTTAAAATCTCAGCAGAAGGCTTTTGATACGTAATATTTTCCTGTGCATCATAAAAATTGAGAAATGCCAGAAGGCAAATAGTCAGTTTTATCTTCATATAAATTCATTTTCTACGAATGTAGTGAATTTTAAAAGAATTTTAACATTAAAAAGTCTCTTACCGCATTGCAATTATTAAAAACAGAAAGGCACTTCATTTCCTGAAGTGCCTTTTATTTATTGTGCTGTAAAATTACCAGTCTGAAGCTCTTTTTCTTCTTTCTATCATATGATCTACTGAAACTTTCCCTGCTCCGGTTACCATGAGTAGAAGATAAACAGAAAGATAGACAAGTGCCATTTCTCTTTTCTCAAAAGGATCTGCTCCGTGTACTGCAAAAGCAGCAATAATCATGGTAAAGATCAGGAAGCCTAAAGAAACTCTTGTAAAAAGCCCTAAAATAAGTAGTATCGAACATACAAATTCAGCAAAAACCGTAAGAATCAGTGAAATCTGAGGGCCAAGTCCCATAAAATCGAAAAACTCAATTTTACCGCCTGCCAACAGCATCTGAAGTTTTGGAAAACCATGGGACAGCATGGCAAAACCAACAAACACTCTCACTGCTAATAATATAATATCTTTAGGTATTGAGCTCCAATTTGAATTATTATAGTTCATCTACTAAAAAATTTATACTAAGGTAATAAAAATCTTTTAATACAACGGGATTCAGGCTATTTTAGTTTATCTGTAACCGAAATTTTTAAGATCTCTGTCGTTCTTTCTCCAGTCTTTTTTCACTTTCACAAATAAGTTCAAATGAATTTTTTTGGTGAAAAACTTCTCCAGATCTATTCTTGCTTCAGTTCCTACTTTCTTGATCGCTTCTCCTTTGTGCCCGATAATAATTCCCTTCTGAGTATCTCTTTCAACATAGATAATTGAATCGATAAAGATAATTCCTTCTTTCTCCTTGAACTGTTCTGTTACCACTTCTACAGAATAGGGAATTTCCTTATCATAATTCAAAAGGATTTTCTCACGAATTGCCTCATTTACGAAAAATCTTTCCGGTTTATCGGTGTACTGATCTTTATCGTAGTAAGGAGGGTTTTCGGGAAGCAGAGATTTTATTTTAGGTAAAATAACTTCAGTGTTGAAGGCATTCAGGGCAGAAATAGGCAGAATTTCAGCTTTTGGAATTCTGTTGTGCCATTCTTCCACCAATTTTTCAAGGCCTGCCTGATCGGTCTGGTCTACTTTATTTAAGAGAAGAAGTACAGGTACAGGGATTTTATTCAGTTTATCAATTAAGAATTCTGATGGTTCCGCTTTATCGGTAACGTCTACAATAAACAGGAAAACGTCAGCATCCTGCAAAGAATCCTTTACAAAATCCATCATTTCTTCCTGCAGTCCGTATTTTGGATCCAATACTCCCGGAGTATCAGAAAATACAATCTGAAGATCATCTTCATTATAAATACCAAAAATTCTGTGGCGGGTTGTCTGAGCTTTCTGCGTTACAATCGCCAGCTTCTCCCCCATTAATTGGTTGAGCAAGGTCGATTTTCCTGCATTGGGCTTTCCAACTATATTTACAAATCCTGCTTTGTGCATAAAAATAATATTACGAACTGCAAAGTTAGTAAAACAAAATTGGTCTTTACGGTTAATCTTAATTTTTAAAGGAAAAAAGAGAGTTATAGTTTGAAATAAGGGATGTTGAAGAGGAAATCTAAAGGGATTCGATTGCTGAGATAACCACCCCATCAAAAAATTCTTTGAATTTTTGACAGTAAAAAAACTGAATCCGGAAGAATTTTGATCGTAATCATTACAAGATTTCTGACAAAAATTAAGGGATAATTTTGTATTGCATTACTTAAAACTGATATTTTTGAATATTAGAATTCATCTTTATGAATATAGACCAGATTCTTGATAAGGTTTACCTTCTTCCTGAAGCATCAAAAAACAGCTTAAAAGAACATATTACTGAAGTTTCCCATCCTAAAGGATTTTGTCTGATGGAAGCCGACAAAGTGATTCCTTATCTTTATTTTATACGAAAAGGTATTGCGAGAGCCTATTCTTCAACAGCTGACAATGATATTACCTTCTGGTTCGGAAGTGAAGGCCAATGCATTCTCTCGATGAAAAGCTATGTGAAAGATCAACCCGGTTACGAGAGCATCGAGCTTCTGGAAGACTGCGACCTCTATCGAATGGAAACGGAAAGCCTCAGAAAACTGTTCAATGAAGATATTCATATTGCCAACTGGGGGCGAAAGCTTGCTGAAGCAGAAATGATAAAATCCGAAGAACTGATTATTTCAAGACAGTTTAAAACTTCTTTGGAACGCTATAAAGATATTATGACCTACCAGCCTGAGCTTCTTAAAAGAGTACAGCTGGGTTATATTGCGTCTTATCTGGGGATTACGCAGGTAAGTCTGAGCAGAATAAGGGCGGAGATAAAATAATTTTGATTTTGAGGATGGAAGCTGGAAGATGGAAGAAGGAAGTTATGATAGTCCATTAAAGAATCCTGCTCATTTTTATTAATTAATGCTTCTAAGAACTTTATCTAAAAAATGTTTGCTAATTATCTTATGAGACAATAACTTCCAGCTTCATTCTTCCAACTTCTAGCTTGCCTTCATTTTTTAACAATTGTAAAATTTTTTCTCCTGTCAAATTCTGAACTTTGCAGTAGAAAAATTTAAAAAATGAATTGGTTAATATTAGTTATCGCAGGATTATTTGAAGTTGCCTTCGCATCATGTCTGGGAAAGGCAAAGGAAACGTCAGGAACTGAAATGTACCTGTGGTACGCGGGATTTCTGATCACCATGACGATCAGTATGCTTTTGCTGATTAAAGCGACTCAAACGCTGCCTATCGGGACTGCTTATGCAGTATGGACGGGCATCGGAGCAGTGGGAACTGCCTTAATGGGAATTATCTTTTTTAAGGATCCTGTAAGTTTTTGGAGGGTATTTTTTATTGTAACACTTATCGGTTCTGTGGTAGGATTAAAGGCTGTATCTTCATCACACTAGAAAGCGCATAAACTTCTATCAATATTTAAAAATGGGCCGTCTTCGTCATGAAGGCGGCTTTTGTCTGTCTTAATTTTCATCTTGATGATCCTTATAAAAAGAACAAACAGTAAGTAATTCTTTTTATATCTTTACCGGAAACTTTTAACCTATGAAAAAAATTCTATTCCTTTTAGCAGGTGGTTTACTGACTGCCCAGCAAACTTCTGAACTACTTTCCAATAATTGGTATATTTCCAAGATGGTGACCAGTAGCGGCCAGACCACCAATACACCTTTGATAGATAATGGAGTGCCTGCTACTACATTTAATTCGGCAGGAGGAACAAGCTATGTAATTAATTCCAGATATTATAATACGTCCATGATGAGTTTCGGAGTTATGCCTGGAAGTAACAATCTTATCAAAACAGCCAGCTCGTGTACTCTTTTGTTTTATAATGGCGGAAATGCTCCAGCTGTTCGGGCCTACGATCAGAAAAACTGTGACACTTACGTTTCAGGAGCCTATGCATCTATATACAGTTATCAGATTATCACAAATGGCAGCCTCAAAACGCTGATAATAACGGATCCTTCAGGAAATAAGGTCTATTACAACAATAATACTGCACAAATGAGTACTAAAGAAACTGAGGCCACTGCAAAAACGTTTAAAGCATATCCAAATCCTGTAAAAGAGGTCCTTCATATTGAAAATATTGAGAGAAACCTTTCCCTTAAGATCTACGATATGTCAGGAAAACTGGTATCTGAAACGACAACTAACGGCAGCAAAACATCAATTGATACAAGCGGTTTACAGAAAGGACAATATATGATCAAGATAGAAAATTATAAGTCATACCCTTTTGTCAAAGAATAACAACTGACTTTTATACAAAACCCGTTTCAACTTTTGAAACGGGTTTTATTTTATTTTTTATAAACTACCGGTAAGATTTCGTTATGTCTTAACCCGTATTTTTTTATTTCTTCTTCAGAGAATTTCTGTGAATAGAAGTTGGGTTCTATTTCAAAGCCTGCTTTTCTTAAACGGTCGAAATAATCCATACCGTACCAGCGAACGTGATCATACTGCCCGAAATGCTTCTGACGTTCTTTTGGGTCTTTAATGGTAAAATCTTCATAGGTTTTCTCCAGTGAGTTTTTCATCGGAACCTGAAGAATTCCCCATCCGCCGGGCTTCATTACCCTGTATAGCTCACTCATTGCTTTTGCATCGTCTTCAATATGTTCCAGAACATGGTTACAGAAAACAATGTCAAAGCTGTCATTTTCAAAAGGTAAATCCAGAATATCAGCCTTCACATCTACAATCGGAGAATATAAGTCTGCCGATATATAATTCAGGTTGCTCATTCTCTTGAATTTTCTTAAAAATTCCTGTTCAGGAGCGATATGCAGAACTTTATAATTTTTAATAAAAAAATCGGTTTCGTTCTGAAGGTACAGCCACATCTGGCGGTGTCTTTCCAAACTTAACGTTCCCGGAGAGAGTGCATTTTCTCTTTGTTTTCCATATCCGTACGGAAGGAATTTTCTGTAAGATCTTCCGTCAATGGGATCTAAAAACTGATCTCCTTTGAAAAACTGATAAATAAGCGGTCTTGCCCAGATGCTCATTTTAATGAGCATTGGACGTGGAATTTTATTCAGTAAAAGCTTAGTTATCTTTTTCATTAAAAATCCAGTTGGAACTGCTTTTCTTCATCACTTACAATCCCTAAAGCTTCATATACATAATCAAATGTTGAAAGCAATACCGGCTTGCCATTGATCACTGCTACATCATGTTCGAAGTGGGCAGATGGCATGTTATCTAACGTTGTTACCGTCCAGCCGTCGTTATGGAACTTCACTTTTTCAGTTCCCATGTTCACCATTGGTTCAATAGCAATTGCTAAACCGTCTTTAATAACTTTTCCGCTTCCCTGTCTTCCATAGTTCGGAACCTGCGGATCTTCGTGCATTTTTCTGCCTAATCCATGGCCTACAAGCTCTCTTACCACTCCATATCCTTCTTTTTCACAATGTGCCTGGATGGCATGGGATATATCTCCGATCCTCTTTCCTCTGACACACTGCTCAATCCCTTTGTACAGAGATTCTTTGGTAACCTGTAGTAATTTTTTAATCTCAGGCTTTACTTCCCCGATTTCAAAAGTATAGGCATGATCTCCTACAAAACCGTTCAGAATAACTCCACAGTCTACAGAAAGAACATCTCCTTCTTTTACCACATCATTGTTTGGGAAACCATGAACAACCTGCTCATTGGGAGATATACAAAGAGAATTCGGAAATCCTCCGTATCCTAAAAATGCAGGTTCAGCACCATGATCTTTAATAAAATCATGAGCCAGTTTATCTAAATATAAGGTAGTAATCCCCGGTTTAATTTCTTTTGCCAACATTCCCAATGTTTTAGAAACCAATCGGGCGCTCTCCTTCATCAGACGTAATTCGTCTATCGTTTTTAATTGAATCATTGTTGTATAGATGTTAGATATTAGATGTTAGAAGCTAGATTACAGAATGATGTGTATTTCTATATTATAACAATCTATAAACTTTTTTTGATAAAAAAACAGAAGCTTTAATTAGCCGTTAAAAACTAACTTCTAATTTCTGGCTTCTCATTTCTGTATTCTACCAGAAAAGTCCTTTTTTCTTTTCTTTTTTAAGTTTTGAATAGGCAAGAACTTCTTTTCCTTCCACACGGAATTCTATTCTTTCCTGAATGATGTTGTAGATTTCACCCCATCCCGGGAATCCTCCTAAATTTCTGTCGTCAATAAACCAGTCTGCATCTAATTTTCTGGACTGATTTTCAGGATCAAAAACTTCCCCTTCAAAGCTTGAGTTCACAGCATAAAATTCTATTCCGTTTTTTTTGCAGAATTCTACCGCTTCATCTAATGTTTTTCCGTGTCTGTATGTCCAAAGTATCAATCTGAATCCTTCAGACTGAAGTCTTTTTAAAGTTTCGAATGCAAAAGTTTTCGGTTTTCCAATGGCCGGGTAAGCGTCATCAACAATAGTCCCGTCAAAGTCAACAGCAATCTTTTTATTATTTAACATTTTGTCTTTTTTTAGCTTTGCAAAGATAAGAAATAAAAAGAGTGCCAAAAAGAAAGGCACTCAATACTTTTATATTTTAATAATAATAAAGATCTTATTAGCTTTTTACCCAGCTAAACTGGAACTGAAGATCGGGAGTAGAAACTCTGTCTGTGATCTTCTGCAGCCTTGCAGGAAGCTTCATCAGGTATTCCTGAGCTTTTTCAGCTTTTTCTGTAAGTCCTTTTACGTGCTCAATCTTCCATTCATCTAAAAGGTCTTTCATAATGTTGATATAATCCTGGCCTGTGTACACCATACATCTTTGTGCAGCATCTGAGAAATGCCCCCAAAGTTCACCTGCTTTTTGTCCTGACTGTCTCATTAAGTGAGCAGGCATTACAATTTTTTTACGCATCATATCTTCAAACGCAAGAATCATTTCCGAAGGGTCTACTTCAAGGATTTTTGCTACGAAATGTTTGTATGCTTTAGCGTGTCTTGCTTCATCTGCAGCAATCACACCACACATTTTTGCCAATTTTCCGTTTCCGGATTGTTTAGCCAATGTTCCTACTCTTCTGTGAGAGATATTGGTAGCCGTTTCCTGGAAACTCGTATAAATGAAGTTTCTGTAGGGGTCCATACTTGTTCCCAGATCGAATCCGTCATTAATAAGGTATTGGGTAGTGATTTCCACTTCTCTCATGTTTACTCTTCCGCACAGATAAAGATATTTGTTTAGTAAATCTCCGTGTCTGTTTTCCTCAGCGGTCCACGCTCTTACCCAGTTGGCCCAGCCTACTTTTTCTTCCTGATTGATTCCGTCAACGCCCATTAACCAAGACTCATAAGATGGAAGTGCCTCTTCCGTGATACAGTCACCAATCAATGTTACAAAAAGATCATAAGGCATTTCGCGGGCAAAAGTCTGAATTTCTTCTAAGTCGTGTTTAAATTCTTCACTTGAAGGATCTGGTAAATAATCGGAAGGCTGCCATATTTTTTCAATTGGCGTTAAAAATTTATCAAGAAAAGAACCTACTTCCTTTTCCAATAATCCCATTACTTCTTTCCTAACAAGCTTTTGATACATTTTACTATTCAGTTTTAATTTACAAAGATATGATTTATTTATTATTTAACGCATAATAAAGTATGACTTGCATACTTTATCTGATATAAATCATAAAAAAAATGCCGCTACAAAAGCATAACGGCATTTTTTTAACAATATTATTGAATATTAATTAACCAAAACTTCTCCAGTCATTGCATCTGGTATTTCAACGCCCATTACTTTAAGGATTGTAGGGGCTACATCGCCCAGTTTTCCTGGTTTTAAATTCCATGTATGGTCTTTATCCATCACGATAAAAGGAACCAGGTTTGTGGAGTGCTGGGTATTTGGAGTTCCGTCCGGATTGATCATTACATCTGAGTTTCCGTGATCGGCAAGGATGAAAACAGCATATCCGTTTTCATAGGCTGCTGTAGCTACTTTTTCAATACACTGATCTACCACCTCAGCCGCTTTCACTGCTGCTTCAAAAACACCTGTATGGCCTACCATATCTGTATTAGCAAAATTTAAGCAGACAAAATCAGCAGTTCCCTGCTCCAGTTCAGGTACGATAGCATTGGTGATATCATATGCTGACATTTCCGGTTTCAGGTCATAAGTAGGAACATCTTTCGGGCTTGGGCAAAGCAGTCTTCTTTCTCCTGCAAATTCCTCTTCCCTTCCTCCTGAGAAGAAGAAAGTAACGTGAGGATATTTTTCTGTTTCTGCAATTCTGATCTGGGTTTTTCCATTTTTCTCGAGAATTTCACCCATGGTTTCCGTCAGTACGTTTTCATCAAAAACAACCTGCACATTCTGGAATGTTTTATCATAGTTGGTCAATGTGATGTAATACAGGTTCAGTTTCTTCATTCCAAATTCCGGGAAATCTTTCTGGGAAAGAACTTCTGTAATTTCTCTTCCTCTGTCTGTACGGAAATTGAAGCAGATCACCACATCATCTTCAATGATTCTTGCTACCGGTACTACATTTCCTGTAGCGGTAGTATTCATTAAAATAATAGGCTTCAGGAACTCATCGGTTACATTATTATCATAATACATCTTGATTGTTGCCAAAGCATCCGTTGTCTGTTCTCCTATTCCTTCCACAAGGGCACCGTAAGCTAATTTTACACGCTCCCATCTTTTATCTCTGTCCATGGCATAGTATCTTCCTACCACTGTTGCCAGCTTTCCGGTAGTAGCTTCCATATGCTTCTGTAGTTCATCGATAAATCCTAATCCGGAATGCGGATCGCAGTCTCTACCGTCGGTAAATGCGTGAACAAAAACATTCTCATTTAAACCGAATTCTTTAGCAGCGGTCAGTAATCCTTTTAAGTGATTGATATGTGAGTGTACACCTCCATTGGAAACCAGTCCGATGAAATGTACTTTTTTATTTTCTTTTTTTGCGTATTCAAAGGCGTCCTGAATCACTTTTTCCTGACCCAATGTTCCGTTTTCGACGGCCATATTTAGTTTTACCAGGTTTTGGTATACTACTCTTCCGGCTCCCAGGTTCATGTGCCCTACTTCAGAATTTCCCATCTGTCCGGCTGGTAAACCTACCGCCAGCCCGCTTGCTTCAAGGGTGGTATGTGGAAATTTCTGGTAACAGCTGTCTATGAATGGTGTATTTGCTTTATCTATTGCAGAAACGTTTGGGTTTGTTCCCAATCCCCATCCGTCAAGAATGGCCAGTATTGCTTTTTTCGACATTTTGTAAAACTTTTGTTAGACAAATTTACCTAATTTCCTATGAATAGAAGAATTTGAAGTCTTGAATTTTATGGACTGCTGATGATTAGTCAATTAATTTTGAAATTTTAACCGTGTCAAGGTTTAAAACCTGACACGGTTCGTGTAATGATGAACTTTTAAATTGCCAGCAGTATTCAAATATTATTCTTTAAAAAAATCTTCAAAACTGCTATTATTTTGCTTCGCATATTCTCTGATATACTGATCCAAAAGGCCACTATCCTTAAGAAACAGAAGAGGACTCTGAATATGTAAGATGTCGTCAATAGCTTTATGCTTATCTGACTGTTTATTAAAATACGCCTCAGAAATCTTATACCCCATCCAGTAGCCCAGATCGTTAGGCCTGTTATCTTTTTTACTGGTTCCGTAAAGCCAGTCTGTAGGATCATTCTTCTTAAGTACCGTTACAAATTCTTTATACAATTGATCAGAATGGGCTTCTCCATATTGATAAAACGGGCTGTTGTTGGTTTCTCCAGACACCAATTCACTGATAAAATCGGCACTCCCTTCACTTAAAGTGTATTTTAACAGATTATCAGTTCCTTTGATATCCTGTTGAAAGTGAATCGTCTCATGTGAGACAAGTCCTGCAATGCCATCCAGACTCTGAAGAGTTTCGGTACCGATCATAATGCCGTCTTTAGAAAATGTTCCTCCTGTATTAAACCTTCCGTATACAAAATATATAGGGGGAAATTTTGCCTGTGGATACCAGTACTTCAATGCACTGTAAACAGCCCTGATTCTTTTTTCTTTTTGGTTGATTCCGAGCAGAACATTCCGGCTTTTAAGATAATCGTCTTTTCTCTTTTTTACCATTGTATATAACGAATCAGCATTGATTATCCGGTATTCCATAAAACCTTTTACGCCCGGAGATCCGTTGCTGATATAATCTCTAAAAGGATTTTCTTTTGAAGCATTCATTTTATCGAATGCTTTCCAGAACCGGTCTGCATCTCTGGTTTCAAATACAGCGTTCAATGGATCAGTGGAGAAACCTGTCTGTGCTTTTGCAATTCCGGAGGCTAAAAGAAGACATGTAAAAATATATCTGGTTTTCATATTAGTTTTTAAAGATATCTTATCAAACGGTTAAAAATATAAAAACTTATACAAGAATGGAAATAAACGCTGTCAAGGTTTAAACCTGACAGGGTTGAAAAATTAAAATTTCGTTGATTATTTCAGTTCATTAATCGGTAATTCTTTTTAATTTTGCGGTATGGATTTACGAGATCAATTGAAGAATCTTTTTCCTGATCATGAAGAGCAGGAGTTTGAGATGCCTGAAGAAGAATTCAAGCAGAAAGAGCCTTTGGTATGCAAATTTGAGAAAAAAGGAAGAAACGGTAAGCCTGTAACGATTGTTGAAGGCTGGGAAGGCAGCGAGGAAGACCTGAAAAAAATCTCAAAAAAAATAAAAACCACCCTTGGTATAGGCGGCTCTGAGAAGGATGGAACGATTATCATTCAAGGAGATAACCGTGATAAAATAATGAATATCCTTAAAGAAATGGGATATAAAACCAAACGTGTTGGCGGATAGTTCTAGAAATAGATCTGGGTTTCCGGCAGTAAGGTTTTTAAGTTTTCAATTTTAGATTTTTCTATAGGATTTCCTGTAAGAATCAATGTTTTCAGATTTTTAAGCTGTTTGATTTCTACAGGAATGTCTTTCAGATTATTATGGGCCAGATTCATGCTGACCATATTTTTCAGCCCTTTTACTTTGGGTGAAATTTCTGTGATATGATTTCCGCTTACATTCAGAAATTCAAGTTTCTTTGCTTTAAAAAGGTTTTCCGGTAGTTTTATGATAGCATTCTGCTGCAGTTCAAGATATTTTAAATTTTCCGGAAAAGAAAGATTCCCAAGATCATTGATCTGGTTATCTGAAAGGTTGAGAAATTTCAGGTTTTTGATCTGATCCAGCTTGTCTGCAATAAAGCTGATCTGGTTTCCCTGAAGGTTGATTTCTTCCAGTGCGGGAATTTCCATAAGGGCTTCGGGAAATGTATTCAGATTATTGGCATCAAAATGTACTGCTCTTAATTTCTGGAGTTTTGCAATATTGGGATTAATGCTTGTCAAACTGTTCAGATTCATTGAAAAAGTAGTCAGTTTTTTCAGATTACTTACCTCATCAGGAATAAATTTAATGTTGTTTTCATTCACATTTAAAATTTCCAGTTCTTTTAAAGCAAAAAGTTCCTGATCCATTTTCTCAAGCTTATTCGCCATGATATTCAAAAAGAATAATGAATCCAGTTTTACAATCCGAGGAGGAATATTAAAAAGTCCCTTTTCTCTGAAACTTATACTGTAAACCGCTTTTTTACTTTTTAAAGCATCATCAATATTGGTAAATGTAGGATATTTCACCGGATCAATCTGAGCCTTGGCCTGAGAAAGTGAGATGATGGAAATCAATAAGAAAAGCTTTTTCATACACATAAAAAGGTCTGCCAGCAACCAAGGCTGCCGACAGACAAGAATTATAAATAATTTATTTCTTTACAAGTTTAACTGTTTTCTGGAATCCTCCTTCCGCTTCAATATTTAAAACTAAAATTCGTGATCCTTCTAACTGTTGTGTGAAATCAAGATCCAATGCTTTATTGGTTCCGTTGAATTTCTTCGTATAAACGATTTTCCCGTCCAAGCTGTAAGCTGTTACAGAAATATCTTTCAATCCTTTTGCTGAATTGATTTTTACCACTCCTGATGTTGGGTTCGGTGCTACTGTTACTGTATTTTCTTCAATTTTATTATCAATAGTCCCTAAAGTTCCTTCAGTTCCAAGATTATTTTTAAGGGCAATAACAATTGTTGCTGATTTTCCTCTGTAATCAATCGTATTTCCTGTTGCATCTACGTCTGTAGAGATTGTTGAATCCGGGTGCTGAATAGAGAAGAAACCGAATTTATGGTCAGGTGTAAATGTAAGACCTGTAGGTTCTGCACCAGCCGGCATAGAAGCAAATAGCCTTACTTTAGGATTCGCTTGTGTATGATCAGGAGCAATGACCCAGATATAGTTTTTACCTCCATCCTGAAGCACCCAAAGGTTTCCAAGTTCATCGAAAGTAAGGTTGTCATTTCCATCTCCCCAGGCTTCAGACTTCATTCCCTGAGCGGTATTGAAAGAATATACAGAAGAACCTCCTCCTACAAATGTTTCTACCTGAGAAGCCGTTGTTCCGTTATCCTGCAGACGATATACCCTGTCTAATCCTTTGGCTGTAAAATAGATTTTACCATCCAGCGGGCTGATATCAACATCCTCTACTCCATTAAATTTTGTTCCTCCCAAAGTCAGAGCATTGGTATTGGTATTATTCTGATCTGCTTTTTCTTTATTCGGAACCTGAATCCATGTCGCTGTAGTTCCTACCGGATCTCCTGCAGCCGTTAACCCCTGATCCAGTTTTAATACATAAAGGTTTCCTGAAGAGAGATCATTAGGAGTATCCATTACATATTTGTACACCAAGTGAGTTCCACCGTCTTCTCCATAATAGGCTATAGTTCCCGCATTATTGATCACCACGTTCTCGTGGTTCATGATTCCCATCTGCCAAAGCTTACCTTTTGTCCCGTTAGGGTTTTTAGATATAACCTGAGCAGTAGCAGGGTCAATTTCTACCAACCAACCGTAATCTTTGTACCCATCATTGTTCACATCATTAGAAGTAACAGATTCTTCAGCGGTCACCACAGTTCCCCAAGGCGTAATTCCTCCTGAACAGTTTCTGATGGTTTGAACCAAACTTGGATCTGAGAAACTTACGGCTCTTGATTTTGTCAGCTGCCAAAGCTTTGAAGCTGCATTATAATTAATTTCCGCCATGGTAACTCCACCTGGATTCGTTTCATGGTTGACAGATAGATATCCGTTGGTACTGCTTCCAGTTTTTGGAACATAAGCGGTAAAGTCATTCTGACCACCTACCAATCCTCCGCCTTCAGTATAGCTGTCTCCTTCTTTTAAAATCAGCTGGTATTTGTGTTCAGCCGGGATAATCAACTTATTGGTTTGTGCTGTAGGAACAATGGAAGTAAAACAGCTGATATGTGTTCCGTTACAAGTTACAGGGGTAGTGGTGTTGGTAGTTGTTTTCAGATAAGCATCAATTCTTAAATCTGAACTGGTTGTACTTCTGTTATGAAGCTCAATAGAAAATCTGTTGACACCATTTACAAATTTTGATTTTGGAATGGAGAAAATATTATAAACACTCTCTGCCGCACCATCAATAGTAGTACTGGAGAAAGTATTGAAAGTTACAGCCCCTGCCGGCATATTATCTCTTACAACTTCTTCTCCGTTAAGGTATACAATAATACCGTCGTCTCTCATCACTCCAAGTTCCATAGTATCGGAAAGCGTTGAAAGATCTACCGTAAAATCTTTAGCAAAATAGGCTGTAGTAAGCCCTGAATTGATTGTGGTAGTTACAGGATCTCCATATCCTAACGGGCCGTTTCCTACTGCCCATGTTGAAATATCATAGGTTTGGGCATTCCAACCGGCTGGCTGCGCCTGGTTGTTATCTTTATAGCTCCATGACGCATTCTTATTGAATATCAAGGTCTGCGCCTGAAGACCAGAACTGGCCAGTATCGCCAAAGCTCCTACTGCTAGTAGTTTTTTCTTCATTTTTTTATTTGATTTATTAGACCTTGCAAAACTATTTTTTTAGAGCTTTTCCTCTGTTAATAGGATTTTAAATCTAAATCACCCAATATTAACTTATCAAAAACCTAATGTTAAGGGGATTAATTTTGTGTTAAGTGATGAGGAGTTCGAGGGTTGGAGTGTGGGAGGGTTTTAGAGTGAGAGTGTTGAAGTTGCGGGAAACAAATTGTGAGATGTGAAGTTTGGAATACGAGGTGCAGGGTTTTGGGTTTGATGCGTACATAATTTGGAATGAAGTGTAATTATTTTATTTATAGATTGATGGCAAGCACGATATATTCGACATAACAAATCTGCAAGAGAAAGGAAATTTTATTCAAAAACATGAGTATTTTAGAAGATAATTTATTTTAAAAACGAGCTTTATTCTTATCTCTTAAAACTTTATATTTGTTATTATGATTGACACAGCTATGCAAAACAAAAAAATACATCAGGGCAGAAATATTAAACGTTTCCGTGAAATGCTTGGTATCAAGCAGGAAGCATTAGCTTTTGAATTAGGTAACGACTGGAATCAGAACAAAGTCTCTCTTTTGGAACAAAAAGAAATTGTAGAGTCTGATGTTTTGGCACAGGTAGCTCAGATTCTGAAGGTTCCGGCAGAAGCAATTGAGAATTTTAATGAAGAACAAGCGATAAACATTATTTCTAATACAGCCACTTTTGATCATTGTCAGCAACCAGCCTTTTTTAATAACCAACCCACTTTCAATCCCCTTGACAAAATGATTGAACTTTATGAGCGTATGCTAAGACAACAACAGGAAATGATTGATAAGCTGGAAAAGCTGATCCAAAACAAATAGACTGACAGGTTGATCCGATCTGTAAAACTTTAGGCTAAATTCTGAAACCTTCGTAGATCACATTTACACAAGTTTCAAAATTTAGCCTATTTTTATTAAAACCATATCATTCCTACAAATCTCGGCTCTCACAAACCCGAAATCGCGAACCCCGAATCTCTACACTCTCACTCTCAAACTCTCCCACGCTCCAACCCAAAAACCCCGAATCCCGCCTATTTCGCTTTACTCACATCCGTAAGAGCATTCAGAAAGGCGATGATCTGCTTTATTTCTGTTTCGGTGAGGTTCAGTTTATCGGATGCCAGCGTCTGGTTTTTCATTTTTAATCCTAAACCTTCTCCTCCACCTTCGTTATAAAAATCCAGGACTTCTTCCAAGGTATTGAAAGCTCCGTTATGGAAATAAGGTTTGGTAAGGGCAATATTTCTCACCGTTACTGTTTTGAATGAATAATCATAAATCCATGATTTTTCCTTTTTCACAGGGCTGTTTCCTCGTCCCAAATCCTTATCAATCTCTACCGGAAGCTGTTTGATCGGTCTGGTTGTTATTCCCAAGACTTCAGATTCATTTTCATTAAAAAATGGAGGTACCAATCCTGAAAAGGTGGGTGTAAAATGACAGGTTGCACAATTGGCTTTTCCCATAAAGAGGTTGAATCCTTTTTTCACATCATTGGAAACCTCTTTTTCATTCCTCATAAAACGGTCAAAATCGCTGTCAAATGAGTACAATGAAGCCACATAAGAACTTAATGCTTTTGAAAAATTTTCTTTACTGATTTTCCCGTCCTTGAAGGCATTTCGGAACGCTTTTTTATACTCAGGTTTTGTTTTTAATTTCTGGATAATGCTTTCATAGCTTGTATTGAATTCCTGTTCGTTATAAATCACATGTTCTGCCTGCTGTTCAAGGTAAAAAGCACGAAGGTCATAGAAAAATCTCCTGGCAAAAACAGCATTATATAAAGATGGGGAATTCCTCAAAACTGTTTTCCCTTCCACATTACTTTGTGATTTTGCCTTCAGATCTGTAAAAGCATTTTCCTGAAGATGGCAAGTCGCACAGCTCATTTTTCCGTTACCACTTAAATTCTGATCGTAGAAAATGAATTTTCCAAGGTTACGGAGTTCCGGACTATCTTCTGAAGATTTTAATAAAGTATAAAAATAAGGATCCAAAAAATCACTGCTGAAAAAGTTTTTGTTTCCCACATTCCATCCGGAAAACTCTTTAAGATCATCAGGTCTTCCGTCCCATTTTCCCAGCTCTTCATACAAAGGCTGAACGTATTTTTTATAAAATTCAATACGATCAAAAGTTTCAAAGTCGGTATTTTTTGAAAGATAGCCGATAGCTTCTGTTAATATCAGATTAGCTTTCTGAGTATTATAGTTTTTAAAATAAGGATCATCTTTGATGTACTGCTGTATTCCTGCAAAAGCATGGCTGGTTTCTTCAGAAATATTCAAAGATCCCGGCGTATCAAAACCTGAAACACCCAGTGAGTAGATCCTGATCAACTCTATTCGTAAAGGCAATGTTTTGTTGTTCCCTTTGCTCAATCCATTTTTTAAAGCACTTAAATAAAACCCGGAATAACTGTTATACAAAAAGGTAGTTATAGTTTTGATCTTTTCTTTTTCATTTGCTGCTTCCTCTGAAAATATAAGTTCATCAAGCACCTGCAATCCTTCAGGGGGAAGTGTATAGGCGGATGTTCCTGCAGCTTCAATATGAAACAATGGCGCTGCATTAAGGTGGGTTTTGGTAAATTCAGGATAATGGTAAGCAATATAAAATTCTATTTCCTTGAATGAGTTTCTTGTACTGCACAGCGATTTCTGCAGTTCTTCCAGAGAAATACGGTCTTCAGAGAACTTATCAACATCGGATTTCAATTGTTCAAGCTTTATTCTAAAGTCGGACAACCCTTTATTGACAAATGTGTTTTCGCTTTCTTTTCCTTTATAAACAGGATTAAAGGACATTACTGCAAATCCTGTCAGAAGGATGATTACAAGCAGTGGATAAGATCTCATGAATTTTTAGCGGCAAAACTATTCATCTGATGTTATCTGAGTTTTAATAAGAGATTAAATAATGTTTATATTTCTGATATTATATTTTTCACTAATTTTAAACCCCGAAATCAAATTCATTATTCTAAAGAAACGGTTTTTCGAAATACCGGAAAAAATAATGGCGGAAGATTATTGGGAGAGGATTTTTTAAATTAAATTCAACACATCAAAAAAAACTAAATAGGAGTATGAAAACAAAACTATGGTTTGCTGTGGCAGTAAGTTTCCTTTCTGTGGCAGCATTTTCCCAAAAGAAAAAGCAGCAGGAAAAACAAGCTGAAAAGAAACAGGAAATGGCTGTTTATGCTGAGAAAAGAGGTTCTGATTATTATTTGGTCCGCCTGGAAAAAGACAAAGAAATCCCGAATGTATACGTATATTCCAATGGGGTAACCAAACCTTATAAATATTATTCTGACCTGCAGGAAATTGTTACAGAATTCCCGGGAATGATGACTTCCAATTATTCAACCAAAGAAGAACTGATTTCTGTTCTTAAAAAAGACGATCACTTCTATGAAATCACGTCACAGAGGAAAGATCCTAAAAATATTGAAAAAACCGTTGTTACCGTATATGAAGTAATGAACGGCCAGAAAAGAATTGTAGAAGAATACAATGATATCTACGAGGTTATGGCATCTCCCTATAAAGAAGCCATTATGATTAACTAAAAAATCAAAAAAATATACATATTATGCTAAACAAACTTGCTGCCTCGGAACTTGTTCTGAATGAAGACGGAAGTGTATACCACCTGAATCTTTTACCTGAAGATATCGCTGACAAAATCATCCTTGTGGGTGATCCGGACAGAGTGGCAAAGGTTTCAAAATACTTTGATACCGTAGAAATCAAGAAAAATAAAAGAGAATTCTATACGCATACAGGAACGCTTCGTGGAGAAAGAATTACCGTAATGTCTACAGGTATCGGAACTGAAAACATCGATATCGTAATGAACGAACTGGATGCTTTGGTGAACATCGATCTTCAGAACAAAGAATTCAAAACTGAGCACAAAGCTCTTGAACTTTTCCGTATGGGAACCTGTGGAAGTGTAAACCCTGACGTACAGGTGGACAATATGCTGGTAACTCAAAATGTAGTTGGATTAGACGGACTGATGCATTTCTACCAGGACTACAACTTCGAAAATGAGTTTTCTAAGAGTTTCCTTGAAAAATTCCCTTACGAAAGAATCAAGCCGATGCTTTATTTCTCAGATTGGGCGGAAGAAATGGGTGAATATTATAAAGATGCCAAATACCACGGAAATACAGCAACATTCCCGGGATTCTATGCTCCACAGGGAAGACAGCTTCGTTTGAAAGCGGTTGATGATCAATTCCTTGAAACATTGAATGATCTTGGAATTACCAATTTCGAGATGGAAACTTCTGCGATCTATGCTCTTTCAAAATTATTAGGGCACAAAGCCATAACCGTGAATAACGTTATTGCCAACAGAAGACGCGGTGAGTTCTCTGCAGATCACCATGCATCTGAGAAAAACCTTATTGAATGGGTATTGGAAAGAATTATTAAATAATTACTTTATTGATAAAAACTAAAACCTCCGGAAACTGTTTCCGGAGGTTTTTTATTAGATTTTGGCTAAAGCCGATGGAATTTTATCTTTTTTGAAAACGGGCTAAAGCCCGTTGCTATTGAATTGTATCTTGCTGAAAATATTGATTCTTTCACGATGAATAAAACTACCCACCCGGTTTGTCATTCCGTAGGAATCTCTATGTTATTTAAAAAAAACTGTATTTAGATTCCTTCTGAATGACATTGTCGTCAAAAGAAATGTTGTAAGTAAAATAGGCTAAAAGCAAATAAACAATGATAAAAATACAATGATTACAAATGAAAAGTTCTCGGATCCGGATATTGAAATGTATACTCCAGTTCTGAAATGAGTTTTGAAGACATTACTTTCTTCCCTTTCACCTCAAACTCTTCTTCATCAAGTAGATTTTTCTGTGCGTTAATCACCTGGCTTTTTGCCGGATGAATCGGAGCCGTAACATTATAAAGTTTTGATTCAGTTTTCTGTTCAATCATTTCTGAGATAATCCCGCTGATATCAGCATAATGAATATGATTAACCGCATGGTCCAGATTGCTCACATTATAATTTTTCAAAAGCCTGTTATCCCCCATCAGCCCTCCAAGTCTCAGAATATTCAGCTGACGATATTTATTTCTAAGCATTCTTTCCCCTGATACGCTCACTAACGGAATGTCTTCTTCTGTAAAATCCTTGGATACATCCGGATAAACGCCTGTAGAGCTCATCAGAAACATCTGTCCTTTAAAATCACCGATAAAAGCTGACAAATTTTGAATTCTGTTATACAAAGAACTCACACAGCAGCTTTTTTCCGAAACAGGAATTGTAATAATCAGAACATCCATATTTTTAATTTCCTCCCATTGGGAAAAACGTTCTGTCAACTGATAATCTGGGAAAGAAGCTATTACAGCATTGATTCCTCTATTATTGAGATCTTCTGCTTTATTTTCCGTTGTGGTTGTTGCGGACAGATTATATTTACCGGATAAGGAAGATGCAAGTCTCTCTCCCAGCCAGCCATAGCCTATTATTCCTATTTTCTTCATATTTCAACTGAGGTTTTCACTTTTTTGATGATACAAAAATATCAATAAGTTATCATTTTCTTATAAAGCAGCTTTTTAAATGATCATTAATCATTCCGGTGGCCTGCATATGAGCATACATTACTGTAGAACCAACAAATTTGAATCCTCTTTTTTTAAGGTCCTTAGAGATAAGATCGGAAATCTTTGTTGTGGCAGGAACATCAGATAATTTTTCAGGTTTGTTATCAATTGGCTTTCCATCTACAAAACCCCAGATATAGTTGGAAAAGCTTCCAAACTCTTTCTGAACATCCATAAATCTCTGAGCATTGGTAACCGCTGCAAGAATTTTAAGCCTGTTTCTTATAATTCCGGGGTCGTTCATGAGTTCTTCAATCTTTTTGTCAGAGTATGCTGCCACTTTTTTATAATCAAAATGATCAAAGGCTTTTCTGAAATTTTCCCTTTTAGATAAAATAGTGTACCAGCTCAAGCCGGCCTGAAAGCTCTCCAGAATCAGGAACTCAAATATTGTTTCATCATCATAAACAGGTCTTCCCCACTCTTCATCATGATACTTTCTGTAGAGATCATCTTTTTCGCACCAGCCACAGCGGATTTTTTCCATAATTATCATATTTTACAGGTTAAAGTTACTATTGATTTTGAAAAGTATAACAAAAGATTATGAAAAGTTTAACAGAGCAGTTAAGTTTTAGGAATGGTTATTGTTTAATTCGTACTACCAAATTAAAATTTATACTATTATGAACAATTCAGAGTACAACAAAGCGGAAAATGCAGTAAACAATGTAGAAAACTCTTTACAGAATGCAACGGACAAAGCCAAATGGAAAATCGATGAATTGGCAGACAAGGCTAAAGATTATATTAATGAGAAAAGGAATAATGATCAGGAAGCCAGCCAGGAAGACTGGCTAGACAGGGTAAAAGCTAATGTATCCGATGCGTGGGAAGATATTAAGGATAAAGCAGATGAGGCATGGGAAAAAACCAAAGATGCGGCGGAAGATGTAAAGGCAGAATGGAATAAGAAAACCAATTAGTATTTCAGTCATATAAATATTTTCAATAAAATGGAGTCTTAAATTGATAAGGCTCCATTTTTTATTATGCCATAAGCACAATTATTGTTACATTTGTATTATAATAAACATTAAAAAATTATGTCATACGGTTTACTTAAAGGCAAAAAGGGAATTATTTTTGGAGCCCTTAATGAACAATCTATCGCATGGAAAGTTGCTGAAAGATGCCATGAGGAAGGTGCTGAATTTATCTTATCTAATGCTCCTATAGCATTAAGAATGGGAGAACTTAATGGTTTAGCAGAAAAAACAGGTTCTGAAGTAATAGGTGCTGATGCTACTTCTATAGAAGATCTTGAAAAACTTTTTGATGCCGCTGTTGCAAAATTTGGAAAAATCGACTTTATCCTTCACTCTATCGGTATGTCTATCAACGTAAGAAAAGGAAAACACTATACAGAAATGAATTACGACTGGTTGGAAAAAGGCTGGGATATTTCCGCTGTTTCTTTCCATAAAGTAATGCGTGTAGCATGGGAAAAAGACTGTATGAACGAATGGGGAAGCATTTTAGCACTTACTTATATTGCAGCTCAGAGAACATTCCCGGATTACAACGATATGTCTGATAACAAAGCGTACCTTGAAAGTATTGCTAGAACTTTCGGAAACTACTGGGGAGAAAGAAAAGTACGTGTAAACACAGTTTCCCAGTCTCCAACAATGACTACTGCAGGTAGCGGTGTTAAAGGTTTCGGAGGATTCCTTGGATATGCAGAAGATATGTCTCCACTAGGAAATGCTACTGCTCTTGAATGTGCAGACTACTGTGTAACGTTATTCTCTGATCTTACTAAAAAAGTAACCATGCAGAATCTTTTCCATGATGGAGGTTTCAGCAGCTCAGGAGTTACTCAGAAAGTGATCAGTAAATATGATACTGAAAAATAATGAACTGATAAAGTTTCATTTACAATATATAAGGCCCATGAAGTTTTTCATGGGTTTTTTATGTTTTTATCATCTAAAGACAAATAAAAATCCGGCGGCCTCAAAGAGGCCGCCGGATCTGTCAAAAATAATATTAATATGATATTACAAAATTACGGTCTGTATAGAGTGCGCAGGAGCATTCAGTTTGGCAGCCATACCTTCTATCCATAGATTCGTTTCAATGTCATTGTCTGAATCGTTCATGATAACGGTTACCAGCTGGCCGTTTTCGTTCATAAAAGCAGAAGATGTAAGCGCCGCTCTGTTGGAAGAGCTTCCGATTCTCTGTGCATTGGGTTTGATATATTTTGAAACGTGGCCAATATAATAGTATTCATAGGTATAGAAAACCTCACCGGTTTTGGTATCTGCAATAATCGGGGCAAAGCAGAAATTTCCTTTGTGATTGGGCCCTCCGGTTTCATCCAATAGAATATTCCAGTCGGTCCATAATGCATTTCCTTTGTTGAAATCGTTCAGCATATTTTTGCTGTACAATTCTCCCAGACTTACATCATAAATTTTATCCATACTGAACTGTTCTTTACATCCTTCAGTAAAGGCCAGGAACTTATCAGGAAATGCTCTGTGTGTTTCTGCTAAATTATCAAAAAGCTGCGTTTTATTGTTCCATGTTTCGTACCAGTGGTACCCAATACCGCTGGCATATTTTGAGGTTTCAGGATCACTTAATGTAGTGGTTGCTCTTTGATAAATAAGGTCTCTGTTGTGATCCCAGATCATAACTTTTTTATCTTTGTAACCGTTTTTCCAAAGTGTTGGTCCCAGGTTCTTTTTCAGGAATTCTCCTTCTTCTTCGGCAGTATAGATGCATGATTCCCAGCTTTGGGTAGCCATTGGTTCATTCTGAACGGTCAACCCCCAGATGTTGATTCCTCTCTTTTCGTATTCTTTGATGAATTTGATATAATAATCTGCCCATGTCTGGTAGTATTGATTTTCCAATCTTCCTCCTTTGTACAAACTTTTGTTGGATTTCATCCAGGCTGGCGGGCTCCATGGAGAGAAATAGAATGTGAAGTTATTACCAATGGCTTTCTGAGCTTCTTTGATCATTGGAATCTTATACTTCTCATCATGTGCAATGTTGAACGTTTTCAGGGAAATATCATTGTCTTCTACATAAGTATAGGAATCGCTGGAGAAATCACAGGAATTCATATTGGTACGAACGACAGTGTATCCCAATCCGTTTTTTCCGAAATAAGCATCCAGAATTTCTTTCTGCTTATTCTTTGGCATTTTATAAAAAGTCTCTGCTGAGGCGTCTGTAATAGCTCCTCCAATTCCTTTCAGTTTCTGATATTTAAAGTTGGGAGCCACAAAAATACAGGCCTCAGTTTCTTTAGGCTGTCCAAACTGTTCAAATGTAACGGTTCCTTTATCCGCCATCTTCTCATTCACTTTCGAGTTGGTAAGGATTACTTTAGCTGTTTTTCCTGCATTCTTCTTCCAGTAATTCTGAGCATTGACATTGATGACAACGCCTACTACAAAACAACTTACAATTAATTTTCTCATGATTTTTTCTGTTTCCGGACCCTTCTGGTCCTCATTTTCATTATTTATTTTGATAGACTCTTACGTAGTCTATATAATACTTCTGTGGAAATACAGCATCATCAATGCCTTCTTTCCCACCCCAAAATCCACCTACTGCCAGATTTAAAATGATAAAGTAAGGTCTGTCAAAAGGCCATGCTTCATCGTTTTTCTCTCTGTTCACATACGTGAAAAATTTTTTATCATCTACATAAACATCAATCTTTTCAGGAGTCCAGTCTGCCTTATAGACATGAAATTTTTCGCTGGCATCTTTTACAAACAAGGTATCCGTTTTCTGTGTTCCCTGAATATGGTTGTATTTTTTGGTGTGGACAGAAGCATGTATAAATCCCTGATTGTATCCTACATGTTCCATAATATCCAGTTCACCGTCATCCGGCCATTTCTTCATATTTTCACTCATCATCCAGATGGCAGGCCAGGTTCCACGTCCTTTGGGAAGCTTTGCTCTTACTTCTACTGTTCCATACTGAAAGGCGAATTTTCCTTTGGTTAAAAGCCTGGCAGAAGTGTATTTATTATTTTCCCAATTTTCATTTCTGGCCTCAATGATCAGATTTCCTTTTTCCATTCTGGCATTCTCAGGTCGGTTTTTGGTATAAAACTGAGCTTCTTCATTTCCAAAACCGCTTCCCCCGGTATCATAATTCCATTTTAATGAATCCGGAAGCCCTTTACCGTTAAACTCATCACTCCAGATCAGCGTTCTGCGGGCATCAGGTTTTTGCGAAGCGCAATTCAAAACAGTAAGGAAAAAAATTCCTGCTGCGCATATTTTGATGATATTTTTAGCTTTGAGATTCATGCATAAGTAGATTTAAGTTTTGGCTAAAGCCATTTTTTTCTGACTTTTGATTAAGCGGGCTAAAGCCCACTCCTGTTGAATTTATTTGGTCCAGGTGATTCTTTTGGTCTGAACATGTTGAGAATCCGTCCCGACCATAATGTCAAATTCCCCGCCTTCCCAATCAAAATTCAAGTTATCATCAAAGAATTTCAGATCTTCGGGAGTCAGTTTAAAATCGATCTTTTTGCTTTCTCCTTTTTTGATGAATACTTTCTGGAAGCCTTTCAATTCTTTTACCGGTCTGACTACTTTTCCGAAAAGATCCCTGATATAAAGCTGTACCACTTCTTCTCCGTCATATTTTCCTGTGTTGGAAACCGTAACGCTGATATTCAGAGTCTGATTTCCTGTCAGGTTTGTGGAATTTAAAACCATATCAGAATATTTGAAATCCGTATAGCTTAAACCATATCCAAATGGGTATTTGGGATCATTATCAAGATCTATATACGCTGAAACATAGTTTCTGTCTGTATTATTTTTTGCAGGTCTTCCTGTATTGTAATGATTGTAGTACACAGGAATCTGCCCTTCTGTTCTTGGGAAAGTCATTGGAAGCTTTCCACCGGGATTCACTGTCCCGAACAAAACATCTGCAATAGAGTTTCCTGCTTCTGTTCCCAGCCACCATGTATACATAATGGCAGGAATATTGTCTGATGCCCAGTTGAAAATCAGAGGCCTTCCGGCATTGATCATCAGAATGATGGGCTTACCTGTTTTGGCAATTTCTTTCAATAAATCTTCCTGAACACCTGTAAAACCAATATTACTTCTGCTTTTTGCTTCTCCACTCATCGCATGGCCTTCTCCCAGCGTCATGATGACAACATCTGCTTTTTTCGCTGTTTCTACTGCTTCGGCAAACTGGCTTTTATCCTGATCGTCAACATTGCAGCCTTTTGCATATAATAAAGTAGCGTTTTTATCCAGCTGGTTTTTAATTCCGTCAAATTGAGAAACGATTCTTTGATTATCATCTTTGAAAGCAACAGACCAGAAACCGTGATTCGCTACCGTTTCTTTCCCGAAAGGGCCAATCAGCGCAACTGTTTTTACACTTTTCGAAAGCGGAAGAATATTTCCCTGGTTTTTAAGAAGAACAATACTTTTAGATCCGAATTCTCTTCCGAATTTTCTGTTTTCCTGATTATCGGTCTGTTCTTTTTGTCTTTTTTCATTGCTGAATCTGTAAGGATCATCGAAAAGTCCCATTTCGAATTTCTTGGTTAAAATTCTACCCGCTGCATCATCTACCAGTTTTGCATCTACTTTTCCTTCTTTCACCAGTTTTGGAAGCTCTGCCATATACACACGGCTTTCCATATCCATATCACTTCCACCCTGTATTGCTCTTTCAGCAGCCTCAGCACCATCTTTAGCATAACCATGAGGAACCATTTCTCCGATGCTTCCCCAGTCTGACACCACAAAACCTTTATAATTCCATTTTCCTTTTAAGAGGTTTCTCTGTATATATTGGTTGGCCGTTGCGGGAATTCCGTTAATATCATTGAAGGAGTTCATAAAAGTGGCTACTCCTGCCTCCGCAGCGGCTTTGAAAGGAGGAAGATAAGTTTCATTCAATTGTCTGAGACTCATATCTACAGAATTGTAATCTCTTCCGCCTACAGCGGCTCCGTAGGCTGCAAAGTGTTTGGCACAGGCCATCACTGCATCAAGACTTCCCAGACCTCTACCCTGAAATCCTTTAATCCTTGCCAGTCCTATTTTTGTTCCCAGGTAGGTGTCTTCTCCTGAACCTTCCATTACTCTTCCCCATCTCGGATCTCTGGCAATATCCACCATCGGAGCAAACGTCCAGTGAATACCGTAAGCGGCAGCTTCTGTAGCAGCAATTCTTTCTGACTTTTCAATCATGGCCAGATCCCAACTTGCCGCCTGTCCGAGATTGACAGGGAATGTGGTACGATAACCATGAATAACGTCCTGCCCGAACAGTAAAGGAATTTTCAGCCTTGACTGCATCGCCAGTTTCTGAAAAGCTCTGGTTTCCTCTGATCCTGCAACATTCAGCATAGAACCTACTTTTCCCTTCCTGATTTCTTCCAAAACAGCCGCGGAATTGGATTGCTGGGGTCCTGTAGCATATTCAAAACCACTATATTGCACCATTTGCCCTACCTTTTCTTCCAGGGTCATTTTAGACAGCAGCTCTGCTACTTTCTGATCAATGGTCTTCTGTCCGTAAGCATTCAATCCCAATGCAGAAAATGCCAGTAAGAAATAAACTCTTTTCATAGTATCAAATTAAAAAATATAGGTTGCTGTAGAACGTCCCGAAATTGTTACAGCAGCGGTTTTCCCGGCAAATTTAATATTAAAATTTTCATCTGCCTGATTATCGTTCTGCACAATTAAAACTATTTTCCCAAATTGAGTCTTAAAGGCAGCCGTTGAAAGCTTATCAGTCTGAGTGGAAGCGATACGCTGAGATCCTGCCGGAATAAATTTTGAAGCGTGTGCAATGATATAATAGGACACATTTCTGGTGAAATTCTCACTGTCGGAAACCGTTATGGCTCCTTTACACTCCGTACATCCACCATCTGTATGAGGGGCAAATTTTGGATCGTTGGCAAGATTCCATTCCAAAGCTGTTTTGCTCCAGTTTCTCATAGAGCCTATGATTACATTTTTCGTATGCCAGTTCAGGTCTTCGGTAAAAGTGCCTTTTGAACCTGTCCATTGTTCAGTAAAGTATAAATTCTTACCCGGAAAAGCATTATGTACCGTACTTAATGCAGAAATATCGCCTTCGTACAGATGAAAAGCAGATCCGTCTATATATTTGCCGGCTTCAGAATCTTTTAAAATATCAAGAGCATATTCAGGTTTGTTGCAATTGTGATCATACACAACAATTTTAGTAGTGATTCCGTTGGCTTTAAAAACCGGACCAAGATGGTTCTTAATAAAATCTCCCTGCTGCTCAGACGGCATATACAAACTTGGATTATTTCCGGGATGTAGAGGTTCATTCTGAGGAGTTACAGCATCAATGGTGATCCCTTCTTTTTTCATTCCCTGGATGTATTTTACAAAATATTGAGCATACGTTCCATAGAATTCAGGTTTTAAACTTCCTCCTTTTGATTTACCGTTGTCTTTCATCCAAACCGGAGGAGACCACGGGGCAGCAATGATTTTAATGGAAGGATTAATTGCTAAAATTTCCTTCAACATCCCAATCAAAGCCTTGTCTTTTGCCAGATTGAATTTTGAAAGAGAAGGATCAGTCTGTCCTTCAGGCAGATCATCGTACGAGAATACTTCTCCATCAAGATCGGAAGCGCCAATACTCAGTCTTAAATAGCTGATGGATATTGAATTTTTATCATTTCCAAAAAGTTCGTTAAGCAGTGCTTTTCTTTTGGAAGGCGACAACCGGTTGATTACCTCAACACTTCCTCCTGTTAATGTATAGCCAAAGCCATCAATATATTGAAACTTTTGAGTATCATCAATTTCAATATTCTGAAAGCTGTTGGTAATATTTGCAAATTTAACGGAAGTCTGCTGTTGTAATTTTACACTTTCATCCCCTTTTGTAAGCCAGTACTGCACTTCATTTTCTTTATTGGAAGCCACTGAGGTACAAGATAAAGAAAAAAGGGCCACACCACTAAGCAGTGCGGCACCTCTAAAGAAACTATATAAGTTGTGAAACTTCATATTTTAGTAACCAGGATTTTGTTTTAAAGCTGTATTCGGCAATTCATTGAAAGGAATGGGAAGAATTTCATTTTTATTGGCTTTAAATCCTTTGAATGCAAGTACTGATGGAGCATCTCCCCATCTTACAAGGTCAAACCATCTGTGCCCTTCTCCGGCAAGCTCTCTTCTTCTTTCATCTTTAATAGCCTGTAAAGAAACCGGAACCGATGCTAAACCGACCCTTGCTCTTACTGCATCTAATAATGCCTGTGCTCTTGCTCCGGTTGCACCTAATGCTTCAGCCTCCATTAAATAAGTATCCGCCAATCTGATGGCAATATAATTTTGTCTGAAATTAAGCTCAGGAGGCCCTGGAAGTGATGTTTTTAAAGCGTTTGTAGGTAAATACTTGTTGAGAAAGTATCCGGTATCTGCAAAAGCAGGCGCATAAGTAACCTTACCCTCTGTCACCAGTTTTTTTGCATTGAAAACGGTAACGTCCAGTCTTGGATCTCCCTGCATAAAAGTGACAAAGTTCTCTGTTACGGTATTAAATGCCCAACCGGAATAGATATCCGGAGCATTGTTATTCGGGATATCTTTTAATGAATAAGAGCGGGGACCTACCATCACATTGATAGAGTTTCCTTCGTCTTTTCCCTGTCCCCAGAATCCCCAGTCAGAGCTTCCTTTATTGGTATGCATTACTTCAAGAATTGATTCTGATGGGAATTTGTATTTGTTTGGATCCTGGTCAGTTTCCAATGCAACTTTAAATAAATCTGCATAATTTGCCACAAGTTTGTAGCCATACTGACTGGTTCCTCCAGGCGTACCATTTACTTCAGCAAATTGAGCGGCTGCCTGAGGCATTTTTTTATCATAAAGATAAATTTTACCTAAAATAGCTCTGGCCGTTCCCTGCGTGATTCTCCCCTTATCACTGATAATCGGCGTCATCATAAGGTCTGGAATAGCAGCAACAATATCGCTTTCTATCTGTGCATAAACATCACTTGGCTTGGCCTGTGGAACGTTCCAATAATTATCATCGAACTTTATGGTATTAAGAATCAAAGGAATATTTCCAAACATTCTTAGTAATTCAAAATAATATAAAGAACGAAGGACTTTAGCTTCTGCAATATATCTTTTTTTAAGATCCTCATTCATATTTGCCCCCGGAACTCTTTCTATTAAAAGATTAGCACGGGCAACTCCCTGATAGTAATCTCTCCAATAGCTGGCTGGCATTGTATTGGCGTTGATCATATAGTTATTCATTCCCTGAATACCCGCTCCGTCATTGGAATTTCCCCCACCGGAATAAAAATCATCAGATCCTGCATTAAAGAATGTTACGGTATTTTCAAATCCAGCCGAATACTTTCTTAAAGGATCATATACGGAGATCAATGCACTGAAAGACTGCTGCTCATTCTGAAAATATAAATCTGTATTAAAAGATCCTGAATTCTTTACATCATCCAGATAGGAATCACTACAACCGATATTGGTAAAACTCAGACCTGTCAGAAACGCTACGGCAAGTCCTTTATATATTAAATTCTTATTTTTCATTTTGTTGGTCATTAAAATTGAATATTAGCTCCTATAAGGAATGTTCTGGCTTGTGGATAGTAAGCTCTGTCTACACCGATAATATCCTGCTCAGAATTATTTCTTCCCGCAATTTCAGGGTCATATCCTGTATATTTTGTAAAAGTAACCAGGTTCTCTCCTGTGATATACAGTCTTACCTTGCTCATTCCAAAACGTTGGGTAACATCCTGAGGAATAGTATATCCTAGCTGAACAATTTTCAGACGCACATAATCTCCTTTCTGAAGGTAATAGTTAGACATCCATGAATAGTTGTGGTTAGAATCAGTGCGGGTAAGTCTCGGATTATCATTGGTAGATCCCTCACCTGTCCATCTGTCTAAGATTCTTGTCTGGTAGTTGGCATCAGGCAAATCCAATCTTCTTAACCCCTGGAAAATCTTGTTACCAGCCTGTCCTTGCGCAAACATCATCAGATCAAAATTCTTATAGCTCATATTCACGGTAAGTCCGAAAGTATATTTTGGGATAGAGCTTCCTAAGTTTACTTTATCATTGTCATCAATTTTACCATCTCCATTATTATCCTGCCAGATAAAGTCCCCAGGTTTTGCATCGGGTAATAATTTTACACCATTGGCATTTACATAATTGTCAATTTGTGCCTGATTCTGGAAAACCCCACTATATGTTTGTCCGTAAAATGATCCGTAGGGCTGCCCTACTGCTACTCTGGATACCGCTCCCATGGTCTGGAAAGAAGCCAGGTTGAAGTATTCAATATCATCCTCTAGTCTAAGAACTTTATTTTTTATGGTTGCGAAGTTACCATTAACCGAAATGCTGAAATCTTCCCAATTTTTCTTGTAGCCTAATTCAAGTTCAACACCTGAGTTTTCCATATCTCCTACATTTGCCCAAGGTGAAACAGGAACTCCTACATAACCTGGGATATTGATTTGTCTGAGAATATCAGTAGTCTTCTTTTTGTACCAATCTGCTGTTAAGGTAAAGTTGTTGAATAATTTCAGATCTGCAGCAATATTCAGCTGGCTGGTCTGTTCCCACTTCAAATTAGGGTTTTCCAAAGTACTTTTCGCATAACCAATGATAATATTATTACTGGAGTTGGTATAATTACTACCGGAAACCATGAAACTTGCAAATCTGAAGTTATCCATTTCGTCATTCCCTAACACTCCGTAACCTCCTCTTAATTTTAAATTATTAACAACTTTGTTCTCCGGCCAGAAGTTTTCTTTATGAACGTTCCATCCCAGTGACATAGATGGGAAAGTTCCCCAGTGCTGGTTGGTAGCAAATTTTGAAGAACCATCTCTACGGATTGTTCCTGTAAATAAGTATTTATCTGCATAATCATAAATGATTCTACCAAAATAAGATGCTTTACGGGTCTCGATTCCGTCCCATCCTTTTGCTGTGATATTTTCCCTGGGAATATCAAAATTGAAGGAAGCATCCTGCCAGTTATCAATAGGAAGGTTACTGTAAGTCAAACTGGCACCGCCCGCAATGTTGTATCGGTAAACACCCTGCCCAACCATGATATTGATGTTGTGATCACCAAACTTGTTCTGATAGGTCAATGTATTTTCCATGCTCCATTCGAACTTATTTTCGTCCACTTTATTCAGACTGTTAAAACCGGTATTATTAAAATTTGGACTTAAATAATATTTCGGTGTAAAAGAGCGGCTTCCCCAATAAGATTTCTTACCATTTAAACTTGTTTTAAATGTAAAGTGATCAAGAAACTTAAGCTCTGCAAAAACATTCCCCACAAAATCATCAGACCAGTTATAATTGCCTTGCTGTATGTGACGGAAAGCCTGTGGATTGGTCATTTCATTATTTACATATGGGGAAATTCCGTAAGGATGTCCCTCAGAATCACGTATGATATAAGGATTGGTATAACCGCTTGGGTCAACCATTGACCAATCTGTCACCACAACCGGAGTCGTAGGATCCAGGTTTACTGCTGATGCCAATGGTCCGCCAAATTCTTCGTTTGCACTTACTCCCTGAGATTTCACGTGTGTGTACGCAAAGGTTTGCCCTATGGTCAGATAATCTGTCACTTTATGGGTTGAATTGAATCTTGCATTGATTCTTTTGTAATAAGAAATATCACTCATTACAATACCAGTCTGATCAAAATATCCAAACGAGGTATAGTAGGTGGATTTTTCATTACCACCTGTAATGCTTACTTCGTGAGAAGATTTTTCACCGGTTCCGAAAATAGCATCCTGCCAGTTGGTACCTTTCCCAAATGATTCAGGATTAGAAAATCTGGGTGCCTTTCCGTCATTAACAAAACCTTCATTAATAACTTTAGCATATTGTGTAGCATCTAGGAGATCCAGTTTTTTGGATGCATTTGAGAAACCATAAAACCCGTTATAAGAAAGACTAAGTTTTCCTCTCTTCCCTTTTTTGGTTGTCACCAGGATTACTCCTTTTGCTGCAGAGACTCCATAGATTGCAGATGATGCTCCGTCCTTTAGCACTTCTATACTTTCTATATCCGATTGGTTAAGCCATCCGATATTGTCTACCACAATACCATCTACTACCCACAAAGGGCTGTTGCTTCCAGCTCCAAAACTGGTAATCCCTCTTACACGTACAGTAGCAGCAGCACCAGGCTGTCCGGAATTGGTAACCACAGAAACACCGGCAGCTCTACCCTGTAATACCTGTTCAGGCTTACCTGCCGGTATGTTTTCAATGTCGCTGGCTTTAATACTCGCAATAGCTCCCGTTACATTACTCTTTTTCTGAGTACCGTAACCGATGACTACCACTTCGTCTATTTTGTTTTCTTTCGCAATTGTGTCCTTCGCCTTGGTGGTCTGGGCACTGAAGTTGGCCGTAAAATAGAGGACGGCAACCACTCCTACGCTTCTTGATATTCTTACATTCATATACAGTTATTGTTTAATTCTCAAATTGAGACAATAAAAATATATTTTTTTTCAATTAATTAACATTCTATTCATAAAAATTTTAATTTTTCTTTTATTTTTCAGGGTTAGAAGCCCTATCTTCGCATCAATATTTCATAAAATATCATAAAAAATTAATAAATTCATCTCCCAAAATGATCACCAAGCCATCCAAAATTTCTCTTCCCTTAAAACTTACCTTTCTCATTTTTTCAATGGTTTTAAACTGTATGGGATTGGTGATTTTGCAGCTGTCTGAAGAGAAAATTACCTACGGAGAACTGGGGCTTTTAGAATCTTTTAAAGATCTGCCCATTGCTTTTATCTCGCTTTTTGCAGTGAGCTTCATCAACAAAACCGGTCCAAAGAAAGCATTGATTCTGGCCCTGGCTATTGTAGGAGTCTGCTCCTGTCTTCTTCCTTTTGTAAAGGTCTTCTGGTTTTATAAATTGTGGTTTGCGATTATAGGAGCCTGTTTCGCTATTGGTAAAATCTGTGTTTTTGGAATTATCAGGAATAATATTTCGGATGAAAAATCCCTGGCAAAGACCATGAATAATGTAGAAGCCTCTTTTATGATCGGAATTTTCGTGGTTAATACCGGTTTTGGGTGGATAATTTCCAGCCAGTACTCGGAATTCTGGAAGTTTGGTTTCCTGATGATTGCTTTATTATCAGCATTTACCATTTTTCTGCTCTCGAAGATAGAAGTAGCAGATTCCAGGCCTATGGAAAACAAAAGCATTCTCTCAGAACTTTCCGGGTTTACCACACCTGCAGTAGCTTTATTTTTAGGAGTGATCTTTTTTATCGTCTTTGTAGAGCAGGGATTCAATTCATGGCTTCCTTCTTTTTACAAAAACCATTTGAAGGTCAATTCTTTTTTTGCGCTTCAGGCCACTTCTTTTCTATCCGTCTTTTCTTATGCCGGACGAACGGTTACTGCCAATATTATCAAAAGGTTTTCACTGCCCAGATATTATATTACATGTATGGTTCTTATCATCACCTTACTGATTATTATACTGGGGATACAGTATTTTGACTCGGAGGATTCCGGCTATTTACTTTTTTTATTTCCGGTTATTGGTTTGTTTCTTTCCCCCCTCTACCCTGTGATCAACTCAAAAATGATTGCACAGGTGGATAAAGACAAGATTAATCTTTTCACCTCGCTTATTGTTATTTTTTCTTCTCTGGGCAGCTCTGTAAGCTCTATCATTATGGCTGTTTTATTTGAAAAACAGCTGTTGAATTATTATCCATTATACATCTTATCTTCTGTAATTCTGCTTTTTGTGATTAGTTTTATATATTTTACTGTCACAAATAGAAAATAGTTTTATTTTTACTGCCATGAAAATTAAAGACACAAAAAGTAAAGAAACGCTACAGGAACTCATTGACACGAAAGATTTCGTAGCGCATATTTCCGTTGACTGCACCATATTCGGCTTTCATAATAATATTCTGAAAGTTTTGCTTTTAAAATATCACGATCTGGATCTATGGTCACTTCCGGGTGGTTTTGTTTTCAATGATGAAGACCTGAGAGAAGCTGCTGAAAGGGTTTTGTTTGAAAGAACCCATCTTAAAGGATTATTTTTGAAACAGTTTCACACCTTTGGAAGAATAGACCGTACGGAGAACAATGTACATCAGATCCTTCTTAAAAATAAAGGAATAACCGTTCCTGAAGATCACTGGATATTCCAGCGTTTTGTTACCGTAGGTTACTGCAGCCTCATTGATTTTTCGCTGGCTGATACTTTCCCTGATGCTTTCAATGAAAGCTGTGAATGGTTTGAAGTCAACAACCTGCCTAAAATGGCATTCGACCACGACAGAATTATAGAGACAGGCCTTGAATACCTGAGAATGAATATCAATACAGAGGTTGCAGCAAGTAACCTGCTTCCTGAAAAATTTACCATGAAAGATCTTCAGGCTCTGTATGAAACTATTTTAGGACAAAAATTCAGAAGAAATAATTTTCAGCGAAAAATTTTAAGTTTAAATATTCTGGACAGAATGGAAAAACTGTATGACGGCTCAGCTAATAAAGCCCCTTATCTTTATAAATTTAAAACTAAAGTTCATAATTCTACCAATCAGTATCCCATCTCTAATGATGAGGAGTCATAAAAATATAAATTTAACTCAAATCATCAACAAAGTAGCAGTAGCCCTCTGAAAATCAATAGTAAAACAAGTTTTTAAAAAAATTTTCAGAACATCACGAAAAATGTTACTTTTAACCAAATCAAAAAATCATGTCATATTATCCTCTTACAAGCATCCCTGATTATTATGGAATTGATGCTTTACTTACTGAAGAACATAAACTAATCCGCCAATCTGTGAGAGACTGGGTTGAAAGTTTTGTAATGCCGCAGATAGATCAGGCCGCTCAAAATCATACAGATCTTCCTAATCTTATGAGAGAATTGGGGAAAATCGGAGCATTGGGGCCTTATATCCCGGTTGAGTATGGCGGTTCAGGATTAGATCAGATTTCTTATGGTCTGATTATGCAGGAGCTGGAAAGAGGAGATTCTGCGGTACGTTCTGCTGCTTCGGTACAAAGTTCATTGGTGATGTTCCCTATTAACGAATTCGGTTCTGAGGAGCAGAAAAAGAAATATCTTCCTAAGCTTGCTGCCGGAGAAATGATCGGATCTTTTGGATTGACTGAACCTAACCACGGTTCTGATCCTGGTTCTATGGAAACTTATTTTAAAGATATGGGAGATCATTATCTTTTAAATGGGGCAAAAATGTGGATCACCAACTCTCCTTTATGCGACATCGCTGTAGTATGGGCAAAAAATGAGGAAGGAAAAGTACAGGGATTGATTGTTGAAAGAGGTATGGAAGGTTTCACCACTCCTGAAACTCACAATAAATGGAGCTTAAGAGCTTCCAAAACCGGAGAACTGGTATTTAACAACGTAAAAGTTCCGAAAGAAAACCTGCTTCCGGGAGTAACAGGACTGAAAGGACCTTTATCTTGTCTGAATTCTGCAAGATATGGAATTTCCTGGGGAGTAATAGGTGCTGCTATTGACTGTTACTGTACTGCCGTTCAGTATTCCAAAGAAAGAAAACAGTTTGGAAAACCAATCGGTTCTTACCAGCTTCAGCAGAAAAAATTAGCTGAATTCTTAACAGAGATTACAAAAGCTCAGTTACTGTGTCTTCAGCTAGGAAACCTTAAAAATGCCCATAAGGCAACTCCGGCCCAGATTTCAATGGCTAAACGTAACAACGTGAAAATGGCGATTGACATTGCAAGAGAATCAAGACAAATCCTAGGAGGTATGGGAATTATGGGTGAATTCCCGATGATGAGACATGCCGCAAACCTGGAATCTGTAATTACTTATGAAGGAACACATGACGTTCATTTACTGATTACCGGATTGGACATCACAGGAATTAACGCTTTCTAAAAAATATACCAATTATAAATGATAAAGAGTCTGGCCAATGGTCGGACTCTTTTGTTTACTCACTTTGCAGGGATTTTATATTCAATGAATAATTATTGATCTTCTAAAGTTTTTATTGTTTTATTAAATTTATTACTTTAATACCACACAAAAACAAACAATATGAAAAAAATCACAACTTTTTTACTAAGTCTTACAGCTCCATTTTACTTTGCACAGCAGGCGGGTGATGTTGTAAGTGCCGAACAGAAACTGGATTTAACACCACAGGGAGTCATCAATTTTATAGCCAATAATCTTGGTGATCAGAATGCTCCTGAGTTTGCCAACTACCTAAACAGTTTCAATATCGGGCTGAAAGGATACAAAATCACTTATTACACCAAAAATGAGAACAATGTTCTTGTAAAAGCTACCGGATTACTCATGTATCCTAATGTACCTTTTAAACTCTCAACAGTGGTATCTGACCATGGAACTACAGACAACAGGCACAATGTTCCGTCTAATTTCAAAGGGGCTTTAACCGCTGGATTTGTGGTCGAATTATCCTATGTACTCAACGGGTATATTCTGATGGCCCCTGATTACGTAGGGATGGGAACCGGGGACGGAACTCACCCATATGTAGATTATGCCACAGAAGCCGGAGCTACCATAGATTTCATTACCGCTGCCAATAAAGTACTGGCACAACTGAACATCAAACGTTATGATGAATATTTCCTGGCCGGATATTCTCAGGGCGCACATGCTGCAATGTCTACCTTAAAAAGATTAAGCATTTCAAATCCTGATAATATCAAATTCAAATATGCTTACATGGGCGACGGCCCTTATGATTTTTCAGGAGTAACTTTAAATAAAGGAGTCCTTGAAAAAGATATTTATCCTTTCACCTCATTCCTGGCGAATGTCCTTCATACCTGCAACAATACGGGATATAAAACCTATAATAATGACATTTCAGAAGTTATTTCTGCAGAATATCTGGACAAATACAACTATCATGTCGTTCAGGATAACGGCGGACTTTTGTGGGGGCCTGTTATATGGAGAAAGCTCTTTACCACCAGTTTCGTCAATGATGTTACCAACAATCCCAATAACAAGCTAAGGCTATGCATGAAACCTAAGGATGTATACGACTGGTATAATAAAACGCCTATGACATTGGGACATTCTACCATAGATTTAGCTATCCCGCCTGAAAATACTTCTAAAACCATCGATGTTCAGCGTGGCTATTATCCATGGTGGGATCTGAACAAGTATAAACTGGATTCCTTTTATTGGGGTCCATTAGGACATGTAGGGGGAATTCTGCCCTTCACTTTAGCTTCCAATGCGAAATTCAATACCCTGAGAAGCGGCGGCCTTCTTAATGAATGGGCGATTGCAGGTTCAATTTTCGGTAAGCAACCGGAGAAAACTTCTGAAAAACCTTCCCTTCTTTCTTCACAGATAAAACCGGACCTGGGCAGTATGCAGCTGGTTGAAATTACAGATTTCAATAAAGAAAAAGCACAGAGCAGAACAGCCGGTAACCAAAATTTATCTGATTTAAAAGACGGTGTTTATTTATTGAAAGTATCGGAAAACAATGAAGATAAAATCATTCCATACGTCAAAAACACGCCTAAGGAAGTTACCGAAAATGAAATTATACAATCTGCCAATGCATCAATATTGCAATTGAAAGTAGATCAGGATGAACTTACTGCTGTGAATATTTTTGATGAAAATAAAACGCTGATCAAAAGTATTTCCTCAAAACAATATCGGGAGGCCGGAGGAATCAATATTCAGAATCTTGAAAACAAAAACTATACGTTTGAAGTTGTTACTCCATACTATAACCTTCAGTTCAGTAAATCGGCTGGCGGCATATTATCATCAGAAAACAGTACTGATATTTACACCCAGAGACAACAGATTGTGGCTAAATCCGTGAATGATATTAAGAACATCAGCATCTACAGTATATCTGGCTCTCTGATCGTTCAACAGGACGTTAATAAACCTGTGTTTGAGTCAAGAAACCTGGAACCGGGAATATATCTGGTGCAGATCACTCTTTCTAATGGAAAAATTATCAATAAAAAAGTAAAACTATAAATCAATCACTCCTCTATATCTTTATTTCAAGTTAATTTTTGGCACTTCAGCAATGAAGTGCCTTTTTGCGTCGATAATTTAAAAGCATTATAAATGGAGCATATCCTTAAAACTTAAATCCGACACTAAAATATATTCTTGAAAAATCAAGCTGGCTGTTTCTGGAAATATTCAAACCAATAGGCCCTATAAGCGATTCATAGCCAAGATTTACTCCGTAGCCGAACATATCAAAACTGTCATTGAAAGGAGAAAACTCTTCACTTACCTTTCCATAACTGAATGATGGGGTAAGATAGAGCTTTTTCATAATTCTGTACTGAAATGAGATGGCCGCCTTAGCAACTGAAGTCATCGGAAGCTCTTTCTGACGAAGTCCATTGAATTCCGGGCTTAGCAGGTCGTAATTATACTCACTGCCTCCAAGATTATACTTTTGGTTCAGGAACAGATACGGAACCTGATCTTCTTTCTTGGCACCAAAGCTCGTACCGAGAAACACATTTGCTTTTACGGTCAGTCTTCTTGTAATCGGGTAGAAAAAGTTCTCATTCAGTGTAAATGAAACGAGATTTTTAGGCTCATAATAGTAAGAGTCTTTCGGATTAAGAATCTGATAAAGAAGAGGCTGTACCACGTTCAGGTCATAAAGCTCATACTGATCTCCATAGTAAAATCTTGTGCTCACCTGAAGATGATTCCCCTTGGTTGTAAAATACCTTTTATTAAGATTATTCTGTTCAAATTTCAGAAAAGTATTGAAATTACTGTGGTTATACAGCTTTTTGCTGTAATTATCTACTTTTGACTGATCTACTTTATCCAGTAAACTGTACATTCTTTCCGTACTGAATTCCGTTCCAAGAGACAGGTAAGAATTGGGATTGATATTATAATTCAGTGCAATTTTTCCGGTTATGTTACGGTACATATGGTTCGGAAAACGGTCGCCGCCATCTTCACTTATATCATACAGCCTGAAGTTCAGGTCATTACTTTTAAGATGAACCATTTTAGCTTCCAGATCCAGCCATAAACGTTCACCACTGTCTAAGAACTGCTGGTAAGCAACTTTAGCTTTAAAACGTTCGGAAATATCTACTGTTGCCAGAAACCTGGATCTGTTCAGGAGAATGTTTCTGTACGTATAATTGACAATAATTCCTACGGACTGTTCCGTATCATAGTGCAACGCCAGTTTAAACGCTCCTTTTTTCGCTCTTTTCACAAAAACATTCATCACAAGACTGTCGTTTACATTTGTGTAGGTATAATACACCTTTACATACTGCCGCATTCCGAAGACCCTGTCTATGGCTTCATTAACGGTTTTTACATCGTAATACTTCCCTTCCTTAAGCCCCATCTGCTTTTTCAGCACTTCAATTTCTGCAGCATCTGTAATGGGTGTTCCGTCTTCTTCGTTAAAAGTAAATTTAGTGGTAGGCAGCTTCACTTCTTCAATCATCGTATGCTCATACGTAATTCCGGCTTTTCGCTGAGCTTCTGCCAGGGCTACAAACTCAGGAAGATGCTTTCTCGCCTCCATCTCTCCTATTTTTATGATCCTTCTGAATCTGGCAAAATCTTTCGTTGTAATTTCTCCCAGTGGATCTACAAAGTCGACCAGAATATTTGATAATTCTTTCTGATGTTTAAAATCTTCTACAGAGCGGATAGCATGAGTCTGATAGATCATCTTCATCGGATTTTCAATCTCTTTTTTAGTAAAAAGTCTGAATCCGGTATAGCCTCCGATCACAAAATCGGCGCCCATCTCACGAACTTCATTGGCCGGATAATTACGGTCCAGACCGCCATCAACCAAAAGCTTTCCATCAATATAAACAGGAGCAAAAGCGGCAGGAATAGCTAGCGTAGAGCGAATAGCCAACGGTAATGATCCTTCTTTCTGCATCACCAGACCGCCGTTTTCAATATCGGAAGATGTAAGCTGCACAGGAATCCTCAGTTTACTGAAATCGTTGATATGCTTTGCGTTGAAAGTAAGCGTATTAAGAACTTCTCCCATGTACTGCCCTTCAATATAAGAGCTTGGAAGAGTTGGAAACCCTTTGACTACCGGAAATTCAAGGATATATTTGTCGTATTCATCTTTTTCACTGATATTGACTTTGTTATAAGGAATTTTATTACTCAGAATTCTGTTCCAGTCCATTTTATAAATGGTATGCTTCATCTGGTCAGCATTATATCCCATTGCATATAAGCCTCCCAGAATCCCTCCCATACTGGTTCCTGTGATATAATCGACTTTGATTCCCAATGAATCGATCATTTTTAAAATCCCGATGTGTGCAAATCCCTTTGCCCCGCCGCCACTGAGTGCAAGACCAAACTTAGTATCTTTGGTTACATTTTGAAGCGCAATATTCAGGGAATCATTTTTTTGCTGAGATTTGATAATAAGAGAAAAAGCTATAGCTAAAAATATCAGGATCTTTTTCATTGATGGTGCTTAATGTATCTGATTTAAACTTTATAAGTTTTTAATAAGTAGTAAAGATACACAAAAAGTTACCTGCTTTATCACAACATTTCGTGAAGTAAACGATTCTAAGCCAGCTTATTTATTAAGAATAAACAGAGAGAAAAAATATACTAAGACTAAAATTTTTAATATGTTTTTATCGTTTCCACGAAATTGATATCCGGATTCAGGATTTCAAGGATAAGGCTTTTCACAGATTTCATGGCATCATCAATATTTCCTTTATCAAACTGCAGGGCAACCATTCCCTTTCTGGCATCTGCAAAACTCCAGATTCCGGTTTCAATCGGGAAACCCCAAAACTCAGGAAGGTGCTGTACTACGTAATGATAAATACAAAGCTGAAGAGCCTGCTTCCTGTCGCTGTTATGGAAATATTCATCTACGTTATCCTGATCGATCTTTACAGTAAGATTTTTAGTCCTGGCGGTTTTATAATCAATAATTCTCAGAGTACCATTCAGTTTATCAATCCTGTCAATGAATCCGAAGAAAGAAATTTTATCATTTCCCTCAAGAGGAAAATCTATATTTTCGAACCTTCTTTCAATATCAATAATCTCCAGTTTATTGCCTTGCTTTATGAGTTCAAGATCATGATTCAACACATTTTCAATGACCTTTTTAGCAATGGCTTTATGGATATAATTCATTCCTTTTTCGTAGAATTCCGGCTGGTGTTTCAGCTTTTCAATAGCGATATTTATATATTCATCTACTGCTTTAACTGAATTTTTTAAATCGCTTTCTTTTAAAACCTTACCTTTCAATACCTCATACACTTCTTGAAGTGAATAATGAACCAGATTTCCGTAATTTTTTATCGACAGTTCTTCTTCAATTTCATCTGTTTCCGAAGTGTTTAAAATCTTGGAAAGGTAGAAATCAATCGGATTGTAAAGATAACTCGTCAGGTGGGAAGCAGAGACTTTTTCCTTCCATTTCTGAAGACGTTCCTGTACGATTTGTGTCTTGGAAATTTCTATCGGTTTGGTGGCAATAGGTTCTGAAGAATTTTCAATAATGACATGTTCAATATCATGAGTACTCTCCATTTCGAGCTGCGTAATAAAGCGGCTCTTCTCTCCGGTATTCACTCCGGAGCTTAAAGCGTTATACAGCAAATGGACATTCTTCGCATCCTGAATCAGCCTGTAAAAGTGATAAGCGTAAATACTGTCATTTTCAAGGAAGGTATGCAGGTCAAAGAACCTTCGGATATCAAAAGGAATATAGGTATTCTGTGAGTTTCCAAGCGGGAGTTTTCCTTCGTTGACAGAAAGCAGAATAACGTTTTCAAAGTTCAGGAGACGCGTTTCCAGTAATCCCATAATCTGAAGTCCTCGTAATGGTTCTCCCTGAAAATCGATACTTTCAGAATTGATATGCTGATTGATCAGGATTTCCAGCGTTTCCATTTTGATCTCAATATTGTAAGGAGTCAGCTGGTTTTTAATGATTCTGAAGGCGTTTTCAAAGTGAGAGACATTCTCATACTGAATATCATCTATTTCAAGCCATTTTACCTGCTGGCAGAACTCAATAAGCATATCCAGATAACCGTTGGTTCCTGTTGCTTTCTGAAGAAGGCCATAATAAGACAGGCCGCCCAGCAGTTCATGTAAAAGTTTTCTGGAAATATAAACGATATTCCGCTCTTCTACTTTAGCTTTAAACTCATTGATAATCTGTTCATCTTCTAGAGATTTCGGCAGTTCTTCCAAAATAGGAAAGACATCTCTGTAATAATAAGACAGTTTGTTTTTTTCCAATTGCTTCTGCAGGTAGAAAAGACGTTTCACTGCATTGGAGAAAGACAAATTTTTCAACGGAAATCCCATTGTAATATTCAAATTATCAACACCATGCATCACATCAAGACTGGCTGGAAGAAGGTTTTCATCCAGGAGTACAACTGCCGTATTGGAGTAGGTTTTATTATTGATCTCTTTAAAGATCTCAGGCAGTACTTTGGTCTGGGTTACATTCCCGGACACTTCGTATACCTTAATTTTTTTAGGTTGATTAAAATCGTCTTCTATCCATTGAAAAGCTCTGTTATCATCAAATTCTTTCCATGTTTTATGATTTCTAAGGAATTTTCCGGCTTCCTGTCTTTCATCATTAAAATAATAACGGTCTGCCTGAAAGAAACACTGCGCTTTATTCCAGTGTAAAAGGCTTCTTACCAGCTTTTCTTCTACCGGAGTAAAGGCATTGAACCCACAAAAAACAAATTCTTCTTTGGTATTTTTCGCAAAATCAGCAATTCTGGCTTTAGCCGCCTCATGAATCATTCCGGAAGTAGCCCAGTTTCTCTCCTGCAGTCTCTCCTTTAAAACCGGGAGAAAAACATTCATATTCTGCCAGAAATTAAGAAACTTCTTTCTTGGAACATCGTCATCCTCACCAAGGTCCTGAGCCCATTCTTTGATTCTTTCTTCATCAAACATATACTGCAGAACTGCCTGGTCGCTATCTGAGAATTTCAGGATATCATCCCAGTCTTTCTGTAAGGTGGGAAACCATTTCAGAAAATCGGAAAAATCATCTCTTGGGATAAGATTCAGGCTTCGGTACACATCAAAAGAGAAAAGCCACAGCGGAATTCCCTGAATCGTCTGTTGATCGGCAATTTTATTGATGAGTTCCTCTATTGTAAAAAAGTTCGGAAGAAATCCTGAGTAATTATTTTCTTCCAGAATCTGTCTGATAAACACAATGGGACGTTTTCCGGGCAGAATGATATTAAACGCAGAAAGATCCGGGTTTTGTGCTAACAGTTCGTGGATGATCTTATTGAGGAATTTCAAAGGGCTTGGTAGCTTTTTAAGTTGTCGAGTTGTTCAGAAATCGACTGATTATATTCGGTTTGTTTTTCTTTATCAAGTCCATGACGGGTTTCTCTGTCGTAGGCCATCTGGAAATTCTTATAATCAACGGATATTCCGTCGTAAATTGCTCTAAAATATTTGTTGTAGTCTCCTGAATTTTTGATTTTTTCAGCAACTGCTTTTCTGAATTTTCTTACAAACAATTCTGCAATATCAAAATGCTTCTGCTCATGAAGGAGAATATAATCATTCATTCTTTTGGCATCTTTCCATGATTTATCTTCATGAAACAGTGTTTTAATAGTAATGGCAACCGGTGCTTTGGGATCGGAAGATTTTTCAGCATAAAATTCCCATCCACAATGGGTGTATGCTGCCACATCAGGATTCTTTTTTTTGTTAACCGGACTTTTAAAGTTATCCCAGGTTAGCTTTTTGCCTTCCTCCCAGAAAATTTTCTGCCCGTACACCACCTGCGCTGCCAGTAAACACAATACAAAAGTCAATCTCATTATTCTACTACAATGGTTTTTGTAATCCAGCTGTTTCCTCCATTCCAGAATTTAAAAGTATAGGTTCCTTTGCTTTGCGGGCTGAAGTTAATCTGATTTGCTCCCACATATTTCCCTTGTGTACAAGGGCCGTTGGTAATATATTTATAGGAAGTAACTGTTCTTTCCAGGTTATTATTGTAAACATAATCATATCCGTAAAAGCCTTCACAGTGAGACGGATAGGTGGAATACGTTTTTATGCTCTGTATCGCGTAAACGTCCATGGTATCATTAACAATTTTTACGCTGTCTATCTTGATTTTATCAATAGATTCGATGGTATGGTAATCATCATCATTACACGAAACCAGAAGCACGCCCAACAGGAATACTGAAGATCCAATATTTAAAAGTTTTTTCATAACCTTTACTTTTCTGATTATTAACAAATATTAGCAAAAATTATTCCTTATTTACATAAAAATCAGGAATTAAAATTACCTTTTGATACATAAACTACTTTCTTGGTATCAAAAAATTCTTCATCAAAATAGTGTTTAAGATTGAATATTTCACATTTAATTCCGGCAAGTTCTTCAGCAAGATCACCGCCTTTTAAATATAAAATTCCGTTGTGTTTAGGATTAAACTGTTCTTTTTCAAATTTCCCTTTCAGCCATCTTAAAAATTCCGGCATCTGGGTTACTGCTCTGCTGACTACAAAATGGAATTTTTCTTTCAGCTTCTCTGCTCTTCCATGAATAGCGGTAACATTGGTTAATCCAACTCCGTCTGCCACAGCCTGTACCACACTGATTTTCTTCCCAATAGAATCAATCAGGGTAAATTCTACTTCAGGAAAAAGAATCGCCAGAGGAATCCCCGGAAAACCACCTCCGGTTCCGATATCCAAAACTTTGGTTCCCGGTGCAAATTCCATCACTTTTGCAATTCCCAAAGAGTGCAGAATGTGCTTTTCATACAGTGATTCCATATCTTTTCTGGAAATTACATTGATCTTTTCATTCCATTCATTGTACAGATTTTCCAATTTGGAGAACTGTTCTATCTGTTTTTCAGTAAGATCCGGGAAATATTTTAATAGTAACGATGCAGACATGTGAATTATTATAAACCGCAAAAATAAGTTTTATTTCTCTTGTATTCAAATCAACTTTTCCTGATCCTGATGTAAATTCTGGTTTTCAGCACAATCCGTCACTTTGCAATTCCTGGTATAACAGGCACGCTCAGATTTCCTGACGGGCTCACGCTCTGTACAGCGAAAATATAATTGTCTTTAGAAAGTGGAACTTTCATAGAAAATCCTGTCGTGAAGATCTTTTTCTGCCACACCGCACTGTCTGTTTCTCTTGCCAGCACATAATATCCTGCAGGGATTCCGGATTTTGATTTTTCCCAATGTAAAGTAGTGGAATTTGTCAGCTCCTTTACATCCATTTCAACTTTCTCCGGTTTTGAAGGAGATTTTGCAAGATTGGCAAGGACAGCAACATTGGCCGCAACATTCTTTTTCAGATATTTAAAATCGATAAATTCAGGAAGATCGCCGTACTGCTTATTGTTTTCTGTTCTTATATCCTGATGCTGATGGTCGTAATTTTCATAATACTCGGTCAGTCTTACAGAAGGAAATCCGTTATTCACAAAGCTGGTGTGATCTCCTCCGCGCAGAAATCTGTCATTTCTGTAGATCAGTTTGATCTCCAGCCCTTTCACATATTCTTCCGTAACTTCTTTGATATAACGGGCCAGCTGTCTGGATTCACTATCGTTTTCAAAACCAAGATTCCTAATCATCATCGCTTTTTTATCCAGATCTTTGTAAGGCAGGCCTTCGCTGAATACACGAAGTATACGGGTGTTGATCTCTCCTGTTTCTCCTGCTTTGGGATTACCGATCATATCATTATTAAGAACCGCTTCCAGCTGCAGATTTTCTCTTTTCATTTTTTCAGCCAACTGTTTAGATCCCAACAATGACTGTTCTTCACCGGAAAATGCTACAAAAATAATTGAAGCAGGAAATGAAGATCTGCTCAATATTCTGGCCGATTCTATGACAGCACTTACTCCGCTGCCGTCATCATTAGCTCCCGGTGCTGCGGAAGTTCTGTTCATCACATCAGTTACTCTTGAGTCAAGATGTCCTCCGATCAGGAAAATTCTTTTGTCATTTGGATCTGTTCCTTTCAGAAAAGCAACAGCATTCCCAAGGTTTACTGCTTTGTCAATTCGTTTTCCATCCGGCTGAATATCTTCCTGCTGCAGATACACTTCCATTCTTCCACCCGAATTTTTAGCATAATCATTGAATTTTCTGATCACCCAGTTCCTTGCCGCACCTATTCCACGCTTTGGGTCATCTGTTGAACTTAAGGTATGCCGGGTTTCAAAGCTTACCAACTTCCCGATATATGATTTTAATGAATCTTCATTCACCTGCGAGACATATTTTTTCACTTCATCATCTTTTGAATGTTTTTGAGAGAACAAAGAACATGAAACGAGCAATAAAAAAACAGAATATTTCATAGAAGCGGTCTTAGATTGTTTAAAGATACAAAACACTAAGCCGCAAAATGATTTCTTACAATAATTTATTTTGAATTCAATTTTTAACTAAATAAGATTAATTCAAACTCCTACTTCAAAATAAAATATTTTTATCATCCAAAGACAATTTGACAAAAACCTGATAAAAATCTTTAAAACACCCCTATTTTTATTACCTCCACACCACGTTTTTATTATATATTTGTTAAAATTCAAAAAAATACAATGGATAAACTTTCAGATAGAGTAAAAAGATTAGGATACTCACAGACATTTGTTATGTCAAACAAAGCCAGAGAAATGAAAGCCAACGGAATAGATGTGATCAGTTTAACTCTTGGCGAGCCGGATTTCGATGTTCCGGACAATATCAAACAGGCAGCATTCGATGCCATCAATCAAAATTACAGCCACTATTCTCCGGTTCCGGGATTTCTGGAATTGCGTGAGGCTATTGCTTATAAATTAAAAAGGGATAATAATCTGGAATACAAACCTTCCCAGATCTGTGTTTCCAACGGAGCCAAACAGGCTATTATCAATGTTCTGGCAGCTATTATCAATGATGGCGATGAAGTTCTTCTTCCAGCACCTTACTGGGTAAGTTATGATGAGATGGTAAAAATGATGGGCGGAACTTCCGTAATACTTCCTACCTCGTATGTTACCGATTTCAAAGTGACTGCCGAACAGCTTGAAGAAGCTATTACAGAGAAAACCAAAGCGGTACTTTTCAGCTCGCCATGTAATCCGTCAGGAGGATACTACACTTATGATGAATTGAAATCGATCGCCAAAGTAATTGCCAAATACCCTCAGATAACGATCATTTCTGATGAGATTTATGAATACATCAATTACGAAACGAATACCACTTCGATTGCCCAGTTTCCTGAAGTCTATGAACAGACAGCCGTAATCAACGGAATGTCAAAGGCTTTCGCTATGACAGGATGGAGAATCGGGTATTCCGCATGTCCTGAATGGCTGGCAAAAGCTTGTGAAAAAGTACAGGGACAGATGACCAGCGGGGCCAATACGGTAGCACAGAGAGCGTCTATCGTTGCTCTGAAAGCAGACCCTTCCGAATACAGATACATGATTGATGCCTTCAAAAAAAGAAGAGATCTTGTCTATGAACTGATCAAAGAAATCCCGGGATTCAAAGTGGTGCTTCCAAAGGCAGCCTTCTATTTCTTCCCTGATATTTCGTACTATATCGGAAAAACCCTAGATGGAACAGAAATTAAAAATTCTGACGACTTTGCCATGTTCCTTCTGGAAAATGCTCATGTTGGATGTGTAGGCGGATTCTCTTTCGGAAGTCCGGAATGTATCAGATTCTCTTATGCTGCTTCTGAAGAAGATTTAAGAGAGGCTATGAAACGGATTAAAGACTTGTTGGAGAAATTCAATTAACAAAAAACTAATAACCCAAATAAAACGACAGCAATGAATCTGTTAAAAAAACTAACCATCGCTACAAGTATTGCCGCTGCAAGTTTTGCCGGATATGCTTTTGGCCAGGATTTCCAGTGGAAAGAAGCTACTTCGAACGGCTACAAGTACAGGTACGTAACCAATGACCCTACTTCTGCAAGGTATTACACTTTGAATAACGGATTAACAGTTATTTTAAGTCCGACCAACAAGGATCCGAGAATCCAGACGTATATCGCCACAAAAGCAGGAAGTAAAACAGATCCTGCTGACCACACCGGCCTTGCCCATTATCTGGAGCATATGCTTTTCAAAGGAACAAATCAGTTCGGATCTAAAGACTGGGCAAAAGAAAAGCCTCTTTTAGATCAGATTGATGCTCTTTACGAAAAGTATAACCAGACTAAGGACGAAGCCAAAAGAAAAGAAATCTACAAAGAAATTGACAGAGTTTCAGGAGAGGCTGCAAAATTTGCAATCGCCAATGAATATGATAAAATGATGGCCGGTATGGGAGCTGATGGCACCAATGCCTTCACTTCTTTTGAACAAACGGTGTACACGGAAGATGTACCTGCGAATGTTCTTGACAAATTCCTTGCAGTACAGGCTGAACGATTCAGGGAACCGGTTCTGAGGCTTTTCCACACAGAGCTTGAGGCTGTATACGAAGAAAAAAACAGATCTCTTGATGATGATGGTGATAAGGTTTTTGATACGATGTTTGCCAACCTTTTCCCTAACAACAATTACGGAAAACAAACCACCATCGGAACCATTGAGCACCTGAAAAACCCTTCTCTGCATGCCATCAGAGAATATTATAACAATTATTATGTTCCTAATAACATGGGAATCATCATGTCCGGAGATTTTAATCCGGATGAAGTGATTGCAAAAATTGACAGGGCTTTCTCTTATATGAAGCCTAAAGCAATCCCTGAATATAAAGTTGGACAGGAAAAACCGATCACTGCTCCGGTTGTAAAAGAAGTGGTAGGACCTAATCCTGAAAACGTAATGCTTGGTTTCAGATTTCCGGGAGCTTCTACAAAAGACGCCAGAATGCTGAATCTTGTTGGAAATATGCTTACCAACGGACAGGCAGGGCTGATCGATCTTGATCTGGTAAAAAAACAGAAATTACTGGGTGCATACGCTGGTTCTTATGCATTGAAAGATTATTCCGTTTTACTTTTACAGGGTAAACCCACTGAAGGGCAATCTCTGGATGAAGTAAAGAATCTTCTTCTTCAGGAAATTGACAAACTGAGAAAGGGCGAATTTTCTGACGACCTGATTCAGTCTATCGTTAACAACGAAAAGAAAGGGATCATTCAAAAAGATGAAAAATACTCAACCAGAGCAAGTATTCTGATGGATGAATTCACTTCGGACGTTGACCACAAAACATCGCTGGAATATGTGGACGAAATTTCAAAACTGACGAAAAAAGATATCATGGATTTCGTATCCAAGTATCTTCAGAACAATAACTACGTTGCAGTTTACAAAAGAAAAGGCGAAGATAAGAGCATTGTAAAAGTTGACAAACCAACGATTACTCCGGTTTCCGTTAACAGAGAAGATCAGTCTCCTTTCCTTAAAAAAATCGACGGGATGCCTGAAAACCCTATCGCTCCGGTATGGTTGAATTATGACAAAGACATCGCTAAAAACAAATTAGCTGATGTGGATGTACTTTCTGTAAAAAACACTGACAACGCGCTGTTCAGAATGTATTACCACTTTGATTCAGGAAAATGGAACAATAAAATTCTTCCATTGGCAGCAGAATATCTTCAGTATCTGGGAACGAAAGACAAATCTTCGGAGATCATCAGTAAGGAGTTCTACAAACTTGCCTCAAGCTTCAATGTGAGTGCAGGAAACGAGGAAACTTACGTATCACTGGAAGGTCTGAATGAAAACTTTGATAAAACCATTTCCTTATTTGAGGATTTGATTAAAAACTGTCAGGCAGATCAGGCTGCTCTTGATGCTTACAAAACAAGACTGAAGAAAGCCAGAGCCAATGCAAAACAGAATAAAGGAGTAATTATGGCCGGATTGAGAAGTTATGCCCAATACGGTCCTCAAAACCCTTTCAACAATGTACTGAGCGATGCTGAGCTTGACGCATTGAAAGCAGAAGACTTAATTAATGTTCTTCATGATCTGTTCAATTTCAAACACAAAGTATTGTACTATGGACCCAAATCAGGAAATGAAGTAGTTGCAGCTTTGAAACCTGTCCACAAACTTCCTGCAGCCCTGAAAGATCTGCCTAAGTCTAAAACTTTTGCGCAGATCCCGACAGACAAGAACAAAGTATTATTTGCTCATTATGACATGGTGCAGGCAGAGGTATTCTGGGTAAGAAATTCTGATCCGTACAATGCATCCACTACTCCAACGGTAAGTTTATTCAACAACTATTTCGGGGGAGGAATGGGATCCATTGTTTTCCAGACCATCAGAGAATCTAAGGCGCTTGCCTACTCCACGTATTCTTACTTTGCCCTTCCAAGCAAGAAAACAGATAAGGATATGATCATGGCGTACGTAGGAACACAGGCAGACAAATTCAATGAGTCTACAACAGCCATGAATGAGCTTCTGACTACCCTTCCGAAATCTGAGCAGTTATTCGAAACAGCGAAAAGCGGATTGAAAAAATCTATTGCCTCTGAAAGAATCACACAGGACGGAATCATCTTCTCTTATCTGAAATCTCAAAAGCTTGGAAACAACTTTGATATGAGAAAGAATGTGTATGAACAGGCTCCAAAACTGTCTTTCACAGATATCAATTCTTTCCACGATAAAGAGATGAAGAATAAAAACTACACCTACTGCCTTGTCGCTTCTCAGGACAAAGTGAATGAGGCCGATATGCAGAAATTAGGCGAAGTAAAAAAACTTAATTTAACTGAAATATTTGGTTATTAAAATAAACAAAAAGTCCTGTTAAACAGGGCTTTTTTATTTAACAACATGCTAAAAACAATTATAGATTTTATTTATCGATTTAAGTTTGTTCGATAGATGAATCTTTTATATATTTGCATAAGAAATTTAAATATAAAAACAGAAAAATTATGTCTTTAGTAGGAAAAAAATTCCCAAACTTAACAATTGACGCAATGTCTGAGATGGGTGACGATTTAAGAATCAACATCCTTGATGAAGCAGTAAACAACCAGCAAAAAGTTCTTTTATTCTGGTACCCTAAAGATTTCACTTTCGTATGCCCTACTGAGCTTCACGCTTTCCAGGAGGCTTTAGGTGAGTTCGAAAAAAGAAACACTAAAGTAATCGGTGCATCTTGTGATACTAACGAAGTACACTTCGCTTGGTTGAACACTCCAAAAGATAACGGAGGAATTGAAGGAGTAACTTACCCGCTTTTAGCTGATACTCACAGACAATTGGCTAACACATTAGGAATTGTTGATCAGGATTTTGAATATGATGAAGATGGAAACGAAGTTTTCACAGGTTCTAACGTAACTTACAGAGCAACTTACCTTATCGACGAAACCGGAAAAATTTTCCACGAAGCGGTAAACGATATGCCTTTGGGAAGAAACGTAAAAGAATTCTTAAGATTAATCGACGCTTACACTCACGTACAGAAACACGGTGAAGTATGCCCTGCAAACTGGGAAGAAGGAAAAGAAGCAATGAAAGCTGACAGAACTTCTACTGCAGAATACTTAGCTAAGAACTAATATAATGTGTTAATTTGAAAATGAGATAATTTGAAAGTTAATCTCATGATTATTAAAAGTTATCTCATTTTCTTCTTTACAAAACATTGACACATTTTCAAATTAACAAATTTTCAAATTACGATCATGTACACAGAATTAACCGAAGATACATTACAAAATATAGTGAACGACAATGAAAAGGTAGTTGTTCAGTATGGCGCGACATGGTGCGGAAACTGCAGAATCATGAAGCCGAAATTCAAAAAATTAGCCTCTGAAAATGATTCTATTCCATTTTTATATGTAGATGCAGAAAAACTGCCTGAAAGCAGAAAATTAGCAAAAGTAGACAACTTACCTACCTTCGCGATTTTTAAAAACGGAAAACTGGTTAACCAGGTTCAGTCTAACCAGGCAGAAAGTTTAATTAACCTTTTTAATGAATTAGCATAATGAAATTACCCGTAATCAGACAGTTTTATCAGAATCAGACTCCTGAAAACCTTGAAAAAACATTAGAAGTACTGGAAAGTTTCTGCGAGTTCAGAGGAACAAGTGAAGAAGATCTGAATGTTGCAGGAGAATTGATTACCAACATCTGCGGAGCTCTGGAAGTTCACGCCAACGTACAAAACGGAATGAGCGAGAAAGATGCATTAAACTCTTTTGCTCAGAAGGTTTTAGGATCAATCGACAAATAACATCTTGCGATTATTTCCAATCAAAAGATGATAAAAAAAACACAATATACAATACCTGAGGTTTTCCTCATTACTATACTTTTTTCTATTCTTTAGAATCTTTATTTTCAACTGTAAAATGTACTTCAAAGGACTTTAACCGGTCACATGAAGCTGGAAGTTGTATGAAAAATTGTAAAGAATAACCAATTAAAATCCCGGTGATATTTTTCATCAGGATTTTTTGGGTTTTTGGTTTACAACACAAATAGCACAAATATTTTTCACAAATTTCACCAATATTATAATTCATTTATATGCAAGCACCGGTGTCAATGTAGAATCTGTGGATACTTATAAATTTCGGCTAAAGCCAATGGATAATGGATTTTTAAGTAAGCGGGCTTCCTTCGTCTACGCTCTGGATTATAGCCCGTTCCTATTGATCTTATTAATTTGTGTTTATTTGTGAAAATATTTGAGACATTTGTGTTTAATTTTTAAAAACCTCAAATAACACAAATAAATACACGCAAGCATCCGTGTTAATCTGTGGGATCTGTGGGCAAAAATATATTTAAATATTATTATAAGTTTTCGGCTAAGCCAATGGATAATGGATTTTTAAGTAAGCGGGCTTCCTTCGTCTACGCTCTGGATTATAGCCCTTTCCTATTGATCTTATTAAATTGTGTTTATTCGTGAAAACATTTGTGAACTTTGTGTTTAAATAAAAAAGAAATCCCGATGAAAAATCACCGGGACTATATTTTTAAAGCTAAGACAACTTATCAATTAGTTTCTTCTGCTCATCAGAATACTCAGAATATACCAGAATAAAAGCATAATCGAAGCAAAAAGCTGTAATGCTGCTCCTACGTATTGGTTAGTTCCAAATGAATCTTTTAATTTGCTTGTCTGATATAGAATAGTAGCTGAAGCTAAAATTACCATTCCTACCGAAAACCACAGTCCAAGGTTAAAGCCAAAGATCATCCCTCCTACAATCAGTCCAATGGAAATAAATCCACCGATTACAATGATATTTCTTAAGAAAGAAAAATCTCTTTTAGAAGTGAATGCTACTGCAGAAATACCTGCAAACATAGCAACAGTTAACGTCGCAGCCTGGAAGATCACATTTGCTCCACCTTCAATATTTGTTGCAATAAATAGCAGAGGCATAAAGATAATGGCTTCCAGCAGAATGTAAAATCCTAATCCTAAATATTGGGTAGATTTGCTTTGTGAAAGCGACCATTTAGAAGCCAAAACAGAAGCCAGCCAGAAAACCCCGATAATCAATAGCCAGATATATCTCTGACCAAACATCATCGCAATCAATTCTACCGGAACCGTTTTTAATAATATCGTTTCCACTCCAATAAATGCAAGAATCGATAAAGCAACATGCAAATACGTCTTCTTGTAAAAATTCGCCTTCTCCACATCTGAAGAATGGGCGACTAAAACATCTGTCATCATAGTTAATATTTTTTTGTTAATCGAAAATAAATTCCTTCTATTTCGCAGGTAAAACCCCCAAAATCTTACCGTCATCTTCAAATACCGCTGTAATCGCTTCTTTGGAAGATTCTCCTGCGTATTTATATTTAATACTTGGATGATTGATGCCATCCATTGTTTTATAATATCCTGCCTTTAAAATTTCAAGCTTTTTATTGGGATCAATGCCATCTTTGACTTTCTTAAGTACATCATCCGTCACAATTTCCTTTACTTTCTCAGAAAGCAAACCATCAATAGTCTTACGGTCAGAAGCCTGTAAGGCCTCAACAAACTTAAGAAAGTTATCATTATACAAATTAACCTTCTCCTTGCTTATACTGGCCTGCTGTTCTTTTTTGGGACTGTTTTCAACCTTTGCACCGGTTACTTTCTGTGCAAAAATCAACTGTGCGCCCACAAGAGCCAGTCCCAGCAATAATTTTTTCATAGTATTCATTTTTGTTCTGGTGAAATAAGTGATGGAAGATACGAAAATCAGACCAGTTCTAAAAATTTCATTGTATCTACATTATCTGCATAGGTATCAAGTCCCGGATTTTGTGCTTCTCCAAACGGAATCGCATTCATTTCCAATTCTTCTTTTGCCACAACGCACTGAATATTTTCTTCATTTTCTGCAATAAAGCTTTTCACATCATCCAAGGATTCATATCTGCTGAAGTTGATTACAGAAAGCGGACTGAACAGCTTATCATCCTCTTTCAGCATCACAAAATTATTATCCCAGAATTTATCCTGATTTAAAAGATAAACTGCTCTGTTATAATCATAATTGTTGGCATATTTGTTATGATTGATAATATCCTGGAATCCTAAGAAGTTCTCAAACAGCCTGTCAATCACAAAATCCTGCGGAATAAAAATTCTCGTTACATTTCTGCATCCCAATCCGAAATACTGGAAAATATCTTTTGCTAAAAGCTGCAGTTCTTCATCCGTTTCGTCTCCCTTCAACACCGCCACAGAAGTTCTGTTCTTACGGATAATATTTAAGTGATTTTTAAAATAATATTCCAGATATCTTGCCGTATTATTACTTCCTGTTGCAATAACGGCATCAAAATTTTCTAATTTTTCAACAAATTCAAAAACTACATTCCCATTGGAAAACTCATTCCATTTCTTCAATAAAAACGGAATCATATACTTATCTTTTGAAGACAGCTTAATGACAGGAACATGATTGCTTAAAACAACAGAAATCACATCATGAAACCCTACTAAAGGGATATTTCCTGCTAAAATAAGTCCAACTCTCTTTGAAATTTTAGAGATTGAATAATTTCCAAGCCAGTTTTTGATGTTTTCTTCAGTCAGAAGATCTGTCCATTGCTGTAAAGCAAATTTCTGATTATCAATAGTAAACCACGGATTCTCTATTTCTGACCTTTTCAACAATAATTCAATATCAGAATCATCTTCATTGTGATCTTCCGGTTTCTTCGCTAAAAACGCTTTTATATAATCACTTAATTTAATAAGTCCTAAAACTTGATTTTCGGTATTCATAATTACTGTAAAATTGGGTAAAATTTTGTAATTTTGTGCAAATTTAAAAAAAATTAGCGATGGCTATTAAAATAACTGATGAATGCATTAACTGTGGGGCTTGTGAACCTGAATGCCCAAACAATGCAATATATGAAGGAGCTGTAGATTGGAAAGCTTCTGACGGTACGGCTCTTCAAGGTACAATTACTCTGCCGTCGGGACTTACTGTAGATGCCAATGCACCACAGGAACCTGTAAGTGATGATGTCTATTTCATTGTAACAGATAAATGTACAGAATGTAAAGGATTCCACGAAGAACCTCAGTGTGCAGCTGTATGTCCGGTAGACTGCTGTGTGCCAGACGAAGATCATGTAGAATCTGAAGAAGCTCTTCTTAATAAAAAAGCATTCTTACACGGCGAATAAAAAATTCCGTCTCATTTCCGTGAGGCGGTTTTTTTGACCCAAAATCCAATAAATCAAAATAAAGCTGAAGGATATTGAAATCCCAAAGCACCCAAAAAATAAAAATATGAACAAAAAGCACAACTTCAGCGCAGGACCATGTATTTTACCACAGGAAGTATTTGAAAAATCAGCACAGGCTATCCTTGACTTTAACGGCATCGGATTGTCTCTTCTTGAAATTTCTCACAGAAGCAAGGATTTCGTTGCGGTAATGGACGAAGCGCGTGCCATTGTAAAAAGATTGATGAATCTTGGTGATGATTATGAGGTACTTTATTTAGGAGGCGGAGCCAGCCTGCAGTTTGCAATGGTTCCTTACAACCTGATGAAAGTAGGTGGAAAAGCCGCTTACCTGGATACAGGAACATGGGCAGCAGGAGCCATCAAAGAAGCTAAAAAAGTAGGAACGGTAGATGTGGTAGGTTCTTCAAAAGAAGAAAATTATTCTTTTATTCCTAAAGACTATACTGTTGGTTCAGAATACGATTATTTTCACTGTACTTCCAACAATACCATCTACGGAACTCAAATGAAATCTTTCCCTGAAGTGGATACGCTGATGGTATGTGATATGAGTTCTGATATTTTCTCAAGACAGCTGGATTTTTCAAAATTTGATCTGATCTATGCCGGTGCTCAAAAGAATATGGGACCTGCAGGAGTTACTTTAGTGGTTATTAAAAAAGAAATTCTTGGTAAAACAGGAAGAGAAAATATGTTTTCTATTCTGGATTATTCCCAGCACATTGCTAAAGAATCCATGTACAATACGCCTCCGGTATTTCCTGTATATGCTTCTTTACTTACCCTTCAGTATCTTGAAAGAAACGGAGGAATTGCTGCTGCAGAACAAAGAAATGAAGCTAAAGCTAAGCTTTTATATGATGAAATCGACAGCAACCCGTTATTTGAAACTTTCTGCGTAAAAGAAGACCGTTCGTTAATGAATGTTTCTTTCAAAATTACAGACGAAAGCAAGAAAGAAGAATTTGACAATGCATGGAAAGCAGCAGGGATCAGCGGCTTAAACGGACACAGAAGTCTTGGCGGTTACAGAGCAAGTTTATACAACGCTCTGCCTATTGAAAGCGTACAGGTTTTGGTAGATGTAATGAAGTCTTTCAAATAAATTAAATAGTAAAAAATTCAAAGATTGAAAGAATTAAGGGCAGTTCATTAAAATTTATTAATTTGCGCCCCAGTTTTAAAATGTTGAAATGGTAATTCTTTCAATCTTTAAATCAAATAATTCATGAAAGTTTTAGCAAACGACGGAATTTCAAAAGCAGGAGAAAACACTTTAAAAGAAGCCGGAATTGATATTCTGGACAATAGAGTGGCTCAGGATCACGTTATTAATTTTATCAACGATAATAATGTGGATGTTCTTCTGGTAAGAAGTGCAACGAAAGTGAGACAGGATCTGATTGATGCGTGCCCCGGCCTTAAAATCATTGGAAGAGGCGGCATCGGAATGGATAATATTGATGTGGAATATGCCAGAAGTAAAGGTATTAAAGTAATCAATACTCCCACAGCATCCTCAAAATCAGTGGCAGAACTGGTTTTTGGCCACTTTATTTCACTGGCAAGATTCCTTCACGAATCCAACAGACTGATGCCTCTGGAAGGAGAAACTCATTTCAACGCCATGAAAAAGTCATTCAGTAATGCGTATGAACTTTCAGGAAAAACATTAGGAGTAATCGGCTTTGGAAGTATTGGCCAGGAAGTTGTAAAAATAGGAATCGCTTTAGGAATGAAAGTAACTGTTCTGACCAGAAGCCCGAAAACAGAAGTTCTTACGCTGAACTTCTTCAACGGACAGTCTGTGAACTTTGAAATCACTTCCACCAATGATATGGCTGCATTCCTTAAAGATGCAGACTTCATCAGTATCAATACGCCGAAAACGAATGAGTATATTATAGACACCCCTCAGTTTGAAAAAATGAAAGATGGAGTTTATATTGTAAATACTGCAAGAGGCGGTGTCATCAATGAAGTGGCACTTATCGATTTTATTGAGTCGGGAAAAGTAGCCGGAGCAGCACTGGACGTTTTTGAAAACGAACCCAATCCGGAACTGCCTTTACTGATGAATCCCGCATTATCACTTTCCCCTCATGTAGGAGGCAATACAGTGGATGCGCAAGAGAAAATCGGTGTCGAACTTGCAGAACAAATTATTAAGCTACAAAAAGAAACTATAAGATAAATATGCCTGTTTTTAAACCTTTCCGTGGAATAAGACCTCATAGAGACTTTGAGAGTACTTTCCCTACCCATCCACTGGATAATTTCACCCAGGAAGAGATTGCGGAGAAAGCTCAAGTTGAAAATACTTACATCAATATGATTAAACCCTATGTTGTAAGTAAATCTAAAGATATTGACCGGAACCTGCGAAAGATCCGTTCTACCTTTGAAGAACTTCTGGAAGAAAAGAAATTGGTCCAGGACAATTCGTCTTACTATCTTTATGAGCAGATCTATCCCAACAAACAGATGTTCAGAGGACTTCTGGGATTGGCAAGTATTGAAGATTTCTGGAATGGAAAAATCAAGAGACATGAAAGTACCATCCCGCAGAAAAAGGAGAAACTGGCTCACTACCTTGAAAAAGTAAATCTGCAGGCAGAACCTGTACTTCTTACCTACCCTGCCAATTCAAAAATTGAATTGCTGATGAACCATGAAGAAAAAAATGTTCCTATCTTCAACCATGTGGATTCTATGGGTATCAGACATAAAATCTGGAGAATAGACAATCGTCTGAAGCTTCAGCAGTTTAAAGAAGTGATTGATCAGATAGATTCATTTTATATTGCTGACGGGCATCACAGAATTGGTTCCACAGCAATGAATGCCAAATACCATAAGGAGAAAAACAAAAAACATAACGGTACAGAGCTTTACAACTTTGTGTATAGTTTCATTGTTTCCAACCAGTCAATAAAGATTCATGACTACAACAGAATCTTACACGATCTGAATGGTATTTCTCCGGAAGATTTCCTGAAAGAACTTGAAAAATATTTCCTGATTCACGAAAAAGGAGAAACATCGTACTACCCTTCTCAGAAATTCCATATCTCCATGTATATGGATGGGAAGTTCTACTCTCTTCACGTAAAGCACGATCTCCGTTCGAAAGAAATGTCTCTGGATAACCTGGATCACCACCTTTTAGACAAATATATTTTCAAAAATATCCTGAAAATTGAAGATCCGGACAGCTCTGAACTTATTTCTTATGTAAAAGGAACTTCCAACATCAACGGAATCAATCTTTTGAAAGAAAAAGTAGACAATGGTGAAGGTAAAGTTGGCTTTGGAATTTATCCTGTAAGTTTTAATGATATGATTAAAATTTCAGACCTGAAATTAAGCATGCCTCCAAAATGTACATTTATTGAGCCAAAATTAATTACAGCCTTGTTAATGTACGACATGAAACCTTAATAAATTACTATTTTTTTCCTACTTTTATCAATGGAAAAGATAAGTAAATAATAAATGAAAAAAATATTCATTATACTTCCACTCTTTTTGAGTGGATTTTTATTTTCTCAAAAAAAACCACAAAAAGGCCCGGCAAAAAAAGGTACTGTTGCCAGATTTAATTATCACGATGAGTTCAGAAAAATTTCAGATGAAATTATGACCAACGGCACCGCTTATGATAATCTCGGGGAACTTACCAAAAGAATCGGTCCCCGCTTCAGCGCCACTCCCGGTTATGCAAAAGCTGTAGAATGGGCTGAAAAAAAGTTTAAGGAAATTGGTATTAATATGATCTGGAGGCAGGAAGCTAAAGCGCCGGTCTGGATCAGAGGAAAAGAATCTTTACAGATCAAATCCGGAAATGGAGATTGGAAAAACATCAGAATGCTTTCTTTCGGAAACTCTGAAGGAACTGGAGGAAAAGATCTGACAGGTGAAGTTGTTTTAATCAATTCCACATCAGAACTTAATGCCATGTCGCTGGGACAGTTAAAAGACAAAATAGTTTTTGTAAATGTGCCTATGGACCCGAGGGTTATCAATACAAGCGATTCTTATTTACAGGCAGCAAAATCAAAATTAATTTCCGCTTCGGTAATTGCCAAGACAGGTGCAAAAGCCTTAATTATAAGGTCACTGACCACCGCCAATGATGATACTCCTCATGCCAAAATGATCTACTACGAACCAGATGATAAAATTAAAATTCCGGCTTTATCAATTGGCGTAAGATCTGCAGATGAGCTGGAAAAAACATTGAAAAAACAGAAAGTGACTGCGAAAATCAATATGACCGCAGAATCAAAAGGTGATACTACGAATCCTAATATCATTGCTGAAATTCAGGGTAAAAAAGACTCTAAAGTAATTGTTTTAGGCGCTCAGCTTGATTCATGGGATATTGGCGAAGGTGCCGTGGATGACGGAACAGGCGTTGTGCAGTGTATTGAAGTGCTAAGAACGCTGAAAGCGCTTGGATATGAAAACAACCATACGATCCGCGTTGTTTTGTATGCCAACAGTGAAAATGGCGGGCAAGGCCGTGAGATGTATGCTGCTTATGTAAAAAAGAAAGACGAAAAACATGTATTTGCCTTAGGAACCGATGCCGGAGGTTATTCTCCCCGTGGATTTTCATTAGATATGTCCCCGCAGAGAAGAAGACTGGTTTATCCCTGGAAAGAATATTTTCTGCCTTATGGCGTTTATGATTTTGACCAGACAGAAGCCATTCAGGATATTTCACCTTTGAAAAAACTGGATATTCCCTTGGCAGAACTTGTCGTAGACACCCAGAGATATTTTGATTATCACCACTCCGAACAGGATACTTTTGACAAAGTAAATAAAAGAGAGCTTCTTCTTGGAGCTGTCGCCCTCACACAGATGATTTTTATGGTTGATAAAAACTGGTAACAATGAAAAAGATAACAGGAACTTTATTACTTCTTTTTGGAATGGCAGCATTTGGTCAGTCTAAAGAAGATTCTGTCCAGTTCAGAAAAATCTCTACAGAAATTCTGAACAACGGAAAAGGATACAATGAACTGAGAGAACTTACCAAAGCTATAGGAAACCGCCTCAGCGGGTCAGAAGCGTATGAAAAATCAGTTCAGTGGGCAGCACAGAAACTTCGTGATGCCGGAGCTGACAAAGTATGGCTACAGGAAGTGATGATTCCGGTTTGGGTAAGAGGAAAAGAATCATTACAGATTAAAACTTCTAATGGAAAATGGAACAGTGTAAAAATGCTTTCCCTTGGAAATTCTGAAGGAACCGGAGGAAAAGATGTTTCCGGAGAAATCATCATGGTAAAATCACTGGAAGAATATGATCAGCTTCCTGCTGAAAAAGTGAAAGATAAAATTGTGTTTTTCAACTATTCTTTTAGTCAGGAAAATGTACAGACATTCATTTCTTATCGTGATGCAAACCCCTACAGAAGAACTGCCGCTTCATTAACGGCTAAAAAAGGAGGAAAATTTGCCATCGTCAGGTCTCTTTCCTCTGCTTTCGATGATGTTCCGCACACAGGAAACATGCGTTATGACGAAAATATTTCCAAAATACCAGCCATAACAATCGGAAATACATCAGCTGATGAACTTGAAGCAGTATTAAAAAATCAAAAAGTCACCGCAAAGCTTAATTCCAATTGCGGAATGAAAGGAGAAAAGCTTTCCCACTCTGTTATTGGTGAAATTACAGGTAAAAAAGATCAAAGTGTTATTGTTGTGGGCGGACATCTTGATTCCTGGGATGTCGGCGAAGGAGCCCATGATGACGGAGCAGGAATTGTGCAGAGCATTGAAGTATTAAGAACCTTTAAAAAATTAGGGATTCAGAATAATCATACGATCCGCGCCGTTTGTTTTGCCAACGAAGAAAATGGAACAAAAGGCGGAAAACAATATGGTAAGATGGTCAAGGAAAATAACGAGAAACATATTTTCGCCATTGAATCTGATGCAGGAGGTTTTTCACCACGCGGAATTTCCCTCGAAATGGATGAACCTCAAAGAAACCAGATCAAAAGCTGGGTGAATCTGTTTTTGCCTTATGGCGTTTACAACTTTGAAGGAAAATATTCAGGGTCGGATATTGCCCCGCTTCATGAAATGGGAGTTCCTACAGCTGAACTCGTTCCTGATCCGCAACGTTATTTTGATATTCACCATACCGAAGAAGACACTTTTGAAAAAATCAACCGGAGAGAATTATTATTAGGTTCTACGGTGATGACACAACTTATTTATATGATTGACAAAAATTGGTAAACAATGAAAAAGATAGTAGGAACTTCATTATTACTTTTTGGAATGGCTGCATTTGGCCAGTCTAAAGAAGATTCAGTCCAGTTCAGAAAAATCTCTACAGAAATCTTGAACAACGGAAAAGGATATACAGAGCTTAGAGAGCTTACAAAAAATATAGGCCACCGCTTAAGCGGATCCGAAGCCTATGAAAAGTCTGTAAAATGGGCAGAACAGAAACTTCGTGATGCCGGAGCTGATAAAGTATGGCTTCAGGAAGTGATGATTCCTGTCTGGGAAAGAGGAAAAGAATCTCTGCACATCCAGACTCCCAACGGAAAATGGAAAACCCTTAAAATGCTTTCCCTTGGGAATTCTGAAGGAACAGGAGGAAAAGATGTTTCGGGAGAAATCATCATGGTAAAATCGATGGAAGAATATGACAGACTTCCTGCTGAAAAAGTGAAAGATAAAATCGTGTTCTTCAACTACCCTTTCAGCCAGTCATTTGTAGAGACTTTCAAAGCCTATGGTGATGCTGCAAAATACAGAACAACTGCAGCTTCTTTAACCGCTAAAAAAGGAGGCAAATTTGCCATCGTAAGATCTCTGTCCTCTGCTTTTGATGATGTGCCTCACACCGGAGCAATGCGTTATGAAGACAAAGTTTCCAAAATCCCTGCGGTAGCCATTGGAAGCACGACAGCAGATGAACTGGAAGCTTTACTGAAAAAACAGAAAGTTAATGCAAAACTTAACTCCAACTGCGGAATGAAAGGAGAAAAGCTCTCCCACTCTGTTATTGGGGAAATCACAGGTAAAAAAGACCAGAGTGTTATTGTTGTCGGCGGACACCTTGATTCCTGGGATGTAGGTGAAGGAGCCCACGATGACGGAGCCGGAATTGTACAAAGCATTGAGGTTTTAAGAACCTTTAAAAAGCTGGGTATTCAGAATAACCACACCATCAGGGTTGTTTGTTTCGCCAATGAAGAAAACGGAGTAAAAGGCGGAATACAGTATGGTAAAACGGTAAAAGAGAAAAACGAAAAGCATCTTTTTGCTATTGAAACAGATGCCGGAGGCTTTGCCCCAAGAGGCATTGCTCTGGATATGGATGATGCGAAAAGAAATCAGATTAAAAGCTGGTCGAATTTATTCCTTCCTTACGGAGTTTATAATTTTGAAGAGCGGTTTTCAGGAACAGACCTTTATCCGCTTCACGACATGGGAATTCCAGCTGCTGAGCTGATGCCGGATTCACAGCGATATTTCGATATTCACCACACAGAAGAAGATACTTTTGAAAAGGTGAACCGAAGAGAGCTTTTATTAGGAGCCACCGCTTTGACTCAGATTATTTATATGATTGATAAAAACTGGTAAAATATGAAACCGTCTTTCTAAAGGCGGTTTTTTTATTTTAATAGTAATGCATAATAAATTTCACAGTATTCCATTAGTGAAATTTGTGAAAAATATTGGTGGTGTTTGTGATTCTTACAATTAAACACAAATGACACGAATGATTTCACAAATAACACAAATTCAAAAGGAATGGGGCTTAACCTAAACTTAAGATTTTTATAACCACTGATTTCACAGATTGACACGGATGATTGCGTGTAATTTATTTGTGTTATTTGTGAAGGAATATTTGTGTTACTTGTGGTTCTTACAATTAAACACAAATGACACGAATGATTTCACGAATAACACGAATTCACTAATATCAATAGGAATGGGCAGCAATCCAGAGCGTGGACGAAGGAAGCCTGTTTTATATTTTATGGATATCTTTAAAACGGCTTTAGATCCCACTGATTCCACAGATTGACACGGATCTTACCTATATTTATCTGTGTTATTTGTGAAAGAATATTTGTGTTACTTGTGGTTTTTAAAATTAAACACAAATGTCACAAATGTTTTCACGAATAACACGAATTGAATAGTTGATATTATGGGATGCGAATGATCTTAGCCAAATTTTTTTTAACTGTCTGTTGTATTTGTGAAATTTGTGCAGGAACATTTGAGTTATTAGTGGTTTATTTTAAATACATAAAAATACTTCTCGTCCGTAATATTTTCTTTGCTCATTATCATTAGCTTTAAAAAACAGAAAATTTTTCTATGTTTAAGGAAATAACAGAAGAAAAAACGCTTCACCACTGCTTTCATCAATCCCGTGAAACAAAGTGTTAATCGAACAAACAGAATTTTGGCATGATATTGGCATATAAATTCTTGAGAAAAAATTAAAAAAACACTAAGGATGAGAAAAAAGGTTTTCTGTGGATTTTCAGTTTTTCCACTGATTCAAGTTCATATCTAGTATATGAATCCTTTTTTTTCTACGATGCCGTAAAAGATACGGGCTCGTGATTAATTAACCCCCGTTAGTTTTTCACAGCAGTTTTGCACCCGTATCTGACTGGTATCACAATAACCAGGAATCATTGATTGATTCAAAAAAAACAAAAATATCCCGGACTTTCAGCCCGGTATTGGGATATAAATAAATGGCAAAGTCATCGTGAACCTTAGCCCAGTAAAGGAATATCTTCTTTTTACCGTGATGAGTGCGCCTTTATGCTATAAATTAATGTATAACCCTTAAAATGTTAGTAATGATGAGAGCCTTTTTTGAAATGATTTTTAAGAGAAATGAAGATGCTGCAAAATTGCATATATGGAGCCTATTGATGGTGTTAAGTTTTGCTGCATTTTCAGTGTTGGTATACGCCTTAAAACCTAGCTTTAACAGCTTAATTATATACCTGACGGCATTTGCCGCTTATATCGGGTTTGGCCTTGTATTCATCAGTTCCCTGGCCGGAACGCGTATGAAGAAAAGATAATAGAACATATAACTTTTCAATTTATTTTACTGAGAAAACCGCCCTGTTTGGGGGCGGTTTTTGTTTATAATCCTACTCTATTAATATTAATAATTTTATTCAGTAGTAGCCACAAAAAAAGCCACCCCATCCGGAGCAGCTTCCGATAACAAAGTTATCTTAACATCGTAAAAACTTATTCTTTAAACAGATCCTTCGTCATTTCTTCAAGGATCTTCTTTGTTTCTTCTTCAATCATTTTCCCTGACTTTTCAACCAGTTCTTCTTTGAAAGGTTCACAGCAGGCTTTTATTCCAAAACCTTCATCTGTTTTTACAAATTCCGGATGCCTACTGTGTTCTTTGCATACTTCAGATTCTATTTTCTTTATCTGGTCGTAATTCAGGTCAAACATATTTTTTTATTTTGTTCTTTTAAGTGCTTGATAAAGATAGAAGTAATAAATTCATACCGAAATCCGTATTTCTACGGTATTTTCAGGAAACAAAAAACCGTCTTTTTCGGGACGGTATTATTTTAATACCTGAAATGAAATTTGGATTTTATTCACAGAACATGAAATCACTTTCAATTTTCGAAAAAAAATAACACCTTCAACTCATGCACTAAAATGCATTTCAACATTAACATCGAGTAAAAAACAGCAAATTAACCAACATAACCCCTTCTTAAATAGTACACAAATGAATGGTGTACATTTGATGTATGCGTGTTTTCTATAAAAACAAGAAAATTTAAGCAAATTTGCCGACTAAAAAAAAGAACACCCATACCGGGTAAATAATAAACTTAAAACACAAATGATGATTTCTAAAAAACTATTAGTCGGTTTACTATTTGTGAACCTGTCACTCTATGCTCAGAAAGGCAATGTAGGTATTAATACACCCAACCCAGGAACAACACTGGATATTAATGGAGCTATTACCACCCGTGAAACAACCTTACCCGTGAGTGGTAATACAGCCACCATCCCAAGCAATGTGAGCCAGGTACAACTTACGGGATCAGCTACTGCAACAATAACTATTACAGCGCCGGCAGCACCTAATCCGGGTCAGCGTCTGATTGTATATAATAATACAACAGGTGGATTTGATGCTATATTGAATGGAACGACTGTTAGTAATAATAAAATAAAAGAATTTGTTTTCACTAATTCATCATGGAGAGCTACAGCAGGTAGCGAAAACACAACTTCTCCATCTAATATTTATACAACAGACGGTAGTCTTACAGGAAACAGAACTGTAACACAGGGTTCAAATACTCTAGCATTCACAGGTAACAGGGTCAATGCTTTTTCTATAGATGGAAATACTGTTTCTGTAGACGCAGCCAATCACCTTCTTGGTGTAGGAACAACCAATCCTGACACCAGATTAACCGTACAAACACCAGATAATAGTTTTGGGATCAACCACAGTAATGGGGCTATCAATCTGAAAACCTACATTGGAGGAGGTGCTGCTTTTGTAGGAACAACAACTGCCAATGACCTTAACCTGACCACTAACAACACATCAAAAGTAACAGTAACTTCAAACGGAAATGTAGGTATAGCAACAAATAAACCGGACACAAAACTGACTGTACAAACACCAGATAATAGTTTCGGGATCAACCACAGTAATGGAAGCATTAATCTAAAAACCTACATTGGAGGAGGTGCTGCCTATGTAGGAACCACAACTGCCAATGACCTTAACCTGACCACTAACAATACGTCAAAAGTAACAGTAACTTCAAACGGAAATGTAGGTATAGCAACAAACATACCGGATACCAAACTGACCGTACAAACACCAGATAATAGTTTCGGGATCAACCACAGTAATGGAACCATCAATCTGAAAACCTACATTGGAGGAGGAGCTGCCTATGTAGGAACGACAACCGCCAATAATCTTAATCTGACAACCAACAACACGCCTAAAGTAACAATAACTTCAAACGGAAATGTAGGTCTTAATCACAGTAACCCTGATCGCACATTGGACGTGAATGGGAATGTAAGAATCCGCAAAATAGATTTTGTCAATACGGCTCTTAATTCAGGAATTGTACTTTCTGATGGCGGAGGTGCTATCACACAAATCAATTCCACGAATTTTATCAATTCACTAAAGATTCCCAATAATATTTTTAATGCAGAACAGAGATCATCCATCTCCACTTACCTGGCAGGAAATGGGGCAATGAATAATGTAAAATTTGGATTGATCAACATTAACGCTTCAGGAACCGGTACCTGGAATGCATCAAACAACACATATACTGTGGCAAAAACAGGTGTATACCAGATTGTAGCAGGTGTAAAGCTTGAAAATGTAGATCCAAATGCTGCGGTCAGTTTATATATTAACGCAGGCCAAGATAACTGGGCATTTTCCGGCACCAAACTAACAGGAAATAAAAGGTCTTTTGGGGGAACCTTTGTAAAATTACTGAATGCGGGAGAAGTAATAAGCTGTGTAACAAGTTCAGGAGGACCAACCAGCTATACTCAGGGTGTTTCTTTTTTACACATTATTTATACATCGCTATAGAGCCTGTGATCAAACAAATTATAATAAATTAGTTGTACACTTTATTATAACACATGAGTCGTTTTAAAATAAGCCGACATAAATAGCCAGACAATAAAAAATCCGGAGAAGTATCGAGTTTCTTCGGATTTTTTATGCACTTTATCTGGTCGTAAGCCAGGTTAAATATATTCTTTTATTTTGCTCTTTTATTAATTATAAGACAGAAGTGATAAAGCCTTACTGAAATCTTTGTTTCTATGTTTTTTAATATAAAAGTTAATGCTTACCACTTTAAAACCTATCCAGAATTTTCTTCGGCAAGATCTTCACCAGTTCTTTTTTATATTCTTTTTCAAGAATAACAAATTTCCATGTCTTTTTATCTTTTGAAACCGCACAGGCTTTCATAACGGCGTTGATGAGATATGAGCCTTCGCTGGCGACATATTTCACATTATTTGCACCGTATTTGGCTGTCAAAGCACCGCTCATTCTCTTTTTCATATCATCGTTTAATGAACTGACATTGCATTTCAGCTTCAGAAAATAAGGGGTAACAGAAAAATACTCACCGGTTATGAGCTCAGGTTTTTCAATATTTCCGAACTTCAGATCCTGTACTTCAATTTTCATGAATGGATTATTGTAAGTCATATTCAAAATCTGTGTCATCTGCTCTTTTGAAACTATGGTAAAGAATTTTGGGTATATACCGTTTACTGCCTGATTCATTTGTTTAGCTTGAATACTGTTGACAAAATAGGTAAGTGATTTCTTTATCGCTGCATCGTCAGGATTTGCTTTAGTCTGGGAAAAAGCCATCAACGACAGCATAATGAACAGAAACAGAAGTGATTTGGTTTTCATTTTCTTTATTATTGTTACAGTTTAAAATAATTCGTATCAGAAAAACAGTGAGCCTTTCCGGATATAAAATGGGTCGTACCATTTACACAGATCGTTACAGAATATTTCTGAGAGCAGAATAAAAAAAGCCATCCTTACGGACGGCTTTGATACTATTGTGAAATTCAATTATTTTACTTTTACAAGCTCAACATCGAAAACCAACCATGAGTTTGGCGGGATCACTCCTCCTGCTCCTCTTTCTCCGTAAGCCATTGCAGGCGGGATCAATAATGTAGCAGTTTCACCTTCTTTCAATAACAGGATACCTTCATCCCATCCTTTGATTACTCTTCCCATTCCGATTGGAATTTCGATAGGTTCGTTTCTCTTGAATGAAGAATCGAATTCAGTTCCGTCTACCAGTTTACCTGCATAGTGAACAGATACGTTGTCACCAGCCTTTGGAGCTTTTCCGTCAGCTGTTTTTGTAATTTTATAGTAAAGACCTGATTCAGTTTTTTGCATACCAGCTTTTAGGTTTTCAACCAATTTCTCCTGGTTAGCTTTGAATTCTTCTTCTCTTTTTTTCTTTTCAGCTTCTTCTTTAGCGATGAAAGCTTTATTGTTTTCTGCGATTTTAGCCTTTCCTTCATTGAAAGTTTTAGCCGCATCGTAGTGCTTGTATTCGTCACCTTTGCTGAAAACAGAAACTTTTTCTAAAACGATATCCGTTTTAGGTTTGTCCTGAGCTCCTTTTTCAACGTTAGCAATCGCATCAATTACCTCATTTCCTTTTACCACTTTTCCGAAGATCGTGTGTCTTCCGTCTAACCAAGGTGTAGCAACTTCAGTGATGAAGAACTGAGAACCGTTGGTGTTAGGCCCAGAGTTAGCCATAGAAAGAATCCCTTTTCCTGTATGTTTAAGATCGTTCTTTTCATCCTCGAATTTATATCCGGGATCTCCCATTCCTGTTCCCTGAGGATCACCTCCCTGGATCATGAAATCTTTGATTACTCTGTGGAAAATAGTTCCGTCATAGTAAGGAACTCCTTTAGCCTTAGCTTTGTTATCGATTTTCCCTTCTGCAAGACCGATAAAGTTGGCTACAGTTACTGGTGCTTTCTTGTCCTCAAACTTCACAATCATGTTACCTTTTGTAGTTTGAAGATTGGCATAAAGTCCGTCATTAAGACCTTCGTAAGTTTCTTTGTCTACGTTCATTTTTTTATAAATTGGGGTACAACTCATCAGCGAAATACTTGCCGCTGCCAGAATTATATTCTTGTTAAACAATTTCATGTATTTATAAAGCTTTTAATTTTATGATTAATGGAATGTCGTTGTCTATTTTCTTTTCGTCTCCGTAAGTTCCGTAGGCCAAAGAAGACGGTACCAAAAGTGTTACTTCCTCTCCATCATGTATAAAACGCAAAGCGTTCTCCACTGCTCTCAGTTCATCAAAGTGTCCGAATCTGGCATCTCTTCTTTCAAAAGGTTGATCATAGATTTTAGTCTGGTCAAAATCATACAGATCATAAGAATAGGAAATGGTTGTTTCATCTTTCCTTCTTTCTCTCTGATCATAGCCTTCCACGGTTACCCAATAATTAAGCTGCGTAGGATAGTATTTTACAGACTGGCCACTGATCCAGTCCTGAATCTGGCCACGTTCTATACCATTTAAATTTTTCATCCTGTTTTTAGAAACATCCAGATCTTTCTGGCTCAAAACCCCGCCTACAGGGGGATGCACCGTCTGTGTATTTCTGTTGCAGCTCAACAGGCTTATGGCTGATATGAAGAGTATTTTTTTCATAAACTTTTGCGAAAATACACATTTCGCGAATCAATTACAAAACTTGACACAGAAATATGTGAATGTTGTAACGCATTGATCCCAGCCAAAAAGTCTTCGTGCATTTTACTTGAATACACAGGTACGAAAAAGCCGGGAAAAACCCGGCTTTCATATCGTTATATCAATAGTATTATACTGTTTCCAATACGTGACCTACCATCACTCTCCATCCGAACGGATCTTCAGACAAATTGGTTTGTAAGTCTACCAGATCTTTCTTAAGGATAGCCGCATAGCTTTCTTCATCAGATAATCTCGGAAGCGCAAGTTTTTCTCCCTGATATCCTAAAGCCTGGAATTGAGTGGTTACTACTGCTGTACCTACTCCCCATACTTCTTTAAGTTCACCGTTCTTTAAAGCTTCAATTACAGTTTTTACCGCAATCGGTTCAATTTTCACTTCGATACCTCTTTTCTTCGCTAACTGAATGAAGCTGTCTCTCGTTACTCCGTCAAGGATTTTCTCAGATGTTGGCGGCGTATAGATCGTATCGTTGATTCTGACAAATACGTTCATTGTACCACTCTCTTCGAAATATTCGTGTGTAGCATCATCCGTCCAGATGATTTGCTCATACCCTTCTTCAATGGCCAATTGTGTCGGATAGAAAGAAGCCGCATAGTTACCTGCAGCCTTTGCAGAACCTACCCCTCCGTTTGCCGCTCTTGAATAGTGATCAGAGATCTTTACAGATACCGGTTCTGAATAATAACTCTGTGCCGGTGTTGCAACGATGGCAAACATATATTTATTAGCAACTCTTGCTTTCAAAGCTTCCTCTGTAGCAAAAATCAAAGGTCTGATATAAAGCGACATTCCTTCCCCCTGTGGAATCCACTCTCTGTCAATATCTACCAAAGCTTTCAATCCGTCTAAAAACATTTCTTCAGTCACTTCCGGCATAGCAAGACGTTTCGCTGACTTGTTGATACGTTCAAAATTCTTTTCAGGCCTGAAAAGGAAAACCTGCCCGTCTTTGTCTTTATAGGCTTTCATACCTTCAAAACAAGCTTGTCCGTAGTTTACTCCCATCATGGCAGGCGTAAATGGAATCGGACCGTAAGGAACTAATTTTACATCACCCCATTTTCCGTTTTCATACTCACAAATGATCATATGATCGATGAAAGTACTACCAAATGAAAAATTGTTAGGGTCAAATGTAGAAATTCTGGAGTTTTCAGTTTTTTGAATTATCATTTTTTAAAATTTTTACGATGTTCTACAAATTTAACATAATTTTCTAAATATAAAAATTTTAGAGTAAATTTGACAAAAAATTAGCTTGAAAAGAGAAATTAAGACCACGAACGACGGAAGTAAAACATTGTTTATCAATGATTTAAATGAAAACTACCATTCTCATCACGGAGCCTTACAGGAAGCCGAACACGTGTTTATCAAAAATGGACTAAATTTAATAAATGATTGCGAAATTAATATTTTAGAACTCGGTTTTGGAACAGGTTTGAATGTTTTGGTAACAATTAATGAATATTTAAAAACTGACAAAAATCATGTCATCAATTATTTTTCGCTCGAAAAATACCCCATAAATGAATCCGAAGTTAAGGATTTGGCTTACTTTGAACTTTTTGATAACCCAGAGTTTAAAAATATTTATCAGAAAATTCATCTGGCAGATTGGGAAAAGTCAGTAGAAATTATTAGTGGATTCAATTTAAAAAAGATAGAATGTGATTTTTTCGACCTGAAAGACATTGATCTGCCTAAAATTAATCTTGTTTACTTTGACTGTTTTGGAGCCAGAGTACAGCCAGACCTTTGGGAAAAGCCATTGTTTGAACTCGTAGCTGACAAAATGGCCATTAACGGATTATTAACCACCTACTCTTCTAAAGGCAGCGTAAGAAGAATTCTTCAGGAACTGAATTTCAAGGTGGAGAAAAAACAAGGACCTCCGGGAAAAAGAGAGATGATAAATGCAATTAAGTTGTAGAAGGAAGCTGGATGTTTACAGCCGGGTGCTTAATTAATTTTGATTTTTTTATTTTAAAAATAATAATCAATATATAAGATACGTTGATTCAATATTATTAGAAACAGATAGTATTAAACTTCCAGCTTCACGCTTCCAACTTCCGGCTTTTTCCAACAAAATTCCTTACATTAGCTATACAAAATATTATACATTATATATATGATAGACAAGATCAACATTAGAGTGTATGCCTGTGCGGTAAAAGATAAACAAGTTTTAACCTTATTTGAAGAATATGCCGGCGAACCTTTAATGAAATTTCCGGGCGGCGGATTGGAATACGGTGAAGGAGTTCTTGAATGTCTGCACCGTGAGTTTGATGAAGAACTGAATGTAAAAATCAATGTGCTGGAACATTTCTATACTCAGGAAAATTTTCTGGTCTCCCGTTTCAGAGAAAACGAACAGCTTCTTACCATATATTATATAGTAGATATCGTTAACGAGGAAGACTTTATTATTCTGGATCCCTGTATCGAAAAAACAGAATGGATTGATATCGACAGACCGGACAATCCTTTTCCTCTTCCCATAGATAAAATTGTATTTGATAAATTAAAAGAAAAATTCCTGTAAGAATGCTTACAGGAATTTATATTATTTCTTTACTTTAAAATCATTAGCTCCGGGATAAGGCTGCAGGTAACCTGAGTTCCAGTTGGACTGCAGTAATGACTCTATGAATTCATCACTTCTGTTGGTGTGCGGATCATAGCGTTCTTTCAAATCAATATCAGCCATTTTGCCTTTTACATTCCACCAGAAGGCACTCCATCCGCCTCTTAATTCTTTGATAATCTCAAATACATTTTTTCCGGTTGCCCTGTTCATCAGCTTTGCAAAAACCTGTCCTTCGGTAGTCGTAAGATCTCTCAATTGCTTTTCATATTGGTCAGCTAGTATATTCTGTCTTTCTCTTACAAACTTCCTTTTGGCTTTGCTGTCCAGATCAGTCATATCTTTCTGGATATCCCTGTACTGCTGCAATGCGGTCACAAATAACGGATACACCCTGTACAGCTTTTTATTCAGAAAATAATAGTAATTCTTATCCAGCTGATTATTAAATCTCGGTTTATTCACTAAAACCAACTCATCCAATACAACTACAGGCTCTCCATTGATTTCATACACCTTAATCTTCTGCTGTTCGTCATAATAATATTTATTACCAAATTCATCCACTTTCAGAGATTCAGGCGGGTACTGATTGAGTGGTTTTGCCACTATCCCATCCTTCTGACCGAAAACACTTACTCCAAAAAAGAGAATAAAAAGGCAGATAATCTTACTAAAATTCATTATTTTTACACTTATAAGAACAAAAATTGAACGCAAAAATCATTCCTTTTTATGAAATTTGAAAAGAAATCTTTGAAATTTTTAGAAAAATATTTAAACACTTCATCACCAACCGGTTACGAACATAAAGGACAGGAAGTCTGGATGGACTACATCAGACCTTACGTAGATAAAATTGAAGTAGATCATTATGGAACCTGCTACGGAATCATCAATCCGGAAGCTGAATTTAAAGTAGTAATTGAAGCTCATGCTGATGAAATTTCATGGTATGTCAATTATATTACAGATGATGGACTGATTTACGTTATCCGAAACGGAGGTTCTGATCAGACGGTTGCTCCTTCAAAAGTTGTGCATATCCATGGTGAAAACGGTATTGTAAAAGGAGTATTCGGATGGCCGGCTATTCATACAAGAACCAATCAGAACGAGCCTACGCCTAAAATTGAAAATATCTTCATCGACTGTGGTGCGACTTCTAAAAAAGAAGTGGAAGAAATGGGAATTTTTGTAGGTTGTATGATCACCTACCCGGATGAATTCTTTGAAATGAACGACAGATATTTTGTCTGCAGAGCTCTGGACAACAGAATCGGCGGTTTCATGATTGCTGAAGTGGCCAGGCTGCTAAAAGAAAATAAAAAATCTATACCGTTCGGGCTTTATATTACCAATTCTGTACAGGAAGAAGTAGGTTTATACGGAGCAGACATGATTGCTGACACCATCAAACCTAATATTGCTATCGTTACTGACGTTACCCATGATACTACCACTCCAATGATTGAAAAGAAAAAAGAAGGAGATCAGAAATGTGGTGCCGGGCCGGTAGTATTCTTCGCACCAAGTGTTCACCACACCATCAGAGAATTAATTATTGACACCGCAAAGACCAAGAAAATACCATTCCAGAGAGCTGCAGCCAGCAGAGCAACCGGAACTGACACAGATGCCTTCGCCCACTCTAACGGCGGCGTACCAAGTGCTTTAATTTCCTTACCTTTGCGTTATATGCATACTACGGTAGAAATGGTATCTAAGGAAGATGTAGGTAATGTCATCAAACTTATCTATGAAACAGTTCTTAAGATCAAGCCGGAAATGAAACTGAAGTATCATTAATTAAAATGAAGGTTATTTCTGATTTAATAAAAAGACCAACCTTTATCTCTATTGTATTTATTACACTTGTAGGGCTAGGAATTCCTTTAATTGTCTATCAATTATTTACACCCGATCCCAGTGGAAGCCTAGGAATTACAATAGAAATAATTTTCTTTTTATTACTGTTTGGACTGCTTGTAATCGACAGATTTCTACTCATAAATATTAACAATAAAAAGTTATCTGTCATAGAAGTGATTTTAATAACAGGATATCTAGCCAATTATTACTTCACCCATGACCATTCATTTTCAATAGGATAATAAAAGTAAAAGTATAAAAAGTAAAAATGAAAACGAAGCTTATTGCTCCATCCCTTTTATCAGCAGACTTTGGGAATCTGCAAAGAGACATTGAAATGCTGAATAATTCTCAGGCCGACTGGTTCCACATTGATGTCATGGACGGAAGATTTGTTCCTAACATTTCTTTTGGTTTTCCGGTAATGAAAACCGTTCAGCAGCATGCTAAAAAATTTGTGGATGTTCACCTGATGATCGTGGAACCTGAAAAATATGTTGATGAATTCATCAATCATGGTGCTGATCTTGTTTCTGTTCATTATGAAGCATGTACCCACCTTCACAGAACCATTCACCATATTCAAAGCAAAGGAGCAAAAGCAGGTGTTGTTTTAAATCCTTCTACTCCGGTATTAATGCTTGAAGATATTATTGCAGATGTAGATCTTGTATTGCTGATGAGTGTAAATCCAGGATTTGGAGGACAGAAGTTCATCGAAAATACTTACAAAAAGATTGCTGAAACCAAGGATCTGATCTTAAGCAACAACTCTACAGCACTTATCGAGGTAGACGGAGGAGTAAATCTTGACAACGCTTCTAAATTATTTGAAGCCGGAGCTGATGTTCTTGTGGCAGGAAATGCTGTTTTCTCAGCGGAAAGTCCGGAAAGAACCATTGAACTTTTAAAGATATAAAAGGATCAAAATAATAAACAAAAGGCAGCCATTGGCTGCCTTTTCTCTTGTTTGGAAATTTAAGTCGTCTTGGTTATAATCTTTTTTTCAACTTATTTGAAAATGTTTAAAACTATCTTGCTAACAACACAAAGATCCGAATAAAACAAGACGTACACATCGGTAGAAATACGTAATTTAATAGTAGGTATTTTCACTTAATCCTTTATAATTCTTTATTCCAGACACAGGCACAGACTACAAAAAGGATGGTAATGACGGAAAAAACAGTTCTTATATTATTGAGAAAATTCCATCTGTTTTCAAAATTTTCCCGCATCTGTCTGATCGCTTCTGCTGTAGAACCGGAGATATCAAATTTATCCAAAGTATCATTCATCGGAACATTTCCGGCGACCGTTACCCCAAAAACTCCAATCAGATAAGCCAGTGTAGCAAGAAGAAGAAAAATAAAAACAGGCTGCTGTCCGCGGAGCAAAAATGTAGATAAGGGAAGAAGAATCACTGTTCCCATAAAACTCATAAAGAATACAGGGTTCAGGATTTCCCTGTTGATATTCTGCATAGCTTTCAGGTATTCTGTATCAGAAAGTTTTCCTAGGCCGAGAACAACTGAGCATGAATACGCATAGAAAAGTCCTCCTATCAAAGCAGTGAGGACAGCGGTAATGATCAATACTAATGTTGTCATTTTCATATAATTTGATTTTGGTTATCAGGATAGAATAGTTAATAAGGATTCCATTTTTTAATGATATTCTGTGCTGTAAGAATCATTTCAGCGTCCCAGTGTTGTGTTTTAAAATAATGAAAGTCCAGATCTTGAATAGCCTTCACATCTGAGTTATCATAAAGAAGCCTTGTGAGTTTCGACTGTTCTTCATACAAAAGCGGGTCTTCCAAAGGTTTTTCGGAAAGTTTCACTTCCTTTTTACACCAACGGTTTTTTTCTTTGAATTTCAGGTCTGAAGTTTCAATTATTGTTCTGACTTTATTAAAATCAGCCAGAAAATCATTTCTTTCTTCTTCGGTTTTCAAGGTATGCCCCAATCTTTCAATAATAATGTATTCCAGATTTGGACATTGTGTAAGAACCGAGGGTAAAACAGAGAGAATTTCTTCAGGAATAACATCATCATGAGTATCTCTCCTCACCTGCTTCTTTCCATACGCACTCTCCTGCCAGCTTCCGCCTGAAAGATGAATTTCTTTTATTTTATGGAGTGGATATAAGTTTATTATTTCCTGAAGACCTACTTCGAAATTACAGGACTGGCAGTAAATATTATGCAGATCGAGGATCAGAAAACCATTGGTATCTTCCGTGAGTTTGTCAAGAAAAACGCCTTGTTCTTTAACATCTTCAATAGAAAATGAAAATGCCAGATTTTCTATCCCTACAGGAATATTTACAGCATCCTGAAGTCTGTATAATCTGTCTTTTCCTATTTGTAAAATTTTGGAATGTAAAGATACCGGTAATGGTACTCCCTGATGAAAATTCTCAGTATTCATGAAACCAAAATGTTCCGTGATATGATTGTATTTCCGCAGGCTGACTTCTTCTTTCAATTTTTTCAGCCATTCTTCCTGCCTTGCTGTCCATCTTGCATCAAATAAAGAATAATATACTCCATGCCCTATTAAACGGTTATTTTCTGCATAAAAATTCAATAGATCCCGAAGCCAATCCGGCTCATTGGTGTGATAAAGGGTATCAAAAGACCATTCCATCACTTCGATGGAATTATTCTGCAACAATGGCAAAACAGCAGAAACAAAATCCGCTTCTGCCATCATTGATACTCCTAACATCGGCTTTCTCATCTTCTATCCCATTCCACAGGCCGGACAACCATATTCGCGGAGTACAAGGGTATCTTTTTTAACTACCGGCTTAGGGGTTCCCGGTTTTTTCTTTTCAACGGTATCCGCGGAAGTGGCTTTCTTTATTTTTTTGACAGGCTTTTTTGTTTTAGTTTCTGGTTTAGTGGTCTGTGCAGAAACACTTACCGCTAATAAACTCGCCATTAATATTGCTGGAATTTTCATAATTGCTTTTTCGGGTAAATTTTACAATAAACGTTCCATTTATAAAAATACAATAATAAGAAACGTTTTGACAACAATTATCATTAAATATCACAAACTATTCTACACTATAATGTTTTCTTTATCTATATTTAATGTTAAAATAAAACATATATGAAAAACAGTCTGATTAAAGCTGTTTTCCTTGGATTGATATTATCTGCACATAGTATCGACGCACAGGTTCAGACAGTTGACAACAGCAAAAAAATGGAATGGTTTAAAAATGCCAAACTGGGAATTTTTATTCATTGGGGAATCTATTCAGTTAATGGAATCTCGGAATCATGGTCATTCTTCAATAATTATATCAATCACGAAAACTATATGAAACAGCTGAATGGTTTTTCAGCTTCAAAATACCAGCCGGAACAATGGGTAGATCTGATAAAAGAATCCGGAGCAAAGTATGCTGTCATTACAACAAAACATCATGACGGAGTTTCATTGTGGAATTCAAAGGCAGAAAAAGCAACTACCATCCCTAAAAATTCTCTGGCCGGAAAAGATGTGTTAACTCCTTTTGTTTCCGCGCTGAAAAAGTCAGGATTAAAAACAGGACTTTATTTCTCTCTACCGGATTGGAGCCATCCGTATTATGATATCAATACCCGTACAAAAAAGCGTTACGAAATCAAAAGTGATCCGGCACGCTGGCAGAATTTTATCAGCTATTATCAGGGTCAGCTTAATGAACTTTCTACCCAATATTCACCTGACCTTCTCTGGTTTGATGGAGACTGGGAACATACTTCCGAAGAATGGAAAGCTTCTCAAACCCTGGATTTACTCAGGAAATACAAATCCAATATCATTATTAACTCAAGACTCAATAATCATGGTGATTACGATACACCCGAGCAGGGTATTCCGGTAGTTCCGCCCCAAAATCAATATTGGGAACTTTGTTATACCATGAATGATTCCTGGGGGTATCAGCCTTTTGACAAAAGTTATAAGACACCCAATATGATTGTAAGGACTTTGGCAGATGTGATCAGCATGGGAGGAAATCTCCTTCTTGATATGGGCCCGAAATCCGACGGTACCATTCCTGAAGAGCAAGTTGAGATCCTGAAAAACCTGGGGAGATGGACATCCAAAAATGAACATGCCATCTATGAAACAACACGTGGAATTTCTTTTGACAACTATAAAGGAAAATCAGCGTTTTCAACCTCGAAAAAATCTTTGTTTCTTTATCTTGAAGAAGCTAAAAAACTTACAAAAATCTATGGACTGGCTACAAAACCCCTTTCTGTAAAAATCATTGGAGATCCATCTGCTGTTGTTACGATGGATTATAATGCCGAGAAAACACTGAATTTGAATTTCTCCAAAGTAAAATTTGACAAAGATGTCACGGTGGCAGAACTTACTTTTGACACTCCTCCGGTATTTTTAAAAGATTTTAAGAAAAGTGAACTTTCTCTTTCCAAAATACTGAACAACAAAAATACTCAGGAAGCAGTCTATGATATGAGCAATGTATTGTATAACGGAAATAATCTACTTAACAATGAAGGCTTAACCTCCGATGGCCTTGATATGAAAATACAAAAAACACCTTCAACAAACCCGGAAACACTGCAATGGATAAGTAAGCATGCAGAAGCGTTTTTTGAGACCGGAAAAGGACTTCCGGCTGGTCACTACCCAGGAATGAGCGCTTTATCAAAAGACAAACAGACTCTATATCTTTTTGTGGAAGGAGTTCCTACGGGACCTATTGCTCTGAAAGGAATAAAAAATGACATTGCCAGAATAAGAATCGTAGGAGAAGGCAGTATGCTCAATCATACGATCTATAATAAGCTTTACTGGAGTGACCGTCCGGGAATTATTTATATTGATGTCCCTAAAGAAAGACTGGATAAACAACTGACGGTGATAGCAGTTTTGCTTAATAAACCTGTTGAGCTGTACAGAGAAAAAGTGGGAGCCATTGAAAATAATCTTTAAAAATCCTATAAAAAACAAAATCCGGAGAAAATTCTCCGGATTTTTTATTTTGTAAGATGATTTTCTTAGAAAATCTCTCTTCCTGAAAAATGGAATTGAGCTTCGATTAATGCATTCTCGTCAGAATCTGAACCGTGAACAGCATTTTCTCCGATGCTTCTTGCAAACATTTTTCTGATTGTACCTTCTGCAGCTTCTGCAGGGTTAGTAGAACCGATTAATGTTCTGAAGTCTTCAACTGCATTGTCTTTTTCTAAAACTGCTGCAACGATAGGACCAGAGCTCATGAATTCTACTAATTCTCCATAAAATGGTCTCTCAGCATGTACTTCATAGAATTTTTTTGCATCAGCAACTGTAAGCTGAGTTAATTTTAAAGCTTTGATCTTAAAACCTCCTTCAGCAATCTTACCCAATATAGCACCGATATGTCCGTCAGCAACTGCATCAGGCTTAATCATAGTGAATGTAATGTTAGACATAAATGTATATTTTTTTAATGGCGCAAAATTACAAAAAATATCTTTGATTTTTATTTTAATTTTTTTTTAACATAAAAATAACTTTTATTAAGAAATTGTAACACAAACTTTGGCACAGTAATTGTTTAATCTATTGCGATTCTCATGTTTAATTTGAGTTTTCATGGTTATTAGTTTTTACCCAGCTTCGGCTGGGTTTTTTATTTGCAAAAAACAAAGGCATTTTTTATTAATTATGTAATTTTTTAATTAATATTTAATCATATTTAACGATTTTGTTCTTTTAATTGCAATTTGTGAAATAATTTTATTTTTTGGAAATCCAATCTCATGGTGGTCAGAAATATGACAAAAGTGGAGTTATCTGCCAAAATTGTAAAGTTGAAAAGTAGAGTTATTTAAAAATGAATATTTTTTCATGTAAAAATCAAAAAAAATAAATTACAAAAAACAAAATGTCCAGAATACATTAAATTGATCTTAAAAAAAATAATAACAGTAAATAATATTCTTTAACACTTTCGACAAATAGTTTAAAACAGAAAAAAGAGACCATCCAATGATAGTCTCTATATTATTTCTAACAAAATTTGTCCTGTTACATAAAGATTGTATTGATTATTTCTGAGAAGCCTCTTCTGCCTCGTCCATCAGTTTAATGTAAGTAGCATAGCGCGAATGCTGAATTTCTCCTGTTTCAAGAGCATCGATAACAGCACATTTAGGTTCATTGATGTGAAGGCAGTTGTGAAATTTACATTCTTCTCTCTTTTTGAAAATTTCAGGAAAGTAATGCTGTACTTCTTCTTTTTCAATATCAATCATTGCAAATTCACGAACCCCGGGAGTATCGATAACGTTTCCTCCAAAATCCCAGAAATGCATCTGGGCAAAAGTTGTTGTATGCTTACCTTTCAGGTGGGTATCTGAAATTTCAGAAGTTTTTAAATTCAATCCTGGCTGCAAAGCATTCACTAAGGTAGATTTTCCACAACCTGAGTGGCCAAAGAAGACGGAAGTTTTATCTTTAAGAATTTCCTGAAGCTGGTCAAGATTTAATTTTGAATAGGAAGAAATTTCCAGGGTATCATATCCTATCTCCTGATATAGGAATTCAATATCTTTTACAATTTCAATTTCCTCTTCGTGTAAAACATCGATCTTATTAAAAAGAATCAGCGGGGTAATATTATAAGCTTCGCAGCATGCCAGGAACCTGTCCAGAAATCCTAATGACGTTTCAGGATGTTTCAGGGTAAAGATAAAGCATGCCAAATCAATATTGGAAGCTATAATATGAGCTTCTTTGGAAAGATTTACGGATTTTCTGATCAGATAATTAGAGCGGGGTTCAATTTTCGTGATCCAGGCAATGTCATCCTGTTCCAGTTGGAACTCAACAAAATCTCCTACAGCAAGTGGATTGGTAAGTCTGGTTTTTATTAATTTGAATTTCCCCCTGATTCTGGCCTCGAAAATTTTATTTGTTTCCAATTCCAAAACCTGGTACCAACTGCCTGTAGATTTAATGATTTTTCCTTTCATAGATAATGCTGATGCAAATATACGCAATTAGGGCTTAGCATTCAGAAAATAGGGTTAAAAACACATGTTTCAATTCTCCTAAATACTGATGGCCAAGCCCTGATTTATTTTTTTATTGAATATATAGTAAAAATTATACTACTCTTACTATTATCCGCAATTTATCTCTCGATCATAATATTATTCTGAACTTCAATAGATTCTTCGTGAATCGCTTTGAATACTTTTTCAATAAACTCCTGAGACATTCCTGTTTCTTTTGCCTTTTGGGTAGCGTATTCTGTAATTACTTTCCAACGTTCAGGCTGGAAGATCGCGATGTCATTTTCTTTTTTAAGCTTACCGATCTTTTCAGAAATTTTCATTCTTTGAGAAAGAAGTTCAATTAACTGGAAGTCAAGATCGGAGATTAAAGTTCTGTGTCTTCCCATTTCTCCTTCAAAACCGGCAAGATTAGAGCTTCTCACTTTCAGATTTCCGATAAGATCTGCAAGGACTTCAGGAGTGATCTGCTGGGAAGCATCGCTCCATGCTTCATCAGGATTACAGTGAGATTCAATGATTGCTCCCTGGTATCCTACGTTAAGTGCCTCCTGTGTAATATCTGCAAGACCTGTTCTGTTTCCGCAGATGTGAGAAGGGTCGATTAACATTGGAATATTTGGAAACTGGCTCTTGAAATCAAGGGCAATCTGCCAGTTTGGATTGTTTCTGTATTTTGTTTTCTGGTAGGTTGAAAATCCTCTGTGAATAACTCCCAGGTTTTTAATGTCCTGTCCTAAAAGTCTTTCCAAAGCTCCGATCCATAAAGCAAGATCCGGATTTACAGGATTTTTCACAAATACCGGTTTATCAGTTCCTCTTAAAGCCATTGCAATTTCCTGTACTGTAAATGGATTCACTGTAGAACGCGCTCCGATCCAAAGAACATCTACGTCTGCTTCTAAAGCTGCAAATACGTGGTGTGCATTGGCTACCTCAGTTGCTGTTTTAAAACCGTATTCTTCTTTTACTTTTTTCAGCCAGTTCAAACCGATCACTCCTACTCCTTCAAACCCGTTGGGTTTGGTACGGGGTTTCCAGATTCCGGCACGGAAAACGGATACATTGGCATTGGATTCCTTAATTCTCCTGGCCGTTTCAAGCATTTGAGCTTCACTTTCCGCACTACATGGTCCTGCAATCATTAGTGGCTGTGTAAGCCCATCGATCCACTCATTTTTTAAATCATTTAAATTCATTATTCTAAATTTTATTGTTTTTTTATATTATTTATTCATTGACAGCAATAGCCCTTTGGATTATAAAATTTAATTTATAATTCTTTTCAAAAAATGCCGTTCAAAATTGTTTAAAGGAATCAGGAAAATAATAGGGCTCTACTTCTCCTGTATTTTTTGGAAAGAAATTCAGTTAACAGTACCAATAAAATCGGTAATACGTTCTGAAATTTCTAAAATAAGAAGCAGAAAAACTAAAATAACCGCTAAAAAAGTAATTAGCGGGTGCAAAAAAAGACTGATATGTGTTAATCAATTTTTCCATTGTATTCTGGAAATGTCTTGTTTTAGCGTTTCTGTTTGTAATTTGTTTTTGTCAGAAACTTATTCCTGACAGAAATATTTGACAAATATATAAAAATTATGTCAAATCAAACTTCATTAAATCATCAAGATCTTTCAAAAGTGGATTTTTTTCTATAAACTTTTCAAATAATTTTCTCTTCGTCACCACCTCAATCTTTAGATTTTCAACGTCTCTGACGTATTCTACCTCAATAATATGATTCTGAATTTTTCTTTTAAAATGATTAAAAAATTCTCCACTTATTTTATCAAATTCCACTTTTGCAGAGTCTGACGGGAACAAAACTTTGATTTTATGCTCTTCAGCTTTTACCAGTTTAAAGGTTTTTACCGCATTAAATACAAAGTTATTTTTTACCTGAAGCTGTTTAAGCATAATTTTCCATTCCGTCTGCAGATCCGTATCTGTAAAATGGTTTTGAGGAAGATTTTCAGTTCTCACCACAACATCTTCTGCTGTTTCCACTTTATCTTCTTTATTCAAAAAGGAATTGATGCTGAAACCTGAGGATATTCCCGGTCTTGACAAAGGCTTGGTAGTTTTGGTCACAGAAACTTCCTGAACCATCTGAGTAGCAACAGACAGCTGTTCTGTTTTAATTTCTTTTTTCTCCGGAGTTTTTTCCGGCATTTTCACTTCCTGTTTCTCACTGAGAAACGGAGCCAGTATCAGGAATTTTTTTTTTTAGTATCGCCTAAATTAGCTGTCAGTGAAGCCAGCTGCATTAATGCAATTTCAACCGTAAGTCTAGGGTTTTTGGAATTCTTATAATTAATATCTGCATGGTTGCAGATTTCAATACCATCAATAAGCTGCTGGGCGGCCCATTTCTGTCCCTGCTCTACAAATCTGGCCTTGGTCTTCTCTCCTACTTCAATGAGTTCCATAGTGGAAGCATTCTGTGCCATCATCAGGTCTCTGAAATGATTTCCTAATCCGGCAATGAAAATATGAGGATCAAAACCTTTCTTTACAATCTCATTAAATGCGAAAAGCACTTCAGGAATTTTGTTTTCCCTGGCAAGATCCACGATATTCAGATATTGATCGTAATCCAGAATATTGAGTACTTCGGCGGCTTTTGCCAGTGTAATATTTTTCTGGGAGAAAGTAGAAAGTCTGTCGAAGATAGAAAGTGCATCTCTTAATGCACCGTCTGCCTTCTGAGCAATCAGGTACAGGGCATCATCTTCATACTGGATATTTTCTTTCTGGGCAATGTTTCTCAGATGGCTCTGTATGTCTTCGATGACGATTCTTTTGAAGTCATAGATCTGACAACGGGATAAAATTGTTGGAATAATTTTATGTTTCTCCGTGGTAGCCAAAATAAAAATAGCATGCGCAGGCGGCTCTTCCAGCGTTTTAAGGAATGCATTGAAAGCGGCAGAAGACAGCATATGAACCTCATCAATGATATATACTTTGTATTTACCCACCTGAGGTGCAAAGCGTACCTGATCTATAAGTTCTCTGATATCATCAACAGAGTTATTGGATGCAGCATCCAATTCATAGATATTGTAAGCAAAGCCATCTTCTGAAACCGAGCCATCTTTCTCATTGATCTTTCTTGCCAGAATTCTGGCACAAGTAGTTTTACCCACACCACGAGGACCGCAAAAAAGTAATGCCTGAGCTAATTGACTTTCTTCAATTGCATGTTCTAAAGTATCCGTAATATGGGATTGTCCTACAACCGTATCAAACTCCTGAGGACGATATTTTCTTGCAGATACTATAAAATTTTCCATTGGTCAAAAATAAGAAATATAGTTTTAATTTGAAAATTAAAAGTTTTCAAATATCAACAAAAACATATTTCTGTTCAAATCGGAAAACTTTTACCCTCTATTTCTTTTTGCTGTATGCAAAGTCAATCAACTCAACAATAGCGCCTTCAATCTCTTTTCGCCCTTCTTCAGTTTTCAGGTCAATACCGCAAAACTTATTGGCGTTGTACCCCGTATAAAGGTTAAGATAGTAAGCTCCGGAAACAATCAGAGCCATAATTGCTCTGTGTCTTGTTGCTACTCCTTCACCAAAGTAAGGATCTGAGATGTTTCCAAATAAAACTTCTCCAACTTCTTCACGTTGTTCAACTAATTTCTTAAGAATAGGCTTGCTTTCTGAAAGCTCCCAAAGGATAATCTTCTGAAGTTCTTTATTTTTCTTCAGGTTTTCGAACTGGTTCAAGACAACCATTTTGGTAAGCTCGTGTCCACCGTCCGAGAAATCCATATCAACATCCTGGTTGACCTGGCTCCAGTAATCCTGAGACTTGATATACTCATCGATCAGCTTATCAGTACTTCCAAAGTACTCATAGATCAATTTTTTATCAAATCCGGCTACGGCAGCTATTTTGCTTACTTTTAATCCGGAATATCCTTTTACTCTTAAAATTTTACCAACTGCAGCAAGCAGTTTCTGCTTTGTTTTTTCTTTGTCCCTAATGGGGCCCTGCACTACTTTTCTAGGCATAATTATTATTTTTTCGCAATATGCAATTTTTTATTAATATCATCAAACGCATTAAGCGTTTTATCGAGATGTTCTTTTTCGTGTCTTGCCGTCACACTCATCCTGATACGCGCATCTTTTCGGGGTACAGCCGGGTACAGAATCGGATTGGTATAGATTCCTTTTTCTATTAGTAGTTTTCCGGCTTCTCCTGTTACATAGGGGTCTCCGATTTTTACAGGGATAATTGCAGAGCAGGTAACACCTGTATCCAACCCTAAGTCGTCAAGCCCTTTTTTAAAATAATTGATGTTATCCCAGAGTTTTTGTCTCCAGATAGGTTCTTCGTCAATTAAATCAATGGCTTTAACTATTCCTGCTGATGATGGTGGAGCTGTCGCTGAGAAAATCTGCTGACGGGAATGGAATCTGATGAATGCCGCTATTTTTTTATCTGCAATGACATATCCTCCCAGATTTCCAAATGTTTTGCTGAATGTACCTGTAATAAGGTCTACTTTATCCAATAACCCGGCCTGTTCCAAAGTACCTCTTCCGGATTCTCCAAGGATACCGACACCATGTACGTCGTCTACCATCAGAAAGGCATTATACTTCTTCACAAGGTCATAGATCTCATTAATACGGGAGGTATCACCATCCTGGGAATACACTCCATCCACAATAACGAGTTTCGTACGGTACAGATTTTCAGATACCTTCAAAATGTGTTCCAAAGATTCCAAATTATTGTGCGGAAATGTTTTTTTATTGGTAAAAGCACATCCTTCGTGCACACTGGCATGTACAGCCATATCTAAAATAGCCAGGTCTTCTTTCTGCATCAGGCATTGTAAAGAAGCACTATTAGCTGTATAACCCGTAGTAAATACGACAGCTTCATCTTCTGTTCTTTTAAAAAAACCTGAGATTTTTTTTTCTAATGCATTGTGGTAATCAAAATATCCTCCGATAAGAGGAGTAGCTCCTGTTCCTGTACCATATTTTTCGATTCCTTCAATGGCAGCCTGTTTTACTTTTGGGTGCTGCGTAAATCCTAAATAATCACTTGATACAAAACTAACAAATTCTCTGTTGTGATCTGCAATATTAACATTCAGTACTGCATTGGTTCCTGAAGTATTCTTCAGTCTGTAGTTCATGTGGCCATTAGACTTTACAAAGTCTAAATATTCATAAAAAATTTCAGCCCTTTGAGCCATATCATTGTCTGGTATATTCTCAAAGTCTTTAATGGTTGCTGTTGTGAAATTGATGCTCATCCTTAATCTTGTTTGTTGTGTGTGGTTTAAAAAAAAACAAATATATAACTATTTGAAGGGCTTAAGCTCCCATATTAAGATTAAATATTATTAAAGACACAATAATTTATTCTTATCCCCTGGAAACCAAACTTAATACCATATACCGGTTTCTTTTTAACATTTATGTGTATTGAATTAATTAGTTTTTTCTTACCTAAATTTAATAAAAAAACTAAATAATAAAGAAATATTAATAGATAAATAATAAAAAATGACCGTTATTTTTTACAACCATCTCATTTATAAAAGATTATTTTCTATAAATTTTAACATTATAATTCACTAAATTGTCTTTTACAGCAGGAATTCATTAGGATTAAATCCCTACCCGGAGACGAAAAATGCCCTGAAACTCCTGTAACAGGAATTTTAAAGAATAAAAACAGTCAGTTTTAAACGGAATGGGAATCTCTGAATTTTCCGGGAGTAAAACCGGTCATTTTTTTAAAAAATTTTGAAAAATTGGAAGGGTCGTAAGTAAAAATACGGGCAATTTCTGCTACAGATTTATCCGTAACAATGAGCATCTTTTTGGCCTGTTCAATAATTTTTTCATCATAATAAAAACAGGGATGCTGTCCGGTTTCCTTTTTAATGGTATCAGTAAGATGTTTATGAGAGACAGCAAGTTCTCTGGCAATTTCATTCAGTTCCATAAATTCAGGTACAGTTCCGGAAATCACCTTCTGGATATGCTCATCTAAAAAGGTAAAATACTGACGGGTAATTTCTTCACTTCTTTTCATCATATGGGTCTTGCTAATCTGTATTCAAGTTATAAAATTAATCATAAGATACAAAATAACATGGTGAACTTTTCGGATATTCCAGGATGAATGTTTAATAAAAACTATCCTTAAAGGCTTGTGTAGAATTTTTTACTTTTAACTTTTCCAGTATATTCTGACGGTGTCTGTTTACGGTATTGATGCTTATAGAAAGAAGATCTGCAATTTCTTTGCTTGCATACCCTTCCCCTATAAATTTTAAAACTTCCAGTTCCCTTGGGCTTAAAATATTTCTATAATCAAGCTTATCTTTTACAACCACCTCCCCTTTTTCGGTATTCACAATCATAAAACCGGAAGCATTAGATGGAGTCAGAGCCATATTATAAAGGCAAAGAGCCAGCCTCAACCGTCCGTTATCAGGAGAATAAACATAAAACATGCGGTGTTTTACCCATCTGTAGTTCTCATTTTTATCCTTCATTCTTATTTTTGATACAACACTGTATGCTGCGCGCTGTTCCATCTGCATAGCATCCAGTAATTTAAAGAAACGGAGTTCATGAATGTACTTTTTCAGGCGGTCGTCGGGATGTATTTTTTTCAACATCTCTTCTTCCCAGATGGAGTTTATTTCTGTAGGATTTTCCTCCATCTTAAGTCCAAGTTCATATGCGGCCGCAGATTTATAAATAAAGCTTTTATTCTCCTGCATATCACTCAGTACACATATTGCACCTTCCATCTGAGAATATGCCAACGCCTGCTGTTTATAGACCCCGATGTCAAGCCTGCATTTTTTCGGGGTGTTGTCCAGTAATTGATCACTAAGCTGTTTACGGATTTCCATAATGGTTATTTATCAGTATTGACGCAAATAAGGTTTAATAATACTTTTGCTAAAATAATAATTTACGCTTATAACTTATCCCAAAGAGAATGAAGAAAATGATTTTCGGCTTTTGCGCCTTATTCCTGATTCAAAAGTTTTCCGCCCAGAGCCTGGAAAAAATGACCTGGTTTAACGAACCTGAAAAATGGGAAATCAAAAACAACAGTCTTTCCATGTTCGTAACCCCACAAAGTGATTACTGGAGGGTTTCACATTATGGATTCACGGTGGATGATGCTCCTTTCTATTATGCTACCTATGGTGGTGAATTTGAAGCAAAAGTAAAAATAACAGGCAGTTATAAAGCAAGATTTGATCAGATGGGCCTTATGCTGAGAACAGATCAGGAACATTATATCAAAGCCGGAGTAGAATTTGTAGACGGCAAATACAATCTCAGCACTGTGGTAACCCACAACAAAAGTGACTGGAGTGTCATTACATTGGAAAAAACACCTCCTGCCCTATGGATAAAAGCAGTGAGAAGGCTGGATGCTGTGGAGATATTTTATTCTTTTGATGATAAAAATTATATCATGATGCGGAATGCTCCTCTTCAGGACAACACTCCTGTAATGGTTGGCTTAATGGCAGCCTGTCCTGACGGAGAAGGATTCAATGCTGTTTTTGAAAACTTTAAAGTAAAACATCTGCCAGACCAGCGCAGGCTGAAGTGGCTTGAAACTCATCAATAACGATTGAATTACACTTCAATATACAGTCAATTTTATTTACCTCCCATCATTTCCGGGAGGTTTTTTGTTTAGAAAAGGTTATCTGCGAAAAAATAACAAAATAATTACCATAAAAAAGCCGATACTTTCTATGTTTTATCTTCAATATTGGAAATTCAATAGGTCCGGGCTATAATCCAGAGCGTAGACGAAGGAAGCCCGGTCTAAAATAAGACGTTTTTCATTTGGCTTCAGCCGAAACTTAAATAACAGAAGACTACATCTATCATTTATTTAACTCTGTGTATTCTGATTGCTGGTAATAAAAAGAGACTGTTTACTTTAAGTACAGCCTCTTTTGTTTTCTTGAGATAAAAACCGTTTGTGTTCTTAGAATCATTATTTTGGCAATAAATCTTCTTTAATAGTTATGAGAATATTTTGCAAAAATATGAATATCCATAGGCAACGGCAAAGTTATCATGTAGAATAAACCTGTATTTTTTGTCAAACTATTACTACAAAAAAAACAAAAAACAAAATATTCAGCCATTAATTAAAAAAATATTAAAAATTTCCAAAAGCAAGATTATTTACCATTTATAAAATTCTAAAAATAAACACAAATCCAGCATAATACTGAGATCTATGGGCGAGAATTTAAAATAAATCTTACATTAATTTATCACTTATTATTGAAATACGATAATGTTTATAAAAAACCGGAATGACGTATTGTCTGCAAAACATGATAAAACTTAGAGAAAACAAAATATGTAATACTAATTTATCGCCATAATTTCACTATTTTTACACGATCAAAAAATATAAAACACAAAAGACCAGAAAACTTCAATGATAAAAATTTATTCTCAATCGTTCCTGCCCTTTAAAAAAACTTTGACTTGTACAAATACCATTATTAACCATCTATTGCATTAGCAGCAGATATAGATAAGTTTTGCACATATATGAGAGTTTGGGCATTTATTTTTGCTTGCATCTATCTAAACATTTCCGGGCAGCACTATACCTCTATGTGGTACAACATAGACAATGGGCTTCCACAAAGCAGTGCAAAGGCCATTGTCAAAGACAAATATGGCTTTATCTGGATTTCTACCGAAAACGGGCTGGTAAGATATGACGGCAGTTCTTTTATTACCTTCAGTAATTTCAGGGTAAATAATCTGCATTTTGGTGAATTTATAGGAGATCCCTGTCTTGACAGTATAACGGTTCTTAATAATTTGCAGGAAAATAAAATCATTATTAAAAACAGGTTCCCAAAAATTGCAAGACTCACTGCCCGTGATAAAATGACCTATTGCAATGGTACCGATATCCTGTACCGTATTGCCAATAATATTATTACATCAGATTTCTATAATGATGTTCAGTATTTTATTCAGCTTAAAAATTCTGTTTATCATTTTACCGAAAAGAATGCCATCATTTATAAGGAAGGAAAAAAGGAAATAAAAATTACACTGCCTTTTACCAATAAAGACCTGAATTACATTTTTGTACTGAATAACCATCTTTTCATCAATGATCTGAAAAAAAGAAAAACCTACTCTATCTACAAGGGACATCTTTCTGTTTCTGATCAACCAACACTTTTCAACCACCCTGATACGAAAATATACTGGCAGCAGATTACCAATCAGACTTTTATTATCAACCACGACAATATTTACCTTTTAGAAGGCAACGAAAAGGATCTCCGTTTAAAATTTCTTGTCAATTTTGAAGAAATCGGAAATCATTCCTACTGTTCGATGTTCTATGATAAAGCGTTCAACAAATTGTACCTGGGAACGCTTAATAACGGACTGAATGTTCTTCAGCTTTCCAATTTCTATGTATCGAGAAAAGAAGCTGACTTTTCCAGCAATGTATATTTCGCATCTCTTCCTTTCAGCCAAAGTACAATCATTGCTGAGGACGGAACAGAATTCGGAAGAAACGGAATTGTAAACAGCCACCTTTTCGGAAACAATGACAATTATCTGATGATGTATGACAATTCCGGAAATATTCTGATCAAAAAGAGAAATCATATCGTAAGGTTTTATAAAAATTCAGGCTATAAAAGGAAGGATTCCACTTTTGTTAAAAAGGGGCTTGAAACATTTATGAAAAGCGGAACTCTTTACGGCACTACTTTCACAGATCTTTCAGGCACTCAGTTTCATTTATACAAAAAGGATATATTCAGCCAGCCGGATTACACCTATACTTTTAAGAGTTTTGTCAATATTTTTCATCAATACAATGAGAATGAAATTCTGACCGGAAACAGCGACGGTCTTTATTCCATAGCACTGCGAAGCAATACCATAACACCTTTGATCAAAAATATCCATGTCAAAAGCATTATCAGGACAAAAGATAATCTGATATGGATTACGACGGAGAAAAGCGGCTTTTATCTTTTCAGGAATCATAAGCTTATCAAGATGCCGAATGACATCAACGATTATCTTCAGTCAGCTCATTATATTCTTGAAGATAAAAAGGGATATTACTGGATTTCTTCAAACAACGGGATTTTTAAAGTTTCCAAAAAACAATTGCTGCGCTATGCAGACCATAAAAACACTCCGGTTTTCTATTATCGTTTCACCAAAAAAGATGGTTTTCTGACCAATGAATTTAATGGAAGTTCAGAACCTAACGCCTATGCTCTTGAGAATGGGGATTTTGTATTCCCTTCAATGGATGGTTTTGTGTTTTTCAATCCGGAAAATATTCAGACGTATTATCCGGGAAGAAATAACATTTATATAGAAAGGGTAAAAATCGGTAATTCTGAGCCTCAGTATTTCCATCAGATCCTTGATTTGAAAAATGATTACAAAACAGCGGATGTCTTTATTGATATTCCTTATTTTTCCAATCCTGAAAATCTTTATATTGAAGCTAAAATATCCGGAAAAGAAAATACCGGATGGGAAAAGATTGCAACAGGGAAAGAATTAAAATACACTATCAGCAATCTTTCTCCGGGAGATTACACCCTGAGGGTAAGGGTATTGATATCTGCTGACGGGAAATATGAAGAAAAAACAGTACGTTTCAAAATCCAGCCTCTTTTTTATCAGACATTACTGTTCAGAGTGTCCGCCTCCATCATTATCCTTATTATCATCATCGTTATCGTTCAGTTAACCACGAATTTTCTTAGGATAAAAAATAAAGCTTTAAAACAGATTGTCCATAATAAAAACTCTGAACTGAAGGAAACCTCTCTTCACCTGGAAGTCGTAAAAAATAACCTTCAGAAAGAAACGGAATACCAGAAAAAACTGGTGGAAACTATCAGCCACGACATTACCACTCCTATCAGATTTATAGCCATGCTTTCCCAGAAACTTCATGAGTCTGATGATGTGGAACTTCAGAAAAAGTACTTTGACAGTATCTATAAATCATCAGAGCAGCTTTACCAGTTTACGCTGAATCTGAAAGAGTATACCGAACTTTATAAGGCAGAAAATATTTTTGAAGAAAAGGAATATCCCATCAACAGAATCCTGGAGACCAAGAACAAGCTGTTCTGTGAAATTGCTAAAGAAAAAGGAACTACGATTACCAATCTTACTGAGGGTGTCATCTATTCCAGGGTAAATGAAAGTATTTTAACAGCCATCATTCATAACCTCCTTGATAATGCTGTGAAGAATACCTCCCAGGGAAATATCACCCTTATGATTACCGAAAATCCACAAAAATCCACAATAATAATTAGTGACACAGGAACAGGAATGTCTGAAGAACAGATTGCTGTTTATATGAACCTGTTCAGAAATCCTAAACTGGAAACTCCCAGTTTTAAAGGAAAAGGGCTTGGCCTGCATATGGTTATCCATCTGGTAAAAAAGATCAACGCAGAAATGAATTTCAGGCAAAACCATCCTCAGGGAACTGTTGTGGAAGTAACACTCAAAAAAAACTAATCTTTATGAATGAAAAAATTTTAATTGCTGATGATCATTATGTAGTAAGGGCAGGAACCTGTCTGGTTCTTGAAACTGCTTATCCGGGTCTGAATATAGATTTTGCTGAAAATTATGACCAGGTGAAAGAAAAGCTGGGAGATCAACGGTATGATCTTCTTATTTTAGATATTGATATGCCGGGAACCCAGTATAAAAAGATGATTCCGGAGCTTAAAGATATTCAGAATGACCTAAAGATTCTCATTTTCTCAGGATATGACAAGGATGTTGCGATCCAGTATATCAGAGAAGGAGCTGAAGGCTATCTGAATAAACAAAGCAGTGAAGAGGAAATTAAGAATGCCGTAAAAACGGTCATTGAAAAGGGATATTTCTACCCTGCGGAGCTGATTGGCCTGATTATTCAGAACAAAAGGAACAATCCTGTCGAAAAGTTATCATCAAGGGAATACGAAATTTTTAAACTTCTGGCGGACGGCAACGGTAATCTGGAAATTGCCAACAGGCTCAATATTCAGATGTCTACGGTAAGTACTTATAAAAAAAGAATCTTTCAAAAGCTTAATGTCGGAAATATTGCAGAGCTGATTAAAGTCTATGAAATGATGCATTAAGAAACGGGGCCGGAATTTAAAGTATTCCTGCCCCGAAAAAACACAAATCTCATGAGATTTTAATAGCTAACCCACTGATATTGTATGCGTTATTTTTTTATCATTGTATTTTTAGAATCATCTGTCGGCGTATTAATACAGTCTCTGTACAGAGAGAAATAACTCCCTTGTATTATCAGAAGTATTGGAATCTGTGGTTGTAGCATCGCTGCTTCCTGTTGTAGATTTATTATCTACACGGAATGCATAATACACTCTGTACCATCTAGGCTCTGGTTCCTGTACTGTAATATCAAATGTTACCGTCTCATTATGGGTCTGGGTAAGATAAACACCATCATCAAATTGTCTGTAAGCTCCCGGTGATAATTTAATATTTCCATTATCAGAATCACCGGTATGGGTAGACATTTCCGAAACCCAGATTTTCACATCTGAAGTTCCTACATTGTAAAGTCTTGGATTAAAAGTAGTAGCCGCTCCCGTACCTGCTGAACTGCTGTTAAACTGGGCATCAAGTCTCAGGAAACCTCCCAAAACCGGAAGATCGGTAAGATAAGTACTGGCCAATGTACTGGCTCCTGAAGTACCTGCAGGAATGCTCCCGTGATAATAGATTAAATCTCCAATGGGAATATCATTATCCTGTCCTCCAAAAGCAAATTTCCAGGTAGTTCCGTTGAACATATAATAGCCGGCTTTATCTACTTTTGCAGTTTTTACAGAAGGAACAGTTACCGCCTGGGTTACATAGACCAAAGCTCCGGTCTGAGCTGCCAGATAAACATTATCTTTGGCTCTTAACTGGTCTCCTGTCATTCGGGGAGCCATCACTCCATCAGCCGCAGTAGCCACATCGGGCTTTCCTTCTACATGCAATGTTACTTTTGGGGAATCTGTATTGATCCCAACCTGGGAAAATGTCGCTATTGAAAAACACATCATAATGCTGGCAAGAGGTAATTTTATTTTTTTCATTTTAGTATATTTGTTTAAAAATTATTTGATTTATTTAAAAATTGAATAAATCGTTTAGGGTTAATTGAAAGATCATCAATCAGCCTTTGTTGAGCTAGCTGATGCAAAGTTATCCGCGCTGATAAATCAAATCCATCAATAATCAATGAAAAACAGGAAACAGCTCACAAAACACAAATCACTAATAACCAGAAAGTTAAACCAGTCATTTTCTGAAATCTGACTGTTAAGAGAAAATATTGGAATGATTTAAAATTACCTTCTGCCACAAATGACCACCGAAAAAGACATAAAAATTGAACAGTACAAAAGACAACTGGTGTATTATTATAATATTCTGATGTCTGTTATTCTTGCCCTATTTGGTTTAATATTTACTTTTATTATTCCCGATCAAATAATGGCCTGGTATCTTTTCGGAGGACTTTTTTTAATGGTGTATACGTACCTGATTGTGCGCAAAACTTACTCGGTGAATGTCATGGTGCATTCTTATATTATCATTGCCACTCTGTATAATTTTTACATCATGCTTGCCTTCTGGAACAATTCTATAGCGAGTTTTGTCTGGCTTATTCCGATTCCGCTGGCAGCCTATGTTTTCTTTCAAAGAAAGTATGTTTTTATTTACAGCATATATGTTTTGCTGAATATTATAGCGGGATACCTTATTTCTAAGTCTTTCAGCTTTAAATTCCCGATACACCAACCAGAAGATGTGAGAATTACCGATACCATCCTTATGATTTCCAATGTAGCAGTCATTGCACTCCTGCTCTATTTTAAGGATAAAATAAAACGGGTTGAAATTTACCATGAAATTGAGGAGAAAGCCCAGAGTACAGCAATACAGCCGGCTCCTACAGCAGACAAAGCTCCTTTTGCGGATGAACTGTTTGACAAAATTGAATCTGTGATGAGAGAAAAACAGCTGTATAAAGATGTTAACTTCAATATTTCAAAGCTTTCCACAGAAATGGAAATCAACAGTAGTTATATCTCAAAATCAATTCGTGCAAAAGGATATCCCAACTTCAATAATTACCTGAATATTCACAGGATTGAATGTGTAAAAAAACTGCTTAATGAAAATGACCTTGAAAAGGTAACTCTCATGTATATCTATACTGAGGCCGGATTCTCTAACCAGTCTACCTTCAACAGGGTTTTCAAGCAGATGGAAAATATTACTCCTTCCGAGTATATCAGCAGCCTTCAGTTTCATTGATTTGTATCACCAATCCATATTATTGAGATAATCATTTTTAAGTTCGGAAAATAATCAGGAAATTTACAAGACAAATTTTCTGTAGAACCACTGCATTGTAATTGCAAAAAAATCATGAATTCATCTGAAAAAGCCATTCAGGGAAGCTTACGTTTCCGATATATAAAACTTTGTATTTTTTTTTCAGGACTTTCGGTTTTTGCACAGCTTTATCTTTTCCAGCCGATGCTGCCTATGGCTGCGGAACAGTTTGGGGTTTCCGTAGGTGATACTTCCCTGCTGGTATCTTCCTCCACGATAGGTATGGCATTGGGTTTATTATTTTTTGCCTTTAAAGCTGACAGTTATTCCAGAAAAAGCCTCATGGTTTTTTCTTTGATTTCATCTGCAAGCCTTACTGTTATTTCTACCTGGATCCCGAATTTAACACTCCTGATTGCCGTTGGAGTATTGAAAGGTTTTGTTGTTTCCGGGGTTTCTGCAGTTGCCCTGGCCTATCTTACAGAAGAAGTGGATGCTCTGGCAGTACCAGCAGCCATCAGTATGTATCTCAGCGGTAATACCATTGGAGGAATGAGCGGAAGAATAATGGCTACTTTGTTTGCGGGGGAATTCGGATGGCGTAATGCCGTTCTTCTGATTGGCATAGAAAGTTTCATCCTCGGCGCCGTATTCTGGAAACTGTTTCCGGAATCAAAGTTCTTCAATCCACAGAAAACAGATTATCATCTTAAGGTAAAACAGATGAAATTTTTCCTTACCAACCCTTATATGCTTCGGTTATATTGTACTGCCGCACTGCTGATGGGAGTTTTCGTGAGTGTTTATAATTACCTAACATTCAGACTGGAAGCAAAACCTTTTTCGTTAAGCCATTTTATTATAGCCTTTATCTTTCTGATGTATATTTTTGGAGTCTTCGGAACGATGATCGTAGGCCGTCTTTCCAGAAGGTTTCCAATGAATAGCATTCTGAAAGCTTCTATCTTGTGCATGCTTACCGGAGCTGCCCTTCTGTTATCTGAAAATATTTATATCCTTATTTTCGGGCTCGGGCTTTTCACCCTTTCATTCTTCGCTGCTCATACTATGGCCAGCCAGATGACTGCATTGTATGCAAGGCGGGGAAAATCTTCAGCCACTTCTATTTACTGGCTTTTTTATTATTTTGGTTCAAGTATTCTGGGAAGTGGTACCGGCTATCTGCTTCATGCTTATTCCTGGAATGTTTTCATAGCAGTTCTTATGATAAGTGTTATAACCGCTCTTCTTCTTACCACTTTTAATACCAATCCAAAAGCGGGAATAAAAAACTAATACCACATAGATACCACATGCTTTATTTCATGATTATGTGATAATTTGCGCATAAGTGTACTATTTTAACGTATTATTAATTTTTTATAGCAAAAATTTAACCTACCCTTTTTGTAAAACGGGGCTTAACAATGCGATGTCGGGCATACTATTTGCTATTTTACTTGTTACCATATCACCATTTAAAATCAAAATATTATGAACGTAGCAGATCTAAAAATCAAGAACTTGGTTGAGTATAAAAATCAGATTTATACCATTACAGAGATCTTTCAAAATGTCGAACAGGCTTATTTTGTTAAAATTGAAAATGATATTCAAAGTATTTCGGTCCCGGCAGCATCCATTAAACCGATTAAAATAACGGAGGAATGGCTTGAAAAGCTCGGCTTTTCACGAACGGACAGTTCAGATCAGAGTATACGGTATGAAAGACCGGAACCTTTTATAAAATATGATATAGACCTGAGTTCCAGAAAAATAATGGAAGGACTTAAAATATATGGGAATGCTATAAAATGTAAGTATATCCATGAGTTTCAGAATATTTTCTCAAGTCTATTCGGAAAAGAAACAGCTTTGCATTATGGTTATTTGAAAACAGAATCGTAGTTAAATAGTTCTTAGTTGTAGAAGACCACAATTTACACAATAAATTGTGGTCTTCTTATGTATAATTGTTTCATCTTAATCCCGTAATTTAATATTTACGTAAATTTGTGTCTATAGTACAAAATCTAATGATGGATACAGATACAATAGTTTTACAACTTATAGAACACTTTCGAGAAATCGTTTTTTTAGAAGATAAAGATATTGACTGCATTACTTCCAAATTAGAGATTATACAACTTAAAAAGAAAAATTATCTGCTTCGCGAAGGACAGGTTTCCAGACATATGCGTTTCATTGCACAGGGCAGCCTCTATGCGTACCATATTGATGAAAAAGGAAAAGAAAATACTACCCAGCTAGGCATTGAAAACTGGTGGGTAAATGATCTTTACAGCTATCTTAGCGAACTGCCGTCAAGAATGTTTATTCAGGCTAATGAAGATACCACCATCATACAGATCAGTAAAAATAATCTGGAATCATTGTACAAAGAAGTTCCGGCTGTCTCAGAGTTCTGGCGTCTGAAGATGCAGAGTGCCTATGTTATGTTACAGGAAAGAACCTTTGAACATTCCCGTGTTGATGCTTATACCAAATACCGCACATTTATCACTACTTACCGTAATATCGAACAGCGTTTTCCTCAATACATGATCGCTTCCTACCTTGGAATCACCGTAGAATATCTGAGCTATCTGAGAAAAAAACACCTGTCTGACGTTTCTTAAGATTTCTTAAGTTTATTCCCCTCCAGCCCGAATAATTTTGCTCACAGAAATTTAATGAGTGAAATATGAAGGCAAAAATTATCGCTGTAACAGTTCTTGCATCAGCTTTTCTAAATCTGAATGCACAGAAACTTTCCTATATCCCGGATCTTGTTTTAGGGCATCGCTCCTATACTTATATGCACAATATCAATTATCAGCTGAATGAACGGCTGAAACTGAACAATCTTACCCTATTTGATACAGAATACACCAAAGATAAAGAAAACATATTCTTCATCAGAAATACCCTCTCGTATAATCTTACCAAAAGATTGAGTGCCAATGCGGCATTTGGAATGAAAAATCCCGGTGCATTTTTCAGTATTTATCTGCAATATAAAATCATTCAGTCCTCCTATTCACTTTCCTACTCTATAGGAACTACGTATCAGAAAGGGTTTTCTCTGGAACAGTCTGTATCATTTGAATACACCCCTTATCTGACAGAAAATGTAAAGGGATATTTCAGTGTGCTCGCTATTGGAAACCTCGATGACAGCGGATACCCCAGAGGGTTACAGTTTGTCAGATTAGGAGTAAAACAGAATAAAATGATGTACGGGCTGGCTTCCAATTTCGACCAGTTTAATAACGGAAAAAAGACCCTGGAAAATATCGGGGCATTTGTAAAATATAACTTTTAAAATAATTATAAGAAATGAAAAAGAACATTGATTCAGGATTACTTATCACCAGAATAGCAATTGCATTTCCAATGTCGGTTTATGGAATCAGTAAAGTGATCCATGGAGTTGGTTTTATTGAAGATATGATGAGCATGCATAGCTTACCGTCATTCTTTGCGTATGGCGTGTTTGCAGGAGAAATTATTGCACCTCTCATGCTGATTATAGGATTTCGGGCTCGTCTGGCAGGCCTGATCTTTGCTGCCAATTGCTTCACGGCTACGATTCTTGCACAAACAGCCAATATTTTCAAACTTAATGAATTCGGAGGCTGGGCTTTGGAACTGCTTGTCATCTATATGCTTGTAAGCTTAAGCTTTTTCTTTACCGGCGCAGGAAAATATGCAGTTTCAACCCAAAATAAATGGGATTAATCCAAATGAAATACATAAAGTGAACTCAATAAAAAGCCTCCCGATCAACAACCGGAAGGCTTTTATAATGATTGATCATTTACTGTGTTGAGAAAAAATTCTCTTTTCCGATAAGATAAATATTGATCAGCTCCTGCCTGTTGATATCAACAATATCTCCATTCTTGAACTTATATTTCTTTTGAAGAGGCTTCTCATTAAAGTAAACCTTACCTGAAGCAAGCAAGAGGTTCAGTTTAGATGATGAAAGCCCTAAACATGTCCGGATTACTGTTGAGACTCTCATATTAAAATCAAAAGAAGACTGTATTTGAAAAGAAATGAGCTCATCTTCCCTATTCATAAGATCTTCTACAGGAAGATTTGAGTATAGAATTTCATATTCCACACTTTCCCAGTCGGCTTCCACATTATTTTTTCTTCTTATTTCCTGTGAGAAAGCGTATTGCCAGGCAGTTTCGGCATGGTTTTCTGAGAATTTACGGAATATTTCTTTACTGATTGATTCTGTTCTGATTCTTGAAAATACGGTCATATTATAGGTATTGCTGCATTTTACACACCGGTAAATCAGCCATATATCAATATTCTTTTTCTGGGCATTCAGTCTGAATTTATCACTGCATTGAAATCTGTCGCTGTTACATTGATTGCATTTCTTTTTGAGTAAGGGAGTATTTTTCGCTTTTACCTCCCAGATATATTGGGTATTCATTACTTATAATCGTGCTTAATATTCTTTTTGGATTTTTTCCATATTATTCACGCATTACAGAAAGGTATACCTCTGTAGTATAATTCAAAGATCAGGTAAGCTATAGTTTCTCTATGTAGTAAAGTTTTGATCAATAGCATTGGTCAAAGCCGGAATAGCAGAGATAAAGTCACCTTTAACAGTGAATACGATAAATAATATGATGAAATAAAAACCTGTTCGGGCAGAATTACCCAAACGAAAGAACGATCAGCCTGTGGTTACTGAGACTGATACTAAGCGAAAATAAGTTTAAGAGTTGTTCTCAAAACGTTTTTATTTACTTGGTTATGATAAAAGTAGTCAATTTTATTGGAGAACGGAACTTTTTACGGATAAATTCAAAAATAAAATGAACAAGCTTTAGAATGGACCATACAACAAAGAAAAATTGAACTTTACAACAAACCTCTCTTTTTCCTTTCTGCCGAACTTAGTGGTATTAAAATCATCAAAAATGAATCAGATTAATAAAATTTACATCAACGGCGAATTTGTTACGCCAAGAGGAACAGAAACTTTTGATCTTATCAATCCCGTTACCAACCAAAAAACCGGAGAAGTGGTTTTGGGAAATGAAGAAGATACCAGAATGGCCATTGCAGCAGCAAAGAAAGCTTTTACAACTTTTTCAAAAACAACAAAAGAAGAAAGAATCCATTTTCTCAGAAAACTGCATGAAGCTGTAAGCAAAAGAGAAGATGAGTTGGTTGCTGTTATGGTGAATGAATATGGAGGAACTTTACAGTTCAGCAAAATGAGTGTCCAAAATGCAATCTCTGCCTTTACAGCTACGATCAATACTTTAGAATCTTATGATTTCGAAAGAACGGTGGGACATTCCAAAGTACGTTTTGAATCTTTAGGTGTAGTTGGAATCATCACCCCATGGAATGCCAGCAACAGCTTTATCTGTAATAAACTTGCTACAGCCATTGCTGCCGGATGTACAGCCGTCATCAAACCCAGTGAAATGAGTGCAGTACAAACCCAACTGCTTACTGAATGTTTCCACGAAGCCGGCCTTCCGGAAGGAATTTTCAATATTGTTAACGGATTAGGAAATGTAGTTGGAAATGAAATTACACATCATCCAGATATCGCAAAAATCTCTTTCACCGGATCTACACTTACAGGAAAAGCAATTGCCAAAGGAGCTGTAGACACCATGAAAAGGGTAACCCTGGAACTTGGAGGAAAGTCTCCTAATATTATTCTTGAAGATGCCGATTTTGAAAAAGCAATTCCTATGGCTGTTTTCGGGGCTTATATGAATAATGGTCAGGCCTGCATCGCCCCTACCCGATTATTGGTTCCGCAAAACAGACTGGAGGAGGTAAATGAACTTGCTAAAAAAGCAGCCGGTCAGGTAAAAGTAGGAAATCCTGCTGAAGAAGATACTCTTGTAGGGCCTATGGTGAGTACAAAACAATTTGAAAGAGTACAAAGTTATATCCGTCTGGGACAGGAAGAAGGAGCCGTTCTGCTTGCAGGTGGTGAAGGAAAACCGGAAGGTCTTGAAAGCGGTAATTTTGTAAAAGCGACCATCTTTACCAATGTCCGTAATGATATGCGTATTGCGCAAGAGGAAATTTTCGGACCTGTATTGTCTATTATTCCTTATGCTGATGAGGAAGAAGCAATTGCCATTGCCAATGACACCACTTATGGTCTTGCTGCTTATATCAGTTCTGATAATCATGAACATGCGGAACGTGTAGCTGCACAGATTGATGCCGGAAGAATCTGCATTAATGGGTTTGCCCACGATCCTTATGCACCTTTCGGAGGTTTCAAACAAAGCGGTATCGGGCGTGAATATGGTGTATTCGGACTGGAAGCTTACCTGGAACCCAAAACGATTCTGGCCTAGTAGGATCTTCTTCACAGCAAAATATTCTCAGGATTACTTTGCTGTGGAGATTCTATGATCCTGAAAAGTTTTGTAAGTTTGAATAAGAATTGATCAAGAAACAACTTTCTGAGCTATGAGCGAAAATAATATTCCTTTTCCCATCAATTATTCCTGTCATTTTTCAGAATTCAGGGAAGGAGAACAATTTGCACGAATTCACAGCCTCGGCCTGGTACTTTCCGGGGAAATGGAACTTAATGACGGCATCACAAAAACGATATTTAAAGAAGGAGAACTCTATTCTGCCAGAAAAAACCATTTATTAAAATTTGCAAAATATCCACCCAAAAACGGGGAAATCAGAACCATATCCATCTATTTTGACGATGCCATGCTTCATGATTTCAGCCGAGAATATGGATATCAGGCAGAAAAAAAGGACAATGTCCAGGCCTATATAAAACCGGAGCAAAAGGCATTACATTCTTTTATGTACTCATTATTAGCGTATGAAGATCTTCCTGCTTCTGAAGAAATACTGAGACTTAAACAAAAAGAAGCTCTCCTCTTACTGTTGAATTACGATCCCGGTCTTAAGGATATTTTGTTTGATTTTTCCGAGCCTTATAAAATAGATATTGAAGCTTTTATGAATAAAAACTTTCACTTCAATGTCAATGTAGAACGTTTTGCTTATTTAACGGGGAGAAGTCTGTCTGCATTTAAAAGGGATTTTCAAAAGATATTCGGAATTCCGCCAAGACAATGGCTTCAGCTTCGAAGATTAAAGGAAGCCCATTTTCTGCTAAGCCAAAAAGGAAAGTCCGTTTCTGATATTTATTTAGATCTTGGATTTGAAAATTTATCCCATTTCTCATTTGCCTTTAAAAAACAATTCGGCTATCCGCCAAGTGCTTTACAGGCAAAATAACTTAGATTTTGAACCATTAAGATCCTATCAGAACGATTTTCAACTACTTTATTCTTCAAAAATTTTAATAGTTTAAAAATAACAGATCGTGCCATGAAAATCATAACACGATCTGAATTATTGAATCTAATTATTGTAAAAGTTTTCTAAAGTGCATATTCTACTGAAGCTTCTTTGGCAGCAGCCACCATTGCAATTAAAGCTTTTTCGGTTTCTTCCCAGTGTCTTGTCTTCAGTCCGCAATCAGGATTTACCCAAAGCTGATTAGCAGGAATGACATTCTGAGCCTTTCTCAGCAGTTCAGTCATTTCTTCTTTCGATGGTACTCTTGGAGAATGGATATCATATACTCCCGGACCAATTTCATTTGGATATTTGAAATCTGCAAAAGCATTCAGCAGCTCCATCTGAGAACGGGAACATTCTATCGTAATCACATCGGCATCCATATCGGCAATATTTTCAATAATATCATTGAATTCGGAATAGCACATATGTGTATGGATCTGGGTAGCATCTTCTACTCCGCTTGCTGAAATTCTGAAAGCTTCTACGGCCCATTTCAAATAGTTCTGCCAATCTGCTTTTCTTAATGGAAGACCTTCTCTGATGGCAGGCTCATCAATCTGAATAATTCTGATTCCTGCTTTTTCCAGGTCCACAACCTCGTCACGAATAGCTAAGGCAATCTGCTTACACGTTTCTGAACGAGGCTGATCATCACGTACAAAAGACCACTGTAAAATGGTAACCGGACCTGTTAACATTCCTTTTACCCATTTTTCAGTCTGAGATTGGGCATATTGAGACCAGTACACCGTCATCGGTGTTGGACGGGAAACATCACCGAAGATCACAGGAGGTTTCACACAACGGCTTCCGTAGCTTTGTACCCAACCGTTTTTAGTGAATACAAATCCTTCCAGCTGTTCTCCGAAATATTCCACCATGTCATTTCGCTCAAATTCTCCGTGAACCAATACATCAATTCCGATGTCTTCCTGCCAGCGGATTGTTCTTTGCGTTTCCTCTTTCAGTAAGGTATCATATTGTTCTGCTGTCAGTTCTCCTTTTTTAAATTTTGCTCTCCAGCTTCTCACTTCTGCGGTTTGCGGGAATGATCCGATCGTAGTGGTTGGGAACAAAGGAAGCTGCAATACTTCCTGTTGCTCTTTTTTACGGATTTTGAAGGTGTTTATTCTCTGAGCATCTTTTTCAGTAACAGCACTGGCTCTTTGTTTTACCTGATCATTATGGATAAGAGAAGAAGTTCTTCTACTCTCAATTGCTTTTTTATTTTCTTCAAATGCTTCAAAAATCTGTTCATTTTCCGTTCCGGAAGCCAGTTCTTTAAGCGTTACAACTTCTGCCACTTTTTGTTTGGCAAAAGCCAGCCAGTTTTTAATTTCCGGGTTAAGACTGGTTTCAAAATCCAGGTCACAAGGTGAATGAAGCAATGAACATGATGGTGCAATGAAAATCCTTTCAGATCCTAATTTTTCAACAGCTTTACTAATAAAAGACAGCGACTTTTCGTAATCATTTTTCCAGATATTTCTACCGTCAACCAGTCCTAACGAAAGGCTTACACCTTCAGGAATGCTATTCAGAATACCATCCAGCTGTTCAGGATTTCTAACCAGATCAACATGCAATGTATTGACAGGAAGTGAAACGGCAAGTGAAGTATTGTCTTTTAACCCGTCAAAATAGGAAGCCACAATAAATTTCAGTTTCGGGAAACGTTTTCTGATTTCGGCATACACATAACGGTAAGTTTCTTTGGCTTTCTCTGTTAAATCCAATGCCAGGAAAGGTTCATCAAACTGAATCCATTCTGCACCCTGTTCCTGAAGTTTGGCTAAAATCTCTATATAAACAGGAAGAAGACTTCCGGCCAGATCCAGTTTATCAAATCCTTCTTCTTTTTCTTTTCCTAATAACAGATAAGAAACCAGCCCGATAATCACCGGTTTCGCATTGATTCCAGCTTGTTTTGCTCCTGCAAATTCATTGAAAATCTTATCTGAACTGAGCTTAAACTGTTGATTTTTATAAAATTCCGGAACGATGTAGTGATAGTTGGTATCGAACCACTTGGTCATTTCCATGGCAGTGATATCCAATCCGTCTTTCTGATAGCCTCTTGCCATGGCAAAATAAAGGTCCAATTCAGTATTGTTTTTTTTAAGCACCACTTCATGGTACCGTGTTGGAATGGCACCTACGACAAGACTCATATCCAATACCTGATCATAATATGAAAAATCATTACATGGGATAAGATCTATTCCTGCTTCTTTCTGGATATTCCAGTTTTGACTGCAGAGAGTTCTTCCGGTGTTCAGAAGTTCTTCCAAAAGGATTTTACCTGACCAGTACTGCTCGCAGGCTTTTTTGAGTTCTCTTTTGCTACCAATACGCGGATAGCCAAGAATGTGAGTTTGCATTTTTTTAAACTTTTTAATTAAACTTATTGGGAAGTCCTTTAAAATGCTTCGTTATGTTTTGCGGAAAAAGTTTCAGGAAAATAGTGACATAGCAGACAGTGTATTTCCCTTCAGAAGAAAATACAAAATTTGATATACCATCTGTATGACCCAAAGCTTCAGCCCGCGAAAGCATTGTCAATTCAGTAAAGGCAGGTCTCCTGACTTGTAACAGTTTCTGTCATCCTTCCCGCTTTTGGCAGTGGATCTGCAAGGACAGAAACTTTTGGTGGGTTACTTACAGTTGCGCGACAGCTCGTGATTTGCACACGATTCCCTATTAATCTACGTTAAGTAAAACCTTTCCTGTTTGATGAAGTATCTGTAAAGAACTGTACTTTTACCTTTAACAAAGGTTGTCAGTAAAAGTTTTTAATTTTGTGTAAAATTAGTAATACAGAATAAAACCACAATTGAAAACAAATAATTAAGCAAATTAAACTTCATAAAGTAAAAATAAAAGCATATAATTCTTTATATTTGACTGTTTTAATCATTTAAAAGAATAATATTCTGTGGAACAACTCGATGATAAGGATGTACAGCTGCTCAGGCTGCTTCAGAACAACGCCAAACTCACCGTTAAAGAACTTGCTAAAGAAGTGAACCTTTCTACTTCACCGGTTTTTGAAAGGGTAAAAAGGCTTGAACAGGAAGGTTTTGTTAAAAGATATGCAGCAGTTCTTGATGCTGAAAAACTGAACCGCGGATTTACGGTGTTCTGCCAGATCAAACTTAAAATTCACGACCGGTCCGTGGGGTATGATTTTGTAAAAGAAATTTTAGAAATTGAAGAAGTTGCCGAATGCTATAATATTTCCGGAGATTTTGATTTCCTTCTGAAAGTTCAGGTTCGGGATATGAAGCATTATCAGGATTTTGTATTTAACAAGCTGGGATCCGTAGATTCTATCGGCAGCACGCACAGTACGTTTGTGATGGCTGAGGTAAAAAATAACCATGGACTGACGATATAGATTTTCTTTTAAAGTTAACGCCGTCTGAGGATAAAAAAATCCGTCAATAATGACGGATACTATAATTATATAATTTTTTCAGTACTCAATTGGCTGCGGGATCCATTAGTTCTGTTGTTAAACCTATTGATTTTAACAGGTTCTTACTGTCGAAAAGCAATGTTGTATAATGTTTCCCTTTTTTAAAAACCAGTTTTGAACCTCCAGGAAATTCACTGTCTGCTCCCGATTTTTGTATTTTGGCATTGTACTTACCGAACTTCGTTTTACTGTCCTGTAATGTACTTTTATTCAGAACAAGACCAAAAGGAAGTCCTTCCACGATGACAGGTTTATTGTCTGAAGTCACAAAAAACATCTCATTGATACTATTGTCTTTTCCCAGGCTGCAATAAAGCTCCAATCCTGTTTTCATGGGCCATTTTGCATATTTTTCTTCGTTGGCATCTTCATAAAAACCAGTTTTTACGTTCAATGCTTTTGAAATTTTATCCGGAGTCTGTGGGAATATGAATTCTGAGTTTTTGTCCAGTAAAGAACCTAACGCGGCTGTTTTCTGTGAAAATGCAGTTGCACTTAATACCAGAAAAAAGATGGTGACAATGAAATGAAATGGTCTCGTCTGCATAAAAATATTTTAAATTGTAATGATTTGATGGCTAAAGGTATTAAAATTTTGGTTAAAGCCCCCTTTTAAGCAATTTTTTACATTGTATTTCTGTTTTTGGCTATTTTCTTTCCTGTAAATTGAACACGATACCGGCAGGATCGGTAATCCAGTGCATATTTTCAGGAAGCTCTTCTATTTCGTCACAGGTTTCCACACCGTTTGACAGCAGATATTGTGTAGCAGCTTCTACATCGGGAACGGTAAGCTGCAGCCATGTTTCAGAATGGGTATAGTTATCAACACAATCCAGCCAAATAATATTATTCCCGAATTTTACTTCGTGAGTCCTGGAAACAGTAGGATTATTAATGGACCTTTCCTCCACTTCTAATTTTAGAATTTCTCTGTAGAAGGCAACTGTTTTTTCATATTTATTTTTGGGAATTTTGATAGCGATATTAATTCCTGCCTCAAATTTTGTATTCATAGTATAGATTTTGAACTTTATAAACAGATTTCAATTCTTTGATGGCATTCTATTATTTCAAAAAACCATTAAGATAATTCAGAATCATTGCCGTCTGCATCATCAGGCTCACATGAGTTTGTCCCGGAGCGATAGCCAGCTGGGATTTTGGTAATTCGCCCATATCTGCAAAAACATCACCTCCCAATAATTTATAGGTTTTTGAAAGTTCTGTTTTATCCAATCCGTCATTATCACCAGCTATGATTAAGACAGGCACAGGAATTTTAGAGATATTATCATCACCCAGGTCAAAAGGCTGCCCGGCAGAAGCCATCATCTGCTCCAGAAATGGTTTCCATTTTGTTTTATCAGGTGCTACAGCATTATAGGCAGTATGCATAGGGCTGTTTGTAAAGAGTTCAGGTTTCATTCCTTCAAGAGCTTTATTTACTTCGGGCAGCCACCCGTTAGTTTTATAGGTTGATGAAATGATAACCAGTTTGTTCAGTCTTTCCGGACTTTGAATAGCCAGCTTATAGGCCACTTCACCTCCAAAGCTGTAGCCTGCCACATCTGCTTTGTCAATTTTCAGATAGTCCATTACCTTTGTAACATCACTGGCTAAAATAGCATGTGATAATTTCCTTTCTGAAAAAGGCGTGTGTCCGTGTCCCTGTAATTCGATGGCTATTACTTTTCTGTTTTTGGACAATTCCGGGATCAATTCACCCCAGTTCAAATCAATCGTCATGAAAGCGCCATGTAACAGCACAACAGGCTTTCCTTTACCATAAACTTCATAGTACACTTTGATTCCGTTGGCAGGCGCATAACCGCTTTCAGAAGGTTTTATTTTTTGTCCATATACCGGAGAGGTGGCAAGGATAATAATAAAGAGCAATACTGCAGAGAATTTGAATAAACTTTTCATAATATTATCAGATTTGGTGGATTAATTTTAAGTCAAAGGTACCAACCCGATCGGAAAACGGACTTGTCACAGGACAAGATTTTATGGAAATGGGAGGAATAGTTTAAGGATTGGTTTAAACTTATCCCCAAAAAACATTTTACTTCATTACATAAAATAAACTTCAATCATTCTACGATTAAGCAACTAAAAAATAAAAACTTTACAATAATTCTACCATAGTTGATAAAATTTTATTAATTTCGAATTGAACTAAACGTACAATTTATTATGAAAAATTTAAAGAAAATCGAAAGAAAAGAATTGAAAACAATTAAGGGAGGAATTGACTGCAGAGGCGGTCAGCTATGCTTAATCGATGGTAAGTGGCAGTGCATGCCTTACGACGGATGTGGTGGTGGAAACCAGCCTTAGTTTTAGGTTTAATGCAATTACTTGACTATGAAAAATTTAAAAAAAATTTCAAGAGACCAGTTGAGGAATATTAATGGCGGAGCGACAAGCTGCTCTGAAGCATGCTGCCCACCTCCGGGAATCAAAAGATGTCCATGGGTGATCTGTGTTGCGCCATGTGATATTTTAAGTTAAAAGACTGTATTCTCAAAAATAAGCCCTGTAATTCATATGAGTTGCAGGGTTTTTATTTATCAGCAATAGCATTTAATATTGTTGAATGTTTAATTTGCAGAACAATAATGGTAATTTTTATTTTTTGAGAAAAACCTGCATTCCGTAAGACTCAATTGCTTTTTGTTTCAGAGGGTTTGTACTCCATTCTTCCCATTCACCAGTATAAGGATTGTAGCCACATTTTAAGGGTTTGGAAGTATCAAGTCCTTCTTTGTTAAAACTTGTTTGTTCGGTGTAAGCTCTGCAATCAGTGCAAATGTACCGAAATTCACAATCTTTGCAGACTTCAATGTTATCTTTGGTTAAGTTCCAATATTTTTTAAATTCAGGATGATTTAAAGAATTTTCTAATGTTGTATCCTTAATGTTTCCAAAACTTTGAGGCATGGAGGGGCAATTTTTAATGTTCCCATTTACATCAATTGATATTTTTTTGTTAAGACAGCTGTTGTACTGTTTGGCTTCAAGATAAAAGTTACGATTAAAATTAATATTTTTTAAATCAACCAATCCACAACTTAGAGGGATATTAATTCTATTTTTAATGATACTTAGTTGAACATGTTCTAAAGTTTGAGAACCCTGTTCATTGGATGAATGCAATATAAAATGGAGGAATTTATTAGAAATGCTATACTGATTCTCTTTGATAAATGTAACCAATTGTAAGTCATAATTTGCAACAAGTGAAAGTTCATTAATACTTGAATCATTAAGCAAGCTTAATTTTCTAATTACTTTTATTATATCGTTTAATTCCAGTTCTGAAAATCTGATTTGTAGATATTTAATTCTCAAATCACAAATTTGTTGTAACAGCACATCATCTAGGACATCTGAACTGTTGATATCCAAAATTAAATAATCAACAAAAGTAGGAGTTTCTTTAAATTCTGATGTATTCTGAAAAGTTGATAATTCTTTCTTAGTATTCAGAATAACTCCTAACTTATTGTCTATAATAAAATTAATATACTCCTCTAAAACTTCCAAGCTGTCGTTATCCAATTGTTTTTTTAATATAAAGTAGTTTTGATGTTCATTTGATAGTAAATCAAAAAATGCAATAGGGATGAATTGCAAAAACCCGGTACTTGCATCAAAAATAATAGCATTTTTAGCTCCTCTGACAATTTTAACCGAGTCAAATAACTTTAAAAACATACTAATACAAAAGGGAATAATGTTTTTGTGAACGGAAAATCTTTGTTTTTCCACTTTTTTTATCTTTATTTTCAGAATATTTAACCTTAGATACACTGTTACTTCTCTTCCATTTTTGTAGAGAAAATTCGATTCCTTTTAGTTGTAATTCTTTTTTTCCCTTCATAATAAATCTGCAATATGCTTTTCTATTTGATAGTTTCCATAGTAACTGACTTGGTGAAATTGTCCTAATGGATTAACTTCCAAAAAATAATAGTCATCATGAGACTTCAGCAAATCCACCGTTCCACATTTTAAGTTCAGTTTCTTTGCTAATTTTAAAATTTTCCTTTTCAATTCTGATGGAAGCTCAAGAGGAAGATATCTTTTGTCCTTCTCTCTTATGTTTCTAATATCGACATTATTTGAAAAATCAAATGTAGCAATTGCCCAAATCTGCTTTTCAAAAAAAAATACCCTTATTTCATAAACACAATCAATCTTTCTTTGGATCAATGAAGGTATAATATTTTCTTTTTTATCATGAATATTATTTAGGTCTACTTCATGTGTATAATTCAGATACAAGTCATTTTCAACGATAATAGGTTTCATTTCAGAAACTGCCTTTGTAATATAAACGTGAGACCTATCAATCAGTACCAAGTCATTTAATCTTGATAAAATATAAGTATCGGGGATTTTTAAACCAAGAGATTTTGCCAAAAATAAAACTTCTAACTTATTAACTTCCTTGGTAAAGAGGTTTCCAAAGACACGAACCCTACTTACTTTAAAATAATTGTAAATAAACTCCGATATAGATTTGAGTTCAGAATTATAAAAATCAACTAAATTATTATCTATTTCACCTGTTATTGTATCATAATAAATTCCCCCATTTCGATAAAATACTGATTTGAAGTCTTCTAATTTATACTCAATTTCTCCAATAGAAATTCTGAAAACATTACTATCAAAATCAAAAAAAACTTTATTAATATGCTGGTTCTCACTTAAACGAACAAACTCTTTATTTTGATACGATAACCAAGTACAAATTTCATCGGTCATAGTATCATTATCTAAACTAATGAGTAGTATCATCCAACTTAATTAAGTTCTTTTTAAACACTTCAATATCATTACTATTGTTAAAATTCCATCCTTCAATAACATTGTTTGAGAAAACATAATCTTTATTATTCAAATAGAAAATACTTTTACGAACTTCATCTTCCGTTGATGACAAGCCTATTTGCTTCCTTTTCTCATTAACCTCTCTTATTTTCTTTAGAGATACTTCTGTCCTATTTTCTGGTAAAAAATCTTTACTAACATAACAGCAATCAATTTTCCCATCGTTTGCAACAAATTGAGAAATTTTAAAGTAAGAATAATTTTTAGTGTTATTATTTAAGTCAAGTAGAAAGCCTGCAATATCAGGTCTGATTTTACCTTTATTTAAAGCCTTCATTATTTCATCGGAAAAATTTACTCTTTGAGGGCTATATAAATTGCTCGCTAGCTGATGCCAAATGATAAGGTAGAAGTCATGAAAATATACCCAACTTTTCATTTCTAATCCTATATTATATTCATTAGGGAACCCTTTTTTTCGGATAAGTTTCAATAGGTTAACAGAAGCTATACTATCAATTTTAGTAAGATCATCCTTGTATGCTTGATAATTTCCTCTTGATAACTTCCTATAATGCTGGTCTATATTAACTAAAGAATCTAAACTTTTCTTATAATTCAAGTCTATCTTATCTTGACAAAGTATTGTTTTATAGTTTTCAATGTTTTTAAAATTATTTATTAAAAAATCATCATCAAATTTCTTTCCTAGACATTTTAAAGTTTGGTAATGTGCATAGGCAGCTTCTAAATCATTTGTCTTTAAAGCAGCTCTCATACTATTATGCAAATCTTTAGCATGTGGATATTTAAATTCACGAAATGCCTCCTTGTATAAACTATTTGCTTTAAGCAATTCATTATTAACAATTTTATTTTCTGCTTCATTTATTAACTCATAATATCTAACAAGGTTTTTATCTTTTAACTCTAAAGCTTGAGAATTACATAAAATAGATATGAATAGAAAGATGTACGATATTGATTGTTTCATAATTAAAAAAAGAATTTGAAAAAGCCTTTATAATGTTGTTGGAATCTACTAATCGAGACTCTCAGTACATATTAAATTGCTAAAACTAAAAAGGCTGACCATTTTGGACAGCCTCTTAGAAATGTTTTTAACACGATTTGTCAGGGACATCATTAACATTGACATACTTATAGCTTCCATCAGGATAAAAAGCATCACTTGAATAAGACAGACACTGTCCATTATAACACATTTCTCCCGCACCAGTTGCCTGAAAACCCAAGTCATAAGAAGGCAAAGCAGGACCTCCTTGTCCTCCTAAAACTGTTGATAATTTTTCATTTTGAAGTTTAAAACTTCCTAATTTTTGTAATGATTTTGTTTTCATCAAATAAATTTTAAAATGGTTAATAAAACGGTTAATATTATTTTATTATATTTTCTATATATTAAATGCTTCAAAGTGAATTTAATAGCAAATAAACAAATTTAATATAATAAAACCAAATAAATTTGGTTTTTAACAACAACTCTAACATTACAAAACAACACAAGTATTAATAAAAAAACAATTAAATTCACTAAAATTTCATAATACGATGAGTGTTGTTAATTGTTTATAAACTTCCAAACTTGTTTTTATTGAAATTTTTAAGATTTAAAAACAATAGTTTTTTGAGATTTCAAAAGAATGTTGAGACTTTTTCGTTTGTTAATAAGTAATATTGATAATTACCATACCCTAATTCCATCCATTTTCATCTATTAAAGTAACAACTGCCATTAGCCCCGCAAAATTTCTTATTAACTACTAGGATATAAAACTTAGTTTCCAGCTGTTTAAATTTAAAAATTAAATTTATTGGATAAACGTTTAACCTAAATTTAATCTCTGCATTCAATAAGTTAACAATTTATTCATATTAAAAAAAAGACAACAATAAAGTAAGACGCTGATAATGAAGATGTTGATTATTTTTAAAAAAAGTGCGAAATTACATATTTTTCGGAAACCACCAAAAAAAACTGCTATTGTTTTTTTACTATTTTCTGAAATATTTTTGTGCATTAAAAAAACAAAATGAAAAGGTCTTCCATAAAAGATATTGCTAAACTGGCAGGAGTTTCCGTAGCCACCGTATCTTATGTTCTTAACAGAAAGGAAGGGCAGCGTATCAGTGAGGAGACCCGGGAAAAAATTTTCGAAATTGCTGAAACGATTAACTATACTCCCAATAAGATTGCAAAAAGTTTGAAAACCAATAAAACAAAGCTTCTTGGATTAATTGTGGCGGATATCTCCAATGACTTCTATTCCCATATGGCAAGAAACCTTGAAGATAAAGCTTTAAAGTTGGGTTATACCCTGATCATCGGCAGTTCTGATGAAAATGCAGAAAAATTTAAAAAACTTACCGAACTCTTTTCACAGCAGCAGGTAGACGGAATGATCGTTGCTCCCGTAGCAGGATCAGAAAAGACACTTGAAAACCTTATTCATATTAAATATCCTGTTGTAACGATTGACAGATATCTTAAAGGGGTTTCTGTTCCCGGAATTACCATTGATAACCAGGAGATTGCAGAAAGTACAGCCAGCCTGCTTCTTAATAAGAACTTTGACAAAATGATCTACGTTGGCTATGAAACTGATCTTCCACACCTTCTGGACCGCCAGCATGGCTTTGAGAAAGCGGTAAGCTCTTCCAGCAAAACAGTTGAAATTCAATACCTTCTTGTAGGATTGGAAAATATAGTGCAGGAAGTACATTCTAAGCTTGAAAATACGTTGGGGAAAACTCCTGAAAATACTGCGTTATATTTTTCCAGTAATAAACTTGCGGTAGCAGGGCTTTCCTATCTCGTTAAAAACAATATAAAAGTCCCGGAACAGGTCTCAGTATTGGCATTTGATGAAACGGATGCCTATGACCTCTTCCCTACGGAGATTACTTACATCCAGCAGCCGATTGAAGAAATGGCTGAAGAGGCTATCAAGCTTCTGGACGGGCAAATTAACCATTATGCAGCAACAGGAAAAAGAATAACATTATCCGCCAAACTGGTTGCCAAAGCATCTTTAAAATAATCAAATCTATATCAATCATTTTTTTTAAATAACAACTTAAACGTTTAACCTATTATGATAAAAAATAAATTAAATCACGTGGTATGTTTCGGAGAGGTTCTGTGGGACATCTTCCCTTCCGGATCCAGAGCTGGTGGTGCGCCATTTAATGTTGCCTACAATCTTTTTAAAATGGGAATCGACACCAAAATGCTAAGCCGTATAGGAAATGATGAATTAGGGCACCGCCTTCTTAACCAAATTCAGAATTGGGGAATAACAACAGATTTCATTCAGGTAGACCAGGAAAAGGCTACAGGAACTGTAATTGCTGATTTTGATGAGCATGGTGAAGCTGTATATGATATTGTACAGGAGGTTGCCTGGGACTATATCCAACCTCTGCCGGAACACAAAGAACTGATTCAAAATTCAGAAGCATTTGTTTTTGGAAGTCTGATCACAAGAAGTGAAGCTTCCCAAAATACACTATTGCAACTTTTGGAATATTCAAAGTTCAGGGTTTTTGATGTTAATTTCCGCCCTCCTTTCATCGATTTTGAATTCATTAAAAAATTATTGCACAAATCTGATCTTGTTAAAATGAATAAGGCAGAGCTCAGAACCATTCTTGAATATCTCGGTGAAGACTATATTGATGAAGATACCAGTATTAAACATCTTCAGGCTTATTTCAACCTGAATGAAATTGTCCTTACCAAAGGAAGTAAAGGCGCAAGATATTTTGTGGGGGATACTGCCTATAATTTTCCTGCTGTCCATATTGAAATTGCAGATACGGTAGGTAGTGGCGATTCTTTTCTGGCCGGCTTCCTGTCTAAAAGAATTCAGGGAAAATCGCCGGAAGAGATCATAAAACAGGCAACTTCACTGGGAGCCTTTATCACTTCGAAATCAGGAGCATGTCCGGATTATACCTATGAAGAATTCAAGGCATTCAGAGAAAAAAACAGCTGTAAAACCTCTTAAAAACATACGATATGAATACTCCAAAATTTACAGATAAGAAATACTATATCATCCTGTCCTTTGTTACCTCCTTATTCTTTTTCTGGGCTATTGCCCTTACCATGGGTGATGTTCTGAATAAGCATTTCCAAAACGTTCTTCACATTTCGAAGTCCAAATCAGGGCTGGTACAGCTTTCCATTTTTGGGGCATATGCATTGATGGGCGTTCCGGCAGGCCTGTTTATGAAAAAGTTCGGTTATAAATTAGGGGTCATCCTGGGACTTTCATTGTTTGCACTGGGATCTTTTTTGTTTATTCCGGCAGCCAATACATCTTCTTTTAACTTTTTCAGACTGGCTCTTTTTGTTCTTGCGATGGGAATGGCAACCCTTGAAACGGTAGCCCATCCTTTTGTAGCCGCTTTGGGGGATGAAAGGACGAGTGATCAGAGGGTTAATTTTGCCCAGTCTTTTAATGGTCTGGGAGCTATTATCGGTCCTCTTTTAGGCGGATATTTTATTTTCGGAACTCCTGATTCAGGATCAGGCTCGCTGGATTCGGTAAAAAATCTTTATACCTGGATTGGGATTGTCATTCTCGCGATTACCATTATTTTCAGCTTTATCAGAGTTCCTGATCTGAAAGACCCTCATGCGGAAGATATCATCATTTCAGACAATGAAAAAGGAGAAGATGTTTCCGTATCAGATCCACATGCGCCACTTTACAAACAGAGACATTTTATATTTGCAGTTATTGCCCAGTTTTTTAATATTGCCGCACAGGGCGGAACCTGGGCTTATTTTATCAATTACGGTGTCGAAAAAATGCACCTTCCGGAAATACAGGCTTCCTATTACTTTTCTTTAAGTATGGCCATGATGATGATCGGAAGATTTATCGGAACTTTCCTGATGAGATTTATCGCTCCCAACAAACTGCTGGCTATTTTTACCGCATGTAATATCGTTCTGTGCCTGATTATTTCCCAAAGTTTCGGATGGATATCATTTGTAAGCCTTATTTTGCTCAACCTTTTCCTCAGTGTGATGTATCCTACCATATTCAGTCTTGGGCTTAAAAGATTAGGATCTAAAGTTCAGCAGGCTTCCTCATTCCTGGTTATGGCAATGTTTGGAGGAGCTGTTTTTCCACCGATCATGGGAAGAATTGCTGAAAAAGATATTGCTCATGCATATCTGCTTCCTATTCTTTGCTATGTTGTTATTTTATTATTTGCATTAAAGTACTACAAGCCTAAAACACTTAAATAATCCCTATGAAAACAAAGCTTTTATTAGCCTGGCTCATGTTACTTACATGTGCTGGCAGGGAAATTAATGCCCAGATCACGATAACCAATAAAAAATTTTCCTTCGGAACAACCGGAAGAATCGGAGCCGGTTATTCTCCGAATGCCGATGGAAAAACAGGAAGACAGCTGAATCTGAACAACCAGGGATCTTTAGGAGGCAGAATGGATCAGGGAGATTATGTAGATTTCTTACCAGCCTTCCATTTTAGCCCGGTGGTGAACGGTGACAGTACAAAAAGTACAAAGATCGATATGCAGGCAAGACTGAGCTTTTATTCAGGAGGGACTTTTCTGGGAAATGTAGACTCAAAATCTAATCAGGGAATGATTGTTGCCTTGCCGGAAGCCTTTGTTGAAGCAAGAAACATTATGGGAAGTGACTGGGATGTCTGGGCGGGATCAAGATGGCTGAGATATGATGACATTCACATTGCAGATTACTTTTATTTTGATGACCATTCCGCAACCGGTTGGGGACTAAGACATAAAAATACAAGGTTTTCAATGTTTTTCCCGGCAGCTATTGATACTGCAGCCAGCAACTCCACTCCTTATTCTTACACCAATGTGATCAGCGGATCAAAAAACCTGATCTACAGGCAAAGGGAGGTTTTTGTCCTTGAGCAGACCCTTCCATTTAAAAATACAAAGCACAAGCTGAAATTACTGGCAGAATTTCATCATGTAGAAAAATCAGGGGAAAATTCTGTAGAGCAATATCCATCGGATCAGGGCTGGGTTTTTGGAGCTAAATTAAATTCAGATATTCCAACAACAATTCCGGGTTCATTCAATCAGCTTTCTGTAAGGTACGGGACAGGAATTGCCAATGGAGGTGATAATGGTAATACACAGACCTGGCGAACCTACGGAGCTCCTGATGAGACCACAAAAACATATAAAGGGGCTTACTCTTTTACGGTTGTTGAACATTTCCTCTGGAATATCTCAAACCGCTGGTCACTTAATCCCTATGCGGTTTTCACCAAAAGCAAAGGAGGATCAACCAGTACTGATAAAGCGATGGACTATTATAACCGTGAAATTTTCAACAAAAAAACAGAGTTTAATACGGGAATCAGAGCCACTTATTATTACAACAACTGGTTTCATATTCTCTCCGAGTTTCACTATGCAACCCGTAAAAACGGAACCCAGGATGCAGCATCAATGATGAAGCTGGTTTTAGCTCCTACCATCGTACCTACCGCTGAAAGAAGCGTCTGGGCAAGACCCCACATCCGTTTTATTGCAGAAGTATCAAGATATAATGATGAGGCCATGAAAAGTCTTTACTCACCGTTTTTACAGCAGTCAGGAGCCAAAAGATATGGGACTTATTTCGGAATACGAACAGAATGGTGGATTTTTTAAATTAAATAAAAAAAAAATAATGAATATAAAATTAGGGGCTTCCCTACTCTCCTGGATCACTCCGTTATGGAATGCGGAATCAGGGAAATATGCGATAGAAAAAACGGCTCAGGCTGGCTTTGATCTGATCGAAATTCTGCTGCCCGGATCAATGGATTTTGATGCCAAAACCGTAAAAAAACAACTGAAAGACAACCATCTGGAAGCAGTATGCTCACTGAACCTACCCAAAGATGCTCACATTGCGTTTTATCCCAAAGCAGCGGAAAAGCTTATCAAAAAAGCCATCGATAAAGTATATGAGTTGGAAACCCATCTTCTGGCTGGTGTCCTGCATGGCGGAATCGGTGTTTTTACCGGAAAACCACTCACAGAAAACGAAAAAGAAATCATTGCTGATGTATGGTCTAATGTGGCGGATTACGCCCAAACCAAAAGTATCGATATTGCCATAGAGCCTATTAACCGCTATGAATCCTATGTCTGCAATACGGCAGAAAATGTCCTGGAACTTATAAAGAAAACAGGCAAAAATAATCTTTTCCTCCACCTTGATACTTTTCATATGAATATTGAGGAAAATAATTTTTATGATCCGATTATCAATTCCGGAAAAATGCTGAAGCATATTCATGTTACAGAATCTCACCGGGGCATGCTGGGAGAAGGGACCATCAATTGGGAAGAGTTTTTCTCGGCATTGAAAAAGATCAATTTTGAAGGGAATCTCGTTCTTGAAAATTTCTCTTCTTCAATTGCCGGAATGCAGGAACAGGTTTCTTTGTGGCAGAAATCACCTCATGATGCCCGGGAGCTGGCTGAAGGCAGTCTTGATTTTTTAAGGAAGCATCTCTGCAGTTGATAAAATTATGTGCTATATTATTTTGAAACTTATGGAAAGTGGAAATTGTCCGCTTTTCACCGACTGATTCTGCCCGTTCGCCGAAAATACAGATTGTTTTCCAGGATTATGACTGACCTTTACATCAGAAAAAGGCAATAATGCTCAACTAAAATCTTATTATTATGAAAACAAAAATCGGAATTACAGAAAAAAACACAGAAGCTGTTGCAGAACAATTAGCAAAACTATTAGCAGATGAAACACTGCTTTACATCAAAACAAGAAATGCCCACTGGAACGTAACCGGAGATAACTTCCATGCCAATCACATTTTCTTTGAAGAACAGTACAAACAACTGGATGAACTGATTGACAGCGTTGCAGAACGGATGCGTAAAATCGGACATTATGCACCGGCGACTATGAAAACCTATCTGGAACTGACTCATTTAACGGAATACAGTGAAAGAACAAACGATGGCTTCGGATACATGAAAGATTTATTAAGTGACCATGAAAGCATCATTGAATTTCTCCGCGGAAACATCACTCCATTTGCAGAAAAGTACAAAGATTATGGTACCAGTGATTTCATTACAGGTTTGATGGAGACCCATGAAGAAATGGCCTGGATGATCCGCTCCTATTTCAGATAACATAAAATAAAAAAGTTATAATTATCTTTGTGTGAATCATAAACAACTATACCTATGAAAGCCTTAATCGTGGATGATAATGATATTGCAAGAACAACATTAGCCCATCTCGCCAAACAGGTTCCGGATCTTTCCATTGTCAGCGAGTTTTCCAATGCCATAGAAGCTTATCATTACCTTCAGTCCAATTCCGTCGATCTGATATTCCTTGATATAGAAATGCCGGAAATGACAGGGATTGAACTCACGAAAACCCTTTCTGGTAAAGAGACCATCATCATTTTCACGACCTCAAAAAAAGAATATGCGCTGGAAGCCTTTGAGCTTAATATTGCAGATTACCTTCTGAAGCCCATTATGCCGGTAAGATTTCTGCAGGCTGTAAGCAAGGCACAGACGATTCTTGAAAGCAGAAAAGAAAATGTGGAAATCACAAGAGATGAGTTTCTTTTTGTAAGGGATTCCAATATTACAAGACGCTTAAAGCTGGATGATATTTTCTACGCAGAAGCCATGGGTGATTATGTAAAGTTTTACACCAAGGAAAAGATGTTTGCCATTCACGGTAAAATGAAAACTGCCGAAGAACGTCTTCCCAAGGATCATTTTATAAGAGTCCACCGTTCCTATATTGTTTCTGTAGGCAAAATTGACACCCTTCAGGACGGCGGTATTATGATCAATGGTAAATTCATTCCCGTAGCGGATGCGTACCGTAAGGCTCTCAATACAAGAATGAATGTCTTTTAGCATTGACAGACATCTGGCATGTTTGTCCATCTTTTGATCTCTATTTGTGAATGGATCCGGAGTACCTCCGACTCTTCACCGGAATTTTTTATCTTAAAATCAGACCGTTATTTATGAAAAATATATCTTCAGTAATGGATAACAAACGATTCAGCTATTTTATTATCCTGACTTTTATTGCGGGCTCACTTCTATTGATAGCTGTTCAGCTCAATTCTGCAGGAAATACCAAGGCGCTGATTCAGAATAACAATACCTTGCTGAGCGAATTGCGTTCAAGCAATCATTTACGGGAGATTGACCGTGATATTCTGGGGGTGGAAAGCAGAATCAGAGCTTCCATTGCAACGAATGATACCACCCATCTTGAAGGCATCGACCAAAAAATCAGTCAGATTGAAAATTTCCTGGATTCTCTTTCCAAAGACAATGTAAACGCCGAAGAAGAAAAGCTGATCCACAGGTTAAGCGTTCTTGCCATGGAAAAGAAAACAACCAAAGATAAACTCCTGCACCGTTATCTTTCTGTTGGAAACATGGACGATAATACCTCCATTGCCAATCCGCGTGCAAGAAAAATTTCTAATGAAATCACCAGCATCACGGCTAAAATATATGAAAGCAGAAAGCTGAATATGGTTGAACTCAGCCAGAAAAGTGAGGAAATGGGGCAGAAAGCAAGATTCTACGACATCTCAATACTGATCTTACTGATTTTGGGCGGGTCTGTTGTTGGATATCACATTCTTCGTCAGTTCAAACGCCAGAGATTACTTATAAGCGAACTTGATATTGCCGAGAAAAAAGCGTTGGTAGCAGCACAGACCAAAGAAAATTTCCTTGCCAATATGAGCCATGAAATCAGAACTCCTTTAAGCGGAATTCTCGGGTTTACCAATCTGCTACAAAAACGTCCACTGGACGAAACCTCAGCAGAATTTGTTTCTTCAATACAGCGTTCCGGAGAAAACCTGATGGCCATCATTAATGACATTCTTGATTTATCCAAAATAGAAGCAGGAATGATGCGCATTACCCCGGGAATTTTCAGCATCAACGGTCTGGTTAATTCCGTGGAAACATTTTTTACAGAAAGGGCCAAAGAAAAAGGACTTACCATTTCCAGTACGATTGATCCTTCCATTCCTGACACATTGGTGGGAGATGCCACAAGACTGACCCAGATTCTAGTGAACCTCATCGGAAATGCCATAAAATTTACCCATCAGGGAAATATTTCTGTTGAAATCTACAGTAAACAGCAAACAGAGAAGGAAGCTATTCTGGGATTTAAAATTTCAGATACGGGAATTGGAATTGACAAAGAAAAGCTTACAGAAATCTTCGAAAGATTCAACCAGGGAGAAGATTCAACGACAAGAAATTACGGCGGAACAGGATTAGGCTTATCCATCGTGAAAAGCCTGATTGTACTGCAAAACGGAAACATCGAAGTAAGCAGTGAACAGGGCAAAGGAACTACCTTTCATTTCTATATTCCTTACGGAATTGCTGAGGAACAGCTTACTGTCATTCCAACTGTTGATCCCCACTATTTTAAAGATAAGTCCAATACGCCCCTGAAAGTACTGGTGGTTGATGATAATGTGATCAATCAAAGCCTGATGAAACATTTGCTCTCCCAGTGGAATATTGATTTTCATATTGCATCGAATGGTCTTGAAGGAGTAAGCTATCTCAAAAGCAATGCATGCGATCTGGTTTTAATGGATATACAGATGCCGCAGATGGATGGATATGCTGCCACCCAAAAAATACGGGAAGAACTCAAACTGGATATTCCGATCATCGCAATGACCGCCCATGCGCTGGCAGGGGAAAGAGAAAGATGCCTGAGCCGTGGGATGAACGAATATATTCCTAAGCCTGTCAATGAAGAAGAGTTGTTTATGCTAATTTCGAAACTCGGGTTTAAAGAAAATAATAAAAACGAAAAGAAAACCGAAAATCCATCATCTGACTATCAGTATATTGATCTCTCTTATATGCAGACGGTGAGCGGCGGCGACAAAAGTTTCGAAAAAATGGTCTCGCAACAGTTTATTGAGAACATTCCCAATCATCTACAGAAACTGATAGAGGCTTACGAAAACAAAGATTTTCAGGAGGTGAAACTTTGGGCTCACGATCTGAAATCAAGCATTGCCATTATGGGTTTACATCCTCTTTTAAAAGAAAAACTTGATATTCTTGAAACAGCATCAGAAGGAAACCCTGATCTGCAAAAAATACTGGCAGAAGTACAGAAAGTTTTGACAGAAGCAGTTTCAGAAGCTGAAGCATTTTCAAAAACAATTTAAAAAAAAGAAAAAATGAATTTATTTTCACCCATACACATTCGCAATCTTACCCTAAAGAACAGAATTGTATTATCTCCAATGCAGCAATACAGTGCTGAAAACGGAATTCCCGGCAACTGGCACCTTGTCCATCTCGGAAGTCGTGCTGTTGGCGGTGCAGGATTAATTCTTACCGAATGTACAGCTGTTTCAGAAGAAGGTCTGGCTACATTATCTGATGTAGGAATCTGGAATGATGAGCAGAAAAACGCCTGGGAAAACATCGTGAATTTTGTACATGAGCAGAATGCCAAAATAGGAATTCAACTCTGGCACGCCGGAGGAAAAGGAAGCCTGAAACATCCCAATGAAAGAATGAAACCCCTAACTCCGGAAGAAGGTGCCTGGACGGTAAAATCCTCCTCAGCTCACGAGTTCAACGGAGTTTTTGCAGAAGAACTCACCATTGATGAGATCCAGGAACTGAAGACTAAATTTGTTAAAGCAGCCCTTCGTGCCGTTGAAGCAGGTTTTGATACCATTGAACTTCACGCAGGCCATGGTTATTTATTCCATCAGTTTTATTCCGCAGTCATCAATAAAAGACAGGATGAATATGGCGGAAGCTTTGAGAACAGAATCCGTTTTCTTGTAGAAACCGTTCAGGAAATCAGGAAAGTTATTCCTGCTGAAATGCCTCTGTTCGTAAGAATTTCTGCAGTTGATTATATAGAATCGGATGAAGCCTGGACTCTGGAAGACAGTATCAGACTTTCGGAAATCCTAAAAGAAAACGGTGTAGATTTCATTACAGCATCCGGCGGAGGATTTACCAATGTAAGCAAGGATAAAGTATTTCCAGGATATCAGGTTCCTTTTGCAAAAGCGATTAAAGAACAGACCGGGATTTTAACAGGAGCTGTGGGAATGATTACGGAAGCAGAACAGGCCAATGATATCATTGCCAATGGAGATGCAGATCTGGTGATTATCGCCCGGGAGCATCTTAGAGATCCTTATTTTGCCATTCATTCAGCCAGAGCATTAGGTGTTGAAACAGAAATTCCGTGGCAATATAAAAGGGCATATTAAATTAACCAATAAAAAATCAGTTATGGAAAATCAGGGTGCCTCCGTAGTGATTACCCATCATATTCTGGATGGAAAACAATCACAGTATGAAAAATGGCTGGACGAAATTGTTCCTGTTACTAAACATTCCGAAGGCTTTATTGATCTGCAGATTATTCGTCCGATTCCTGATCTGACTTTTGTGTACACTGTCATTATCCGTTTTGATACGATTAACAACCTTAAAAGCTGGATGGAGTCGGATAACCGGAAAAAGCTTATTGAGAAAGCGAATCCACTGTTCAGGAAAAACGATCATTACCAGATCAGATCCGGGCTTGATTTTCTTTTTACGACAGAAAATGAAGGGAATAAAGTTCCGGTACGCTGGAAACAGTTTCTGGCAACCTGGTCTGCCATTTATCCGCTGTCGGTTCTTATTCCTGCTTTGATCATTCCTTTTTTACGGTTTTTACATATTCCACCCAATCATTATTCTGATGGATTTATCAATTCCGGAATCATTGTTTTTCTGATGGTGTTTGCCGTGATGCCCAATTATACCAGGCTGATCAAAAAATGGCTGTATAAATAACCCTATTTAAAAATTATCCTTCATCAATCACTGTAAACCACAGTGATTTTTTTGTTTTCAGGAACCTCGTCCTTTTACCATTTGAACACCACCAGCTTATTCAACGATACTTTCCGCCTGTTGAGCGAACGGCAGGCAAAATTAAAATGACCGGTTTGTAGCTTTACATCATCAATAACATCACAATCAAAATCAACAACTATGGAAATCTTACAAACTCCCGAAAACGCACTATCTCACTCAAGCGTAAGTGTCATCATTAATGCACCCATTGAAAAAGTGAATATCGCAGACTGGCTGCTTAATCTGCCGGATGCGGAATACCAACGCTGCTCTACCCAGCATATCGGAGCTGCTATTTCAGTTACTTTTGACGGCAAACCAGTGTCTTTAAATGTAGAAACGATCGGAGATGCACTGATGGTTCAGCATTATGTTGCAGATGTTCACCGTCCCGATTACTGCCGCATGCTTTCCATCTCGGATTCAATTACCAAAAACGGGCGCACAAAAGTTCAGGTCTTATGGGAGCTGAAAGTAACAAAGATTGATGAAAAGACCTGTCTTTATACCAATGAAATTCATGCGACAGCCACTCCCGAAATGTTTAAATATCTGAAAGAACACGGAATCAACCTTGCAGATGCCGCTGCATCCAGACAGGCCGCTTCTGATGCCCACAATCATGAGGAAACCCCGAATTTTGCAAAAAGCATTGAAAATAAAGCACTGACAGGGCAATACAACCAGCCTTTTTAAAAAAGTAGCAACCCCTCTATATCCTCAACGACTCATTTTGCCTTTTCACCGAATGACATCAAGAAAAAGTAAAATTCAGAAGTAGCTTTACAATAACAAAAACAAAGAGAATTAATCACAAAAAAAATAATACTATGAATCCATCATCATTAAGTTTCAGATACGAATTAGAAAAAAAAGAACCGCGTACCAGTGACGGTGGTACAACAAGAGGTGCTTCCGTAAAAGAATTCCCTGCTTCTGTAGGTATTGCCGGAGTTTCCATGAGATTAGAGCCCGGAAGCATGAGAGAACTGCACTGGCATGCCAATGCCGCAGAATGGGCGTATGTGATTTCAGGAACGGTACGTACAACGATTATCCATCCGGACGGACGGAGTTATACCGATAATTTTGAACCCGGTGACGTATGGTATTTCCCGAAAGGCTACGGACATTCCATCCAGGCTACCGGAACAGAGGAATGTCATTTTATCCTGATTTTTGACAACGGCAATTTTTCGGAAGACCATACCTTCAGCGTTACAGACTTTGTTTCAAGTATGCCTCCTGAAATCGTTGCACAAAATTTAGGGCTGAGCCTTGAAGAGGTAGCAGAACTCCCTCAGAAAGAAGTTTACTTTGCGGCAGGAGTTGTTCCGGACGAACTCTCGGTGAATGCCGCAGCCCGTCCTGAGGAATCAGATATTGAGCTGACAAGCCTTCACCGCTATCCTCTGCATTCCCAACAGCCAAGAATCATTCCCGGTGGTGGTCTTCAGAGATTGGTTACGAGTAAGGAATTTCCGATCAGCACCACAATGGCCGGTTCTGTACTGGAGCTGCAGCCCGGTGCTTTAAGAGAAATGCACTGGCATCCGAATGCAGACGAATGGCAGTATTTTATATCCGGACAGGCAGAAATGTCGGTATTCCTGGCAGAAGGAGTTTCTGTTACAGAACAGTTCAATGCAGGTGATGTAGGCTATGTGCCTATGGGAGCCGGACATTATATCAAAAATACAGGAGATACCGTCTGTAAAGTATTGATCGGATTTAATAACGGTACCTACGAATCCATTGATATCAGCGAATGGCTGGCAGGAAACCCTAAAGATGTGGTCATCACCAATTTCGGACTGAAAGAAGGAGAAATAGAAGAATTTCCCGAAAAGAAAATATTCATCAAACCTGGAAAATAGCGCCTGTGCTACCGGAAACAAAAATCCTGCTCCCTGACAGAACCGTCAGAATACAGGAGAAGCTGGCAGTATTCCTGGCTTTTATCGCAGGATATACAGATGCTACAGGGCTGATACAATGGAAAACCTATGTTTCTTTTATGAGTGGCAATACGACCCAGTTAGGTGCAGCAATTTTCAGTGAAAAATATGGTGTTATCATCAGTTCTGCCATTGTAATCAGCTTTTTTCTGGCGGGGATTTATACAGGAACGTGTCTATCATTATCAAAGAAGCTCAGAAGCACAAAGATGATCTTCTACACGGTTTCCGGCATCATGATCCTTTACAGTATCACTGATTACTATGAGCATATTGCCAATGAAGTGTCTATAGCTGTTATCGGTTTCTCTATGGGTCTTATGAATACCATTGTCACATCGGTGGGTAACCAAAAGATCAACACCGATTTTGTGACAGGAACTTTAAACAGCCTGGCAAGAACAGCTGCTCTTTTTGTCATGAGTGATCAGGCAGAGGAGCGGAAGGAATACAAAGTAAATATCTTTCATTTGTTATTCTTATGGATGGGCTTTCTCTCCGGTGCTTCAGCAGCTCCTTTCCTGCTCTCTTATTCAGGAAACTGGACGTTGATGTTTCCGGCAGCCTTACTGCTCATCTGTGCATTCACAATACCAATTACAACGATTAAAAACTAATCCTATGCTAGAAAAAAATACGGTTGCCCCTGATTTTACATTATTTGCAACCCCGGATCAGAAAATTACCTTATCCGAATTCAGAGGACGAAATGTCATTCTTGCATTTTACCCGGCAGACTGGAGCCCTGTGTGCAGTGACCAGATGGCATTATACAACGAAATGCTGAAGTATTTCAAAAAATATGATGCAGAGATTTTCGGAATTTCCGTAGACAGCAAATGGTGCCACCTGGCATTTTCACAATCCAGAAACCTGCACTTTCCACTGCTTGCAGACTTTGAAGCCAAAGGAGAAACAGCCAGGAAATATGGTGTTTACAATGACGAAGAAGGAGAATGCAACAGAGCCCTTTTTGTCATCAATAAAGACGGCCTCATCGAATGGAGCTATCTCTCTCCCACCGCCATCAATCCTGGCGCGGACGGAATTTTAGAAGCATTAGAAAACCTTAACACGAAATAATTATGTCACTTAAACCATCAGTCAGCAATGCTGACCACACTCAGGGCAACTCAGATGCCAGCTTAGTCATTGTAGAATACGGGGATTATCAGTGTCCTTACTGCGGAGCAGCCTATCCGATTCTTAAAGAATTAATGAAAGAATTCGGAGATCAGATCAGATTTGTATTCAGAAATTTTCCTCTGTCAGAAATGCATCAGTATGCAAGAACGGCAGCGCTGGCGGTAGAAGCGGCAGCTTTGCAGGGAAAATTCTGGGAAATGCATGATGCCATTTATGAAAACCAGGAATACCTGAATGCTGATCTTCCGTTAAAGCTTGCAGAAAAACTGGGATTAAATATTCCCCAATTCAAAGCCGATATTCATAAGAAGGAATTAGCAGAAAAGGTAGACTCGGACTTTGAAAGCGGCATCATCAGCGGAGTGAACGGAACACCTTCATTTTTCATTAACGGAAATAAATTCAATGGCGGTGCCGAAGACCTTTTCCAGTTGGTACGTGAAAACACAGCCTATTAATCAGAAAAATATTTAAATACAATCAATTTATAACATTAAAAATAAACAACAATGAGCACATTAACATTAAAAGACGGAACAGAAATTTTTTATAAAGACCAGGGAGAAGGACCTGTATTAATGTTTCACCACGGATGGCCTTTATCATCAGACGACTGGGATGCACAGGTGATTTTCTTTTTACAGAAAGGCTACAGGGTGGTTACCCACGACAGAAGAGGCCACGGGCGTTCCAGCCAGAATATCTACAATCATACTATTGAACAATATGCTTCTGATGCTGCAGAACTGGTTGAATTTTTAGATCTGAAAGATGTTGTACACATCGGGCACTCAACAGGCGGTGGTGAAGTAATCCGCTATGTGAATAAATATTCCAATGGAAGAGCTAAGAAAGCGGTTCTGATCAGCGCCATTCCACCGGTAATGGTTAAGAGTGAGAATAATCCTGACGGTGTTCCTATGGAAGTTTTCGACAATATCAGGGAACAGACGATGAACAACAGAAACCAGTTTTATTATGATCTGACTTTCCCTTTCTACGGCTACAACAGAGAAGGTGCGAATGTAAAGGACGGAGTACAGAGAAACTGGTGGAGACAGGGGCTGATGGGAGGAATTGTCGCTCATTATGATGGGATTAAAGCCTTTTCAGAAACAGATTTAACTGAAGATTTAAAAGCAGTTGACATTCCTGTTTTGGTGATGCATGGTGAAGATGACCAGATCGTTCCTATTGCTAATGCTGCATTAAAATCAATTAAATTATTAAAGAACGGAAAACTGATCACATATCCGGGATTCCCTCATGGTATGCCGACTACAGAGCATGAGACGATCAACAAAGACCTTTTGGAATTTATCAGATCTTAAAAAACGATCTCTTTTTCAATATATTGAAGATGAACTTTAATGGTTCATCTTTTTTTATTTCAGGTATTGTAACCATTCACATGCAGATCTTTTTCAATTTTTCCTATCTTTAAACTTTCAAGTAAGAATTTTCTATGAGTAAGCCTTCTGATCCCAATGCAGAAATGATGAAACGCCTGCAGGAAATGCAGAAAGAACAGCTTATGATTTCCCGTTTAACGAAAGAGTTGTCTACCATTTTAGATAAGAAACAGCTTCAGCTTGTTATCCATAAATCTTTCAAAACTGAACTGGGATTCAATGATTGTATGATGATCAGGGATGTAAAAGGAAATATTGAAATATTCAGCGGCCAGATTGAAAATCAGAACCATACCACAGACCAACAGCTTGACAGGTATGTAAAAAACTGTCTTGATTCTGCGGAGCCTCTTCTTTTTGATCTTAAAGAACTGTCACCCCTTCCTTCCTGTTTTACCGAAGCTAAAAATTCGGGAATGCGGATGGCTGTCGGATTGGGACTGCCGGCTGTCAGTGAAAGTAAAAATGTACTCTTTCTTTTCTACAAAAGCTTTATTTCAAGAAATACAATTCCGGAAAGAATTTTAAATGGCATTTCTACCCAGCTTTCCATTACCCTCCATAATATGGATGCTCAGGAACAACTGAAAACATTTCAGGGAAATATCCAGAATTTTCCGAAAGAAACTGAAGAAGAAAAGGAAAGCAGACACGGCTTTCATGGAATTGTGGGGCAAAGTGAAGCCATGCAGCTCATTTTTGAAAAGATCTCACAGGCAGCACCTTCACAATCCAATGTGATTATCTTTGGAGAAACGGGCACGGGAAAAGAGCTTATAGCACAGGCGGTTCATGAACTTTCGGAATTTTCGGGAAAGAAGATGATCAGGATAAACTGTGCGGCTATTCCTGCCAACTTAATAGAATCTGAGCTTTTCGGGCATGAAAAAGGAAGCTTCACGGGAGCGACTGAGCAGCGGAAAGGGAAGTTTGAACAGGCCCATAACAGCACTATTTTTCTGGATGAAATTGGTGAACTTCCCCTGGAATTACAAGCCAGGCTTCTGAGGGTTCTTCAGGAAAAAGAAATTGAAAGAATCGGCGGAAACAAAAGGATTAAGGTGAATGTAAGGATCATTACGGCCACCAACAGAAATCTTGAAAAAGAAGTGGCGGAAGGCCGGTTCAGAAGTGATCTTTTTTACAGATTGAATGTTTTTCCTATCCAACTTCCTGCCTTGCGGGAAAGAAAAGAGGATATTCCTTTACTGGCAGACTATTTCCTAAAGAAATTATACCCGAAAACTGGCAAAAAGATTAATGGTTTTTCTCAGAACGTCATAAAAATGATGATTACCAATCCATGGCTGGGTAATATCCGCGAGCTGGAAAACATGGTTGAAAGAAGCATGCTGACAGCAAAAGGAGATATGATCAGGGAAATGGATTTTCCGAAAGTTATGAACGCTCAAAACACGGATCAGGATTTTCAGGTTAAAACGTTACAGGAATTTGAAAAGGAATATATTTTAAAAATAATCAAAAAATGTAACGGCCGTATTTTCGGGGAAACAGGTGCGGCGAAACTGCTGGGATTACCTCCAACCACGCTGATATCCAAAATGCAGAAACTTGGAATAGAGAAAAAGCACTATTTCAGGGAATCTGAATAATGTTTGTCAAGCCCCATTTCTATTTTCCCAGAAGACAATGCCCAGAAAATCCAAAGTCCTAAAATGATCAGCAGCGACAAGGCCGGGATCCAGAACGACAGGATTAATGCCATAACATAAATAGGAAGTCCATACACGTAGTTGTTGTGGATCTTTTTTATAGCCGCATCAGTAATACCCGGGCGCAAAAGCTTTTTGTTACGGGTGGCCAGAAACCATAATAAATTGTAAGCAAGATTGATCAGGACAAAAATACCGGTATAAAGTGCCACGACAACAGAAGAGGCTTCACCGTCAAAATACCTTGCCAGCAAAGCGGTAGGATAAGAAACTGCTGAAACCAGAAAAAGGATAAGCCCATTCGCAAACATAATCGCCGAATTCCGGCTGTAGATCTGTTTGAAGATCTTATGATGGTTTACCCACATGATGAAAATGCTGAAAAATGAAAGGATAAATGCCAGAAATGCCGGCCATTGATTCTTCAGAAAGACCAGAAGATCATTCCCGTTTTGTATTGAATTTTCTTCAGGAAAGTGAAGATCCAGTACCAAAAGTGTAACGGCTATTGCAAAAACACCATCACTGAATCCTTCTATTCTGAGTGTTTCTTTTTCCATAATTACCTGATTGATTTATTATTGTAAGGCATAATAATTTTATCCTCAAACTATTTGAAGAGTGATTATTAAAAAATTGAAATAAAAAATTAGCTTACGTTTTTTCTCAAAGCAGCTCCAGATTATTTATACCCTTTGTCAATTCCTAACTTCTTCATTTTGGAATATAAAGTCTGTGGCTGTATTTTCAACAGCTCTGCAGCACCGCCCGGCCCGGAAACTTTTCCACCTGAAGACTGAAGTGCAGTCATAATATGATCTCTTTCCATATCTTCCAATGATTTTAGCTGACCCTGCATTTCAAAAGGTTTTTCAACGATTTTAGGCAGATCAAAACTTTCTATTTCTGTGGTTTTGGTTAAAAGAACACTTCGTTCGATCAAATGCTCCAGCTCACGGATATTGCCGGGCCAGTGATAATTCAGCAGCTGTTCCAGTGCTTTTTCACTGATAGAAGTGATGTTTCTTCTCGAAGCAGCGGCATATTTATTCAGGAAAAAATGGGCCAGCAATACGATATCTTCCTTTCTTTCTCTCAGCGGAGGCAGTTCAATAGGGAAAACATTCAAACGGTAATACAAATCCAGCCTGAACCTTCCTTCCGCCACTTCTTTTTCCAGAGAACGGTTGGTCGCTGCCACAATTCTTACGTTCACTTTAACTGTATTATTTCCTCCAAGCCGTTCGATTTCTTTTTCCTGTAAAACTCTCAGTAATTTAACCTGTGAATCCAGTGGCAACTCTCCTATTTCATCCAGGAAGACTGTTCCTCCGTTGGCCTGTTCAAATTTTCCGATCCTCAATGTATTGGCTCCGGTAAAGCTTCCTTTTTCATGCCCGAAAAGCTCGGATTCGATAAGCGCATGCGGCAGTGCGGCACAATTGACTACAACAATAGGATGAGCGCTGCGGTCTGAAAGCTGATGAACGGAATGAGCCACTTTTTCCTTACCCGTTCCGCTTTCCCCGACTACCAGAACAGACGTATCTGTAGGAGCTACTACCCTTATTTTTTCAACGACATCCTGAAGAACCTTGCTTTTCCCGATAATTCCTTCAATGACTTCATGATTTCCGGTATCAGTACACAATTCACAGCCTCTTTCCATGTCATAACGGTATCTGGCAATGTCAAGCATAACAATCATATCACGCTCCCGGAAGGGTTTTACCATAAATCCGTAGGGCTGTGTCTCCTTCACGGCTTCCAGGGTAGACTGGTTGGTATTGGCTGAAATATAAAGAAAAGGAAGATTCATTTCACGCAGTTCCCAGGCAAGATCGATTCCTGTGAGGTCACCTTTTAAGATGATATCAAGAAGCACCCAATCCGGCTTATTATCTGCAATCAGTTTCCTGGCCTGAACCACTGAAGATGCAATACCTGTAACCTGATAACCGGCTTTCATCAGCATCAGTTTCAGATCATTGGCTACAATAAATTCATCTTCTACAATTAATATTTTTTCTTTCATAATAATCAGCCTTTAATTTGAAGGTGTTATTTCTGTATTTTTTCTGAAGGTAATCGTCACTTTTAAGCCCCCTTTGTTTTCGAGATTGAAGGTTCCGTCCAGCTGATCGGTAAGCCCGCGCATCAGATTCATTCCCAAAGATTCTGTTTCTTCAATATTGAAATCTTCCGGAAGCCCTACTCCATTATCTGAAATCATCAGTTCACAAAGGTCATCACCAATATTTTTAAATGAAACGAAAACTTCCCCTTTCCGGTCATCCGGAAATGCATATTTTACGGTATTGTTGACTGCTTCGTTAACGATCAATCCCATAGGAACCGCCTGTGCAACATCAAGAAATACTTTATCGGTATCCACTGTAAAATTAATTTTCCTGTCAGATGAATAACATTCTTTGATATAGGTAATCAGCTCATAAATATACCAGGACATGTCAATCATTGAAAGATTATCAGACTGATAAAGTTTCTGATGGATAAGAGACATGGCATGCATTCTGTGCTGGCTGTTCTGGATGGCCATCAGGGCATCTTCATTATCCAGATAAGCCGACTGCGTATTCAGCAGGCTGATCACAATCTGCAGGTTATTTTTAACCCTGTGATGGATTTCCTTTAAGAGCCATTCTTTCTCGGAAAGTAATTTCTTCAGCTGTTCGTTCTGTTCATCAATCTGCTTACGTTTCAGTTCCAGGTTTTTATTGGCATTGCTTTTTAATCTTGAGCGGTTATACAGCAAAGCAGCAAAAAGGATCAGCGCCAGAATACTTCCGATAAAGACATATCTGATAAAGGTATCATTGGCAATCTTAATATCCTGCAGTTTTGCTTTCTGGGTAAGCAGCTGAATATTTTTATCTTTCTGTTCTGTCTCAAACTGAATTTTAAGGCTGTTGATCTGCTTGCTTTTTTCACCGTTAAAAACAGAATCGGAAAGTTTCTTGTACAGCTGATAATGCTGTATGGCATCAAGGTATTTTCCCTGTATGGAATCTGCTTTGAACCACATTAAATGGTTTTCCGAACGAAGCATATCATTTCCGTTATTTTTGGCTATCGAATCAAAAAGTCTGGCTTCACGATACATTTTATCAAAGTTCCGGGTCTGGTAATGATAGAAAACAAAGCTTCGCAGCAATGAGGCCTGCTGATTATTTTTTTCTGCATTTTCACCATAATAGGCCACCAGTTTTTTGTAGTAGGCTTCAGCTTCATTAAACTGCTTTAAAATAGTATAGGTGCTGAACAGGATATAGTTTTCTGACATTTCAAAATCCTTGTCTACTATGGGGTAACGTTCTCTGTACTCTTGTATCATGGTAATGGCCTGCTTAAACTTTTTCTGCCTGATCAGCATTGTAGAAATATTATTGGCCACCGTTCTGATGTAGGTGTTATCTTTGTTTTTCTTTGCTGTGGCCAGTGATTTTTCCCAATACTTCATGGCATCATCATTTTTACGGAGATAATAATACACCATTCCGATATTGCTGTAAATAGAGCACATCTGCAAAGAATAATCATTCACACTTTCGGCTGTTTTTTCTGCCAGAAGACCATATCGGAGTGCTTCCTCATAATCTGCCTTCTGAATTTCAACCTGGGAAATAAGGTTATAAACACTCTGTAATTCTCTGAATTTCACAGACTGATAGACAGAAAGGGATTGCCTGAGCAAGCCCAGTGCCTTATCAGAATTTTCTTTGATATAATAAAGCTCACCAAGATCTTTTAAAATGCCTGCCTGATTCAGCTTTGATCCTGAATTTTTAAAAAGTTCCAACGCTTTTTCTTTAAGTTTAATTTTAGTATCAAAATACTCAGGTTTATTGTCATACATATACGATAGTTCGTTGTATGCTTCTCCGGCCTGCTCCTTAAATTGATGTTTTTCAAAATAAGAAAGAGCCTCTTTCATTCTGGAAAAAGCAATATTTTTACTGCCTCTTTCTTTATCTATTTTAGCCTCCAGAAATATGAGTTTTCCGGCAGACATCGGATCCCCGGATTTCATATTGAGTGCTTTTGCCTGTCTGTTCAGAATAGCGGCACTGTCGAGATCAGCTTTCAACTCTCCTTTTTTAGTAATGTAATAATTACTCAGCCGCAATAATAAAGCAGTTTTCTGAGCAGTATTGGTGGAAGAGGAAATCTGTTTTCTCAACAGTGCAGGGTTTTCCTGGGTCTGCGCTTTTATACTGCATGAAAACATCAAAACCAATGAAAAACATACTATCTTTAGTAGATTTTTAGATAAAAAATAAAGGCTGAAATTCATTTTTTAAAGGTAATCTATTATCCTGTAATCTGCCATAGTCCCCTGCTAGTTTTTACGGTGGTAAAAATAGCAGATGATCATTGCCAGTCCGGGTAAAATCAATGTTACCAGTCCGAACTGTTTCCCTGCATAAGCTCCTAAAAAACAGCCTACCAGAAATCCAAGGATGGTAATCAGCTGTTTCTTCAGGCTTGCCCATGCTTCAGGGTGGTGAAAGCCGCTTGACAGAAGTGTTCCGAAATCCAGGGAAGCCTGGGTTACATTTCCTGTCATCATGGTAGTCGGGCCATGGGTTTCTTTTGCATAAAGTTTTCCGAAAGCATTCTGAAGTCCCATTGCAAAAACGGTAATCATAGCCACAGTATACATCACGACTTCTGAAAACATTCCGTAGTAACTGAAAACGGCAACAATAATTCCGGCCGACAAAAGCAATGCTCCTTCCCAGAATAACAGTGTATAATGATTGATGACTTTCCCTGCAATCCTCCCTCCTGCCATAACCGCAAGAATAAAGACCGGGAACGTAAGCAGCTTTACCCAGGCATGAATATCCGATCCCTTCACAAACTGATAGGCAAAGACAATAAAGTTTCCCGTAACATGCGCCGAAAAAAGGGCATCTGCCGATACAAAAGTCACGGTATCGCAATATCCGGCAATCATGGTTAACAATAAGGTGACAAAGCCGATACTATGTTTTACTTCCATGTTTCTATTTTAAATGTGAACGGAGCATCCAGGCCATTTTCTCATGGGTTTCCAGTAATCCTGTGATATAGTCGCTTGTCCCTGAATCACGGAATTCAACAGCGAAGTTTTCAATATTTTCACGAAGATGAATGATGATACTTTCGTGGTCGGAAAGAAGCTCTCTGATGTAAGCCAGGCTGTCATTCGATTCAAGATGATGTTCGGACAGATGCGTTAATGCCAGATATTCCCTTAAAGTGGCCGGAGCATAATGTCCTAACATTCTGATTCTCTCCGCTAAACGGTCAATGATTTCGTCCAGTTCTTCATACTGTGACTCGAAAAACAGATGTTTATTATAAAAGTCGTGACCTTCGACATTCCAATGTGCTTTTCTTGTTTTGGTATACAATACAAATTCATCTGCTAAAGTGGTAACCAGTACTTCAGCAACTTTTGCTAAATTTTCGTTTTTAATTCCGATTGAAGTTTTCATTTTATAAAATGTTTAATAAGTAATAATCAAGTGAATATCTTCCTGCTCCCAAGGCAAGAATCAGTAACAGGGACAGCGTGTACATAAAAGGAACATCCCGTACTTCCAGTGAATCTTTTCTGTGAACCACAAAATATCCGATAGCCGTTACGCCGATGGTCGGTAAAACGGCAAGCCTGGTTCCCAGTCCTGAAATAATCAGAAACGGAACCACCAGATCAGCAAATGAAGCGACTATGGCATTGAGTTTATCAGGTAATCCCAGAGGATTTGGAATCACTTCCCTCTGTCCGTTTTCCAACCTGAATTTCTTTAAACCATGGACTCTGAACAGCTGAATGGCAAGGAGTACCCGGAAAACCAGAAATGAAGCATCATTGAATGGTGAACCTAAATCTGATGAAAGGATCTGTTTTAAAATTTCCATATGTTTTGATAGTTAAAAAGCAAAGCACGAACAGCCTAAAGCTCCCCAGAATGTGTGGTAATTATTAACAGGCACATTGCTCATTCTTGCCTGGTTATGGTTATGATGATGGATATCGCAGCTTCCTGCACAGCTGTGAATTTGCGAAGCTAACGGAGCTTTTAAATCCTGTTTCGCATTTTTTTCGATTTCTTTCTGAAAATGTCCTCCTGCAGGGTAATATCCGTTATAAAGATTGGTGGGAGACCAGTCCGGAAGCACAGGAATAGATGGTGGTGCATAGGATGAGAATGTTCCTTTGGCATATACTATTTTCCCGTCTACAATGGTCATTTCCGCTTCAATATTTTTGATCTCTTCATCATCAATCGTGAAATAATCCTGATCAAGAACTGCCAGATCAGCAAACATTCCTACTCTGATATCGCCTTTTTTCTGCTGTTCCTGAGAAAACCATGCGCTGCCTTTTGTATAGAGCTCCAATGCAGTTGCTCTATCCAGCTTTGTTTCGTGGTATAATTGAAGTCCGCCAACAGTTTTTCCTGCGGTCAGCCAATACATGGAAACCCACGGATTGTAGCTGCTTACTCTTGTAGCATCCGAACCTCCGCCTACAGGAACTCCCATTTCCAGCATTTTTTTTACGGGTGGTGTACTTTCTGCGGCACCAGAACCATAACGGTCTGCAAAATATTCTCCCTGGTAAGCCATTCTGCTCTGGATAGCGATTCCGCCGCCAAGCATTTTCACCCTTTCAATATTCTTTTCATCAATGGTTTCTGCATGATCAAAAATCCATGGAAGACCATTAAAGGGAATATCGCGGTTTACTTTTTCAAAGACATTTAAAAAACGGGTGATGCTTTCATTATAGGTGGCGTGAAGTCTGAAAGGCCAGCGGTTTTCTACCAGTAAACGGACTACTTTTTCAAGATCTGCTTCCATGTTTTCAGGCAGATCCGGTCTTGGCTGAAGAAAATCTTCAAAATCGGCTGCCGAAAATACCAGCATCTCTCCTGCCCCGTTGTGGCGGTACATTTCATCGCCCTGGTATAATTTTACAGTATCAATCCAATCGCTGAAATCTTCAAATTCATGCTTTGGTTTCTGGGTAAAAAGATTATAGGCGATCCTTACGGTAAGCTGTTTTTTCTCATTCAGTTCGTTCACTACCTGATAATCATCCGGGAAGTTCTGGAATCCTCCGCCGGCATCAATGACGCTGGTAATTCCGAAACGGTTCAGTTCTGTCATAAAATGTCTGGTAGAATTCAGCTGGTGGTCGTAGGAAAGCTTCGGGCCTTTTGCCAGTGTTGAATATAAGATCATGGCATTGGGTGTCGCAATAATCAGCCCTGTGGGTTCACCATTAGCATCTCTTTCAATATGTCCGCCTGCCGGAGCCGGGGTGTCTTTGGTAAATCCTACTGCCTTCAATGCTGCCCTGTTCATTAAAGCCCTGTCGTACAAATGCAGAATAAAAACAGGTGTTTCCGGAGCAATAGCATTAATTTCCTCCAAAGTAGGCATCCTTCTTTCTGCAAACTGGAATTCGGACCATCCTCCCACGACACGAACCCATTGTGGAGAAGGCGTACGGTCTACCTGGTCTTTTAACATTCTGAGCGCATCGGCCAGTGAGGGAACGCCATCCCATCTTAATTCCAGGTTGTAATTCAATCCGCCACGGATCAGGTGAATATGAGAATCATTGATTCCCGGCACCACTCTTTTCTTTTTAAGATCAATCAGTTCTGTGGATTCATCTGCGAACTGATCTGCCAGTCCGTCATTTCCAACTGCAATAATTTTCCCGTCTTTAATGGCCACTGCAGAAACTTCCGGAGTTTCTTTATTGAAAGTGTGGATTTTTCCGTTGTATACGATAAGGTCTGCTTTCATCTTTAATTATTTGGTGTTCAACTTTGAAATCGCCTCCTGAATTCCTCCTCCGGCAACAGTGAAAAAAGATGGCCCGGCCAATAGAAACAGTTTTTTTAATTTCATTTTATCGGATAAATGCTGAGTATTTAAATAAGACTGGGCACGATAGGCGTCAAAGGCACCCAAGACCACATTTTCTGCCACCAGAGCTGTCGGAGAATCGATTCCTGCATCTTTGATATCGCTGGCAAATGATGCAGTATGTACCTGCAGTTTCAAAGCTTCTCTCATGGCAACACTTCCTACTTCTTTCATGAGTCCGGCATCGAAAGAGTTTCTGTTCCCCAGGCCGATCAACAGCAGTTTTCCGGAGGCAAGGCTTCCTTTTGGAGGATTAATTAATAAGGTTTCCAAAGCGTGTCCTTTGAACTGTCCTTTTTTACGCACTTCTGTAATAATTCCTTTTAATGCTTCATCCAGATGAACCATGCCGTTCAGCTCTTTGGGAAGCGCCGGCGGATTGAAAATATCTCCTTCCGTATACTCGAAAACACAGGCGATCTGTAAATCTGCTTTGGCAGCTGAAGGTCCCTGCACCAGTCCTACAACGGAAATTCCGTCAACAGTTCCCCATGTTTTTGAGGTTCCAATAGCTGTTTTTTCTGCAACAGCCTGTGCTGAAGCGAAGTTGGTTCCCGCAGTTGCCAACACTAATGCTGTAAAGATTGCTTTTGACCAATTGATGTATTTTGAAATTGAATTTTGCATAATAAATGATTTAGTAATGATTAAAATTTGAATCCCAGCCTGATATTCCAGAAAACACCGCTTTTTGCATCCTGAATGATATCTTCAATAAAAGGTCCTTTGTGGAAATACTGAAGTCCGCTCACCAAAGAAAAATGTTTGTTGAAATTATAGGTAAAGCTGGTTAAATAAGCCGTTCCAATATACCTTTTATCTGAGCTGCTTCCGGGACGGTTCAATGCTCCGCTTGGCCGGTAAACTCCGTCGTTCAGGGAATATCGCCAGTTGAAGACAACATCCATCTGCATTTTGAGTCTGGAAGTCAGATCAAGGGTCATATACGGATGAATATCAATTAAATTGACAGGTCCCACCTGTGGACTGAAACCAAAATACCCTCCTTTCGGATATAAAGGATTAAATGTATTGAGCTTTCCATCGTTTTTAGAATGATCTCCTGATATATAATCGTTTCTCAGATTGATGCTTGGCTTTAATGTGAAGTTTTCAAAGACATAACCGATATCTACAGAGCCTGTCCAGGCACTGATCTTTTCGTTTCCAAAGCGTCCGAACTGATAGGCCGCTTCCAGGTTATAGATAAATCCGCCGCCATATTTCCAGAGTCTTCCACCAACTGTGTGACGTTTTTCTCTTGCTGTTCCGGCTTCAAAAACAGATTCATCTCTACGGATTCCGAGGTAATATAGATCCAGATTTCCGGCTTCAGGAATAATAATTTTGGAATAAAGTCCCCAAAGGTTAAGCTGCTTTGAAATGGTATTATCAAAAACGCCGGTCTTGATAGAGTCTGCCATCATCGTAAAAGCATCTACGGAAATATTTTTATAGGAATACATGATTTTGGCTCCTGTAAAAGACAACCTTGCATTCGGCCCTTCCCTTACAGAAATTAATCTTCCGGAACCGTAGTCCAGCTCCTGTCTTCCCAGTCTTACTGTCAGCTTCTGATCTTCCTTATTCACCAAACCTGCATCCAGAAAGAGATTCTGAATACTCAGCTGGTCTTCATCAATGGCTCTTGAACCGTTTTTTCTTCCGTTTTGCAAAGCACTTCTGATCTGTGAAAATATTCTGAAATTTTTCCCGAAATGCCAGTCTGCATGAAGATCATAGCGTTGGAGAAAAAAGTCGTTGTGTCCTATGTTAAGCCTTCCCCAATCTTCGTTGTTGAAATCCACATATTCATACCTTGCCTCACCACCCAATGAGAGATAGATATCTTTCTTTTCATTGAGAGGGAGATATTTAATGTTATCATAAAAGCTTTTGGTGGAGTCTTTCAGGTATTCATAATTTTCATCATACCTCAGAAGTTTAAAGCTCTGGGACGAGAACGTTTCAGAACATAAAAGAACTGTCATGATAAAAGCTTTTAAAAACAGTATTGAAGGTGCAGATTTCAACATTGAAAATGGTATATAGATTTTAGTGATTCAGCATGTGGTGAGCATAATGGATTCCCAATCCGTAAGAAGCACCATATTTTTTCATAAGGTCAGTTACAGGACCATAGGTTTCCTGACGTGCCCAGTCTCTCTGAAGTTCCAGGATATACTGAATGGAAGTCATGGGCTTTACTCCTGAATGGATCATTCTCTGTACGGCTCTTTCGTGTGCCTCATCGCTTACATCTCCGCAGGCATCGGTAATGACATACACGTCATAACCTTCCTCAAGTGCAGATAATGCCGGCCCCACAATGCAAACGCCTGTCCATAATCCTGCGAAAACCAACTTTTGTTTTTGTGTTCCTACGATTGCTTTATAAGCAGCTTCATCTTCCCATGTATTCATCGTAGTTCTGTCGATATAGCCTGAGGTTGCCATAGGATATGCTTCCTCAATTTCCGGGAAAACAGGACCTGAAAAGCTTTGTTCTGCAACCGTGGTAACGATGGTCGGAACATTGAATATTTTGGATGCTCCACACAGTACTGCAACGTTATTGCGCAGCTCATTCATAGAGATACTTTTGGTGGCAAATGCCATTTGTCCTTCAAAATCAATTAATACCAATGCATGGTTTTCAGGAGAAAGGAGTTTTGATGATGGTTTCATAAAGTTTATTTTATTAAATAATTGGGGTTACGTTAATTGGATGATAGTTTTCTGATGAGTTCTGTACTTAAAGTATCGGCATAGATTCCATAAGCGCTCGTCAGGATGCCTTTTACAGAATACTTGTCGGAAGCGATGCCGTAGACTACTTCTTCATCTCCCTGATCGGTATCTCCTTCAAAGCGGAATGTATATCGTATTTTAAAGTCGTCCGGAGAAACATCAAGAAAATTATTGAGCCTGATGCAATCATTTTTAAGGTTAAAATCTTCTGTATATCCGTTTTGATTAAGCCACTGAACGGCCTCAGTCAACGTATCAAAAGCTGGCTGTATCGTATTCATTGGTAAAGAATGCTGATTATTCTGTAATAAAAGCTAAAATATCTTTGTTGATGGTCTGATGCTCTGTAGTCGGCATACCGTGAGGGAAGCCAGGATATGTGATCAGTTTTCCGTTCTTCAATAATTTGGCTGATTTTATCGCTGAATTTTCAATCGGTACAATCTGGTCATCCTCACCGTGAAGAACCAATACCGGAATATCAACTGCTTTTAAATCTTCAGTTAAATCTGTTTCAGAAAAGGCTTTGATCCCATCATAATGAGCAACAATTCCTCCCATCAGTCCCTGTCTCCACCAGTTTCTCTGTACGCCGTCTTTTACATCAGCACCTTCTCTGTTGTAGCCATAGAAAGGGAAAGTAAGATCATAATAAAACTGGTTTCTGTTGTTCATCGTCTGTTCCCTGATATTGTCGAAAACTTCCATAGGAACACCATCAGGATTATTCTCACTCTTAACCATTACCGGCGGAATGGCGCTGATCAGAACCGCTTTTTTAGCTCTTCCGTTTGCATATTTGTTAACATAACGGATTACTTCACCACCACCTGTTGAGTGTCCGATGTGTACAACATCTTTCAGATCTAAAAATTCAGCCAGTTCTGCGGCATCAGAAGCATACTGTTCAATAGTGTGATTGTAGATATTCTGGCTGGAACGCCCGTGGCCTCTTCTGTCGTGGGTAACCACTCTGTAGCCTTTCTGTAAAAAGAAAATCACCTGCGCATCCCAGTCATCAGATGATAAAGGCCATCCGTGGTGAAACATTAATACAGGCCCTTGCCCCTGATCTTTGTAAAAAATTTCTGTTCCGTCTTTTAATGTTAATGTGCTCATTGTTGTAGTATTTTTTGAATTAAACTTATGAGCATAATGCCAAAAAATAACCCAAAACAATAAAAAGATTGATTTTCAACACATTAATAAAAACAGATAATAAATTACACTACGAAATACCGTAGTTTTATGATTCAGCTATCTGTATTTATATAAAAACATATAAAATGTAAGCATAGAAAACATCCAAAAACATGCGGTACAAATCTAAAATTCATTCTTACATACGATTAAAAACAAAAAAATCAGACTGAGTCTGATTTTTTAAATATATACTATTTGTAATACCGGAAAGTTATGATGAGCCGTTATTCTGCCTTTATTTGTGACAGATCAAGCCCCAGTTTTGTAAATTCTTCCTGTCCTTTCTCTGTAATATAATAGTTACGGTCTGCAGGATTTTCTTTGGCAATCCAGCCTTTCTCAACGAATTGTTCTAAAAGAAGCTGTCCCAGTTTTCCGCCGATATGCTCATAGCATGTTTTGGCTGGCTTTCTGCCGGTTGATGTATTCATATTATTAGTTTAATTGGTGTTATATTAATGTATTAATTCAGATGCAGATAATCTTTAATGGTTTTCAGAACTCCGAAGCTGTCATTGGTGCATGCTTCAAAATTAGCTACCTGTTTTACATTCGGATGGGCATTTTGCATAGCATAAGAATATTTGGCATTCTTCAGCATTTCTATATCGTTCATATAATCCCCAAAAGCCATCGTATTTTCAGGAGAAATGCCCAGCGATTTCTGAAGGATTTTCAGAGCATTTCCTTTATTGATGTCCTTATTCATAACATCCAGCCAATGCGCTCCTGAAACCACTACTTCCAGACCGAATTCCTCAAACTTTTTAAGGGCCGGATACAGATATTTTTCAGAGCCATCCGGATGGTATACCGCTATTTTGAAGGCGGTATCATCAATTCTTTCGGTAAGATCATCCTTTTTCATATTTTCGGTGTAATATTTTGAGAAAAAATCCACAAACTGCTGATCTTCGGTTTCGTAATATGCCATCTTTTTGGCTGATAATACGGCTTTGGCACCGGGTATTTCACGGACCGCTTTAATGATGTCAACAATATATTTGTATTCCAGCGTATCAGCGAAAAGCTCCTGATCTTTATAGATGACATAGCCTCCGTTTTCAGCAATAAAACCGATCTCACTTTCTATTTCTCCGAAATAGTGGGTAATTCCCGGCATCTGTCTTCCGCTTGCCGGGACAAATACAATGTTTCTCTTTTTCAGTTCTTTATAAACTTCTGAAAACTCAGGGCTCATTTCATGGCTGGAGTTAAGAAACGTCCCATCCATGTCCGTCACAATTAATTTAATCTGTTCCATAATTTATTGGGAAAAGCGAAATTCTGTACGTAGCAGAATCATAATTTGCTTATTCTTTTCAAAGATATTGATTTATTATTTTTTCTTGTAATGAATGGTGGAAAGGTTTCTTAATATTGCGGCACTTTGTTCGGGGGTAATGTCCCGCTGAGGCTCTGCAAGCATTTCATATCCTACCATAAATTTTTTAACTTCCGCACTTCTGAGCAACGGCGGATAAAAGTGCATATGAAAATGCCATTCCGGATGTTCTTTTCCGTCTGTTGGAGATTGATGAATTCCTGCAGAATAAGGAAATGACGTTTCAAAAAGGTTATCATATATTGTGGTCAGATCCTTGAGTACTGATGCAAAAGATTCTTTTTCCGCTTCAGAAAATGCCGCAATATTTTCTCTTTTCTGTTTGCTGACAATCATTGTTTCGTAAGGCCAAGACGCCCAAAACGGCACCAATGCGGCAAAGTGTTCATTTTCTGTGACGATGCGTTCGCCAGCTGCGATTTCCTGCTCAAGATAATCTTCCAGCAATGTTCTTTTATTCTTTTCAAAATACGATTTCAGCTGATCCTGGGTTTTCTGAACCATAGCCGGAATGGACGACTGCGCCCATATCTGACCATGCGGATGAGGGTTGCTGCAACCCATAATGCTTCCTTTATTTTCAAAAATCTGAACATAATTGATATGGTCGAGAGCGGCCAGCTCATTGTACTGTTCCTGCCATACATCCACTACATTTTTGATGTGTTCCACAGGCATTTCCGGTAAGGTAAGGCTGTGATTTTCAGAAAAACAAATCACCCTGTTGATACCGCGTTCGGGAAGAAGAGTAAAAAATCCGGAATCTTCATTGGCAAATTCAACTTCTTCATTCAGCAATGCTCCAAAGTCATTGTTAAAGACATAAGTTCCTTTATATTCAGGGTTTCGGTCTCCGTTAGCACGAATATTTCCTGAACAGAGATAGCAGTCTGGATCATATTCAGGACGGTTTTCTTCTGTTGTTTCTTCTCTCTGTCCCTGCCATGGACGGTTTGCCCGCTGTGGGGAAACCAGTATCCATTCGTCCAAAAGAGGATTGTATCTTCTGTGAGGATGTTTTTTAGGGTCAAATAATGTATTCATTGGTGTATTCTTTTATCCCGTCTGAAATTTTAACCTGGTAAACTTTCATTTGGATATTAAAACTTTCCAGATATTTTTTACTGATATTTTTAATCACTTCTTCAGCTTTATCTTCCTGAATCAGGTTGATGCTGCAGCCACCAAAGCCTCCTCCCATCATTCTTGCTCCCAGCACACCTTCCTGCTGCAATGTGTTTTCAACCAAAAAATCAAGTTCTTCACAGCTGACCTCAAATTCAGTGGACAGCCCGGCGTGGGTGTCCGTAAGAAGTGTTCCCAGATATTCAATATTCCCTTCTGAAATAGCTTTTGCCGCCATTTCCACTCTTTGGATTTCTTTCAGAATATAGAGACATCTTTTATATGAAATACTTCCCATTTCTTCTTTTGCATGATCAAGCATCTCCAGCGTAAAATCCCTGAATTTTTTGATGTCAGGAAAATTTTTCCATAAGACTTTTTTACCATGTTCGACATCTTTGCGTCTTTCGTTATAGCCGGATGTCAAATGAGTATGCTTCACGCAGCTGTCGAAAAGCAAAAGACTGTATCCCTTGAGGTCTGCATCAAAATACTGATGTTCCAGGGAATGACAGTCGAGCATAATCACTTTATCTTCTTTTCCGAAAACGGATGAAAACTGGTCCATAATTCCGCACTGAACCCCTGCAAAAGTATGTTCGGATTTTTGTCCGATCACGGCAATCTCTTTTTTTGACAGCCGGAGATCAAAAAGTTCATTAAGGATATACGCAAAACCGCATTCAAGAGCAGCTGATGAAGAAAGCCCTGATCCCATCGGGATGGTGCTGCTGAAAACAATATCCATTCCGCAAAACGGGTTTTCCTTTTGCTGCAGCTGGCTGAAAACGCCCAGAATATAATTCATCCACATCTGCTGGACCGGCTTTATCTCCTTTGTAACATCAAATGTATATTCTTCTCCAAGATCTTTGGCTATGATTCTGCACAAATTGGTCTGTGGCAACTTTCGGACAGCAAAACAGATGTATTTATCTATGGCAGCAGGCAATACAAATCCGTCGCTATAGTCTACATGCTCACCAATAATATTAATTCTTCCGGGAGAAAGGAAAATATGTTCAGGGTCTGCTTTAAATTCGGCCTTAAACTTTTGTAGGGTTGGTTTAATTAATTGTTCATGCATATTAATCTTATCTGACAAAACAGATCCTGGTGGTCTTACGGATAAAACTACTGAGTTTATAACACAGAATCATACTTTTATGAATTTCACTTATAAGTGTTAAATATACATTTATATTTCAAAAAAACATAGCTATACACTGAATTTTTATATCTGCCTATGAATTACTCCATGAAATAATTAAATTCTTTACGGTATTGTGAGGGGCTTTTTTGGATATATTCTTTAAAAGTCCTGTTAAAATAACTGAAATTATTAAACCCTGATTCAAAGCAAACTTCTGTGATACTCAATGGCTGTTCTGCCAGAAGCTTAAGAGCATGGGTAATTCTGTATTCGTTGACAAACTGTGTAAAGGTTTTATTGGTAATTTTTTTAAAGTAACGGCAAAAAGACGGCACTTTCATATTGGCAAGATCAGCCATTTCTTCAAGGGTTATGGCTTCTTTGAAATGGTCTTTAACGTAATTGAATATAAGATTGATTCTTTCATTGTCTTCAACCTGTGTCTGAAGGTAATATTTTCCTGCATTTAAGATCCTGTAATCCTGGGTAAAAGACAGTTCATCCAAAATTTTCAGAAATCTGCACAGCTTGTCGAGGGAGGAAGCATCATGCATCTCCGTAATCTCTTTCCCGATTGTTTTCTTCACCTCTTCCCCGAATACGATTCCTGCTTTTGATTTTTCCAGCAGCGCAGAAATCCTTTGCATCTCCGGAATATTCCAGATAGGTTCTCCTAAAAAATCAGGCTTAAACTGGATCACCATTTCATACTCATTATGCGTACTTTCATTGGTCAGTCCGCAATGCGGAAGATTGCTTCCTATCAGTACAAGATCTCCTTCTGAAAAATAAGTGATACTGCTTCCGATCTGTCTCTTCCCGGAACCTTTGCATACAAAAATCAACTCAATTTCAGGATGGTAATGCCAGACATGTGATTTTATATTCTCATTAGTCAGAAATTTAAGGCTGGTAAAACTGCTTCCTATAGTAGGTCTTACCGCCTCAAAAGAAGGATTTACATGTTTCATAGGCCAAATACAAATAATTTCATATGCAAAATTAACAAATAATACACTAATATCATCAAACAAGGTTAATATAGTACATTAATATGAAAATTTAATTATAGCCTGAGAACTATTGCTGCCATAGCTTTGCAGTATTAATCCTAAAAGCCTTAACCCATGAGCACATTATTAAAAGCCGTATTTTTTGCAGGAGCCTTATTGGTTTCAGCAAATGTAATGAGTAAGGACAGAGATTTTTCCCTTTCCTTTGGAAACATACAAGACAAAACCTTGAATTTTGAGCTTTCAAATGCTAAAAGTGTTTCTGTATTTGTTTATAACACTGCACATGACGAACTATTTTCCGAAAATCTTGCAGATGGAGATCATGTGATCAAGACTTATGACTTCCAGAGTTTTACACCCGGAACGTATTATCTGGTAGCAGAATCAGAAGCAAAGATTGAAAAATACAAGATAAAAATTAATGCTGAAAATGTAATGGAGGTGGAAAAAACACCTGTAAGCGCTGTGCATAAGCCTGAATATACGATTTCCGGTCATATGGCCAAGCTTCACATGTCTGATGTAAAAGGGCCTGTAAGCATTTCAGTGTATGACCTTTCCAATACAACATATTATACTTCGAATAAAAAATATGCTGACGGCAAGGTGGATATCACTTTTGATCTTGATCCTAAAACAGCAGATCAGTATATCATCCAGGTTGAAGAAAACGGAAATGTTTTTAATAAGATAATTTCTCTCCGATAAAACAGAATATACAGATAGATTGACCTATCGATCATTCCAATTATTTTGGATTAAAATTTTACTTACAGTTTATTGTTTTGAGGCAGCTCCATTTCCTAACAGAAAAAGAGCTGCCTCATTTTTTAATTTTAATTGTGATGACCCATGTTCAGTTTAATCTTTTTCAGATCTTCCAGTTCGTGAACAGGCCGTTCAATGTCATAAGGAATTGGCTTTTTGGAAAAAGTTTGGAAATACAGCAGGCAGGCATCTTTCCACCATACCGCATCTTTAGATTGAATTCTGAGTTTTGACTGAACATCGGCAAATCTCTGTTCATCAATATACGGTTCCATTCTATCCCAGATTTTCTGATAATCCCTTACTTTTTTTACTCCTGAATCATACGTATAGCACAGCTCATCCCACAAAGATTTTCCATCTTTCATTGTATAATCCCACGGAACATGATGAAACCAAAGAATAAGATTCTCCGGGCAGGTTGAGATATTTCCATACCTTTCATTCAGTGGCGGAAAATACTGTGAAACAGCATTACTTCCTGTTTTTGTCCTGTCAAAACCTACTCCTTTAGCATCAGCCTGATGGTAATAGACAGGGGACCAGTCCGGTCTTCCGCCTTTATAATCTCCCCACGGTTCAGGGCCGTAGTGATGACCTCCTGCAAAGATATGATGAAGTCCTAAAGGCATCATATAATCCACAGCAGTTTCTCTGGAAGAAAGCATGATTTCCTTTACCGGATTCAGAAAATTCTGATCGTCTGTAAAGGTCATTTTAATCCATTCATCAGCAATCTGCTCTGAGCTCAGCTCGTGATTCCATGCTAATCTGCCGAATGCATACCAGTTGGCCTGTGCAAAATGATGTCCGGTCCAGTTCGTGTCTTCCCCGATATTGGCAACGGCTGAAATGGCTGTCAATTTTGCAGGTCTTAAGGTGCCGTCTGTAATTTTAGCAATCGTGGATCCCTGTCCGTCAGAATAAGTATCGCTGTCCAGTGTTTCCTTGAATAATGGAGCAAGGAAAACGAGATGGTTTGAAAAGCCCAGATATTCCTGGGTGATCTGAAACTCTACCATTTCTGAGGTTTTCCTCAAAGCTCCGAAGAGTGGATTGAACGCTTCGCGCGGCTGGAAATCAACCGGACCGTTTTTGATCTGAATAATCACATTATCTCTGAATTTACCGTCCAGAGGGACAAACTCCAGATAAGCCTGTTTGGCTCTGTCGTCTTTGCTCGGGCTGTAGACAAAGGCCCTCCACATCACGATTCCATGGTAAGGTTTCAGGGCATCGGCCATCATATTGGCTCCGTCCGCATGGGTTCTCCCATAATCCTGAGGTCCCGGTTGCCCTTCGGAATTGGCTTTCACCAAAAATCCGCCGAAATCGGGAATCAACTTGTAAATTTCAGCCGCTTTATCTTTCCACCATTTTTGTACGTCTTTATTCAACGGATCTGAATTTTGTAATCCGCCCAGTACTTTTGGCGAAGCAAAGTTCACGGAAAGATATACCTTGATGCCGTAAGGTCTGAAAATATCAGCCAGAACCCTTACTTTTTTAAGATAATCTTCCCTAAGCATATTGGGCGATGCATTCACATTATTCAAAACAACGGAATTGATTCCTACTGAAGCGTTCGCTCTTGCATATTCTTCATAGCGCGGAGAAATTTTTCCAGGCAGATCTTCCCATTTCCAAAGTGATCTTCCGGCATAGCCTCTTTCAATACTTCCATCCAGATTATCCCAATGATCCAGAACCCTTACATCGTATGAGGGTTTTTCTATCGTATTTAAATGAGACAGATCGACTTTTGTCTGCTGCAATCGTAAGATATGATAGACTCCATACAACAGTCCTATTTCTTTACCTGCAGAAATAACAATTTTTTCAGGCGTGGAAACAATCCTGTAACCGTCTTTCAGGTTTTTCTCTTTGTTTTCTGTACGAAGTTCCACCGCCTGCCCCTGCCAGTAGCCGCTCAGCTCTTTTCTGGCAATGTTCAGCGTGGGACTGTTCCCTTTTGAAATAATTTTATCTTCCGATATTCCGTTTTTTGCAGGAAACCGAAGCCAGAGCTGACTTCCGTCCTCCGCGAAAACCAGTAAAGGAAATATCAGAAAAAATAGAATGTTGAGTCTCAGATATCGCATTGAAAAATTTTAAATTAATTAAAGATGGCTATGACTGGTCATCAAGACCTTCAATCGTTTTGATTTTACCTTCGTGATCATATTCCAGTTCAACAACCTTCATACTTCTCAGCCATGTTTTACCACCACTCGGAACAGAATCATGGAAAAACAGATACCATTTCCCTTTGAACTCCACGATGCTGTGATGGGTTGTCCATCCTACCACCGGAGTAAGAATTTCACCCTGAAAAGTAAACGGTCCGTAAGGATTATCCCCGGTTGCATAGCAAATCAGGTGGGTGTCTCCTGTAGAATAAGAAAAATAATATTTACCGTTGTACTGATGCATCCATGATGCTTCAAAAAAACGGTGCTTATCCCCATGAAGCAGCGGTTTTCCGTTTTCATCAATGATGACAACGTCTTTAGGAGCTTCCGCAAATTCAAGCATATCATCGCTCAGCAGAGCCACTTTTGAATGGATTGCGGGTTCATCATTTTCTGGAATTATAGCAGATTCAAGTGCCTTATTATCTCTGTAACGCTGCAATTGTCCGCCCCAGATCCCTCCGAAATACATATAATATTTTCCTTTATCTTCAAAAATGCAGGGATCGATGCTGTAACTTCCCATCATCGGATGTTTTTCAGGGATGAAAGGTCCGTAAGGTTTATCACTCACTGCAACACCAATTCTGAAGATATCATTTTGGTCTTTCAGGGGAAAGTACATATAATACTTCCCGTCTTTGAAAGCAACATCGCAATCCCAAAGCTGTCTTCCCGCCCATGGAATATCTTTTACCGAAAGCACTACGCCATGATCTTTAATCTCTCCGCTGTCCACATTATCCATTGAGAAAACATGGTAATCATTCATGTCAAAATGGTCTCCGTTATCGTTTTCTTCAATTCCGCTTTCGCGGTCGTGAGAAGGATAAATATAGATTTTATCTTCAAAAACGTGAACGGAAGGATCTGCCATATAATCTTCCGGGAATAAATATTTTGATTTTTTCATTAAGTAAAAATTCTATTGATTTTAATTTTTCTCTGCCAATTTTATTATTTTTTGTACCACAGGTTTCTCCTGGTCTTTCCTGTCAAACAGCAACGGGTAATCTGTTCTTCCTTTTACCGGAAAATCGTTTTTCCAGGACTGCTTATCGGTAACTCCCCATAAGGTCACCCTTCTTATTTTATCTTTATGTTGCAAGAACAAGCCAAAGAAATCAAGGTAACGCTTTTCCCACTTCATTTCTACTTCCCTGGGAAGTCCTTTGGTGTAAGGATTCACTTCTTTCTGATAGGCAACGGTATCTGAAACATTGGCAGAACTGCCCCATGGAGAAGGCAGTGCGCTAATTTCCAGTTCCGTAATATTAACTTTAACTCCCGCATTTGAATAGGCCAGAATTGCTTTTCCATATTCATCGATAGAAGGGTTATCCATTCCGACATGGGCCTGCATTCCTACTCCATCAATACGGATTCCTCTTGATTTAAGTTTTTCAACCATTGCAATGACTGTTTTTACCTTTTCAGGATACCATTCATTATAATCGTTGTAATATAATTCTGCGTTGGGATCGGCCTCCTGTGCATACTGAAATGCCAAAGGAATAAAATCTTCACCCAGGATTTCGTAAAACTTACTTTTCCTGTAGGTTCCGTCTTCAAGAATGGCTTCATTCACCACATCCCATCCTTTTACTTTCCCTTTGTAACGGGAAACTACCGTTGTAACATGGTTTTTCATGCGCTGTTTCAATACTTCCGGAGAAACATCTTTTCCATTTTTATCTGTAAAAAACCATTTTGGAAGCTGGGAATGCCAGATTAACGTATGCCCGATGATGAACATCTTATTTTTCATCCCGAAATCAACAAATTTATCGGCGTCATCAAAGAAGAACTTTCCTTCCTGAGGCTGCAGGAACATAGATTTCATACAGTTTTCCGCAACAACAGAGCTGAATTGTTTTTTGATAATCGCTGCGGCCTTCTGATCTGTCCCGTCAATCTGGGGAAGGCTCATGGCAGTTCCTATATAGAATTTATCCTGAAATGCTTTTTTTAAAGTACCGTCAGACTTCTGCGCCGACAGCCCGGAAGCGGTAAGAGCCGCCAAACCAATTAAAATACGTTTCATAGTAATTTTTTTATTTTCTTCTTTCAGCCAGATCTTTTTCAATCTGAACTTCCATTTTTTTATTGATTTTGTAAAATAAAAGCAGTCCGCAGGCAATGAAAAACGGAATGGACGGGAATATACTCACGAGCATCTTCGCTCCTGCTGCCACTGTTTCAGGCTGAATCACCTGCTCGCTCCCGTGTACTGAAATGTATCCGTATTTTCCAATAATCAAAGCTACCAGAGAGCTTCCAATGCTTAGACCTACTTTCAATCCTACCATCATGGCAGAAAAGATAATAGCCGTTGCCCTGCGGTTGTTCTTCCATTCCGAATAGTCGGCCACATCAGCAATCATCGCCCACAAAAGCGGTGTGCTGATTCCATAAAAGAATCCGTGTAAAATCTGTGACAGGAACATAACCCCCACTGCTTTTGGAGGATAAAATATAAAGAACAGGATAAACAGTGTAGAAATGAATAATGAAGCGATAAAAGTATCTCTTTTTCCAAATCTGTCTGCCAGTTTTTTAGAGAAGGTAATGCCGACAATCATCATCACAATTCCTCCTGCATTAAACAATCCGAATCCTGCAGATTTCGGGTCTTCTCCAAAGAAATTCATCCCTGCAGAATTAAAAAATGCTGTAATGGGTGAGATAAAACTTTTGAGTGCATTTTCATCCACATAGTTGTTGAAATAGTATACATACGATCCTCCTTTCATGGCCAGTGTGATAAATATAAATGCGGTCACGGTAAGCATAATAATCCAGGGTCTGTTCTGGAATAAATCTTTTAAATCTTCTTTCAGACTTGATTTCTGCTCCGGTTTGGGAATGATTCTTTCTTTGGTGGTAAAGAAGGTAATCAAAAGCATGATGGATCCGATCACAGCCAGCCATGTCATAACGGTCTCAATTCCCTGTGCTTTGTCTCCATGTCCTACATATAAAATGATAGGAAGCATAAATACCTGTACAAAAAACTGCGCAAACATTACTGCTACAAAACGGTATGAAGAAATACTGTTTCTTTCTCCCATATCTCCTGTAATAACACCGCTCAATGCAGCATATGGCAAATTATTGGAAGCATATAATAACAATAATAATGAATAGGTAACCGCAGCATAGATCATTTTACCTTGATAGGAAAAGTGAGGCGTACTGAAAGCTAATAGTGCTGCAATACCAAGCGGTACAGCGGTAAATAAAATCCATGGACGGAATTTCCCCCATCGTGAGCTTGTACGGTCTGCCAGCGCTCCGATAAGCGGGTTAAAACCAAATCCGGCAATTAATCCTACCGTAAGGGTGATAACAGAAGCATCCTCTGCCTTGAGTCCGTAAATATCTGTATAAAAATAGGTCAGGTAGGTTACTAAGGTCTGAAAAACAAGGTTAGCTGCCAGATCTCCCAGGCTATACCCTACTTTTTCTATTACCGATATTTTTTGTGGCTGATGATCCATTGATTTTAATGAGATTTTCTATGTTAAATTAATTTTTTTCTGTTGTAAAAGGTGAAGCAGGAAGCCTGCTTTTGTTTTTAAGATTGCCGTCCGGGTTGTCTGCCCAGTCGTAACGTACATTAACAGGACTGGTGACCTGATCATTCCATACCCTAACTTTATTACCTTTTGCTTCTGCTTTTGCCCATTGGTAGCTGCCGTCTTTCTGCTGTATGGCAAAACCTTTAAGGCTTCCCTGTACCAGATCATCTGTTCCGGTTTTAAAGGATAAAATAATGGTATTGCCTTCTGTCTTCATCGACTGATAAACGGGGCCGTCAGCTATGATCTTTTTGCCTTCCCCAATTTTCAGGGCCTGTAAAGCCAGCCTGTCACCTACTGCTTTTTTATTGAGCGGATGAATATCATTCCATTCTCCCACATCAATCGTTACCGCAAGTCCTGAATAAGGAACATTAAGAGAAACCTGTCTCTGCTGTTCTCTCAGCTCAGCCCAGTTGCTTTCAATCGGTTCATCTTTTTTTTCCATGAAATTGGCCAGCTGCACAATGAAGAACGGCAGGTCTTTCTTATTCCATTTTGAACGCCAGTCTGAAATCATTGTTGACAATAAATCTCCATATTCTTTTGGTTTCCCGGTATTGCTTTCACCCTGGTACCAGATAAATCCTTTGATTTTATAATTGATCAGCGGATTAATCATCGCATTGTAAAGACCTACCGGTTTCCAGCGGATAAATGTTTGTCCGGGAGCCATTTTTTCCATTTTTGCTCCTATTTTATATTTCCACTCGCCTTTAAGGTCTGTTTTTTGTCCGTCAATTTCCAGATAATACGGCTTATCAGCGATAAACTGTCCTTTTCCGCTGCCATTGATGACTCTTACGGTAATGATATTCTTTCCTTCTTTTAAAACACCTTTCGGAATGTCATACCATCTCGGCGGATATTCATAGGTTACATTTCCTACTTTAATCCCATTAATGTAAGTAATATCAGCATCTTTTATCCTTCCCAGATTGAGAAATGCTGTTTTCTGATCCACTCCTTTGGGCAGAATAATTTCTTTACGGAACCATACCGAACCGTCAAACGGAGCTTCCTGATCTTCCCATGATCCCGGTACCATCATGGTTTTCCACCCGGAATCATTCCCGTTATCTTTTTCCCAGTGTTGGTTGAAACCAATATCACTCTGATCCAGCTCTGCATACCAGGCTTTGCTTAATGATCTTTCCTGGGATTCTGTAGATTGTATCAGGTCATCGTTTTTCCATTTTTCTGCTTCAGCCAGGTATTCCGGGTATTTTTTCAGTGATTTTTCATCCATCCAGGCCTGAACCGGAGAGCCTCCCAAGCTGGTATGAATAATTCCTACCGGAACTTTATTTTTTTCATTCAATTCTTTGGCAAAGAAATAAGCAACGCCTGAAAAATCAAGAATAGTCTGAGGATTGGTACTTTCCCACTTCCCGCCGTCAAGATCATTTTGCGGAGCTTTAAAATTATATTTCTGCGGGACTGTAAAGAATCTAATATTCTGATTATTGGCGTTCTTAATTTCATTTTCATATAAAGGTGTCAGCCTGCGCATCGGAAGTTCCATATTGGATTGTCCTGAGGCTACCCACACGTCACCAATAAGAATATCTTTAAGGGTGATCTCATTAATCATCATGGTATATGGACCTCCGGCATTAAGCTTTGGAAGCATAAGAGACCAGTTTCCCCTTTGGTCTGCTGTGGCATTATACGTTTTATTGATAAACTTAATTGTAATTTTTTCTCCTGCATCGGCATATCCCCAGATTTTAAGATCCTGATTTCTCTGAAGGATCATTCCGTCTGAAACCAATGCGGGAAGCCTTACCTTTGCATGAAAACTGCAAATAGCTGCAAGAAAAAATAATAAATATAGAGTTCTGTTCTTCATGGAAAAAATCTGTTTTTAATGTTGGTTCAGCTTTATTTCTTTTCGTAATTTTCTGTCAGTAAACGGACTTCAATGACTTTAGCGGTCATGAGTTTTTCATCTGCAAGGAATTTCACCGTAAAATTTTCTTTATTTTTTTCTGAATCCGGAATCGGAACAATCAGATATTGGGGTAAACTTCCGGACTTTCCTTCCAGATTTTGGGTAATGATTTTTTTACCGTTGATCTCAATATTCAGCGTACGGCTGGTATTCGCATCAAAGTACAGCAGGTAAAGATATGAAGCATTTTTTCTGGTATTTTTCATCTGGTAACTGAACCAGCCTTTGGCATCACGGAAATGGCGGTCTTCCATATATCCTGTACCAGAGTCTTTGCTTTCTATAAAGTGATCTGATTCCGGCTGCTGTTCTCCCAGCTGGATCTTATCTGTGGTGATCATATCCAGTTTTCTGGTTTCTGCTTCTTCTTTTGCCCTTTGCTTCAAAATATTTTCTATTCCGTTTTTGTCAGCCTGAGGCCAGTATAAAATATATCTTTCTGCCTGAATACTGTAAAACGGTACAAGATCTAAACCTTTCCCAAATTTTTCAGACGGATAAAGACCTGTAACGGTAAAGTTGAGCGGTTTATTGTTCGAAGGCGCGATATGACTGACAACTTCTGAAGAATTTCCGAGGATAACGGGAATTTCGTTTAAAGGGATCTGCGGACCATGAGCAATATGGCCTCCTCTGCTATCGTCCGCAAGGAGTCCCTGTTGGTTTTCGGTCCCGTATTTTGCGGCAAGCACCACAGGTCCGTATTTAAATGCATAATAACTGGAGCGGTCAGGCAGCTGTTCTGCGGAAAGATGCATTGGTAAAATCATTTTCACGACATCTCCTTTTTTCCATTTTTTGGTCAGTGTAAAATAGCCGTCAGAACCACGCTGTGCTTTCTGCTGTTTTCCGTTGATCAGAATTTTTACTTCTGAAGGTGTCGTCCATTCCGGACATCTCAGTTTTACATCAAATTCTGATTTTCCCGCGGCATCAAAGATCAATGTTGTTTCAGGAACTTCCGGGAAGTTATTAACCTGGCGGAGCACTACTTTTTGCTGTTTCCATGTCAATGTGGAAGGAATAAACAGGTTTACAAATAAATCCTTATCCGACCGGGCATAAATCATTTCCCCATATTTGGCATGATTTTCCATTCCGGATCCCACACAGCACCAGAAGCTGGTCTGAGGCTGTGAATACACACGGTAATGTCCGGGACGCATTGGCGTAAAGTAAACAAAGCCTCCCTGATCATGATTTTCTGTGGAAAGAATATGATTGTATAATGCTTTTTCGTAATAATCTATATAATATGATTCGGGCTGCGTTGCATAAAGCTCTTTAGTAAGCTTGAGCATATTGTAGGTATTGCAGGTTTCCGGACCTTCAATACTTTTTATCATGCTGCTGAAATCATTGACAGGGTTAAAATGCTCACTGACACTGTTACCACCAATAACTGAAGATCTTTTCTCTGTAACGTTATGCCAGAAAAAATCAGCGGCATTACTCCAGGACGTATTATTCTCAAGATCGGCAATACGTTTATAGCCGATTACTTTTGGAATCTGTGTATTGGCATGCAGTCCTGTAAGTTTATCTTCTCCTGATAAAAGCGGTGTAAGAATAGCCTGATGGGAAAAACGGTGAGCCAGTTTGAGATATTTCCGGTCATGAGTGATCTCGTAAACATCTGCAAAAACTTCGTTGAGCCCTCCATGTTCACTGCGCAGCATATCCTGTATCTGTTCATCAGAAAGGTCTGAAACTTCATTTGCCATCCAATCTGTAAGCTTTATAAGCATTGCCTTTGCTTTTTCATTTCTGGCATACCAATACGCATCTCGCAGTCCTGAGTATAGTTTGTGAATATTATATAAAGGTACCCACCTGTCGTTCAAACCGAAGCCTGAAGCGCGAATATTTCCCTGTTTTATTTCTTTCCATATCTTTTTCCCGTCGGGAATCCCTGAAATGTATCCGTCCGGAGAGGCTTTCTGGCAACGTTCCAGCTCACTGATCATATAATCAATTCTCTGTTGTATTGCGGTATCTCCTGTAGAAGCATACATCAGGGATAATGCGGAAATATAATGTCCTCCTATGTGACCATCCAATCCTGTATTTTCCCAATTAGGATAATTATCTGCCTTGGGTTTCAGCCCGGCTTCTTTAAGATAAGGAGCCAGCAGCCTGTCAGGTTCCATAGCCATGAGATATTGACGGTCTGCTATCATAGCTTTATTGAAAACACTCTCTGATAACTTTACAGTTTCCAAAGGGAAATAATGAATTTTCTTATTCATCTGCGCTGAGGCAAATGAAGCAAAACACAATAAAATAACCGAAAGTTTTGGGGTCATGGATAAATGTTAATTCAACATTTCTAAAATAACAGAAAGAATCTATATACGAAACATTTCCTGAGTCTGTTTGACTTATTTTTTCATTTAAAACTTTCAATAAAGCCCTGAAAACAACAAAAAACACACTACCTTATCATAAAAAATAAGATAATTAATTTACAGTAAAACAAAACCTTACAACCATATAATTCCCTATGAAAATGAATTCAGGATATGTTTTGGCAAAAATTTCAAAGATATAGCAAATACCTTATCGTATTTTTAACGTTAAGTCCCTTTTCTTGACTATTATCAATCTTCTTTTTAATTTTAACACAATTTTAACATTCAATTCATGTATGATTAACCTGATTTCAGTGATATTTTCCGGTTTTGATACAGGTTTTACCTCCCAAAATATCCGTTAGGAATAATTTTAATGAAATAAATCATTCAGATTAAAAAGTGTATGAATCACATTTATATAATATCATATTCATAAAAGCTTTACCTTTGTAGTAAAATATAAAAGATGACTGAGGATTACTCCCAATATCCCAAACACCTTGTTGCCGTTGACTGTATCATTTTCGGTTTTGACGGCGAAAATCTTAAAATCCTTTTGGTAAAAAGAAATTTTGAACCTCAAATGGGCGAATGGTCATTGATGGGTGGCTTCGTTGGCAGTGAGGAAACTTCTGATGAGGCGGCTAACAGAGTTCTGTGTACATTGACCGGTCTTGAAAATATATATCTTGAACAGCTGAAATGTTATACGGAAATTAACCGTGAGCCGACGGCCAGAATCATGTCTATCTCCTATTATGCACTGATCAATATTGAGAAAGATATCCAGATCAATGAGCAGTACAGTGCAAAATGGGTGGAACTTCAGAAAGCTCCTGACCTTATTTTCGATCATAACGAAATGGTAAAGGATGCTGTAGCCAGGCTGAGGAGAAGAGCTTCCACAGGACCTATAGGATTTGAGCTTCTTCCTGAAAAGTTCACAATGAAAGATCTTCAGAATCTTTATGAAGCTATTTTTGATGAAAAATTTGACAAGCGGAATTTTACCAGCAAGATCAACAGTATGGATATCCTTGTGAATACGAATAAAAAGGATATGACGTCATCCAGAAAAGGGTCTTTTCTTTATCGTTTTGATGAAAAAAAATACAATAAAAAAATCTCGCGGGGATTTATGTTTAAAATCTGATAGACCAGCCTGTTTAATTTTGGAAAAAGTATTCCAGAAAATTAACAATTTAGAATGATACAAAATTCAGCATACTCTTATAAAAATCTCACATTTGTGAGATTTTTTTTGTGTTCCTGGCGGAAATTTCCAGCAGGACAAACAGTTATTTTGTCTTTTTTCAGAATGATCGTAATAAAAATTTATGATAAGGTTTTTTCTTTTCTCCTACCACACAAGGCATTATAATTATATGGTTTATAATCTTATTTATGATATGTAATTTTTTGTTAATTTTTGATAAAATATTGATTTATATTTAATATTATGTGTATTTTTATACAAAACTAATAACCATATTTAATAACAACTCAAATTTTCACAAACCCCGAACTTAACTTCGTGGGAACCAGAAAAAGAGAGAAAAAGATTTTCAAATTGCAAACTGAATAGAAATGATTCCAGTATTCTACCTAAAACCGGTATTTAGGTAAGGAGATATGGAGACAAACAGGTTAAACGGTTTAGTAATCTGAAAATCAATCCTTATTCAAATCCACCGTTAATAAAAATTAAGAAGTTTTACTTATCTGCGCAATACTCCTGCGCGGGATGGAGAATCAAAATATTGACGGCTAAAAAATAAGACCAAACTTTAAATATATCAAATTATGAGAACAAACAAAATGTGGCTTTTTTTGGCCTTTCTGTTAATTATTCTTTCCAGCTGTTCTACGATGGATGAAAAAAATTTACTAGAAGACCCTGACACCAACTTAAGTACCAGCAGTAGTGCAAGAGCATTGGCCGCAACACCAATGCTGCATGTCGGAGGCAAATACCTTAAAGACCCCTGTAACAATAATGTTGTCTTACATGGTGTCGCCATAACTCCAAGCCCCTGGTTCAATGGCTGTCAGTATGGCGCCAATTCCGGCTACTGTACCTGGGATAATTACAATGTACAGGGCGCACTGAACTATAATAAAGCTGTCATGAACAAGCTCAGCAGCGCTGCTGATGGCTGGTATCTCAATTACATCCGCCTTCATATTGATCCGTATTGGACCAATGATCCCGGACCGGCTATCCCTGAGAACGATATCTCAAGATTCAATTATAACCGCCTGGTAACTTATACAGATCAGGTAATAATCCCACTGATCAACCATGCCCGCAGCCTGGGAATGTATGTCATCCTACGTCCGCCAGGTGTATGTCCGAGCCGTATTGCAGTGAATGATGCGTACCATAGCTATCTTAAGACGGTATGGACTTTCCTTTCTCAACATCCCGGATTGAAGAATGCTGACAACGTGATGTTCGAATTAGCCAACGAACCTGTTGAGATTCTGGGTACAAATGGCACATGGGGATCGACAGGAAACGAGCACTTTGCAGCACTTAAAAACTTCTTCCAGCCATTAGTCAACATCATTCGCAACAATGGAGCCAATAATGTTTGCTGGATACCGGGTACAGGCTGGCAATCGCATTATCAGGGTTATGTCAATAACCAGATTACAGGTGGTAATATTGGTTATGCTGTTCATATCTATCCGGGTTACTGGGGTGGTGTCAACAACTATCAAGCCTTTCAGAATGCATGGAATATCAATGTTAAACCAATCGCAGACATTGCACCGATTGCAATTACCGAGACCGACTGGGCACCTCAGGGATATGGTACCTTCGGCATCGGTACAACAGGTACGGCAGGCGGAAGCGGATTTGGCGCCAATTTAAAATATATCGTGGATCAGTCAGGCAATGTAAGCTGGAATGTTCTTGCCCCGGATAACCTCCTCCACAAAGGCGATCCTAATGCAGGAACAGCCTACAACAATGATTGGGAAGCCTGCGCCGCACCAGTTAAACAGTGGTTCCAGCAATATGCATCCTCCAATTATCCTGTTGGAAACTGTAATACAACCAGCAGCCTGGTTAATAATGGTATTTACGAGATCGAGTTTCAGACCGATGCCAATAAAGTAGTTGATCTAAAATCCGGAGAGGATGCCAATGGCGCAGTGTTAAGACCATGGACAAGGAATGGTGCTGCCGCACAACGCTGGGTTGCCATTGACGCCGGCAATGGTTACTGGCGTTTTGTATCCAAAGCGAGTGCAACCAATCGCTGCATTGACTTAGCCAGTAACAGCAATACACTGGGAACCTCGATCAGGCTTTGGCAGAACTATGGTAATGATGCACAAGCCTGGCAGGTAGTTGCTGTCTCCAATGGTTATTATAAAATCCTGTCCAAGGTGGACCCTACACGTGGCTGGGATATTCCCAACTGTACCATGGATGGCAATTCAAACTTACACCTTTGGGATTATTACGGCACGTCATGTCAATTGTTCAAGTTCAAATATATTGGAATGAATTAATTGTCAGAAGATATAATAAAAAAACCAGGATGCTTTTTAAGCATCCTGGTTTTTTTATTGATGTGAAAAGTCAATTTTGCTTCGCAGTCAATAATGAGTTTCTAAAATTAACAGTGAAACGAATTCACTATTGACTATTCACTTTTAAATAATCAATTTGCTTCGCAGTCAATAATGAGTTTCTAAAATTAACAAGTAAAACGAATTCACTATTGACCATTCACTTTTAAATAATCAATTTGCTTCGCAGTCAATGATGAGTTTCTAAAATTAACAAGTAAAACGAATTCACTATTGACTATTCACTTTTAGCATTGTAAAAGTCAATTTTGCTTCGCAAGTCAATGGTGAATTTTTAAAATTGACAGTGAAACGAATTCACTATTGACTATTCACTTTTAAAAAGTCAATTTGCTTCGCAGTCAATGGTGAATTTTTTAAAATTGACAGTGAAACGAATTCACTATTGACTATTCACTTATAACATATTTCTACGTTTACCAAAATCTTACATACAAGGCGGTCAGTAAAAGCAGTGTCATCACAATCAAAACTAATGTCCTGTTGTCTACTTTAAACATTGCTACATCAATGGCAAAGGCTTTAGGATTAATTTTCGGACCTGCAAGACTGATCAGGATCATGGCGATTATGGTGATAAAAAACGACCATCCCATATTGATCAGGAAAGGAATTTCGGTAATGGTATGAACCACCCCATTTTCCAGCTTTTCATAAGTGAATGCTGTATACATCCACGTCTCTTTCCCGAAAATTTCAACGGCAAAGCTGTTGAAGAAGATCGCCAGGACAAATCCTAAAATCACTCCTACCAAAGCAGCTGTGCCAGTCGTTCTTTTCCAGAACATTCCCAGAAGGAACATGGCAAAAACTCCCGGACTGATAAAGCCCGTATATTTCTGGATAAATGTGAAACCGCCTTCACCACCAATTCCTAAAACATCTGTCCAGGTAAAGGCCAGTGCTGCCATCATGGCGATAATAATGACCCAGCGGCCTGTTCTCACCATCTGAATTTCGGTGGCATCTGTTTTAAGGTATTTCTTATAGATATCCAGGGTAAAAATGGTTGAGATACTGTTCACTTTTCCTGCCAGTGAGGCTACAATTGCTGCTGTCAATGCTGCAATCGCCAATCCTTTAAGTCCAACAGGTAAAAATCCTAATATTGCAGAGTAGGCACCGTCTTTCACTCCGTTGAATCCCGGAAGGTGTCCTTTGGAATATAAAACATAAGCAGCGATTCCCGGAAGCATTACAATTACAGGCATGAATAATTTAAGAAAACCTGCAAATAAAATTCCTGTTCTTGCCGTTTTCAGATCTGCTCCCAAAGCTCTCTGTGTAATATACTGATTGCATCCCCAATAGTTCAGGTTAACAATCCACTGCCCGGCAAAATACATGGCCAGACCCGGTAACACTACATATTTCTGTACCTCAAGGTTCTGAGGCATTGCCAAAGTAGTAGTCGTAGTTGTTGGTTTTTGAAGAATCAGCTTAAAGTGCTGCGGAGCCTCATTGATCAGGGTATTGAATCCTGCCAGCGCATTTCCTACAGCGGCTCCGTTGATTCTCTGATCCACGATCTGCAACGCCATATACACCGTTGCAAAACCTCCGATAATAAGGACAGCCACCTGTATAACGTCTGTATATCCAATTACTTTCATTCCTCCGAGACCGATCAGAAGGGCCATAAGCAAAAGAGCGATCATAATACCGTGAAGATGCTCTCCTCCCAGCAAAGTATCGATGGCAAGAGCACCAAGGTAAAGAATGGAAGTAAGATTCACGATAACATACAGAAACAGCCAGAATACGGCCATGATGAGCGAAACAGATTTGTTATACCTTCTTTCCAGAAACTGGGGCATGGTATAAATCTTATTTTTAAGATAGATCGGAATAAACCAGACTGCGATAATGATCAGTGCAACGGCAGCAATCCATTCGTAAGCGGCAACAGCGATTCCGACAAAGAAACCTTCACCGCTCATTCCGATAAACTGTTCAGCAGAGATATTGGAAGCAATTAAGCTGGCTCCGATCGCCCACCAGGTCAAAGATCCTTCCGCAAGGAAATAGTCCTTACTTCCTGTAGATTCAGATTTTTTCTTTTTATAGATCCATAATCCGTAAGAAGCTACCACTACAAAATAGATCAGGAATATGATGATATCAATAGTTGCTAATTTTCCCATAGTTTACTTTTTTACGGAGAATTTATAGATGGTTTTCGAGTGGTATTTCTGTCCGGGCTTCAGTTCTGTGGAAGGAAAAGAAGGCTGATTCGGTGAATCCGGGAAATGCTGCGTCTCTAAGCAGAACCCTGTTCTGAATTCATTTTTACCACCGGTTTTGGTATCAAACTTTCCGTCAAGAAAATTTCCGGAATAAAACTGCACACCGGGTTCATCTGTGAAGACTTCCATTAATCTTCCTGTTCCCTGGTGATACACTTTGGCGATACTTCTCAAACCTTTTCCATTCAAAATCCAGTTGTGGTCATATCCTTTTCCTTTTTTCAGCTGATCATCGTCTGCACTGATATCTTTTCCGATAGGCTTTGAAACCGTAAAATCAAAAGGAGTTCCTTTTACGGCTTTTTGTTCACCTGTAGGAATTAAAGTTTCATTCACCGGAAGAAAATGATCCGAATTAATCTGCAGTTCATGATCGGTAATCGTTTTTGTAAAATTTCCTGACAGGTTAAAATAGGAATGTTGGGTAAGATTTACCACTGTTGGTTTATCAGTTTCAGCTTCATAGGAAATTTCCAATGCATTGTCGTCTGTAAGCGTGTAAAAAACAGTTGTTGTTAATTTCCCCGGATATCCTTCCTCACCGTCTGCACTGGTATAGGATAATTTCAATGTCGGAAATTTTGCATCTTTTACTACCTCAATATTCCAGAATCTGTTATGAAATCCCTCCTTTCCTCCGTGAAGGCTGTTGGGGCCATCATTTTTGTTGATTTCATAGGTTTTGCCATCGAGTGTAAATTTTGCATTGGCAATTCTGTTGCCGTATCTTCCGATCAAAGCCCCGAAATAATAAGGGTTTCCATCGAAATATCCTTCAGGTTTTGTAAAACCCAGAACCACGTCTTCATATTTCCCGTTCTTATCAGGAGCAGTTAAAGAAGTGATAATCCCGCCGAAGTTGATGACCTCAACTTTCATCCCGTTTTTATTGCTTAATGTGTATTTTTTAATAGAATCGCCTTTGGGCGTCACTCCATAGTCTGAAGTTTGAACATTCTCCATTTTTCCTGAAATATCCTGTTTGTTATTTTCTTTTCTGCAGCCGAAAATAATTAAAAATAATAAAATAAAAATGCCGTTAAATGTTGTTTTTTTCATAATTATTTACATATTTTTTACAATTAATTAACGATAATACATTTCATTCCAACGAAGTGTATTTTTAAAATCACGCATTCTGGTATCTTCATCAATGACTAATGATTCAATTCCTGCTATTTCAGCAAAATCTTCCAGCTGTTCTGCCGAAATATTTTCACTGTAACATGTATGGTGTGCCCCTCCGGCCAGTATCCAGGCTTCTGCGGCTGTGTATAAATCAGGAAGAGGTTTCCATAAAACTCTTGCTACCGGAAGTTTTGGCAGCTCTTCTGTAATTTCCAATGCTCTGGTTTTGTTGATCAGCAGTCTGAAATGGTTTCCAAAGTCCATCAGGGCAGCGTTCAGGGAATCAATATTTCCTCTGGAGTTAAAAACAAGACGAACGGGATCTGCTTTCCCTCCGATTCCCAACGGATGAATCTCACATGATGGTTTCCCGGCTGCCAACACAGGATCTACTTCCAGCATGTGGGAGCCTAAAATAGAAGGGTTAGAAGGATCAAGATGATAGGTATAATCTTCCATAAAAGCATTTCCTCCTTCAAGGCCCTGCCCCATTGTTTTCATGGCACGTACCAGTGCCGCTGTTTTCCAGTCTCCTTCGCCTGCAAATCCGTATCCTTTCTGCATCAGGCGCTGTACGGCAATTCCCGGCAGCTGTTCCAGCCCGTGAAGGTCTTCAAAGGTATCTGAAAATCCTTTAAATCCTCCGTCTTTTAAAAACTTCTCAAGGCCCAATTCAATTTTTGCAGCGGTGTGCAGCGAACTTCTGTTGGCTCCTCCTTCCAAAAGGGAGGCTGCCATGTGATAAGAAGATTCATATTCTTCCATAAGGCTTTTTATTTCCCCCTCACTTACAGAATTGATAACGCCTACAAGATCACCGATACCCCAGGTATTGACTGAAAAACCGAACCGGGTTTCAGCTTCCACTTTGTCACCGTCTGTAACGGCTACAAATCTCATATTATCTCCAAAGCGTGCAAATTTAGCTCCCTGCCAGTCGTCCCAGCCTCCAGCAACGCGGCTCCAGTCACCGATCTGCTTCTGAACTCTTTCTTCTGACCAGTGTCCTACCACGACTTTTCTGTTCTTTCGGAGTCTGCTTACCATAAAACCAAATTCACGGTCTCCATGAGCTGCCTGGTTGAGATTCATAAAATCCATATCCATGGTAGACCACGGAATATCTCTGTTGAATTGGGTATGCAGATGCAGAAGAGGTTTCTGTAAAATTTTTAATCCTCTGATCCACATTTTAGCGGGTGAAAAAGTATGCATCCACGTAATTACTCCTATACAGTTTTCTGCATGATTGGCTGCTGCAATGGTTTCAAATATCTCTTCGGTAGTTTTTACCGTTGGCTTTACAATAATTTTTACCGGAATGAAAGAAGATTTTTCAAGTTCTTCCCCAATTTTTTTTGAGTGGTCTGCTACCTGCGCCAGTGTTTCTGGTCCGTATAAATGCTGACTTCCTGTGATGAACCAGACTTCTTTGGTATTGAGAGGTGTTAACATAGTTTTGTTGATCGTTAATAGTTGTTTATCTTAAAGTGTTTAGTGTTTAAATTCCTGTCCGTAGTAGGCATTCTTGCCGTGTTTACGTTCATAATGTTTTTTGATAAGTGAGTCTTTCAGACGTTCCGCATCAGGATTGATCTGTCTGGTGATATAAGCCATTTCAGCAATGGTCTCCAGTACTTTACTGTTGTAAACTGCCTTCTCTGCATTTTTTCCCCAGGTAAACGGACCGTGATTGCCAATAAGAACCATTTCCACTTCTTCCGGAGAGAGCTGTTTTTCTTTAAAGCATTCCAGAATCTGTATTCCTGTGTTGTATTCGTAGTTTCCTTCGATCAGCTCATCCCGCATCGGTGGAGCGCAGGGAATATCTGCCGTAAGATGGTCTGCATGGGTGGTTCCGAAAACAGGGATATCCATTTGTGCCTGTGCCCACGCCACGGAATAGATGGCATGCGTGTGGGAAATTCCACCGATATTTTCCCAGTTTTTGTACAGGTAAGCATGGGTCTTGGTATCGGAAGAAGGTCTGAGCCTGCCTTCAATGACATTGGCATCAAAATCTAAAATCACCATATCTTCCGGCTTTAAAATATCATAAGGTACACCGCTTGGTTTAATGGCAAAAATCCCCTTATCGCGGTCTACAGCGCTTACATTTCCGAAGGTATAGACCACCAGCTTCAGGGCATCCAGCTGCATATTCGCTTCATAACATTCTCTTTGGAGTTCTTTATAGGTATTCATTTTGAGTATTATTCAAAAGGTTAAAATGGAAAATCAGGAGTTCTGAAGTTCTTTCCTGTTGTTTTTCAGTCTGGTATTATATTCTACAAAATCAGCAAGCTTCTGGTATTGCTGCATTAGTTCTCTGTAGTGCTGCACTTCTTCGGCTTTCGGCTGGTATTCCGCTTCAAATCCGGAGCCCATTTTCATACTGGCTTCCTGTACAGTCGGATAAATTCCTGCTGATACAGCTGCATAAACTGCGGCTCCCAAAGCAGGAGTCTGGTCTGAAGCAGCTACTGCAATAGGCATATCCAGAACATTAGCGAGTGTCTGCATAATAAATGGTGATTTCCTTGCCACTCCTCCAATTCCGATCACTTTATTGATTTTCACACCTTCCTCCTCAAAACGGTCAACGATCTTCTTAGCTCCGAAACAAATAGCATTGACTAAAGCTTTGAAAATATGGGGTGCTTTTGTTCCCAGAGAAAGCTGGCTGATCGCTGCCTTAAGTTCCTGATCTGCATCCGGTGTTCTTCTTCCGTTTACCCAGTCCAAGGCAACCGGAAAGGCATCGGAAAGAGGAATTTTTTCTGCTTCAAGGGTTAATTTTCTGATAAGTCCGGCCTCCATTTCTTCAGCGAGCTTTGTCTTCTGCTCCTCTGAAATACTTTCGGAATGTATCATCACCTGGTGAACCGGCCACATCAGAATATCTTTATACCATGCCAGAACATCTCCAAACGCGGACTGCCCTGCTTCAAGTCCTATCAATCCGGGAATTACGGAGCCATCAACCTGACCGCAGATTCCTTTTACGGTTGTATCTCCAATAGCTTCTTGTGAGGCCACCATAATGTCACAGGTGGAAGTTCCCATGATCCTGATCAGTGTATTTTCTTCCACCTTTGCTCCCACTGCGCCTGAATGGGCATCAAAAGTTCCTACCGTAATAATGGTTTTGGTGGTAAGACCTGTTTTTGCGGCCCATTCTTCATTCAGATAGCCGGCAACTTCATCTGAAGTATAGGTTTCCCTGTATAATCTTCCTCTGAGGGTTCCGAGAGAAGGATCAAGCCTGTTGAGGAATTCTTCGGAAGGCAGACCGTCCCATGATTCATGCCACATGGCTTTGTGACCGGCAGCACAACGGCTTCTTTTGAACGTGGCCAGGTCTTTATGATCTGATAAAAGATAGGTCAGATAATCACAGTGCTCCATCCAGGTGTACGCAGCATTTTTTACTTTTGCATCTTCTCTACTGATGTGCAGTATTTTGGCCCAGAACCATTCTGAAGAGTAAATACCGCCTTCATATTTTGTATAATCTTCACCACCCCAGTTTCTCGCAAGGGTATTGATTTCTTCGGCTTCACGAATGGCAGTATGGTCTTTCCATAAAACCATCATGGCATTGGGATTCTCTTCAAATCCCGGAACCAGCGCCAGAGCAGTTCCATCACTTGTTACTGGTAACGGTGAAGAGCCTGTAGTATCAATACAAATACTGACGATCTGCTCTGCCGGTATCCCGCTTTCTTTTACTATTTCTGAAATCGTTTTTTCCAGACCTTCAATATGATCTGAAGGATGCTGTCTGAAACTGTTGGCTGAAGGATTACAAAATCGGCCTTCCTTCCATCTCTGGTAGTAGCTGACTGAAGAAGTTATTTCGGAACCGTTTTCAGTATCAATAAGGACGGCCCGTACGGAATCTGTACCGTAGTCCAGCCCGATAACATATTTTTTCATGGTGGTGAAACGTTTTTGATTATTGAGATTTTAAATTCTCCTGATGAGATAAAAACAAATATAAGATTCTATTTTAAATAAATGTAAAAAACACACTTATTTTTTATAACATACTACAAAACAATCTATTAAATTATTTTAACCTTTAAAACAACCAAAGAATTGGCCGGAATTTCTGTTGAAATTTCACCTTTTTTAGCTTCTGAATTCTCCTCTTTGGGTTTCACAGGTTCAGCATCGAAATTATTTTCACTAGAAAGCTGCGGGGCAGACAGAAGAATTTTGGTTACTTTTTTACCGATTTTCAGAGTTCCGGGGTTGATATTTACTGTTTTAGCCTGAGTATCAGTATTGACGATTTTAATAATAATCTCGTGAGTTTTCGCGTCTTTTACTGCTGTAGCGTATAATTTTTCCTGGCCAGATACTGCTTTTCCGTTGCTTTCTATTTTCAGTACATCCGTTCCTTTATTGTTGGAGAATAATTTCTGAACATAATAATTCGGTGTCGCGTAAGATTTCAGATTATTGAACCAGATGAGATCGGGCGTCCACTGCCAGCCGTCAGCATGGGCAAAAAGCGGTGCATAGGAAGTCATATACACCACATCTGCATTTCTTTCAAGACCGGTCATAAAAGCGGCTTCTGAAAGGGCCGTCAGCCAGTTGTTCTTATTATCAGGTTTTACCACACCTACAGACTGGGCTGCATATTCTCCGGCAAAGACTTTTGGCCCGGAACGATCATAATGGTCATATCTTCCAGCATTTTTCATAAACCAGTCGGGTGAGTTGTAATAATGTTCATCAACAATCTGTGCGTTAAGCTGCTTCAGCTCTTTCCAGCCATATTCAAAGAATTCGCCGTCGGGTGATGGTCCGCTTCCGGAAATGATCTTAATGTCAGGATATTTTGTGTGAATGGCTTTTTCAAATACTTTATAACGTTCAATATAATCTGCTCCCCACTGTTCATTTCCTACTCCGATAAATTTTAGGTTAAAAGGCTTTGGATGTCCCATTTCAGTACGGATTCTTCCCCATTTTGTTCCGGAATCCCCGTTGGCAAATTCAATCAGGTCAAGGGCATCCTGAACATAAGGATCCAGGTCTTCCATTTTCACCAGTTCTGCGGTATTGAACTGGCATGCCATACCACAGCTCAGAATAGGAACAGGTTCTGCGCCCAGATCTGCGGAAAGCTGGAAATATTCGTAAAATCCCAGCCCGAAAGACTGTCCGTAATCCGGTGTAAGACGATGTGGAAATCCTGTACTCCATTTATTGATAAGATATTCACGGTCTGCTATATTTCCTATTGTTTTTTTCCACTGATAGCGTTCTGCCAAAGTTCTTCCCTCTACAATACAGCCTCCCGGAAACCTCAAAAATCCGGGCTGCAAATCGTATAGTTTCTGAACTAGATCTTTTCGTAATCCACCTTTTCTGCCTTTCCAGGTATCCTGCGGGAAGAGTGAGATCATATCCATGTTGACAATACCGTTTCCGGTAAATGTAATCCGCAGTTTTGCTTTTTCTACAGTTTGTGGTGATTTAAAAACAGCTGTATATCTCTGCCATCCGTTTCTCTTTATAAGTGTGGAAACTGAAGAAATTTCCTTCCCATTTTCATCAACAAGACTTGCATTTACCGCAGCAACATTTCCTGAAACATTCTCCAGATCAAAACTGAAATCATATTGTTCTCCCTGATGAAGCCCTATTCCTCTGAATCCTTCATTCTCCAGAAGATAATTTTTATCATTCAGAACAGTAATTCGTGCATAATTTTTATTGGTTTTGGCAGGATCGGAATAAATGGTCAGAAATCCGGAATCCAGATTAGGAGAAAGTGTTTTTGTGTTGGGCTGTTTCCATCCTGTAAAAGGTTCATCAAATTCAAAGCTGCGGTTTTTAATCAGTTCCGCATACAATCCGCCATCAGCTGCAAAATTGATGTCTTCAAAGAAAATTCCGTACATGGTGGGTTGTATTTTAACAGGTGCAGAGGTTTCTTTCAGATCCAGATTAAAAGTACGGACTGTATTATTCTGAGCCGAAAAAAAAGCAGCACTGAGGGAAATTGCGATGGAAAATATTTTGTTTTTTGTTGTCATAGATCGTATATTTTGAAGCTAAAGCAAATCTCAATTTGTCCTGAATCAATTTTTATTTTACTTTTAGCGGAATACTTTTTAACCCCGCATCATCAGAAGTTCCGCCATAAAAAATGGTATAGTCGCCGGGTTTTGAAACCAGATCATCTGCTTTTTCATCGTAGAATGCAAATGATTCTTTGGAAAGGATCAGCTGAATATTTTTTGTTTCTTTAGATTTAATCAAAGTTCTTTCAAAAGCCCTTAACGTTTTTACAGGAGCCTGGGAATCGTTATTTCTTTTGATATAGACCTGAACCACTTCTTCACCATCCCTTTCTGAAACATTGGCTACCGGAATTGTGATCGTCACATTTTCGTTGGTACTGATCGTATTTTTGCTCAGTTTTGAATCTCCATAAACAAATTTTGAATAGCTCAGACCGTGCCCGAATGGATAAAGTGGCTTTTCCGTCATATAACGGTAGGTTCTTCCCTGCATATCATAATTTTCAAATCCTTCGTGCTTGCTTGTTTTTGAAAGGGCGTTGTCCAGCTGTTCAAGGTTTTTGTAAAAGGTAATGGGTAATTTTCCGGAAGGGTTATAATCCCCTGCCAAAACATCTGCCACAGCAGTTCCTCCTGATTGTCCGCCATACCAGGCGTTTAACAGGGCATCATAATTTTTTTCATCCTGTTCCAATCCCAGAGCACTTCCGGTACAAAGAACAAAAACAACAGGTTTGCCGGTTTTTCTAAGCTCCGCCAACAGGTCCCTCTGGACTTTAGGAAGGGCAATCGAAGTTTTGTCACCGCCTTTGAAGCCTTCTGCATTCACCATCATCTCTTCACCTTCCAGACTTGGGGAAAGCCCGCCTGCAAAGACAATGACGTCTGCATTTTTCACCTTTTCCCTTACAGAAGCAAAATTAACAGGGTCTTTTCTGTAGACTTCAAAGCTGATGCTCACATATTTTCCTTTTTGTGTATGACGCAGTTCTATCTTGTATTCTTTTCCTTTTTCCATTTTTACAGGAAACTCTGAAGGATGTCTTGCATCAGGCCCTTTTCTTGTTGCGATTTCTTTTCCGTCCACGAAAAGTGTATAGATATCGGAAGTGGAAGCAGAAAACACGACCTCTCCTGTATAGGTACTTTTGAAAATGCCTGAAATGATCGCTGATGTATTTTCTCTTCCTACATTGGGCGCAAGTCGGGTTCCTCCAAAACTGTTATAGCTGATGGCGGTTGAATTTACGGAAACATTGGCCGGCTGCCCTTTGAATTCATTGTTATTGAAAAACGCTACTTTCATTCCTTTCGCACCGTTTTTCTGACTGATAAAATTTTGATAGAGTGATGTTCTGGAAGAAGGATCTGTTACTTCGCTTCCTTTTTCGTAGATAATTTCAGCATTCGGGAATTTGGTTTTGATTCCGTCTAAAATCGTTACAATGGAAGAAGGGGTTCCGTTATAGTTTCCTAACTGCATCAATCCGTCATCAGCGTTTGGTCCTACAATGGCAATTTTTTTAATATTTCTTCTGAGAGGCAGGATATTCTTTTCGTTTTTCATCAGCACAATTGATTTTTGTGCCATTTTCAGTGCCTGCTTTTTATGTTCTTCAGAATCGACAACAGAATATGGAATGGTATTCCAGTGAACGGAAGATTTCGGATCAAGCATTCCCAGCTCCAACCAGCCTTTCAGGATTCTGCGCATCGACTCATCGATATCTTTTTCGGTAATCAGTCCGCTGGCCAGAGATTTGTTTAGATTGTTATAGGTATCTCCGCATTCCAGATCCGTGGAATGTTTCAGAGCATCTGCTGCGGTTGTTTTTTCGTCAGGATGGGTGCCGTGGTATTTTTTCTGATAGAAATCGGCCAGTGCCCAGCAGTCTGAGACTACCATTCCATCATACTTCCATTTTCCACGGAGAATTTCTGTAAGTAAAGTATTGTTTGCACAACATGGCTGCCCGTCAAAAGCATTGTAAGCACACATTACTTCTCTTACATTCCCTTCCTGAACCAATGCTTTAAAAGCCGGCAGATAGGTCTCATACAGATCTCTTTTTGAAATTTCTGCATTGTAGGAATGGCGGTTCCATTCCGGTCCGCTGTGTACTGCAAAATGTTTGGCACAGGCGTGGGTTTTAAAATATTTCGGGTCGTTTCCCTGCAGACCTTTTACTGCAGCAACACCCAGAGCAGAGGTCAGATAAGGGTCTTCACCATAGGTTTCCTGGCCTCTTCCCCATCTTGGGTCACGGAAAATATTGATATTGGGTGTCCAGAAGGTAAGTCCTTCATAGCGTCCTGTTTTTAGAGCTTCATCAAAAGACCTGTTGTATTTTGCCCGTGCTTCATCAGAGATCATTTCAAAAGTTTTCAAATGCTCCGGAACATCCCATGTGGCCGCCATCCCGATCGCCTGAGGGAAGACAGTAACTGTTCCTGCTCTGGCCACTCCGTGAAGTGCTTCATTCCACCATCCGTAGGCTGGAATTTCCAGACGTGGAACTGCCTGGGAATTATCCATCATCATTCCTATCTTTTCTTCTGTTGTCAGTAAAGTAAGAAGGTTCTCTATTCTTTCATTAACCGGAAGATCCGGGTTTCTGAATGGATATGTATAATGGCTCTGGGCAAAAAATAAAGGTGCTGCAAGGGTTGCACATAGGATTATTACAATTCTTTTCATAGGTATGTGGTTTCAATAAAGTCCTAAGACTTTGTGGATTCTGTAATTAATGATTTTCTAACCACAGATTTCACGGATTTTCACAGATGACTGCGCATAATTCTTTATAAGAATGGGGTTAGCAAAGTCCGAAAAATGGCTGTTGATTTTGTGATTAATGATTTTCAACCCACTGATTTTACAGATTTTTACGGATAATTATGTTTTCATTCTTATTTTATACAAATTGCCAGTATTATTCAGCAACAATGCAATGAAAAACAAATATAACGTTCTATTTTAAATAAATGTAAATAATACACTTAAATTAATAGTAAATCCTACTTACTTTTGGTTTTCATCTACCAAATTGTGGAAATAAAGCCACCATAAGCAATGCTCATGATGGCTTAGGATTCAATTTATTCTTTGATTAATTTTTGTTTTACGACTGTATTATTTTTTTGAGTAACCTCAATAAAGTAAATACCAGCCGGGAAATTCCCCACATTAATTTGGTTTTTCCCTGAATTTATTTTCAACCCGGTTCTGATAACGCTTCCTCTAGCATCAAAAATGATGGCAGCTGCTTCTGACAGATCAGAATCAATGAAAAGATCTGCTTTTACCGGATTAGGATATATTTTTATCCCCTCTTTTTTAGCTTCAACAAAAATGTTTCTGGCACTTAACGATCCGAAATTTAAAGGAAGAACATTAGCTGAATAGGCATTTTCTTCTGTAAGATATGCTTTGAAAGATCCTATTGCAGGCTCGCTTCCGGCAGTTACTTTATAAAAGCCTGTTACTCCGTTTTCTGTTTTCAGCACATAGGCATTCGCCGGAACTTTGATACTCTGATATACTCCGTTCATCTGATTGACCGTGATTGCTTTGGGTGTGGAAACATTTCCTGAACCATTGAAAGTAATATTCCCTGTCGCATTGATGAGTACCGGAGTGTTTGCAGGAATGATCCCGTTTGAAATTGCAGTACAGCTGATATTATTGGCATTCGGAGACATCAGATAAGCAGTAACTCCGGAAGGTATATTAGCCTGGAATGGCAAGATCAGCACGTCATAACCATTAAAGGCACGGCTGTAAGAAGCTGTATTCGCTGTGAAGTTAAACGGCACCTGAAAATCCTTGCCCTGACCGGAAAGGACAAGATTTGAACATGTAGTACCGGAGATCACATTATTGGCAGATGAACTTACGTTTGAATTTACATAATAAATGCTGTTAGTGTTGGCACTCATAGGCTGCCAGTTGTTGGAGGATGTAACTCCTGATGCATTTCTGAAGTCTACAGAAGTATAATAGCCGTTTTCCAGTGCATCCATCAGATAGCTGTCGCTTGCGGAGTAGGTTCCTCCGAATTTAGAAGCAATTTCATTACCTACATTGAAATAAACATCTCCGAGATTAAGCGTAAGTACGGAGCTGTAATTGGAATTTCTCAGTCCTAAAATTCCTTTGCATCCGTCTGTAAGCACCTGTCTTGAAATATCTAATGTGATATCGAAGTTTCCTCCCTGCGGAAAATTAATCTTGCCGTAATTATATGATTTCGTTACGCCCTGGCTGTTGATGTAATATAAAGTCGTATTGTCTGAATAGCTTTGTCCCGCTGTTGTATAGCTGTTTACATGCAGGATCAGTTTATTGTACCGGTCATTAAGCTGAAGATATCCGTTAGCAGCAGTCATATTATTACTGATAAGAGGGCTTGGATTGGAGAACGTCACCGTTGTATTGCTGATATTGAATCCTGTCCCAAAAGCTGTACTGGTAGTAGTCTGGGTTTCAATTTTATTATAATGAATATCACCGCCTGTCATGAGAGAAGCAGGTCTGTCCCCACTTTTATTAAAAACAAAAGTCATGACACTGGAAGGGGCAATATCAGCAGTGGGTCGGAATGTTGCCGTACTCAAAGAAATAGGTGTACTCACCATATTGGATTGTGTATTGGTCAATATCTTTGTTCCCGAAATAGTATAAAAAGGCAGGTCAACCTTCAGGCTATAGGCATTCTGAGAAGGATTAATGACCATAAGAACGACCTGATTACCATCCTGGGAAATATAGGAAGAGCCTTGTAATACTCCGGTTTTGTCATCCCATTTTGCATCTATTCTCGTCTTTCCTGTTGTGTACTTGGCATAATGTGAAAGGATATAACCCCTTTTGGTCATTACACCTGCAGAAGTTCCATAAGTTCCGTCCCCCATCAATCCGTAATACCGTTTGGCAGAATAATGAATCCATGCATTGACATTACCTAATAATGCATTGTTGACGCTGCCGGCGAAAGTAAAAGCATCTATGTTCCAGCTGAAATCTCTTGCCGGCTGAGTGGATGAAGAGTTCCAGTTGATCAGATATTCTGTCTGCCAGATTTCTTTATTATAATTCTGGAATTGTTTGTAGGTAGACTGCATAAGCCCGTATTGATGCCCTCCATAAACTTCAAAATTAGCCATTGCCGCAGGATCCAGCAAAGCACTGGCAAAGTTATCCGTAAATCCCACACTTTCCGGGGCAATCACTTTACAGTTGATGAGCTGCCCATAGTTCTTGATGAAAGTGGTAATTTGTGCAGGAGTCCAGATACATCCCTGATACTGAGCCATTTCATCCGGCTCATTTTGAATGGAGATATAATCAAGCTCTACTCCGTTGTTCTGAAGATAGGTTACAAAACTGTTGAGATAAAGGGCATAATCCTGGTAATTTTCGGTTTTCAGATATCCTATCTGCTGTACACCATTGGCATCAGTATACACAGCATTCACATGGTTATTGGTTTTCCAGGCTGCAGGCATTGTCCATGGTGAGGCAAAAATGGTAAGTCCCATTGATTTGGCGAGCTGTGCTGTAGCCAGTACAGAACTCCAGTTGCTGCTGTTTTCAGGGATATACAATCTCATAATGTTATATCCGCCTTCACTGGAAGCTCCCCAAAGCGTCTGAATTTCTGAGGTAGACATATGATTATAGGCAAACTGGGGACTGCAGACAAATCCTCCGAACCCTTTTATTTTCTGATAAGATATGTTCTTATCAATTTTTACAGTTGTAAGCTGCCCATACGCCAGACAGCTGAAAAACAAACATATAGAATGAATGCTGAGAAGATTTAAAAGTTTTTTCATAATGGTTTAGTTTTAGATATTTGTGATTTTGATCGTAAACAATTAAAGTAAGGGCAATAGATTCCCCATCAAGACGGTTCATTTTCAAAAACCGTCAGGAAAATACCCTGAATGATATCAGGCAGCGATCTGTTAAATAAAGTTGCTTACAAAATCATTCGCTGTTCTTTCTCTTCATTCTCTGTGAGGGAACTGTATTTCAGATTGGAATGTGAATTAAGATTAGTGTTTCATAATTAAAGTGTTGTTTGTGATGAGTATTGGGCCAATCAGTCAAGCATTTCGCTTTCGGGAGCGCCCAGGTAAGAGGATTTTAAGCCTCCGGTGTTGATCAGTATCTTTTCAAGGACAATGCCGGGTTCCAGCACTCTGAAACGTAATGTATGTTTTCCAGCCTGCTGAACCGAATGTTTTGTAACGGATTTAATAATATGTTCTGACTGCCATCTTCCCAATTCTCCTTTGTAATGGCCATTGAAGTTGACAATTTGCGGAGTTTCATTGTCAAAAGAAATTTCATAGCGAAGTCCTTTATTATGATTAAAATTTAAAGTCGGGGCTAATAATAGCTGGACTTCAAACTCACCTTTTGATTCAAAATTGATATCATATTCCAGCCAGATATTTTCATCGCTTTTAGGATATGCATTCTGCGGAAAGGTTGTCACTCCCGACTTTGTTTTTCCAAAATCAGGAATCACTTCCCAATGGATTCGGTCAGAATTGCTCATTCTTGCAAAATTTTCTGCTTCAATGGAAACATAGCCGTTTTTCTCCTGAAATACCTTTTCTTTGGGAACCTCAGCGTCAGAAATATAGGTCACTTCAGGCATTATATTTTCTTTTCCGTCTGCCCAGCTTATATATCCTATCCTCATCTGATCCATCATATGTTTCCATTTCCCGCCGGCTATCACATTGTTGTATTGATTATCCAGATAAGCATTTCTTTCAAAACATGCCTTCGCTTTATCTGCATAGAAATTGGCTTCAGGATCTTTTTTTGCTGCCAGTTCCCTGTTTTTTGCCAGCGCATAATACATTTCGTATAAATTGCTGCACGCATCAATCGGGTATAAAACCAACTGATAATACGTATCCTGATATTGTGTCGGAATCTGTTCTTTTAACCGTAAAGCTTCTACAGCCAATGCTCTGTAATCATTTAAAACCGTTTCAAATTCATGGTAATTCTGAAGGCTGTACGTTCTGCTGTCAAGCGTTTCAGGGGTTACTCTTCTGTTGTATTTGGCATACAGGTTAATCATCCTGGCAATTTCTTTTGCGTGTTTTTCACCAAACTGCTGAGCAGCCCATTTCTCAGTATATTCCAAAAGGTTTTTGGCATTAAACTGCTTTGGATTCCAGGCCATTTCCAGGAAAAAGCTGATTGGAAACTCCATGGGTTTTAAATCTCCCACATTCACTACCCAAAGCTTATCTACTTTATGTTCATAAGAAAGATTCATCTGTTCCCATACTCTCTGGATGGGGCTTATGTTGATCCATTTGGAATTTCTCGGGCCGCCTACATAATCGAAGTGATAATAAATTCCATAGCCGCCTTTATGCAAAGGTTTTGAAAGATCAGGGAGCTTTCTTACATTTCCCCAGTTATCATCACAGAACAGCAGGATCACGTCATCCGGAACCCTCATTCCTTTATCATAATAGTCCTGAACTTCTTTATACAATGCCCAGACCTGAGGCGTTTTCTCAGCCTTTTTCCCGGTAACCTCAGTGATGATTTTGCGCTGGTCTTTTACAATTTTCTCTAGCAGGGAAATATTGGTTCCCTCTCCCATCGCTTCATCACCATCACCGCGCATTCCCACTGTAACAAGCTTTTCCCAGTTCTTGCTTCTTTCGAGTCCGGATCTCCAGAATTTTTGTAAAACTTCTGCATTTTTAGCATAATCCCAGACATTCGGGAGGTTATTTTTTTTAATATACCTGTGCCAGTCAGTTTGTGCCAAAGCCATAGGCTCATGGTGGGAAGTTCCCATGACAATACCCATTTCGTTCGCTAACGGCCCGCTCAGAGGATCATCGTCATAAAATGCTTTTCCCCACATTGCCGGCCAGATGTAATTTCCTTTAAGACGCAGGATCAACTCAAAAACTTTCTCATAAAACTTACTGTTTACTCCGCCAAATGTTGCTCTGGCCCATCCTCCCAACGAAGGCTCTTCATCGTTAAGGAAAATACCACGATATTCTACAGCAGGCTCTCCGTCTGTGTAAATTCCTTTTTTAAAGTATACATTTTCTTTTTTCTCAACCGGAACATCTGCCCAATAATGCCATGGTGAAACACCTATCTGCTGAGATATTTCATAAATTCCGTAAATCGTTCCCCTTTTATCACTTCCTGCAATCACAATGGCTTCAGAAACACCCGGAAAAGGATTACTGACATTCTGAATGATATATTTTTCTCTTTTCCCTGTTAATGCTTTTCCATCCAGCTTTTTTTGTCTGATCAAAACATCAATGGTTTTGCTTTTACCTGCTTCACCAATAATGATGACCATTCCGTTCATACCGGAATTTTGTGAAATAAGCTCAGGCTGGACACCGGTTACTTTTTGAAAATCAGATTGAAGATTCGCAACAGCGCGCAAAATTCCTTTATCCGAATCACTGTCTGAAAAAAGCATCAAACCTGAATTGCGCTCTTTCAATACCATCGAATTTTCTGTCTTAGCAAAAGAAATAAATGGTTCGGTTGCTTTTACAAAAAATATAAACAACAACGTAAGAAACAACGAAATGTTTTTTGTAAAATTCATACTATATCTTTTTGATTTAATTTTTAAATAAGTTCAGATCCACAAATTCTCCCATTCTTCTGTAGCCAGCCTCATTGGGATGAAGAAAATCATGGTCGTGCATATCGTTTAAGATGACTTCCGGATTTTCACTTTGCATTTGTTTTGCAAAATCTATGACGGCATCAAACTTCCCGCTGTTCCTGATCCAATCGTTTACTTTTTTCCAGGCCTCGATACGGAAAGGTTTGTCGTAGAATGACTTTCCGAAAGGAAGAATCGTTGCTCCGTACACTTTGATCCCATTAGCATGTGCCTTATCGATCATCACCTGGTAAGCGGCAATCAGTTCTTCTGTTCTTTTGGAAGCGTCATCAGGATCTCTTGTTCCTCCCAGATCATTCACTCCTTCCAGAATGATCAGCCATTTTACGCCCTGCTGATTGAGGATGTTATAATCGAAACGGTCTAATGCTGTAGGACCCAAACCGCCACGCACTACGCAATTTCCACCAATTCCGAAATTAAGGACACTTACATTCCTGGTAGAAGGATTTGCCAGTAATTGCTGAGAAAAAATATCCGGCCAGCGATTCTGTCTGTTGGTTCCCGATCCTCTTCCGTCGGTAATGGAATTTCCCATAATAGCCACCGCATACGAAGGTTCACCGGTCTTTACATCAATGTTAAAAAGTGAATACCAATGATCTGTTTTTACAGGATTTTTAAATACTGAAGCATTGGCCTGCTCACCTTTTACAATAAAAGAGGTTGTTCTTGAACCCGGATGTCCGGTGACAGATTGGGTTACTTTTCCATAGGAAATGGTAATGGCCAGCAACGAATTAGGCTTCAGATTAAAGTTCACTTCATCAGAATAAATATCAGATCCGGGAGCAATTTTAAAATTGTTTTTCTTCTCAAACGTTAATGTCCTGATAGTGGCTGCATCCACATTGCTGCTATCGGATGGCACGGCAATAGAAACTGTTTTTACTGCAAGGCTGTCTACAGAATATTTGTTGGAGAAACGTAACCGCAGTTTTTTCCCACCTACAGATACACGCACAATCTGACGCAGGGTGTTCCCCGAAAGTCCCGGTTCCGGCGGAAGGTTTTTGGGTTCCACCAATTGGGGAGCTGTTACCCAAGTGGTAAGCCAGCCGTCTTTGGAAGACTGCTTTTCCAGACTCTGTGAGGAAGAGCAGGAAATCAAAAATCCCGAAATGATGAAGAGGTATAAGTTTTTGAAGCGCATTTTTCCTTTTTTTATTTTATTAATCTCTAATTTCTTACTACAAATCCTCCGTTCGGCTGAATTTCAATAGTAAAATCACCTTTTGCATTCATTTTTAGTTCTTTTTCTGACGAATTTCCCTGCGCATCATCATTAATGAATCTAACTGTTTTCCCTGCAAACATCGGAAGCTTTATTTTCAGTTTTTGGGATTGTTTTTCAGCATTTACACCAGCAACATACCATTGATCCTCATGTCTTCTCGCAACCACGGCATATTTCCCGGGATAGCCGTCTATGAAAACTGTTTCATCCCAAAGTGTTGGAACTTCTTTCATAAAGCTGAGCTGAAATTCCGGAGCATCGGTCAGATTATTCGGCATGATGCCAAACATCTGAACGGGATTCTGAAACAATACTGCCGTAGCCAGCTGAAAGCCGTCAGTAGTATGCCTTTTATTTTTATCCCTGTTGGATTTTGTTAAATATTTGTTGAGGAAAGTTCCGCCAAACTCCATGCTTCCCACTGTATTTCTGATGAAAGGATGAAGCGTGGCAAAAAAAGCTTCCTGCCTGCGTACATCTTCTGAGAAATAGAGCATTTCTGAGGCAAGAACGGCTTCGCTTCCTGCATAATTCGGGTACATTACTTCCCAGCCTCTCGGTAAAGTAGCTCCATGGAAAATAATGGTTAGTCCAAAATTATTGGCATCTGACAGAATATCTTCGTAAAGACGCATGGTTTCCTGTTTGTCTCCTCCGAAGAAATCCACTTTCAGTCCTTTTACGCCTGCTTCTTTCAGCCATTTCATTTCCTTTTTCCGTTCAATGGATGAGCTCATTTTATTTCTAGGTCCCATGGGTGCATCATTCGCAGCACCGTTGGAATTATACCAGAGTAATACGCCGACATTTTTCGATTTTGCATATTGAATAAGCTCTTTCATGCGATCTTTACCTATATTTTTATCCCAAAGCGCATCCATAAGAATAAACTGATATTTCAGCGCAGCAGCAAGGTCTATGAATTTCACCTGATCATCATAATTCATACTGTTATCCTGCCACAGAATCCAGCTCCAGGTAGATTTTCCAAACTGATACTTCTGTGATGGCTCATACAACGGCTCTACGACATCAAAAGGAATCGTGGTCTCCACAATAGGTTTCAAAGAATTCCCCACTGTAATCGTTCTCCACGGTGTTTTTCCGGGAAGTGAAACAGCTGCTCCGGTACTTCCGAAGCCGTTATTTTCAGCAATATTCGGATATGCTACTTTGTAAAGGCTTTTTTCTGCTGTGGTTTCAAGGTGTGAAGCACAATACGAACTGTTCACTCCAGTCTCGGAAAGTAATACCCAGCCTTCATTTCCGATATGGAAAAGACCAGGGAAAACGTATCCGTAATCGGATGGTATTCCCAGCTCAGCATCAGCTTTATAACCACTTTCATAACTTGGCGCTGTGCGGGCAAATCCCGTCATCGGCTTCATCATAGGTGAAAGAAAAGTAGTCGTCTGTGACGGGAATCTGTACCCTGTGGTTTCTGACTGTACCACAACACTCAGCCGCTCTTTCATCGGTGGAATATTATAGCGGAAAGCAATATTGTTGTTGCTCACCTGAAATTCAATGCCTATTTCATGCTGATCTGTATTGATGAAATTAACCGATAAAGTATTGGCTTTGTAATCAATCTCAGATTTTTTGATTTTTTCGTTCGTATATTTCTTAGAAATGATATCTTTTTTGCTGTCGGTAAATTTCAGATTCTTTGAAAAATCGGACTCATTGGTTACCAAACCCAGCGGGGATTTTTCAAGCATTGTTTTTCCCTGAAGGATAACATTATACAAGGCTTTTCCCTCTTCTGAAAAAACCTGAAGCTTCAGGTGTCCATCCGGACTTGAAATCTCTGCTACCTGCGCAAAGCTTTTGCTGATCAGAAACAGGCTGAATACGATATATAAAACTTTTTTTCTCATAATTAATTATTTTCAAGAAAGGTCCAGTAATCGAAATACATAATATCTGTTGAGGCTTTTCCATTGAATACAAAGTACAGATCATGAATACCGGTAATTTTTTCAGCCATCTGAACTTTTACGGTTTCCCAGCGGTCATCTCCACCAGTCATCGGAACCTTTACCGTTGCGGCAACCGGTCCGTTCACAGCATCCAGATGAATGGTCATTGTTACTTCACTGTTATGGGTAGTTCCTACTCTTGCAGAGAAAGCACTAGCTCCTTTTTTCCGGAAATCCACATTCTTTACACTGGTATACGCTCCATTTTTCTTTGCTTTGATGAAAACACCAGCCTCTTTATTCTGATATGATTTTACATTTTCCGACCAAGCAATCATTTCTGCCTGATTGAATGAATAAGGATTAACTGCTGCGATAGCTTTTGTAATTCCATTAGTCATTTTAAATGGCGAAATAGAACCGTCTTTATTGAATGTAAGCTCTTCCAGACTTACCGATCTTGTAAACCCGCTTCCGCCCGGCAATGCCCCATTGTGATAAAAGAAATACGTTTTCCCGCGGAAATCAATAACACCGGGATGATTGGTGAATGACTTCCCTTCTGTAGGCATCACAATTCCTCCATATTTCCAGGGGCCCTGTGCTGTTTTACCTGTAGAATATCCTATGAATTCAGGAAGCGGACCGCCCGGCCAGAAAAGATAATACAGGTTTTTTCTTTTGTACAGCCATGGGCCTTCTTCGTATTTTGTAGGTCTTTCCGGGTTAGGTTTGCCATCCCTTTTTCCAAATGATTCTTCGGTCATCGGAACTTCTGTAATATTCCCGGAATAGGAGATCATATCTTCATTCAGCTTTACGTATTTAAGCTTAGGATTTCCCCAGTACATATGGGCCTGTCCGTCATCATCCACAAAAACGGTTGGATCAATATCTCCCCATTCGCTCTGAACAAGAGGTTTTCCCAGCGGATCATGAAAAGGCCCCAACGGACTGTCGCCAACAGCAACCCCTATAGCGCCTTTGTTATTGGTTTTGGACCACATCGGAACGTATAAAAAAAACTTTCCGTTTCTTTCTACACATTGTGCGGCCCAAGCATCGCGTTTCGCCCAGTCGAAATCTTTATACGAGAGAATTGTTCCGTAATCTGTCCAGTTCACCATATCGTTGGTGGAATACACTTTCCAGTCGTTCATGGTAAACCAGGTGGAATCATCCTCATCGTGTGTGGTATACACATACAGCCTGTCATTGTACACCATGGGTGCCGGATCTGCAGTATAATTGGTCTGAATAATAGGGTTCTGAGAAAATAATATTCCCGAATATCCTGTTAAACAGAGATTAAGTATTGCCTTTATTGTTTTTTTCATATTTAACTTTTATTTGAGCACTAAGGCTGCTATCGCCTGTAGAAGCTAAATGGTTGAATTATTAAGGTTTTCGAAATTTGGTTTCTCATATTGCTATAGCCATTTTAACCACCCCGTCAAAAAATCTTTGATTTTTTGCCACCCCTCCAAAGGAGGGGAATTTTTATCTTATTTTTTCTGGAAGCTCCAGTAATCGAAATTAAATAACTTTCTTCCTGCCGTAATATTTTTCCCCTGGAACACAAAATATACATTGTGAACACCAGAAACGGATTCTGAAATTTTTGAGGTCAGGGTTTTGAACTCTTCCCAGCCACCGGTTCTCGGAATCTCAATCTGGGCTATTTTCGGTCCTTTAACATCATCCAGATGAACTTCCAGAATACCACCATCGATTCCTGCTGCAACGGAAGCTGAAAATGCAGAAGCCCCTTTTTCAAAATCCACCGAACGTACTTTGATATAGCCTCCGGTTCTGGCATCAGAGACATACACTCCGGTTTTTTTGTTTTCGGAAGTGCTGCATTTTTCCGACCATGCCATAGTTTCGGCTTCGGTTCTCTGATATGGATTTAAGGTTCCAGCCGGAGCTACACCTTCTTTGGTCATTATAATCTTCGGAATAGTCCCGTCAGCATTATATCTGAATTCTTCTACAGCAGTTGAACGTCCATAGCTTCCTCCGGCCGGCAATAATCCGGTATGGTAAAACAGGTAGGACTTTCCTTTGAAATCAATAATTCCGCCATGGTTGGTAAAGCTGTTGGTCGGCTGGTCGGTCATTATTTTTCCCTGATATTTCCACGGCCCGGTTGGCGATGGGCTGGTTGAATAGGATAAACATTCTGTTCTTCCGGTCATTCCGGCGTACATCATATAATATTGATTGTTTCGCTTGTAAAGCCATGGTCCTTCTACATATACATCATCAAATTTTTCCTGCTTTTGCAGAACCTCATCACTTTTCCCGGGACGTCTCAGCCCGCCGAAAGCTTCCACTGATTGTGGAATTTCTGTGATTTTCCCCTGGTAGGAAGTCATATCTTTATTGAGTTTCACATAAAATAATTTACTGTTTCCCCAATACAGATAAGCCTGTCCGTCATCATCTATAAAAACCGTCGGGTCAATATTATCCCAGGTTCCGGTTGAAATCAGAGGTTTTCCCAAAGCATCTCTGAAAGGCCCTGTAGGACTGTCAGACACCGCAACCCCAATAGCCATATTGTTGTCAACGGTCTGTACACAGATATACCAGTAGAATTTACCGTTTCTTTCAATACACTGTGCTGCCCAGGCTCTGTCCCGCGCCCAGCTGAAAGACTCTAAAGAAATAGGCGAACCATGGTCTGTATAATTGACCATATCTTCCGTGGAATACACCCGCCATTTGGTCATTGTATAAAAATCAAATCCCGGCTGATCATCCCCTGTATAAACATACATTTTCCCTTTATAGACCATGGGAGCCGGATCTGGTGTAAAATGAGTCTGAATAACCGGATTCTGCGCAGAAATACCAATCCCTGCCAACAGAAAAGAAAGTGTGATATATTTTAAGTTTCGTTGATTCATATCTTAATCTTAATTATTTGAGTGAAATGAATTTATAATAAGCAACACCATGCGCCGGAATATCCAATGGAAGACTTTTTTTGTCTGTGTTGATTTCTGCAATATTCTTCTGTCTCCAAAGGTCTCGCACCGTCTGAACTCCGGAAATTCCTAATTTTTTGAAATCTTGATATGACAGCTTTACTTTTTCTCTTCCGAAATTGGCAAAAGCTACCGCTTTGCTTCCGTCTTCCAGTTCTTTGACATAAATTCTGAGTTCGCCGATGGTCTGCAAGCAAACGCCCTGTTTTCCCAAAGCATCCTGATTGACCGCGATAACCTCATCATTCGTCAGAAGGTTTAAGGTAAAATCATCCAGTTTCTCAAGGTCACAGCCAATCAGCAACGGGGCTGAAAAAATGCTCCACAGACTCATATGAAGATACTGTTCATCAGGCTTCAACCGGCTCTGATGTGGATTTCCCCAACCGACAACGCCAACAACCAGCATATCCGGATCGTTCCGGTTTCCGGGTTTCGCAAAAGGAGCTGCCTTGTCCTGAGCAAGGGCAATATTCTTTACGCTTGACCAGGTATCTGTAATATCGTTGGTGGTACGCCAGGATTGTGCATTGACCTCATCACCCCACTTCCACACATCACCCATTCCATATTGGCAGAGGTTGTACACGATGTCTCTCGGCTGCTGCTTCAAAAGGCTTCCCATCAGTCTGAATGGTTTCACGCCTTTATCCAAATCTCCGCCTCCTTGAAAAGCAAGAGAAGGAATTTTATCGGGATCATTATCCGGCAGCCCGTCAATTACTCCGCCATAGCTACACCAGTCGTATTTCAGGTAATCAACGCCCCATTTGGTATAGCTTTCAGCATCCTGTTTTTCGTAACCGTAGCTTCCGGCACATCCGCCACAGGTCCATGGACCGGGGGAAGAATAAATTCCCATTTTCAAGCCATTGTTATGCATGTAGTCTGCAAGGCCTTTCATATCCGGAAATTTGGAATTGGTCAGGATATAACCATTTTCATCACGCATTTTTCCCTGGAATGAAGGGTCTTTTCCATCCCTGTTATACTGCCAGGAATCATCGATATTGATATAATTCCATCCGTGATTGATCAGTCCTGACTTTATAAGGGCATCTGCAGCACGCTTCACTTTGTCGGCAGAAACTTCATGACCGAAGCAGTTCCAGCTATTCCAGCCCATTGTAGGCGTGAGGGCTATTCTGTCTCCACATTCTATTTTTAATTTTTTTGAAGCTGAACCTTTTGCATTCTCGGCAGTCAATACAACTTCATAATTGCCTTTTGTTTCTATTTTTCCGGTAATAATTCCGGTTTGAGCATCGATTTTTAAACCGTCGGGAAGATTTTTTGCTGAGAAAGTCATCGGTCTTTCCCCTGTTGCCGGAATCCTGAACAGCAATGGCGAACCGGGGCGGACTCCATAAACTCCAGGGGAATTGATACGGGGAAAAGCTGCAGGTGCAGGTGTTAAAATGTAAGGTTCCGAAGCAACAGGATTAAATGTCTGTAAGGTAGAAGCTCCCGTTGGTTCAAATTTGGCATTGACCCAGTCGGCATGATCATAATAAGGACCGTTTCCGCCATCGGTAACTACGAGTTCCAATTGCTTAATCCCCACCAATGAAACAGAAACCGGCTTTGCCTTGTCTCCCAGGTGCATAACGCCGCTGGACCAGAGCTTTTTATGGTCTCCGTAAATTTCAAATTCCACAGCAGGATTCTGTCCTTTGATTTCATCATCTATTCCTACCAAGGCTGAGAATTTTTTGACTTTACCATCTAATTTAATCAGTAAGGAACTTTCAGCGTGTGTTCCAAAACCTCTGTCAAATGTTTCTCCGGCAATGGTCAGTTTTTTTCCGTCTACAGAAGTATTAACTCCCGGCTTTCCGTGCCCCTGAGTGGCCACACTCAAATCTAACTTATCCAGCCAAACGGTTGACTGTGCATTTAAACAGTATCCGGCAATTAAAAAACTGAAAATAAAGACTTTAAATCTGAACATTTTTAAAATTGTAACTGATATATTAATATAACTCATAACAATGACTTAAGTTTTGGCTAAAGCCAATCGTATTCTTTCTTTATAAAATGGGCTAAAGCCCATTCCTATTGATATTCCTGAATCCAGCTTTAATTTTCATTAAACTTCCACCAATCGAAATAGAAAAGATCTCTATCTCCTCTGAATACGAAGTACAGATCATGAATACCTGTAAAAGTTTTAACAGGTGTTTTAATGGTTTTGAAAATGTCGCCTTCTGCTTTTTCTGTTACTTTTACAATTCCTAAAACCGGCCCGTCGACCGCATCAGCATGAATTTCTATATTTCCTCCATACAATGCTGCTACTGAAACTTCTATCGATTGAGCTCCTTTAGAAAAATCCACACCCTGAACCTTTAGATAATCTCCATTATTGATGGATGAAACCACCATTCTATCGGTGATTTTTTTGCCCGTATCATAAGGATTATTTCTTTCCCACTCGGTCATTTTCTCGGTTTTCAAACCTTCACTAAATGCGATAGTTTCTGCTTCTACTTTATTGTAGGGATTGAGGGTAGCAATTCTTTGCACGCCCTCAGGGTCCCAGAAAGGTAATTTCCGGATAGTCCCGTCAGCATTGTATTTCATTTCGCTTACACAAACCGAACGGCGTTCGTAATGTTTGCTCATCGTCTGTTTCCCGATATTATAATTGAATCCGAAAACATAAGTTTTCCCTTTATAATCAATAATTCCCGGATGGTTTCCGTTGGAACGTTTGTCACTGTCCATAATCATTCCTTTGAATTCCCAGGGTCCGGTTGAAGATTTTCCCATTGCGTAGCCGATTCCTTCAGGACAGCAGGTTGATGCATAAGCCAGATAATAATTGTTCTTTTTCTTCCAGACCCAAGGTCCTTCCTGGTAATGAAACGGATCCGGAGAACCTTTCACTTTAGCTATTGAAGGATCTTTTATGATATCTCCATTTACGGAAATCATATCTTCGTTCAGCTTAACGTACCAAAGATTAGGGTTCCCCCAATAAAGATACGCCTGTCCGTCGTCGTCAATCAGAACGGTTGGATCTATATCATCACCTGAATTTTTCACCAAAGGCTTTCCTATGGGATCTTTGAATGGACCATACGGACTGTCGGCCACTAAAACCCCGATCCCCATATTGTTCGGCATTGGACAATACATATAGAATTTTCCTTTTCTTTCTACAACCTGTGGTGCCCAGGCACCATTGTCGGTATTTACCCATTTAAAATCTTTGAGCGAAGCCACTACACCGTGGTCTGTCCAATTGACCATATCTGTGGAAGTGTATAGTAACCAGTCTTTCATTTTGAATCCGAAAGCATCGTCCTCATCATGGCTCGTATAAAGATAAACCGTATCCTTATAAACCATCGGTGCCGGGTCGGCAGTATATTTGGTTTGGATAATCGGATTTTGGCCAAAATAAACCTGGAAAAACCCTAATGCTATTATTAAACTTAAATTTTTCATATTCAATATTTTAAGTTTATTTAAAATGAATATCTGTTTTTTGCCCTGAATAATTTACCGTTTTCTGTCGGCCATCAGGAAGAATCAGAGTAAAACTTCTTGTCTCAATCATTCCTTGGTACTTCCCCTTTCGGGAATCTATTGTCAGTGTTTTTGATTTTTCGTTCCAGTGAAAAGGTATTTCCGTATAGGCTCCTTTTTCATAATTATAGTTATCGAATTCGTCTTCGTATAAAATAAAATCAGTATCGCTTCCCGGATAAACTTTTATGGTAAGATGATCCCATTTTTTTTCAGTGGCATATTGTACATCAGGCCCCAACGGAATGATAGTTCCTGCTTTTGCATACAAAGGAATACTCTGAAGATTAACAGATTTCTGAATTTCCTTTCCTCCGCTCTGTTTTTCATTGGTCCAGAAGTCGAACCAATCCGTTCCTTCCGGGAGATAAACTTTAACGGTTTTATTTTGGCTAAAATCTATGTTGGTAACTGAATTATCCTTATTGCCGTCGGTTTTATTCCAGCCTTCATTTTCATCGGTTTTAACTGTCTTTTCAGGAGTATATTGGGCATTGAGAACCGGCGCCACCAACAATGATTTTCCAAAAAGATATTCATTATTCATATCCCATGTTTTTTTGTCTGAAGGAAAATCCATGGAAAGAGCTCTCATAAAGCTGGACCCGTTTTTTGAAACATTATGGGAAACAGAATAGATATACGGTAACATACTGTAACGCAGTCTGATGAATTTTTCTATGGCATCATAAACAACGTCTCCTTTATTCCCAAACTGATAAATTTCTCTCGCAACATCAGTTCCATGCGAACGCATCATCGGGGTAAAGGTTCCATACTGCAGCCATCGGACATACAGTTCCTGGAACATTGGATTTTTTGGACCTCCATTTCTTTTATACACACCAGCAAAGAAACCTCCGATATCGGAATTGAAATTCGGATTTCCGGTAAGGCTGAAATTCAATCCTGCCGGTACCTGTTTGCGTAATGTTTCCCAGGAAGAATTGACATCGCCGGACCAGGTATTGGCTGCATATCGCTGCTGGCCTGCAAACGCTGATCTTGTTAAGATAAAAACCCTTTTATCACTAGTAGCTTCACGCTGATGGTCATAAACACCGCCTACCGTCATCAGCGGATAGGCGTTTCTTACTTTTCTGAATGAGCCAAGATAGGTTTTAGTGTCCAGATCTTCCGCTTTCTGGCTGAGATGATCGGGTTCTGTTGAGTCCATCCACCAGGAATCCACTCCCAGGCTGAAAACGCCTTTGTTCAGGTATTTCCAATATATATTTCTGGCTTCAGGGTTGTACGCATCATAAACACGGACACCGGAAGGATAATTCATATCCGGAGGCCAGACATCACGGCCTGATTCCGGCCAGGTACTGATGTTGAAAAGCATACCCTTTGGATCCATTTCACGGTACTGTTTGGTCATTGGCCCGAATGATGACCAGATGGAAACCGAAAGATGGGCATTCATATCATGGATCTCCTGTACCATTTTTTTAGCATCCGGAAAATCAGGGCTTATGAAATCCATCGCGTTCCATTGGTAATTATTTCCCCAGTATTGCCAATCCTGTATGATTCCGTCTAAAGGAACTTTCAGATCACGGTATTTTTTAACCACCTCTGTCAGTTCATTCTGGCTTTTATAACGTTCTTTGCTTTGCCAGTAGCCATATGTCCATAAAGGAAGCATGGGTACATTTCCTGTAAGGTCACGCATTCCGGCCACTACTCCATCGGCATTTTTTCCATAGATAAAATAATAATCTATACCATCTCCCACTTCAGATGAGAAAGAGGTTTTCTGAGGTGTATCGGTAAATTGAGTTGGTGAATAGTTATCCCAAAAAACACCATATCCTTTTACAGACTGGAAAAAAGGCACAAAATCCCAGGTGTTATTCTGAATCATTTTTACATCGGTATTCCGCTGGGACATTTTTTCATTTTGCAGAATTCCCAGACCGTAAACAGGTTCGTCTTTTTCAAGCTGAAAATCCTGTCTTACGGAATAGGTCTGCGTTCCGGCATCATTGAATGGCTTGAAGTCATTTGCGGTTTCTTTCAAAAGCTCCTTTCCGGATGGTAATGTATAAGTGATCACTCCATTTTTAGTATTAATAGAAAGCAGGAGGTCATTTGTTTTTAATGAAATAACATTATTTTTTTCTGAAACTGAGAATTTGATTTTCTGCTCCTGCTTAATGACCGACAAACTATTTTTGACAAATAATCTGCCTGCGGGATATTTAATAATCCTGATCGTATTTTCTCCATAAAATTTCACTTCAACATTCATATGATCAGCAGAAAACTTCAATCCTGAATCTGTTTTCTGATAAGACTGTGCACTGACATTTACCATTCCGGAAAACATGATGATCGTAATAATGGAAGTTTTGATGTTCATCTTTGTAAAGCTCATTTTATTTTAAATTTGAATTATTATATCATTACCTTAAAACATTGAAGCTGTTGCAACTTTTATATTCATTATTTTTAACCGCAAAAGACACAAAAGTTTTAAACTTAAGTTTTTTGATTCCTTCTTATATGAACTTTTCTGCAGTTTCATTTTAAACTTACTTAAGCGCACTCAAGTGGCTTTAAATAAAAGCTTTTGTGACTTTTGTGGTTTTATAAAGTTAAGCCACTTTATTATTTAAAAAGTACCTGGGCAAACTGATGCAGACTATTTCTCCAAACCGGCCATGTGTGACCTCCCGGATAATCGGTGTAAGAATATTTAATTCCTATTTTATCCAGTTCTTTCAACATTTTCTGACCGTTTTCATAAGCAATATCATCTTTTCCACCCATTGAAATCCAGAAATTTCTGATGTTGGATGAAAAAGCAGATTTATTTTCATTTAAAAATTTGTACTGTTTATCGGCAACATCCTGAAGCATCGGCAACATATATCCTGAGCTGAAAACTCCCAAACCAGAAAACATATCTGAATTCTGAATTCCGGCATACAGCGTATAAATTCCACCCATGGAAAGTCCTGCCAATGCACGGTTTTCTTTACCTTTTTTTATCCTGTAATTGGATTCTGCAAACGGAATGATGGATTCCTTCAGCTCTTTTTCAAACATCTGAAGATTGCGCTCTCCAAAGTTCCGGATTCCGCCCTGTCCGATATTGGCGTCCGGCATAATGATGACCATTTTTTTTGCTTTTCCTTCTGCGATGAGATTATCCAGAATCAGATTGGTTTTGCCCTGGTTGGCCCAGCCGCTTTCATCTTCACCTCCACCATGTAAAATATACAGTGCAGGATAAGATTCAGCAGGGTTCTGGTCGTAACCCGGTGGCGTGTAAATAAAAACTCTTCTCCACGAATTGGTGACTTTGGAATAGAAATTTTTAATCCGGATATCTCCATGAGGGACGTCTTTTAATGCATAGAAATCATCTCCTTCGAAAGGAATATCTATTCCACTGGCATACCTTCCCATTCCGTAGAATGTTTTGCTGGACGGGTCAGCAACCGCAACCCCATCAATCAGCAGGGAATAATAATGAAAGCTTCCGCTTTGCGGATCAGTTATACCTGTCCAAAAGCCGTCAGCATCTTTTTTCAGGTCATATTTTTTCCCTAAATCAATCTGAACTTTTTGTGCTTCCGGTGCCTTCACTTTGAACATCACTCTTCCGTCCGGAAGGATTTGAGGATACTGGGCATTTCTTATATTGGTTGCTGCAGGAGTTCCCAAAACGGTAAATCCTTCAAACTTAGTTTTGTCAACGGGCTTAAACAGCAGCTGTGAAAAGATGTATAAATCATTTTTCCAAACCTTAAAATCGTGGCCGCCCGGTTCTATATAAAAGATATGAGGGATTTTATTTTTTCTCAGATAATCGCTGGTTCTCTTGCTGAAAGGCATCAGCCCGTCTGCATCACCGCAGGAAATAAAGATCAGCTTCAGTTTTAACGCATCCTGTGGATTGGGTAAAAGCTTATTGGGTTCTTTTGTATTGGGTGCAGAAGAAAATGCGCCCAGCCAGGCAAACTTACCGATGTTTCCGAAAGCAAAATTCTGTGTCTGTCCGCCTCCCATTGACAAACCTGCCAAAGCACGGTTTTCACGGTCTTTTTTAACCGGATATTTTTTCTCTACAAACGGAATCAGATCATTCAGCAGATCTTTTTCAAAAGTTGCAAAAGCTTCCACTTTATCCTGAGCCATTATATTTCCTGTCGCTCTGTCATCCTTCATCGCACGGCCATTGGGAAGTACTACAATCATCGGCTGCAGTTTTCCCTGTGCATACAGATTATCCAGAATAATATTGGGTTTTCCCTGGTTGAACCACTCTTTTTCATCCCCGCCAATTCCGTGAAGAAGATAAAGAACGGGATATTTTTCACCTTTTTTGAATCCCGGCGGTGTGTAAACCAAAGCTTTTCTTGTTGTTCCAACAGTTTTTGACGAATATTGAATTGTGTCAATTTTCCCGTGGGAAATAGCAGCATTTTCCACATCGAAACCCTGCGGCGCCTGCTGATCAAGAGTTTGTGCGGAAACAAATATTCCCGACAAAACAAGTCCTAAAGCCAATATAACTGATTTATTCATGATTTTTATTTGTATTTTTTACACTTATTATTCCAGATAAAAAAATAATAGCAAGGCTGTTTTAAAGTTTTATAATTGATTATTTTTAACCGCAAAAGGCACAAAAGTTTTAAACACTTTAATCTTTTCAGAGCCAAACTTCATGTGTAATAAGTACACCTAAGTTTTGTGAAAATCTTTGATTTTCATCTTATGTGAACTTTTCTGCGATATCACTTTAAACTTACTTAAGTGAACTCAAGTGTTTTAGAATGAAACCCTTTGTGACTTTTGTGGTTAAATAAAGTTTAAACAACCTAACATTAATTCTATCTATTTACAGCAGACTTTTATCTGTTCTGATTTTATTTTCCAGCTTCACTGACTCTGAAAAAGTCCACATCTACAAATCCTCCGGTATTTTTAGTGGCATAATTAAAAACTGCGAATTTCGAACCCATAAAAAATCTACGGTAATCAAAGATCATTTTGTAATCTTTTGCCATTTCCGTCCAGTTCTTTTGATCAGTACTGTAATAAAAGTCTGCAAGATCTTTCCCGAGGTTAAAATCAGCATCAATACGGAGAAAAACCTTATCCGAATTGAGAGGAATCCGTTTTTTCTCTTCTTTTTTTACCGCTGTAATGGCTTTTGTCTTATTGTCCAGGCTCACTTCATTGGTTGAAAAAACAATGAATTTTTCTTTGCCTTCCTTCACTACTGACAAGATTCCGGAGTCTCCGTTGAAGGCACTGAACCCAGCAACATCACCCTCTTTCATTCCTTTAAGGTCTATTGCGACAACCGCTGAAGAGGTTGGACCTTCCATTCTCTGGGTCAAGGTATTGGGTGCCGCGTACAGATTGTCTACTACCCTGCTGGTTTTCAGTCTCAGAAAGCCTTTTCTTTCTGATAAAGACCAGGCTTCATTCACCGGATTATGATTCCATTGCCATTGAATTTTCATTTTTTTGTCAGAGAACTCATCGCTTTCCACCAGATGATTTTTGGGTTTGAATAGCGGAAGCGGAACTTCTCCTTTCAAAGGAACTTTTCCGTTATCCCCCAGTACCGGCCAGTCATTTTCCCATTGAACAGGCAACAGCAGCGGAACACGTCCTACCCCGTTTCTGTCCTGGAAAATAAGGGAATACCAGTTTCCGTTTTTGTCATCAATCAAAGCGCCTTGTCCTGCATAGGAAAATCCTAAGAAATTATCTTCCAGGATTACTTTTTTTTCGTAAGGGCCTGTCACTTTATCTGCCCTGTAGACGACCTGGCGGCGTTTCCCGTTTCTTGGCCAGGATATCATCATCATATAATATTTTCCGTTTCTTTTGATGATCTGATTACCTTCCAGAAGTCCGGTTTCCGAAGCATCTTTCTGAAATACCTCAGTTCCATCCGGATTTCCGATCACTTCTTTAAAATCAGGACTCAGTTCAAAAACTTTGTTGGAAGTGAAAACATATACTTTTTCATCATCATTAAAAAACAGTGAAGCATCATGAAAATGCCGTGTTCTGGTGATGAGTTTCCATTTTCCTTTTTCGGGATCATCAGTCATATAGAAATAGGATTTGAAAGGTTCATCATTCGGAGAGAATAAAACGTAATATTTCCCTTTATGATAGCGGATTGAAGAAGCCCATTGGCCTCTGCCGTAAACAGTTCCGTTCAATAAATCATATTTCGAGTTGTCATTCAAAGTATCGAAAACATAGCCGGACATTTCCCAATGTACCAGATCCCTGGAATGCATTACCGGAGCTCCGGGCATTAAATGCATGGTGGTACTGATCAGGTAAAAATCATTTCCGTTTCTGGTAATGGATAAATCCGGTGCATCTGCCCAGATGATGGGATTGGTAAATGCAGTACTTTGTTTTCCGGAAGGATTTACCTGGGCTGAAAGAAGATTCAGCCCGATAAATCCCAATAAAGAAACTATATAAGATTTTTTGATTTTCAAGGTTTTGATATTTTGGTTCGATTTGATTCTTTTCAGTCTTAAAAGGAACACTTCGACAAGCTCAGTGTGACATTGCTAATACTAACTTAATTCGGTATAATATCATTGGAAGATGTACTGTAAAGCCCGATAAGGCTTCCTGTGAAGCCGCCCGCTACATCGGTAGAAAGGATATCTCCTGAAACCGGTCCGCCAAGGTTTTTATAATTCCTGCCATCCAGTGAATAATTAAAGCTATGTTCATCTTTATCGGCAACAACCTGCAGTTTAACAGGTTTGGATAATGAAATTTTCTCGCTGGCGATCAGCTTTGATTGTCCTTTTTCTGTTCTTTCCAATACGATGTAGAAATCTTTATCTTTTTTCGTGATTCCGAAAACATAATTGAATGTTTCACTTTGATAACAGGTAATTCCTGCCAGCTCTTTTTCTGATTTAGGTTTGAAATCAAGCGTTACTGACGTTTCAAAGTCTTCGTGCTGCAATCTGTGGAATAATGCCGAAACCGGAGCCAACGATTTGATATTAGTCTCCATAGGATTCACTTTTACGCCATTTTTCGTGGCAGTAATGAAATTCTCACGCGGTCCGCGCATCGCAATCCATCGGAAATCAAGATTTTTATCGGTTAATTTATCGTTATAGGTAAAGTTTCCATTCGGAAAAAATCCGTTTTGCCCGGTTTGATTCTGAACGCCTTGTGGCATTTTCAATTTTGGTTTCATTGGAACCAGGCCATTTTGGAAAACAGGATACGTTCCGCTCCAGTCTACAGGAAGGATGAACGTTTCACGGCCTTTGTTAACACGGTTATTTACATTCGGTCGAATTGCTAAAAATACACCATACCATTGTCCGTTCGGACCTTCCACCAAATCTGCGTGACCTGCCCAATCCACTTTTTCCTTTCTGTCTCTCGGAAAATATCTTTGTGTAAGAATTGGATTATTTTTAGCAGGAACAAACGGTCCTTTCGGAGAATCTGCCATAAAAATCACTTCGCTATGGTTGCCTCCGGTTCCGCCTTCTGCACACATCAGATAATATTTCCCTTTGTATTTGTACAAATGCGGACCTTCAATCCAAATGGGTTTTTGAGAAAGGTCGACTCCACCGTTTACGATAATTCTGTCTGAACCTGCAACAACCTGATCTTTTTCCAGATCATAATCCCACATTTTGATAACGCGGTGACCGTTGTATTGTTCGGTTCCTTTTGGTGGTGCATCGTTATGAACAATGTAAGCTTTTCCATCATCATCAAAGAAAATAGCAGGATCAATACCATCAAAATTCAGTTTCTGAACTTCGCTCCATCCTTTTGCCGGATCTTTGGTTTTTACGACCATATTTCCGATACCACCTGCAAACTGAGTAGTAATCATATAAAAAGTATCGTTATGCTTATTGTATTTGATATCCGGTGCATAAATTCCATGCGAAACGCCCGAATTTTCAACTTTAAGCTGGGAAGGCCTGTCTAAAACGTGTCCCACCTGCTTCCAGTTTACCAGATCTTTAGACGTGAAAATCGGAACGCCCGGAAACATTGAGAAAGAAGAGTTTACCAGGTAATAATCGTCGCCTTTTTTGGTGATGCTTGGATCGGGATAACAGCCCTGTAAAATCGGGGAATAAAACTCGTCCGGTTTAAGAGGGTTGTCATTATATATTTTATCGTTTCCATGGTAGTTGAAGTCGGAAAAAGTCTGTGCAGAGATGTTACTGATGGAAAGTAAAGCTGCCACTGCAATAACATGGGTTTTATTTCTTAAAAAAACAGGATTCATTAGACTCTTTTTCATATATAGATTTTTTAGTTTTTATTGTAAATAGATTTAGTTTCAGATTGTCCTTCAGCGCTTTTATCACTCCATTTTAATGTATATATCTTTCCTGCATCAGTAGGGAAATCATAGATAAGATCGGCTTTAATTTCAACAGGATTCAATTTTGCCTGATCAGAAATCAACGGTTTTGGAGTTTCCGGAATTTCAAATAAAGAATTCGGATTTTTACCTTCTGCTTTTCTCAGTTTTGTGTTTCCGGAAAGCTGCATTTCATTCGGAAGCCTTATTCTGCAGTTTCCTCCCAATCCTGATTTTATAGTGATTTCTTTAGCTTTATTATTTTCCCAGATAATACTGACTTCGAAACCTCCATAGGCTTTCAGCCCGGAAATGCTGCCGTTTTTCCACTCAACCGGAAGTGCGGGAAGAATGTCTATAAAACCGTTTTGAGTCTGCAGAAGCATTTCGGTAATCCCGGAAGTGCAGCCGAAATTTCCATCAATCTGGAATGGCGGATGGGCATCGAAAAGATTCGGATACGTTCCGCCTTTGCTGCCCCAACCGTCTTTTTCTACCAGCGTTAACTGATCTTTGATTAATTTATTGGCGTGATTCCCGTCTAATAATTTAGCCCAAAGATTGACTTTCCAGCCCATTGACCAGCCTGTGGACACGTCTCCGCGGTGAACGAGTACGGTTCTGGAAGCATCCAGCAATTCCGGTGTAGTAAACGGACTGATCTGGTTGGAAGGAAATAATCCGTACAAATGAGAAACATGCCTGTGGTTGTCTTTAGAATCGTCCAGGTCTTCCATCCATTCCTGCAATTGTCCATAGTTTCCGATTTTCATCGGTGGTAATTTTGAAATAATAATGTTCCAGACCTGAATTTTGTCTGAATCTATACTGAGAATCTGTGCCGCCTTTTTTGTCTTGGTGAACAGGTCGAACATCAACTGATTGTCCATTGTATTTCCCGCTGCCAGAGCACTTCCCTGGTGTCCCTGCGGAATATTTTCGGGAGACATTGACGGGCTTGCTACCAGCCAGTGATGTGCAGGCTCTTCAATCAGAAAATCTTCATAGAACTGTGCTGCAGATTTCAGAACAGGATAGATGGTTCGCAGATAGTTTTTGTCTCCGCTGTATAAATATTTTTCCCACAAATGCTGTGAAAGCCAGGCTCCGCCCATCGGCCACATTCCGGCATTGGCAAAATCCACCACCCCTGTTATTCTCCAGATATCGGTATTATGATGCGCTACCCAGCCACGGCTGTTGTACATTGTTTTTGCCGTTTCTTTTCCTGTTTCACTCAAATCTTTTATCATCCGGATAAGCGGTTCATGCATTTCAGAAAGATTGGTCTTTTCTGCCGGCCAGTAATTCATTTCCGTATTAATGTTAATGGTATACTTGCTGTCCCAGGCCGGTTTGTTGGAATTGTTCCAGATCCCCTGCAGATTGGCAGGCTGGCCGCCCGGCTGAGAAGAAGAAATCAGGAGATAACGCCCGAACTGATAATATAATGAAGTAAGTTCCGGGTCATAACCCGCTGCAAAATTTTTAATCCTGATATCCGTTGGATTTTTCGAAGCTTCAGAGGTTCCTAAGTCCAGATCTACTCTTTTGAAATAGTTCTGATAAGCACTCAGATGGCTTTGAAATAGGGTTTTGAAATTTTTATTCGCTGCTGCTTCAATATATTTTTTGCTTTTTACAATTTCGTCTGTATTTAAATTTTTATAGTCTGTAAAATTAGTGGCTATGGAAATAAGAATCATGACCTCATGAGCATTGCTTACTGAAATTCCGTCTTCTGAGATCTGGGTTTTGCCACCTTTGGTCATGAGTTTTGCCAGTGCATTGAACTTCACCTGCCCCTGAATGCCGTCTAATGTGGAAGAAACCCCATCCATCTGTAAAGTAGTGGCATCAATGGCTTTGACTTCCTTTTTGAGTTCGCTGTTGAATTTTGCTGTAAAGTTCAGTGCATTCCTGTGATCTGAACTTAATTTAATAACGATTACATGATCAGGAATTGAGGCAAAAACCTCCCTTTTAAAATTAATGCCACCAGAGGTAAATGTAGTGGTTGCGATTGCTTTTTCGATGTCCAGTTCTCTGTAATAATTTCTGATATCCTTAAGGTTATCCATATCCAGCATAAAATCGCCAATATTCTGGAATGCTGAGCCGTGAACTGTTTTTGTTGTTAATCCTTTATCCGCAAGGATCTGAGCTCTTTTATAGTTTCCGTTAAATATATAATACCGGATGGAATCCAGTACTTTTGGAGCATCCGGATTATCATTCCGGGAAGGGCCTCCGGACCAGAATGTCCCTTCGTTCAGCTGAAGTTTTTCCCGATAAGGGTCTCCATAGACCATAGCTGCAATATTTCCATTTCCTATGGGTAAAGCTTCCACCCATTGTTTTGCGGGTTTATCATACCACAGCTTATACTTTCCTCCTTTCTGGGCAAAGGAAAATATACTGATCAGAAGACCTATGGTTATATAAAGTCCGGATTTCATTTTTACTTTTTAAACTTCAAACTGTATTATTGTTATACTAAACTGTTTTCTTTCTGTTAATCAACAAAATGAGTCCCCAGGCTGCAACATATGAAATTCCTGCAATAAAGAAAATAATATTGTAGCCTCCGTTGATGTTTCCTGATTTTTTAAAAGCATCGAGAACAATTCCGATAAAAAGCGGAAAAATAATTCCTGCCGCAGAACCGAGCATTCCTCCAAAACCAATGACAGAGCTGACATAGCTGTTAGGCAACTGATCTCCGACCGTGGTCATAAGATTGGCTCCCCATCCTTGATGTGCAGCTGTTGCAAAGGCAATGATGATCGTGATCATCCACATATTATCTACATATTTTGAGAACATGACCGGAACCACCATCAAAGCAAACAATAACATGGTAATGCTTCTGGCCCTTCCAATAGCCCATCCTTTTTTGATCAGAAATGATGAGAGATATCCACCGCCAATACTTCCGATCGTAGTTCCGCCATAAATAATAATCAATGGAAGGGAAGGTTTTGTTAAATCCATTTTGAATACATCCGAGAAATACGCCGGCAGCCAGAACATGAAGAAATACCAGATAGGATCGGTTAACATTTTACCGATGGCAAATGACCATGTTACTTTATATTTCAGTAATTCCGATAAAGGAATTTTGGTTTTTTCCTCTGCTTTTTCAGCCTGATCGCTTTTTATGTACTGCAATTCTTCCTTGCTGATATTTTTGGCTTTTTCCGGTACGGTATAAAATTTCCACCAAAGAATAATCCAAACCATGCCCAAAGCACCAATCCATACAAAGGTCTGTCTCCAGCCGTAATGCCCAAGAATGAACGGAACCAATAACGGTGCTAAAATAGCTCCCACCGTTGCTCCTGAGTTAAAAATTCCCGTTGCCAGTGCTCTTTCTTTTTTGGGAAACCATTCAGCCACTGATTTGATGGCAGCAGGAAAGTTTCCTGCTTCACTGATTCCCAACGTGCTTCTCGCAATGATAAACCCGATGGTACTTTTGACAAGACCATGTCCTATCGAGGCCAAACTCCATACAATAAGAGAAACCGCATACCCGATTTTGGTTCCTACCTTGTCTATAAACCTTCCCATCGCCATATAACCGATGGCATATGTCGTGGTAAAAGCCATGACGATATAGCTATAATCTTTTTCATCCCAGCTGAATTCTTTTTCCAGTACAGGTTTCAGCAAACCCATTACCTGACGGTCAAGATAATTGATCGTAGTGGCGAGGAAGACAAGAGACAGCATCCACCATCTTATATTGCGGTTTTGAGGAGCCTGCATTGAGTTATTGATTAAGTTGTTGTAATAAATTTTTTGTTTTCAGCATCAGTTCTTCTTCATTACTATCTTTTCCGATGAGAGAGCTTCCCAACCCTGCCGCTATGGCGCCTCCCTTGAGCCATTCCCTGATATCTTCAGATTCGGCATGGATTCCTCCGGTGGGCATAAAATTCATTCCCGGAAAAACAGGTTTCACAGATTTGATGTAGTTCTTCCCTAAAGCATCTGCCGGGAATATTTTAACCAGTTTTAAACCGTTCTGATACGCAATATTGATATCGGAAGGGGTAAAACAGCCCGGAATCAAAAGGACATTTTTTTCGAGAGCATGTTTCACCAATGCCTCATTGATAACAGGTGTAATGATAAAATCTGCTTTTACGTTAGCATAATCATCCATTTCTTGTATGTTTTTTACCGTCCCGATTCCTAACAGAAGTCCCGGAAATTCAATATGGGAAATTTCTTTCAGCTTAGTGAAGTTTTCCAGTGCCTGATGACCGCGGTTGGTATATTCTATCACACGGATTCCTGCTTCGTATAAAGCTTTTACGATATTTTTTGAGACTTCAAACGATTCGTTATAAAACAACGGAACGATTTTCTGGTCTTTTATTTTTTGCAGTATTTCACTCATAATGTTTCGATATTAATGCTTTCATCAATGGTATCTCCCTTTACAAAAAGCTTTTTAAAAGCAACTTTTGTCGCATTCTCAAGGATCTGCTGATCAGGATTTCCTCTTAAAATTCCATGAATCAAAGCGGCCATGAAAGAATCACCGCTTCCTACCCTTTCTTCAATGGTATCTGAATTATATTTTTCTGAAATCAAAAGCTGTTCATCAGCAAATAAGGTGGCAAAGTAATTCACCTGTTCTCCGTTTGTAAAGCGGAAGGTATTCGCAATTTTTTCCACCTCCGGGAATTGTCTTCTGATTTCCAATGCTGTTTTTTCGGCCTGTTTCAGATGATTTTCATCATCAAATTTTCCATTAAGCTCATATTCAACAGGAATATTCAGGAATTTCTCCACAGACCAGATATTTCCCATAAGGACATTCACAAATGGCATGAGCTCATTAATTTTGTTAGGATTCTGATTTTGCCAAAGCAACGCTCTGTAATTCAGGTCGAGAGAAACCGTAATATTTCTTGTTCTGGCTTCTTTCATGATTTGCAGACATTTGCGGAATGCATTATCACTCAGAGCAGGTGTAATGGTAGTGATGTGCAGCCATTTTACCTCTGAAAATAGTTCATCATCACTGAAAGTTTCAAAATCCGATTGGGTAAAAACAGACGGAAATCGGTCGTACACTACTGAAGCGTTCTGCATATCTCCATCAGAAGAAAGGTAAAATGTTCCTATTCGCCCTTGAGTTTTTTCTGCAAGGACTTCTATTCCTTTATTGTTAAGCTGGTATTCCAGCTGGTTTCCTACGAAATTCTCCGGTAAAGCTGATAATAATTTCACAGGATTCTTCCACTGGGAAAGTGCTGCTGCCACATTATATTCAGCGCCGCCAACATACATCTTCAGAGACTGCTCATTCAACCAGTTTCCTTCGGAATCCGGGGCAAAGTGGAGAAGCAGTTCCCCGAAACATAGTATTTTAGCTGGATTCTGCATAGTATTAGATTTCAAAATATTTTTTGGTATTATGATAACAGATATCCTGAATGATCTTTCCTACCCATTTTTCATCATCGGGAAGAAGACCTCTTTCCATTTCACTTCCGAACAGATTGCACAAAAGCCTTCTGAAATAATCGTGTCTTGAGAATGACAGCAGGCTTCGGGAATCGGTCAGCATGCCGACAAAAGTGCTGATCAGACCGATATTGGAAAGTGTATTCATCTGTTTCGTCATCCCGTCGAGCTGATCTAGAAACCACCAGGCTGCTCCAAACTGTACTTTGGATTTAATGCCTCCTTCATTGAAATTTCCGGCAAGTGCTGCCAGAACTTCATTACATGCCGGATTCAGATTGTATATGATGGTTTTGGCCAGTTTTCCTTCTGAATTCAATGCATCCAGCAAAACGCTCAACCGCTGTGCATAATAGGGTTCTCCAATGGCATCGTATCCTGCATTGGCACCCATTTTTTTGAACATTTCTGAATTGTTGTTTCGGGTTGCCCCTACATGAAACTGCTGTACCCAGCCTTTTTCTGCGTACATTTTGCAAAGCTCTTTCAGCATATAGCCGCATAATGCATCGGGATCGGAAAATGTCGAAATATTCCCTTTCAGGAATTCGGAAAACTCTTTTTCAAGGTTTTGATTCCACTTTGTGGTATCCGGAAAATATTCAAAGCCGTGATCAGCAACTTTTGCTCCTGCTTCCACAAAATAATTGATTCTGCCCTGAAGCGCATTTAACAGATCAGAAGCTGACACGATAGAAAATCCACAGACTTTTTCAAGCTTTTTAATTCCTGAAAGATACTGTTCGGGATTAATCATATTGATATAAGCATCAGGGCGGAAAGCCGGAAGAACAGCTGTCTGGAAGCTGCTGCTTTTTAAAGCTTTATGATGAACCAGATCATCTGCAGGATCATCCGTAGTACACAACGCTTCTACTTTAAAATTCTGAATAATGGATTGTGGTAAAAAACCAGGTGTCTGCAGACTTTCATTCATCTGATGATACACCGTATCTGCATTATTGGGTGATAAATATTCGTTGATACCAAAAGGATTTTTGAGTTCCAGATGGGTCCAGTGAAACAGCGGATTGCGAAGGGTATAAGGCACCACTTCTGCCCATTTCATGAATTTTTCATAATCTGAAGCATTTCCGGAAATATACTGTTCATCAATACCAAAATTTCTCATGGCTCTCCATTTGTAATGATCACCATCCAGCCAGATAGCGTTTGGAGAACGGAAATTCTGATTAGCAGAAATAACATCCGGTTCCAGGTGATTGTGATAATCGATCACCGGCATGTCTTTGGCATATCCGAAATACAGATTTTCTGCCTTTGCTGATTCAAGCAAAAACAATTCTCCGAAAACGTTTTTATTTTTAATGGAATTACTCATTATTTATTTTTACAATCCTGGATTTTAATTAACTTGTTTACACTCTGCAAAACCACAAAAGTCACAAAAGCTTTGTTTTTAGAACACTTCAATTATGATTATGCAGAAAAGTTCACATAAGATGAAAATCAATGATTTTCACAACACTTAGGTGTCTACATTTAAAAACAGAACCCTTAATGAAACCACTAAGGTCCTGTTTGATGATATGAAGAAATTAGCTTTTTATACTCCGCTGAATGCGCTGAAACCTCCATCAACAGGAATCAGTGCTCCTGTGATAAAACTTGCTGCACCGGAACACAGAAACTGTACAACCCCGTTCAGTTCTTCTACTTCTCCAAATCTCTGCATGGGCGTTTTCGCTATTACTTTTTTACTTCTTTCGGTTAAGCTTCCGTCCGGATTCAACAGGATAGCACGGTTCTGATCTCCAATGAAAAATCCTGGTGCCACTGCATTTACCCTTATTTTATCTCCGAATTTCAATGCCAGATCTGATGCAAGCCATTGGGTAAAATTGGTAATTGCCGATTTGGCTGCAGAATATCCGGCCACTCTTGTAATCGCTGAATAGGCAGCCATGGAAGAAATATTAATAATGTTGCCGCTCCCCTGCTCCGCCATTACTTTTCCGAAAACATAACTCGGGTAAACAGTTCCATTGATATTAAGATCGGTAACTTCTGCCCATCCTTTCATATCCATATCAAAAAATGACTGTTCGGGTGATAAGGTTGCTGACGGTATATTTCCACCGGCTATATTGAGCAGAATGTCAATGCTGCCATACTTTTCTTTTATTTTCACAGCAGCCGCTTCAAGGCTTTTAATATCCATCACATTGGTTTCTACAGCGAATGCATCTCCTCCCAGATCTGTAAGCTCTTTTACGCGGGCATCCAGTGTTTCCTGGTTTCTTCCCAGAGCCACAACTTTGGCACCGGCCTCTATAAAACTTTTGGCAAGGCTGCCTCCCAAAACGCCCGAAGCCCCTGTGATGACTGCTACTTTGTTTTTAATACTAAACAGGTCTTTCATTTTACTTTTTATTATTTATTACAAACGCAGATTAATTGTTCTGTAGTTCTGACTGAACTGTTGCCATTACTCCTTCGATCTGGCCCAATGCCAACATTCTTCCTAAAAATGAATAGCCGGGATTATATCCTTTGTCAATATCTTCTGTTAAAAGCCTTCCATGGTCAATTCTCATCGGAAGATCAGGATTTTCTTTTTCGAATACACGAATCACTTCAATGAGCTTTCCTCTTCCTCCCAGGTGATGAGCCTCGATGAAGTCACCGTTTTCAAAGACATTCGTGCTTCTCAGGTGAACGAATTTGGTACGGTGAGCAAATTTTTGCGCAAGCTTGGGAACATCATTCTGAAGGTTAGCACTTAAAGAACCGGCACAAAACGTTAATCCGTTGTGAGGATTATCAACAGCCTGCAGAAGCCAGTCAATATCCTCTTCATTGGTCACTATTCTTGGTAAACCCAATAGTGAAAACGGAGGATCATCAGGATGTACACACATCTGGATATTCCATTTTTCACAGACAGGCATTATTTTTTCGAGGAAATATTTCATGTTCTGACGAAGTCTGTCTTTATCGATCCCGTCATACAATGCTAATAAACTTTTGAACTTTTCTACAGGATTCAATTCGCCTTCTTTGATATTTCCGTTCACGAATCCCTGTGTTTTTACAATAACTGAGTCTATCAGGTCATTGTTATCTTTTTCCGTTAAGGTATTTTTTAATTCTTCTACTTTTTGAAGGATTTCTGAATTGTAATCATTTTCTGCTCCTTCTCTTTGAAGGATATGAATTTCAAAGTAGGCAAACTTGGCTTTGTCAAAATAAAGTGAGGATGAGCCGTCTTCCCACTCGTGAAAAAGGTCGGTTCTTGCCCAGTCGAGAACAGGCATAAAGTTGTAGCAAACTGTTGTAACTCCTGCTTTACCCAGATTTTCAAGGCTCGTAATATAATTTTCTATTAAAGAGTCACGGTCTTCACCTCCGTATTTGATAGCTTCACTTACGGGAAGACTTTCCACAACAGACCAGCGAAGTCCGTGGCTTTCTATATAGTTTTTATAATCATTGATGGCCTCCAAACTCCAGATTTCTCCGTTTGGGATGTCATGCAGTGCAGAAACAATTCCTTCTACTCCGATCTGACGGAGTGTACCCAGTTCTATTTTGTCTTTTTTTCCAAACCAACGCCAGGTTTTTTCCATAATGTAAAGTTTTAATTCAGGTAAACAAAGCAGGTGCATTCCACACCTACTTTGTTGCTGATATGAATGTAGAATGAAATTAGTTGTATCCGGGATTTTGATATTTAGCTTTAATATCTGCCGATACTTCCATCGCATCAATCTGATTCTGAGGAATCGGTCTCAGATAATGAAAAGGCTTTATCGTTCTTGTCACCGTCTGCGGATCATGATCTCCGTAAGAAGCTCCTCCAATCTGATAGCTTGCCGCATAATCTCCCCACTTCTGTGTACGTACCAGATCATACCATCTGTAGAATTCTCCGTAATATTCACGGGATCTTTCTGCAAGGATATAATCAATGGTAATTACAGATGGCGTAGCAGCCGTCATCGCTGCACTGTTATCTGCTACATAAGCGGTATTCTGTGCATTATTGAACTTCCATTTTCCGGCACGGGCACGGATGACGTTGATAAGATCTCTGGCTGTCATAGCTCCTGAAGCTCCTTTTACTGCTGCTTCTGCGGCAATAAAATAGAATTCTGAAAATTTGGCAACACTGAAAGGACGGGTTAATCCTGCATTCGGATATCCTAACCCGTTCGGATCATCGGTACGGTAAGTTCCTATTTTCCAAAGACCCGGATATACAATTCTGCTGATTCCGTTCGGTGCGATCACCCAGTCTGCTCTTCCCGGAAGGGTTCCTGCTCCTACACCGCTTTGTCCGGATCCTGTAGGGTAAGAAGGCGTCTGGCTGTCATCATTCAGGAAGCTTAAGATAGCTCCTCCCGGCTGTACAGGTAAATTATTGGCATTATAAAGTACAGGAACTGTTGTAAGGCCTGTTCCATTCTTGTTCCAGTTTCCTCTGTAGGTGGTTACAAAAGTTCCATCATAACGGGAATCGTTGGTTTTATCTGCAAAAGTATTTTTGATAACACCTAAGGTAGGACACATACGCACCCATGGACGTCCCAATGGCTGTGCTGCTTCTCTCTGTACGGCGCTTACAACGTCCGCCCCTTCCCATGCTGTAGTTTTACTACTTTTGATGGCAGTATAGTTCCAGGTCTGCATCCATGCTGCAAAATTGTCCGGTGCCCAGCCTGATCCAAATCCTACAGGATCACTTTCGTTGTAGTATGTACTTGACTGTGTATGGTCTGCATACAGCATAGATTCGGTATTTCTGTCATTGGAACCTACATTCACATCATAGAAGGTAGGCTGAAGCGCATAAGGTCCGGGATTGTTGATTCCTTCCATGGCGATATCATAAGCCTGCTGGAAATACCACTGGGCATTGTGTCCGTCAGGATCAGTTCTTGCCACTTCAGGATAAGTTGGAATGCTGTTGGGATTCTGCAGCCACCATCCATAAGTAAGGTAAGCTTTGGCAAGCATCAGTCTTGCAACATTTTTGGTTACACCTCCCGTTACCCTTGGTGATGCAGGTAAATTTTCTATTGCTTTTTTAAGGTCAGCAAAAACCGTTTTTGTATATACTTCCGGTACGGTATTTCTTACGGAAGAGGTGGAAGGCAGAGTGTTATATTTCAATTCCCCTGCTCCTAAATCCAGAGGAACTCCTCCATAGGTCTGTACGAGCATGAAGTAGTAAAATCCGCGGAAGAAACGGGCTTCAGAAATCATAGATTCTGCAATTCCAAATCCTGGTCCTTTTTCAATGATTCCGTTGGCAGTATTGATATACGGGAATACGGAGTTCCAGACCATACTTGTAGGAAAAGTATTGGAATTGATAATACCGTTTCCGGACATATCCAATTCTTTGAAGTTTCCATCCGCACTTTGTGCCCAGGTAGATTCGTCAGTTCCGTTCTGACAATTGCTCATAAAGTAGCCATTGCCATACAGTAATCTCATCTGTCTGTATAAAGCCGTAAATCCCTGATTAACTCCATCCGGTGTATTAAAATAGTCAGCTGTATAGATTGCTCTTGGCTGCTCATCAAGAATTTCACTACAACCTGTAAATGTTAAGGATAAAAAGATTGCTCCTAATAGCAGTTTTTTGTTAAAATTTATCATGACAGTACAGTTTTAAAAGGTTAAGTTAAGTCCCATTAAGTAATTTCTTGTGGAAGGGTTGTTCGTCCCTATGACAAGCTGGCGGTTTGGATATCCGCTTACTGCCTGGTTTTCATTTCCGAAAGAGTTTGGTTCCGGATCCATTCCTGAGAACTTATGATAAGGTGAGAATAGTACAACAGGATTGGTTACCGTAAAGTAAATTCTTAAGCTGGTAATTTTCAGATCCTTTAAAAAATCTTTATTGACATTATAGCCTAATGTAATGGTACGAAGCTTAAGGTAAGAAGCATCAAACATCGCTAAAGTAGAAGAATACTTTGGATTATCGCCACTCAAATGACGTCCCGGACGCGGAAAATAGGCTCCGGTATTATCCTCTGTCCAGTAGTCCACATCCACGTTATTTCCTCTACCCGTTAATCTGTTAAGATAACTTGCAGATCCGTAAATCGTACTCACAAGGATTCCTCCGTGCTGGAAAGCTCCTACTGTGCTCAGTTCAAAGTTCTTGTAGGCAAAGCGCATATTAAATCCTCCCTGGAATTTCGGAGCGGTATCAAAAATCTGTCTGTCATCCGGTCCTATTGCTCTTACCGGAGTTCCGTCAGCATTATAGCCTCCGGTGTAAAGAACCTTGATAGATCCTATAACATCCGCAGCAGTTCCCGGCTCAAGAATGCTCTGATACGGGTCGCCAGCCTGCCAAAGACCGATATACTGATAATCGTATAATGAATTAATATTATGTCCTACAAACCATGAGTTATTGATGTCCCGTTGTGTTCCGGATGCAAGAGATAAAATTTTGTTTTTATTGGTGTAAAAATTAACTCCGGCTTCCCATGTAAACCCATCCGGGTTATCAAAAATAACTCCGTTCAAGGAAATTTCCACCCCTTTATTTTCCGTTTCGGCTACATTGGAAACGATGGATGACCAACCGCTTGTTGCCGGAAGACTTTTTTGTGTCAACAGGTCAAATGTATGGGTTTTGTAATATTCCACACTTCCCGTAAGGCGGTTGTTCAGGATCCCGAAGTCTACCCCGTAGTTTTGTGTTTTTGAATATTCCCATCCAAGGTTTGGATTAGGTGGCTGATTTCCATAGATTCCTGCACTTCCTGCGCTTCCGTAGTTATAAGGAGCCACGTTAAATCTTCCCATCGTAGTGTATGGATCTACTGCCTGATTGGAAGTCTGCCCCCATCCTGCTCTGAATTTCAGAAGATTAATCGCTTTGATATTCTCCATGAAGGATTCGTTGGTAACATTCCATCCTAATGATAATGCGGGATAGGTATGCCATTTGTTACCCGGTGCCAGTCTGGAAGATCCGTCAGCACGGAGTGTGGCTGTAAGCATGTACCTGTTATCATACGTATACATGATTCTTCCCATCGCTGAAAGCAGGCCTGTTTTCCAGTACGCCTGGTCTTCAGGTCTTACCGTAATATCTGCCTGAGGCGACTGTCCCAGGTTATAATACTGGAAAAAGTCTGCAGGGACATTTTTTGCACTCATGTATGAGCTTGTATATTTGTTCTGTTCTGCAGAGTATAATGCTACAGCGTTGATCTTATGTTTTCCGAATGTACGGTCGTACGTAAGGAGGTTTTCCAATACCCAGTGATAAGTCTGGTTATTCCCTTTTCCTGCAGCTGACGGTCCCAGAGGGTTTGTATTGAAGACTCCTACACCACTATAGTTTCCGCTGTTTGAAGTACGGAAATCCAACCCTACATTTAACCTGTATTTCAACCCTTTGACTGGAAGGCTGACTTCTCCGTAAAGGTTGTTATAGGATGCAAAAGATTTGGTTTCATCAATATATTTCTCCGCCAGGCTCTCCAGGCTTCTTCTGGTATAAATCCATGTTTGATCGATACCGCCTGCGGTGCTCATTACTCTTTTCGGGCTTCCGTCCGCATTGTAAGGATTGGCAATCGGAGAATATCCCAGAACCGCTCCCGGATTTACTCCATTTCCTTCAGAGACAGAATAGTTTGTATTGGTTGTAAAGCCAAACTTAAAGACAGATCCTACCTGCTGGTCAATTGCCATTCTCAGGGCAAATCTTTCATAACTCTGAATAGGAATTAATGCATTTTGTTTAAAATAGGATAATCCTACATTATAATTTCCACCTTCTGTTCCTCCTGAAACTCCTACATCGTGACTGGTCATCATCGCCGGCTTATAAAACAGACTTTGCCAGTCAGTATTGACGCTGTTATTTTCATCAGCTCCGTTGGAATACAATGGCGTTTTATTTCCCGCAGGAATGGCATAAGCACGCAGCTTTGCAAACTTAGGACCATCCATCATCGGATATTTTGAAAACAAGGTCTGAACTCCTGTAAAGGTGTTATAGGTAAATTTAGGCCTCTGCCCTTTTGCTCCTCTGTTGGTGGTAACAAGGATAACACCGTTTGCTCCTCTTGACCCGTAGATAGCTGTAGCAGAAGCATCTTTCAGGATGTCAATACTTTTGATATCACTTGAGCTGATGTCTCCCAGTGACCCTACGAAAGGAATACCATCCAATACAATCAATGGGTTATTATCTCCTGTCAGAGATCGTGTTCCCCTGATACGGATCTGCATGGCAGCACCCGGTTTAGTGGAGGTTTGCGAGATATCTACCCCTGCCGTTCTTCCCTGTAATGCCTGGGTAATGTTGGCAGAAGGTACTTCACGCAGGGCATCTCCTTTTACAGTGGCTACAGAACCTGTTACAGCTTCTTTTCTCTGGGTTCCATATCCTATCACAACAACTTCATCTATTTTATTTTCTTTAGCTACTGTATCTTTCTTAACCTGTGAATATGCTATGCCGCAAGGCAATAGAGTCATTGCAAAAAACAGTGCTGCTCTATTGCTTTTATTGAAATAAAATCGGTTCATAATTATTATTTTAATATTAGTTGTTGAATAAAAGGCTCTTTAATAATTATTGTGTATAAAAATCCTTAGTGTTTATAAGCCTTTTATTTTTAATTATATATACATATTCACGATGGCTTCAAACAATTCCTGTTTTCCGCTTTTTGGCTGTGGTTCGCCGATTTCGTGAGCTATTCTCTGCAGATCTTCCAGTGTAAGTGTGCCTTCTTCAAATGCTTTTCCGTTTCCGTTATCAAAAGAAGCATAACGGTCTGTTCTCAGCTTTTTGTAATCTGAATTTTCAAGGATATCAGCTGCAGCAAGAAGACCTTTTGCGAATACATCCATTCCTGAGATGTGGGAAATGAACAGATCTTCAGCATCAATAGAATTTCTTCTGATTTTGGCATCAAAATTCACCCCTCCGGTTCCCAGACCTCCTGCCGGAAGCAGCACCAGCCATGCCTGAACCATATCGTAATAATCAATTGGGAACTGGTCGGTATCCCAACCGTTCTGATAATCTCCTCTGTTGGCATCAATACTTCCTAAAAGACCTGCATCAACAGCAGCCTGAAGCTCATGCTCGAATGTATGACCTGCCAATGTAGCGTGATTCACTTCGATATTCAGTTTAAAATCCTTATCTAATCCATAATGTCTAAGGAATCCGATTACGGTTTCAGAATCATAATCATACTGATGTTTGGTAGGCTCCATTGGTTTAGGCTCAATCAGGAAAGTTCCTTTAAAGCCCTGCTGGCGTGCATAGTCTCTTGACATGGAAAGGAAACGGGCAAGGTGATCTTTTTCACGCTTCATGTCTGTGTTCAAAAGGCTCATATATCCTTCTCTTCCACCCCAGAAAACATAATTTTCACCACCAAGTGCTATGGTTGCATCTATTGAATTTTTCACCTGAGTTCCTGCACAGGCTACTACATCAAAATTCGGATTGGTAGAAGCACCGTTCATGTATCTTTCATGAGTGAAAACATTGGCTGTTCCCCATAAAAGCTTAATTCCTGTTTCCTGCTGTTTTTGTTTTGCATATTCCACAATAGTCTGCATATTTTTCTCGTAGTCCTTCCAGTTGTTGGCAGGGTCTACCAGATCGATATCATGGAAGCAGTAGTAATTGAATCCCATTTTAGACATGAATTCGAAACCTGCATCCATTTTGTGCATTGCTCTTGTTACCGGATCGTTTCCGATATCCCACGGGTGGTGAATGGTAGGTCCTCCGAACGGATCGCTTCCGTTGGCACATAAGGTGTGCCACCATGCCATCGCAAATCTTGTCCAGTCTTTCATAGGTTTTCCCATCACTATCTTTTCCGCATCATAGTAACGGAATGCCAACGGGTTCTTACTTTCCTTCCCTTCAAACTTAATTTTTTCAATACCTGTAAAAAACTCTTTTGTACCTGTTAAAGTGTTCATATTTATTTGATTATTTTTATTTTTGTTTTTAATTTTTTGCGTAGAAATTCCCTTCTCACTGATTCTGAAAAGTCAGTAAGAGGATGAAAAATGCTGTTGTAATGGTCCTAGATTATTTCGTTAAGATGATGTTTCCATCTGGCATAGGCTTCTAAATATTGTTCCTGTTTTTCATGTTCGGGCTCTATCACCGCTATTTTTTCGAGTGAAGAGAATGCTTCTCTGGAATCTGAATAAAATCCTATTCCCATTCCGGCAGCTCTTGCTGCTCCTACCGCTCCATCGGTATCATAAAGTTCAATAACCGCGTTGCTGACACTGGATAGCGACTGGCGAAAAATCGAACTTAAAAACATATTGGCATTTCCGGCACGGATCACCTGGATATCCATGCCTATATTTCTCATGATATCCATTCCATATTCATAAGAGAATACAATACCTTCCTGTGCTGCACGAAGAATATCGCCTTTTGAATGGATATTGAAGTTTATTCCGTGAATTGAACAGCTTGTATCCTTATTTTCCAGCACTCTTTCAGCTCCGTTTCCAAAAGGAATGATGCTTAACCCTTTAGATCCGATGGGTGAAAGTGAAGCCATATCATTCATATCACCATACGAAGAAAGCGAAGTTGCAAAATTGTGCTTCAGCCAGGAATTTAAAATTCCGGTTCCGTTGATACACAGTAAAACCCCAAGCCTGATCTGTTCCGGTGTGTAATTGACATGGGCAAATGTATTGACCCTTGATAATTTATCATATTCCAGCTGGTCCAGCACTCCATAAACCACTCCTGAAGTTCCTGCTGTAGAGGCAATTTCTCCAGGGTTAAAGACATTCAGGGAAAGCGCATTGTTGGGCTGGTCTCCTGCTCTGTAAGAAATAGGTGTACCTTCCTTTAAGCCTAATTCTTCTGCTGCTGCCCTTGAAACTGTTGCCTGGATACCAAATGTAGGTACAATTTCCGGGAAGAAACTTTCAGGAATTCCATAGTGGTTAATGATATCTTCCGAAATGCAGTTGTTCTTAAAATCCCAGAATATTCCTTCTGATAATCCCTCAATGGTCATTCCTATCTGCCCTGAAAGCCTCATGGCAATATAGTCTCCGGGAAGCATTATTTTATCTATCTTTTCAAAGATCTCAGGTTCGTTTTCTTTTACCCAGGCAAGCTTTGATGCTGTAAAGTTTCCCGGTGAATTCAACAGATGTGAAAGACATTTTTCTTCTCCTATGGTTTTGAAAGCCTTTTCACCATAAGGTACAGCACGGCTGTCGCACCAGATAATGGATGGCCTTAAAAGGTTCTGATCTTTGTCTACAAGAATCAACCCATGCATCTGCCAGGTAATTCCGATTCCTTTAATATCTTCTGCATGTACTCCGGATTCATGCATGACAGCTTCGTGTGCCAACTTCAGATTGATCCACCAGTCTACCGGATTTTGCTCTGCCCATCCGGGATTTATAGCAGTGATTTTCATCTCTTTTTTGGGAGAAAATTCAGAAGCAATCACTTTTCCGCTGGACGCCTCAATGAGACACACTTTCACAGAAGAACTGCCAATGTCATAGCCTAGTAAGTACATAATTTTTTTAAAAGGGTTATTTTATAAGTTTTGTATTGTTTTTCTTGTAGATTTTAGCATCAAATCGGTAATATCTTGCTGCGCGGTGTGATACATCTTTTTGAATTTCATCCAAAGGAACGATATAGGGGAATGAGGATATTTTTTTATGGAAATTCTTAATATCTATATTCTTTTCATTTAAAGCACTGTACAGCTGATAAAGCTGTCTTATGGTGAATCTTTTAGGCAGCAGCTCAAAAATAATGGAGAAATCAGATTCAATCCATTTTCTGATCTCCATTAAAGATTCAGTGATAATTTTGTTATGATCAAAAGGCAGTACCGGAACCTCATCAATAGGATACCAGTCTACGGTATCATATTTTGTACTGTTAATCTTATGGTCTATTTTACAAAGAGAAAGATAGGCCACCGTAATGATCCTGTCTATATGATGTTTGTATTCCTGATCCATCCATTTGATATCATGGGCATTGCTCGCTCTCATGGGATCGGCAAAGCATTTGAATTGTTTGAGAACCATTTTTTTTATCCCTGTCAGTTCATGAAGTACCCTTTGTGCTGCATCATCTACATCCTCATCGCTGAAAATAAGACTTCCAGGAAGTTTGATCTGCTTTTCCAACGGAACGTCATCAACATGGCGTTGTACTAGTAATATATTCAACCTGTTTTCATGGTCAAATCCAAACACAACACAATCTACAGAGACATAGGTATGAATAAAGTTCTGATTCATTAGTTTGTTAACATTTTGGTAACATTACAAATATAAAAATTCATCTGAATAAAAAAAATAAATCCGCTATTATCTACTGCTTATCAATGATTTACATATCGAATTTTTATGATATCAATTGTATAAAAAATATGATAAGGTTATCATTAATTTTACACTTACTTATTTCATAAGACATGAATTCACAATCAATTGCAATTTTATAATACCCTTAAAAAGATTATTTTTTTCTGAATAAATATTATGATAAGAAGAATTATTTTTTTTTTCATTTTGCACGAAAAAAAAATGTAAAAAGCACACTTTTCATTATTAAAAAAGAGGTAAATCATCATTTTCGATTACCATTTTTTACACTCTAACTACAAATAATTATGAAACAGTCAGCTTAAACAATAATATGATATAATAATGTAAACACGAAAAAACTCTACAATACAGCATCTGGAAACACCTGAAAATTTCGGAAATCAGAGAACAAAAAACCCTGCAAAAATGGGATTCTGCAGGATTAGAAGAATGTTACGTTTTCCCAATCTTGAACTTAAAAATATCTGAAAGATTTACTGCTTTCTAATAAGGTATATTTCCTTTCCTTAGTCTAAGCAGTACTTGCTGAATTTTTGGAAACAGAAGGAGCATTATAATCACACACACTATTCCCAACAGCATCCAGTCATAATAATCACGGGTAGCACGTGCCAAAATCTGCTGCCGGATCAAAGCATTGAATTGGGCGGCTGAAGCAGCTTTTGCAGTATACACATCATTTCCCGCATTCATATATTGGTTTTGAATATCCATTAAACTAACAGGCAATTGGGTATTCGTTTCTGTTAATGTTTCCCTGAATTTTTCCCTTACGGCCGATTTGGTAAACAGCTGAAGTTCATTATTAAAAGCCAGGCTGGCGCTAAAACCAACAAATCTGGCCAATATTCCTATCAATGAAGCATTGCTGGCAATTTTTGGCGGTGCCGCTGATGTAGTAAAAGAAACAATCGGAACAAATAAAACACCTGTTGCGGCACCGTAGATCAACATAGGCAGAATGAAATCTGCTGTTTCACCCTGCACAGAAACAAAAATCAGCATGTAGGCGTAGTACAGAGCCATAAAACCAAATCCTGCAATAATAATCCTGATCAGATTAAATCCCATCAGTATCAACCGGGAGGTAACAAACATTGCCACTGTAGTTCCTGCAATTACGGCTATCCAGATCGGTATTGTGCTGAGTGGATTATTGCCTAAAATAGCCTCAAGATAACCATAGGCAAGCCCCGTGCTTCCTTTAAAAATATAAAACAGAAAAAGCAACAGCAATCCGATCACAAAATTCTTTGTTCTGAAAATTTGTAAATTAATCAATGGCCGTTTAAGCTTCAACTCTCTGGCAACAAAAAGTACAAGAATAGTTATATTGCTTAAGGTAAGAAGAATAATTACCGGACTGTCATACCAGCCTGACTGCCGTCCATATACAAGGATGTATCCCAGAATCAAAATAAAAGAGGCATAAAACAAATAACCGGCCCAGTCTACCTGATAGAGAGGTATTTTTCTGGTAAATCTTGCCTTACCGTTCATTGTTACCAATACAACCAACGCAAGTAAAATAAGTATCATGACGAGACCATAAAACAGCCTGTTGAAGTCATAAAAATAAAGCACGATGCTGGAATAGATGGAATAGAACGGGACAGCAATCTGTATACTCCCATAGAGAAGACTATATGCAATTATCCTTGCACGTGTGGAATGCAATCTCGGAAAGATAAGCTGTAAGACAATCCCCGAGGTCAGTGCACAGGTAATTCCCTGCACAAACTGACAGATTACAAACAGTGTCCAGTCTTTGGAATAAAAACAGATAACAGAACATATTATATTAGCTGCAAACGCCGTCAACAAATATTTTCTTGGAGCAAAATATTTTACAATACGAAAATCCAGTGCTAAAAAGGCTACAGTTGAACCATAAGTTACCACCATGGCATATTGAACATCAGTAGCTTGCACACCATAAAAACCCATTGCCGAAACAGGACTGCTATAGTAAGCAAAACTAAAAAGGCAGGTCATCAGAATGGCAAATATTACGGATCTTGCCAGCCATTCGGAAACCCAGGGTTTAAAAACCGGAATTTTATGAGCCTGCATCGTTAATCTTTTAAAATGTAAACATTGGCATTCATTCCTGCAGAAAGTTTTGCTAATTTTTCAGGGGTATCTCTCAGTCTGATGCGCACAGGAATACGCTGTATGATTTTCACAAAATTCCCGGTGGCATTATCCGGTGGCAGCAATGAATATCGGGAACCTGTGGTGGGAGCAAGTGATTCGATGGCTCCATGGAATTGTTCATCCGGAAAAGCATCTACTTCTACCGTTACAGCCTGACCGGTTTTGAAGCGGGCAATCTGCGTTTCCTTAAAATTGGCAGTCACCCATTTTTCTTCTGATTTATTCACCAGAAATGCCAGCGTCTGACCCGGCTGTATCAATTGTCCTTCCTGAATGGTCTTTTTACCAATCTGTCCGTCAAAAGGCGCAGTAATTACAGTATATTTAATGTCCAGTTCCTGGCGTTTCACCATAGCTTTCCTGATTTTTATTTCTGCTTCTGCTGCATTTCGCTGTGCATGAATATCACTGAGCTTTGATTCGGCTACCCGTAAGGAGGCCTGGGTCTGATCGTAATCAGATTGTGTGATAGATAAAGCTGTGCTGACATTGTCAAATTTTTGTGGTGTGGCTGACTCGTCTGCGAGAAGGTTTTTGTAGCGTTGAAACTCTCTTTTCTGCTGTTTCAGTTTGGCATCAGCTCCGGCCAGTTGTGCTTTTATCACCTCAATACTTTTTCTCTGTGTTTCTTCACTGGCAGCCAAAATAGGCAATTTAGCATATGAACCTGCCAGTTCAGCTGATGCAATATCTCTTTTTAAACCATATTCATCAAGCTCAATAAGAACCAGTGTATCCCCTTTTTTCACCTGTTGATTGTCTTTGTAATAAATCTTACTGATATACCCTCCTACTTTTGCATTAATGGGAGACAAATAGGCATCTACCTGTGCATCATTGGTTTGTTCATAGCGATATTGTCTTATGAAATACAGGACTCCCCATATGAAAATACCTGTTAACAATACAGCTCCCAACCATTGAGTTAGGTTGACAATCCATTGATCTGTTTTATTTTTATTCATAATAATTGGTTTTAAAGAATTCCAGCGATTGCCAGAATCCGGATATGACTAAGTTGTACGTTTGTTTGTGCAGTTGTTAAATCAAATTTTGCTTCCAGTAAGGCGTTTTCTGCTTCAAGAAGATCGGTGAGCAGGGATTCCTGATTGAGATAACTGTTTCGGATTACCCGTAAAGTCTCCGTAGTCCTTAAGATATTTTTCTCTGCGGTTTCCACGCTTTCCAAAGCTTGTTTTTGCTGGAGATAAGCTTCTTTTATCTGAAGGGTAACTTCATCATTTTTCCTATTGGCTTTTTCCTTAGCTTCACCGTTGATAATCCTGGCCAAAGCAATGGAATGTTTGCTTTTGTATAAATTATCCAGGGAAAACTGTACTCTGATTCCGGTTTGCCCGAATCCCCATATATCATTTGAGTAAGGATAGAATGAGATCTGGGGATAGGTATAATTATAAGTGGAATATAATGACACTTTTGGCAAACGTGCTGCTTTAACCTGACTGATATTTAATTCACTCGATCTAATATCGCTGTCCATCATCTTAAGTTCCGGTGACTGGCTGAGCACAATATCAAGGTAACCGGTGTAATTGCTGTCCTGAATAATTTCCATATCCTGACTTTTTTTATAATCAATTTCCAGCTGTTGAAGCTGATCTCTTCCCATCAGCACATTCAGACGTTGTTTTCTGATATCTATTTTTTTCTCTATATCAGACAGGTTTAGTTCCAATTGGGATAATTTTACAGAGGTCCGCAGCACATCGCTTTTTAGTACTACTCCATTTTGATGCAGGCTCGCGATCATTGATAACTGTTTTTTCTCTGCAGCAATTTCTGCATAGAGAAAATCCCGGAAATACAAGAATCTGTACAAATCAAAATACTCAACTGCAATCGTATATTTCACGCCGTGCTTTTCCAGCTGAGCTTCATATTGCCTGCGTAACTCTTCTTCCCGCTTCATTTTTATATTTATTCTTTCCTTTCCGCCATTATAGAGGTTAAAATTCAGACTATATCCTGCTCCATATCCATAGCTTTTAACCGGTACATCCTGCGGAGACGAAAATAATCCTTCATTATAAAGAAGGAATCTGGAATTGAGCTTTACTTCTCCACCCAGCGAAAGTTCCGGCAGCAGACGATCTTTGGCTTCAAGTACTTCCAGTTTACTTTGCCGGAGATGTAAATCTGACAGTTTCAGTTGACGATTATTCGCTTCGGCTGCTTTCCACATTTCTTCCAGGCTCATCACCTGAGTAGTGGCTGTGTTCTGGGCATGAATATTTGACATGGGCAGCAACAATACTGCAACCCATAATGGAAGTAATTTATAGGGTTTCATGAATTTTACTTTTGTGAGTTTTTCTATTTTCTCTTCTTTTAAAGAGCCTGTTTGCTATCATTTTCCCTAGTTCATCAAAGATTAAAGTTAAATCAACCATAGGCACATAAGGATAAGAATAGGCCAAGCGGTAGAAATTAATTGGTTCGAAAGTTTCTGCATGATCAAAGCCGATATGATCGAAAGCTTTTTCTTTTGTTTCAGTTTCGGGGTACTGATCCCGGTTTGCTATTGTATGTTTTATCATAATTCTGTTTTATTTACAAGAGCAAAATTATTCATGGGCAAAAACTATCTTTTAATATAATCAGCCTAATATTTGTTATATTTGGCCATATGGAAGTTCTCAAACAACTTTTAGACAGCGTAGATCAAAATCCCGACTCTATCCTGGTGGTACGACAGCAAACTGAACAGCAGATGCCTCCACATCAGCATGATAAGGCACAGCTGTTATTGGTTTTTGGAGGAATTGCTTATCTGAAGACTGCTGAGAAGGATTTTTATATTCCGTCGAGCCATTACATCTGGATACCTGGAAGATATCCCCATAATCTGATGTTTAATACTCAGGATCTGTATATTATTAACATTTACTTTCCGGAAGAAAACTCTGACGGATTTTATAATGAGCTGGGAATCTATCCGGTGAGCAAGCTGTTATCGGAAATGCTTACTTTCAGCGAAAAATGGCAGGGAGACTATTATAAAGGTTCCTGGGAATTTCAATTTCTGACAACACTGAAGGAACTTATATCAAGAGAAAATCTCAAAAAATTTTCAATCCAGCTTCCTACAACTGATGATCAGCGGCTTAATGCTATTACAGATCATCTCAGAACCCAGTTACATGAAAAGCTTACTTTAGAAAATACTGCCAGGCAGGCAGGAATGAGTGTAAGAAGTCTGACAAGGCTTTTTCAGACAAAACTTCATATTACGTTTATTCAGTATATAAAAATGCTCCGGATTATCCGGGCGATGGAATTGATAAAAGATACCGATCTGAATATGACTGAAATTACCTATGAAATTGGGTACTCCAATATTGCAGCTTTCAGCAATAATTTTTATCAGTTAACCAATATGAGGCCTACTGAATTCAGGACTATGTCCAGAATATGAAAACTCGTTTATCAGATGTGATTCTAAGGAATTACTATTTAGAATGAGGAGCAAAAAAAAAGCCTTGAATCAAATGATTCAAGGCTTTTTTTTTGCGGAGAGTGAGGGATTCGAACCCCCGGACCTGTTACAGTCAACAGTTTTCAAGACTGCCGCAATCGACCACTCTGCCAACTCTCCTTAAACTCCGGTAGTACCGTTGTTTTCAGTGGTGCAAATATAGAGAGTTTTTTATTACTGACAAAATATTTTTTCAATAAAATTCGTATTTCTGCAAGTTTGCAGAAAACTCTATTTTCTCAAGTTTGTCAAACATAAACATTAAGAACTCACCATCAGCTATTTATCCTTAAACAGGAAGTATCAAGCTTTAAATTTTATCCGTAGTAATATTCGGTGGTGATATCTCCACTAAAAGCAGGATGCATGTCCTGTTTCTGCATATTCAGTTCAAATAATCTTTCGCCATTTTTATTTCCACCCCTTATTTTTAAGGAGTACCACCCGTTTTCAAGAGAAAGCGTGACACTGTTTTCTTCACTGATGGCAGCGATATCCTTCAGATATCCAATGCCGACAATTTTTACTTCATTATTCGCAGTCTGAAATATCCAGCCTTTTGATTCCACCTCTACTTCTTCATCATTCAGAATCTTTTCATCATTCACAGAAACCCGGAATGCATAATAATCTTCTTCTACCCCTATTATCGGAATAGCGATTCCCGACTTTGTTATTTCATCGCCATGTTCATTTTCTACGAAATATTTTAAAATATTAGTACCTGAAAGATGATGGTCCTGCAGATACTGCGTTAAAAGCTGTGGACTGAATATCACGAAACCTTTAAGTTCAGAGAATATTTTTTTCATAATATATTTGAATTAGATTTGGATTAAATAGTTTATACAGTAGGTGTTATTCTAATGATTTAATAAACTTTACAATACTTGTTTTTATAATGACTTTAAATTCAATCAATTCTCCTGTCACCAACTAACCTCTTCAAGACAATTGAGATACCAACTTTCAAAAGATATTGCCAAGCCATTATCATATGTGAATCATGATGTTTCTTTATAATGTCTAAGGCTTCTTGTCTAATTTTACTTTATCCAAATTATTTATCAAATTCTTGTGGAATATAAAATTTGCAGAGCCTGAATTTTATCTTTTATCGTATCTATAAATTAAATAACTGAGATATTTTTTAATCCTAACAACTCAATTCCTTCCAGGTCTACATTTTTACATTTTTCTAAAAGCAAATTTTCAATACTCTTCATTTGCTTAATGGTTTCTTTTACATGAATTAAAGAATTACAACTTTGAATAAATACTGTTTTTAATTTACTACACTTTTCAATTCCTTTAACAGAGATAAAAGTTCCCCGTATGATACGCAAAAATTCTAAGTTAACAGTTTCGCTTAGAAAAGATAAATCCTCAGTTTTTACATTTCCAATTAATAAACGATTTAGTGACTTTAAGTTTTCCCAACCTTCTAAACCTTTATAGTAGCCAATGTTAAGAATTTTCAAATTTGGTATCTTTGATAAATCAAGATTAAAATCTGTACCAGCACTCCAACGGAAATCTTCCAATCCTGACAAATTATACAAACCTGTAATGTTAGATTTTTTAGCTAAGGGAACCAGCCAATGAAAAGTTGTAATAAAATTCCTTCCCTTTAAAAAATCAAAATTTACCACTTGTTTTGTATCAATATCATCAGTCGATATACATACCTCATTAATATTATTTTTTTGTGCAAAGTCCAAACCTTCCTCAATGTGATCATAAGAAATCGTTATTCCTTTAAAATGCGATGTTTCACCAAAATCTACTTTATATTTTTCCATATAATATACTAAAATCAATTATAATTTACTTTTGCTCTTGCTTTTACATCAGCATCATAATCAGCTTGTAATTTATCTGCCAATTCTGTTGCTCTTGCTTGTAATTGAGGGTTTGCATCCCAAGTAGATTTACCACTCATATGATTATTTAAATAATCCGCCGGTACTCCAGCTCCACCAGGTCTGAAGCCTGCATCTTTCATTGTTTTATACTCAACCATTTTTCCAAGATCATTATTTCCTCCTGTACTAACATGTGCTTTTCCAATAAGAGTATTATCTCCACCCATTTTACCAACTTGTGAAGTTCTTGTAGAAATGGATTGATTCATTCTTCCAATTTCACCTTTTCCTATATACTTATCCCCACTTGCAAATCCAAACAGATAAGCTCCCCCAGATCCCGCTAGACCAAAAATATCAACCCACCAGTTTATATCTTTTATATAGTTATAAAGGCTTAATCCTCCTTTTAATCCAATTGGGTCTTTAGAAATATAATTTCCACTTTCTATATCATAATAACGAAACCTGTTATAGTATAACCAAGTATCTTGGTCTTCATATTGTCCAAGCTGTCTGAAAGGAATAAAATATCTATTTCCTTTTAAGTTTTTAAGGTTTCCATAGGCATCATATTCTGTACTCCATACGGTTTGCCCTCCTTCATCAAAAGCCTGAACAGGTCTGCCTATATAGTCAGAAACAATGCAGTAACTTTCTCCATTGATAATTTTGGCACATGGTATATATGAATATCGCTCATACACCCAGGTCACCACATTCTCCACAGGTTCTTTTCCAACACTGACATTTCCGTCATCATCTACAACCGTTACAGGAACTTCTTCAGCATCATAGCTCCATTCATGCAGGAGAACGTTACCATCCCAAATATAACGAGTTATTTTCTTCAGACCAATTTTTGAGGTTCTTCTTCCGAGGGCATCATACTCAAAGCTTACTTCTTTGCCGTCGGGGCGCTTTACTTTGGCCAGCATTCCGTTGGCATTCCAGGAATATTCCCAGTCTCCGGCGGACCATTCCGGGTTTTGAATTTCTGTTGGAGAGTCTTCGGTTACATTGGGTAAATCGGCTCCATCCGGCAGTTTCGGGCTGTTCAGCCAATCTGAAGCAATGGTTTTATAATAAGGATGCGTATTCTCCTGTTCTTCTTTAAGCTCAGGTCTGGCATTGTTGATTGGCCGTTTACTTTTTAATAATAAATTTCCTTCTTCATCGTAATGGTAGAACCAGTTTTTATCACGCATCAGCTTTCCTCCTTTGTCGTAGACACGGTCAGTCTGCCGGGCGCTTTCATATAAGCATCCCGTAGCATCCGGATTTTTGTACTGCACCTCTCCGCTTGAATATTCTGCAGCAACAAGGCTTCCGAAAGCATCGTAATCAAATCTTGTTCTTCCGCCCGTCACCCTGTCCAGGGTATGCAGCAACCGGTTTCCGGCTCCCCAGTTGTAGTCTTTATGAAAGGTAGTACTGGTTTTATTTACTGTTACTTTCTGACTTACCGGCATTCCGATATGGTCAAATTCAAAAATGCTTTCCACCCCGCCGGTCATTTCACGGGAATGCATCTGCCCGTTCCGGCTGATCTCAATATTCATCTGCCACGGTGCATGCACTTCCGGAGTTGCGGCAGTTACCGTTTTAAGCTGTCCCAGATCATTATAAGAGTAGTCTACTTCGGCTCCCAGGCTGCTTTTCAAACCGATCAGATTTGCCTGACTGTCATATTCATATTGAATGGTATGCTCACCCTGCTTTTCACTGGTGACCTGTCCTAATTTATTTCTCTGAAAAGCGACACTACTGTTTTCATTATCTGCTTTAACCAATAATCCTGAAGTGTCATACTGATAGGCTTCCCAGGTTCCGTCGGGATAATGGGTCTGTGTCAATCTTCCGCCCAGATCATATTCATAAAAAATATCTTTTCCCTGAGGAGTCCTGGTTTGGGTAACCATTCCGTCTTTATCTCTTACAAAGAACTTTTTCTGGCCGTCAAACCCTATTTCACCAATGATATCATTATTATTATTTCTTTCAAAAGAATAGACTTCTCCTTTCTCGTTGGTAATACTCATTAAATTTTCATAAGCATCATACCCGAAAAACAATGTTTCTTCTTTTTTATGGGATAGAGCATTCCTGCGGACCTGACGTTTTAGGCTTCCCATCGGCGTATAGCTCATGAGCCATTCTGCACGCCCGTCGGTAGCATACACCGGAAGATCATAGGCATCGTAACGGAGTTTTAACGGGAATTGCCCCTGCTCGTTCACTTCGACCACTCTTCCCATTTTATCCCTGTTCCAGAGTATTCTGTTCAAAGGGCCCGGACTGAACACCGTCAGCCTTCCATACTCATCATATTTCCAGTACTGCTCGGCTCCGGCAGTGTTGGTGAGCTGAGTAAGCTGACCTCTCTGGTTATATTTATAATAAGTGACAATCTCTTCTCTGCTGCTGCTTTCAGGAATTCTTTCACCGTCTGCATATTCATAGTATACACTTTCTTCAGCAGGGTCAGTATAGCTGATCAGTTTTCCCCCTTCATCATAACTCCACGTTTCCGAAGCTCCCGAAGGAGAGAAACGGGCAATTACCTGTCCGAATTCATTGTACTGATAATGGTATTCTTCGCCATCCGGAGTATGGAAGATTTTAATATTTCCCATTTCATCATAGGTATAACCCTGAACTCTTCCTTCCGGGGATCCCATCATTTTCAACTCGTTGTGGGCTGTATAATCGTACCAGGTTTCTCCACCTTCTCCATCTACTTTTTTGTAAACCAGAAAGTTTTCATCATAATGATATTCCTCGGTTTTATTGTTTTGCTTTGGATAGATAACTTCTGTGTAACCTTCCTCATCATGGTAATGAAGTCTTCCTTCCATATACCCATCCGTACCTTTGGTATGAACTACTCTTCCGTTTTTATCATATTCCCACTGATAGCTCATCCCGTTCCGGTTGGTTCTTCTCACCACATGGTTTTCTCCATCATAGTCAAACACAATGGCTTTTTTATGAATATCCCAGACATGGGTAAGGTTGCCACGTTCATCATAGTCGTACCTAACCTGCAGATCTCTCTGGTTTTTATAACAATAGTAAACTTCTGTTACTTTTTTATATGTCGGGTGAATTACAGTTTCTATACTGCAGCCAGTTTTTACATCTTTTATACTTTTCAGTACAATGTTCCGGGCTTCATACTCATATTCCCTGATTGTTCCGTCACCATATTCAATACGGGTTACCTTATAAACAACTCCTTCCGAAATATGATGAAAACGTTGATATGTATAGACATCAGTTCCTTTACGAACAATCCAGATACTGCTATTGGGCCTGTACTGCCATATCTTCTGATCTCTGAAATAAGTCATTTCTTCTCCGATCTCTGGTGCAGGAATCAGCATTGCCATATTTTCGTCCGGATGCATCCAGCCTGCAAACTTATTATCTTCATCAGGAAGAATAAACAGGTCATGATTATTGAAAACACCATTTCCAAGAGGTCCGAAATCATAAGGCCTGTCGCTGTGCCAGATATTTTTCCAGCTTAATGGTGTACTGCCCTGAATTATAAAATCATCCCATTCGAAAACCATGGCACCGGTTGCAAAATTCACAGGTTCAAGGCCGTAATGACATAATTTTTTAGATAAGGCATTGGCTAATTTGAATTTATTGAAAGGAGCTTTTTTAAGAACACTGTTGTTTAGCTTTTTTAAACCGTTAGCACCAAGTTTTCCTAATTTCTTGGTTAAATTTCTCATTAAAAACATCCCGGCAAGACGCATCAGCATTTCTCCGGGTGTATAAACATGGGGCACAAAAGCGCCTCCTACCAATACCGGTCCACCCGTATTGATCTGAATATACATGCTTGAAAAGTTATTGTAGAAAGCAAAATAGGCCAGCGGATTTTTCTTTGGCTTATCAGGCATTGCGGGCAGCATTGTCATTCCGAAAGGAAATCCCATACAGGTTAATACCTGCTGAGGCTGGTTACCGCTCATTTTACTTCCCTGTGCCAGAACAGTCTGCGAACCGTAATACACTTCTCCTTCGTGTGGAGCTTCCTGAGGAAAAGGAATGATATACACCGGAATAAGCGATGTGACATGTCTGAACGGAATGACCACTCCCATCACACTGGTTGTGGTGGTTGCTTTGTGCCTTCCATGAACATATATAGAGCCTCCCAGCGGAATATTTTCCGGAAGAGAAGGCATAAGATTTCGTGCAAATTGCGGAATTGTAATTTTAATGGTAATATAATCCATAATATCAAACACAATCCCGATAAACGGATGGGGCAGCGGCAGTGGAATAAACATGAATGAAGGTGGCGGCGGAATGAGAGTCCAGTGGATATCAATGGCCAGTACAATATCAAAATGTTTACTTGTATGCTGAATGGCTGTGGAAGGCATTGCAGGATTATTAACCTTAATCAGCTTCACTTTGCTTTCCGGAGCGGCCTTTTCTACTGTCACGGCACTGTCGCCACCTCCACCTCCGCCTCCGCTGCTTTTTTCCGGCTGTCCGGCATCTTCTCCCACTATGGATTTAGCCATGGAAACAGGATTCAGGGAATCGAAATTATTTTTCATTCCGTTCTTCCATCCCTGTTTGGTTTTATCCCAGCTTACCGAAGTAACATCTGTGTTTACCTTCCATGAGCGGTCTGGGTTCATGTCCGGTTTTGCTACTTTAATGGGTTTTACTGTTTTTTTATTCAGATCTGCCATGATTCTTTTAATTTGAGATTACCCTGCTTTTGGTTTTTCCACACTCACCTTCCAGTCATCACCAAAATAAGTCTTCATTTCACTGTCCAGTTTTGTTTTTTTATCAGTATCGCCTTCATATTTAAGAATAAGCATGGAGGCAACAAACCTCAGACTGCTCTGTTCTCTTGCTGAAGGATCCATCAGTTTTGCTATATCCAGACATTTTTCAAAATACCGGATCATTTTATCTTTTGTCAGCACCGTATCATTCAATGTCGCGATGATCCTGTAACACTCAATCGCCATTGCATATTCTCTTATTTTACGAGCCGTCTCTGCAGCTTTTTCAAATGCTTTTTCTGCCCTGGACTTTTTGGAGTTGCCTAATAAATGGCTTCCATAATTCATATACATCTGAATTTCCAGAGGAGTATCAGGTTCTACTTTTTCAAATATTGTCCGATAGGTATCTTCTGCCCTATCCTTCTTCCTGTCCGCTATATATGCCTGGGTAAGCATGAAATAGGCAGAAATTTCACCCTGTTTATTTTTTTGTTCTCCGGCGAGCTTCACCGCCTTTTTCAATGCGTGCTCTGCTTCTTTGAATCTTTCTTTGCTTAAATGATTACTCGCTATAAGAATCTGCTGCTGGAAGTCTGTATCCGGGCTGTTCTTCTTACGGTTGGTATGAGCGGCAGTATTCTGCATTAACTGATGAATGTCTACCTCTATTCTGAAGCTGTGTGCTGAAGAGATACCGGGCAAAGTCCTGTAATGGTGATGTTCCGCCCAAACCAGTTTTATATCTTTATTTCCCGTTGCTTCACAGATCCTGCACCATTCTTTCACCCATAAAGAAAGTTCTTCGGTATCATTAATCCTGAGCGGGGCAATGTAGATATAGATTTTAGAATCCTTAATATTCGGGAAGTTTTTCTTTAGTTCCAGCAAAGGGTAAAAAGCTTTGTAAGCATCTGTTTTAAAACTTTCATCCGGCTTTTCCAGATTCCAATGGGGAATATCTGCCTCGCTTTTCTTCAGCATTTCATAGAACTCAGTCCATTCATCCAATAAGGTTTGTCCGAAGGAGTTCATTCCGTTAAATTCCTGGTAATGGAGTAAAAAAACATCATCTCCTTCTTCATCTTCAGAAAGCTTCGATTTGATAAATCCATCAAAAAGATCGGTTTCATGTTTTTCTCCCAAACAGATCAGCATAGGCTTTTCTTCGTTTTTTGAAACCACTTTCTGCCATTGTCTTTTTAATTTTACCAACTCCAAATCTACCGGATTCATTAATTCAGTTTTACAGTTCCACTTACAATATTCGTTTCGCTTCCTCCACCGACATTGATTTTTCCTCCACTGCTGAGATTGGCTTCAGTATCACCTCTCATGGAAAGCGTATTGGTTCCGATATCCAGTGTATCGGATTTGATTCCGACACCTGAAGTAGGTTCACCGTCTTCAGGCCCTACTCCAACTCCGATACTCGTTGTTCCGCCAACACCAATATTAACTCCCTGTATAAATATTTCTTTACCTTTAATCTGAATATTTCCCTCTTTATCCATATAAATCGAGCTGCTTCCGCAATTCAGTGTAATGGAAATTTTGCTGTCTATGCTTATATTTCCTGCTCCATCCAGAAAAACAGAATTTTGATCTTTATCTTTTACGGTAATTCCACCGGCATCATCCAGACTCATGGTATGTCCGCTTTTACTGCTTAAGCTTTTAATATTATTTCCGGCACCGCCGCCACCGCCAACTCCGCCATGGAACATTCCTCCCATCACAAACGGACGGTCAGGATGCTGGTGTGCAAAATTGACCACTACCTGATCTCCTTCCTCCGGAATCGCCATAAATCCACGATTTTTACTCACTTTTTCGCTGCCTCCGCCATCAGGAGTCATCACTCTGATATATTCTGTTGTAGTAGAGCCATTCTGCCAGTCGAACTGTACTTTCACTCTTCCCTGATTTAAAGGATCTGCATTGGAAATCACTTTGGCAAACTGGGCATCTGCTTTTGGAGTATGAAACTCCGGGCGGGGAATAAATCCCGTATCAGAAGCTATTGCCTCAAAAGTTCCGGTATAATATCCTCTGGCATCTACCTCATGGTACATATCTGTAATCATTAATTTGGTAAAATAGGTTGTTTCGCTGCTTTCGGCTTTTCTCATTTCAATATCGGCGATACAGCCGGGATAAAGGAATGGTACTGTGGTAACTCCTGAAATAACAAAGACTTCAGCGGCTTTACTTCCGGCAGTTCCTTTCTGGGAAGTTTCTACATCCATGAAAGACACCGCTTTTATAGGAGCTACCCTCAGTGATGGAGTGGTAAAAGTTTTTTCTGAAATTTCGTAGGCTCTCTTCGCAATATCTGAGGTATGATTAATCTTTGAGCTTCCTGCCGTTAATTTTTCATTTTTACTGCTGTTGTAACCGTAAAATGACGGATTCACGTGCTGTGCCTTCATTTTTATCTTGACATCACTCACACTGCTGCCATAGGTTAGCTTTACAGGTTTTTCCTGAGGTGGAAGTTTCCCGAAATGCAGTACTTCGCCATCGTAATAAAACTGTTCACCGTAGGCTTCCGCAATTCGGGCAAGATAGTTATAATGAGTTTCTTCATATTGTGAGCTGTAAGAAACATTTCCATGGGCTGCGTCTACTCTGAAATCGAACGTATTTTGTCCCAGACCTTCTTTGATCACCTGGTCTGCAATACTGTTCAGACTGATTTCCTGCGCTCCGCCAAAACTTTGAATATGGGGTGCTGCATCTAAAAGAACTGTAGGGCTGGATCCTGTAAGAACGATATTTCCCAGGCTTCCTTTTTCCTGGCTGAAACCTACTTCTGTGATGACTCCAACGAAATTTCTTTCCGGCCCGTCTTCAACGTCTTTATATCTGAAAATAACAGTAATTCTTTTTCCCAGAAAGTTCTGAGCTTCTTCCAGATTGTGGTTTTCGGAATTTCCCAGACTATCGTGAGCCAGCATCAGATCAAATTCATGATGTTTTACAGCACTTTGTTTTAACTGAAAATGTTTGAAATGTTTAATGACCTTTCCGTCAATTACGATTTCAAGTTTTACCACACGGTTAATTCCGGCTACCTGATTTCCAGGTATCGTACTGGCATTATAAATTCCTGAAGTTGGCTGCTTAGCCCATACCTTGTCTTCCACCAATGTGGGAGGGTTGGATTGTTTAACCTGGTTCATAAACATTTGGGACCCGTTTTGAGCCATCCCTGTATAGGCCTGGGCCTGAGCCATTTTTTCTGAAGCTTTTTTAATGGTTCCACTTGATTTTTCCTGTACTTCCTGAGCAGCTTTATGAACTGCCTCATCCGTCAATGTTTGTTTAACATTTTTTACAGCTGAAATTTTATCTTGGGAAACAGGCAATTTGGGTGAATGATCGTCCTGAAACATAATGGTAATATTTGATTGATTGGGTGTCAGATTTTTTTAAGCTGAAAGTGATCCGGACCATAAGTTCAGATCATTTCGCTATCCGTGCTTCATCTGTAAAGAGGAATCCGGATATTGAGGTCGTAACAGGGTGTTAAAAGGAAAAGCACGACTATAAGTTTACTTTGTATCCCTGTTGAAATTCAGGATTTCACCTGATTTTATTGTTGTAATATGCAGATTGTAATCATTATTAATTTTTTGTAATTGGATTGGTGGTATTACAAAGATAAAGCGGTAATTGCTATTCAGGAAATTTTCAATGGATAATCTGAAATTTTGTCGTAGTTCTACGACTTTCCATCAATAATTCCAAAATAAATGATTAAAAAAAAGAAATAAATACCTCTATATCAAATAAATATTTAACAATTTTTAATAAATGAAAATGATAAATTTATCACTTAAAATAGAAATAATCTAAAATATTATTATAAAAAACCAGCTGCAAAAAATAAATTTACAGCTGGCTTTATACGTGTAAAAAACTTTTTATTGTTTTCTAAGTTCTGCTACTTTTTTCAGATAAACATCGGTCTGATCAAGAAATTCCTGATCGGTCTGCTGTATTGTCACGTGAGGAATAATCCCCTGTCCTCTTTTCTGATCAGGAAGATTTTGAGCATCCTGAATGACGTGAACAATAGAAAATCCTGTCTGGATTCCGGTATTGGGAAGTTCATACACCAATGGAAGATGGCCATTATGTTCATAATAGCCTCCTACCGTTTCTTTTCCAATCACAACAGCATTGGTATAGGATTTAATAAGGGAAGCAAGGTGTGAAGCTGCAGAAGCTACCCTTTGATCAACAAGCAGATAAAGCTGTCCTTTAAAAGTTCTTTCATTAGGCAAAACGGATGGATTCTTGTCATCTGCCCAGTAATATTTCCCCTGAACACTTTTAGGGTAAAGCTGTTTCAGATAGGCATTAAGGCCATTTTTATCCTGTACTCCGTTAGAGAGAAAAAGAGGAGTTATAATGAGTTTTTCCTCCAAAGGAACTTCATTGAATTGGGTGTACGCATAGTGACTGTCACGGAAAGGTCTTTGTGTAAGATAAGAGAATACTTTTTCATAAAGAGCTCCAGTGCCTCCTGTATTTCCTCTGAGATCAATGATCAGATTCTGTATTTTTTCCTTTTCCAGAGTATCCATCATCTGATCAAGAAAAACACTGAATTTTTTATAGGCCGGATCTTCTTTTCCGGTGGCAAAATCGAATCCTCTCAAAGATAATCTGTAAATTCCTTCTCCTTCTCCTTCTTTGCTGAAGCTATATTTTTCAGACAGCAGTTTTTTGTCAAAGGCAAGCGAATATCTTGATTCCTGAAGTTTTTTGAAACTTTCCAATGGTATTCCTTCCAGAGAAACTTCTTTTACGGCTCCATTCCATTTATATCGGATCACATAATTTTTATGGTTTCCGAATTCCATATAAAATTTATCCAGCATTCCTCTTTCAAAACCTGTTGTTTCCTTGTAAGGCATGGAATAGCCATCAGAAAAATAGTATTGCGAGAAACGGCCGATCATTTCTTTTGCAGAAACTCCGTTGATGGAAAGAATTTCGGCACCAAGAGGTATTGCTGCCTCTTTTGAATCCTGAAGCAGGCGACCGTCAATATTCTTCAGAGTGATGGGCAGATATTCAGGTTTCTGGGTGAGATAATAGGAGGCATGATTGGGTAAATCCGTATAATTATGGCAGCTTCCTTCAAATCCGGTAAGTCTGGCAATGATTTTATAGAAATCAAAAATATTTTTACTGTTTCTGGCTTCTGCTTCCGCCTGCTGGTAAATGCTGTCTATCTGCTTTTTGCTTCTATATACATACAGTCCGGAATTTGCTTTTTCCCTGATCAGGCGAAATGTTCTGAGATCTTCCACAAACTGGTCGGAATTGAACTGGCCGTTCAGAACAGGTACGCTTTTAGATTCGGCAATAGATACTTTTGCGATTTTACTTTTTTCAAGATAAGATTTAGCCCAGATCTTTACTTCATATTTCTTTCCTTTTTCAGGAGTAAAATACAGGCGCTCGATACTTTTTATTCCTCTGGAATCATCCTGTTCTTTCAGTTTCTTTCCATCCATGAACAAAGCAATTCCCAGATTAGCATCAGCCGACTGTACCGAAATCCATGATGGTTTGTGGGCTTGTGGCGAATATTTCAGGGTGTCTCCCGGTTTAAGCTCCAGATGAGTCTGTGCATATGCACTGTTTAAGAATAGCAAAAGAGGAATGATAAGAGGTCTGGTCATTATTATTTTTTTGAATGGGCTAATATACAAATTAACCTCAACCGATTGAATATTCTTCGGCTATTCCCTTTCAGCACTATAGTTTCACACTCATATCCTGTACTTCTTCTGCAGAAAATCCATAGATCTGTGGTGTTTTTACATCCAGAAGGTTCAGATAGATATATAATTCTGCTCTGTGGTGGATTTCATGTTCTGTCATAGCCCGGAGCCATTTCCATACAGAAATTTCATGATTGGCAGGAGTAAGGCATTTCCTGGTAAGATCCTCATCTGAAAGCCCTCTGATCATTTCAAGCGTCTGCCTGTGCATTTCATTAAAAAACTTAACGGTATCCGCATAGCCGTCAGCAAGGTCTTTACCACAACCCGGATAAGCACTTTTCTTTCCTGATATAGTTTCCCCGTACATATACCTTTCAATAGCTGCAATATGTCTTATCTGATCTCCAATGGTAAATTTTCCCGGTTTATAGGAAAAATCAATATGCTCAGGAGGAACAACTTCAATAATGCGGTTGGTTCTCTCTCTTATTTTTTCATAATAATCAATGAATGACTGTACAGTTTTTATTTCCATATCTTTTGCCTGATTTTTATATAAAATGAATATAAGAAATCTGACTTAGTGTTTCATCATAAACCATTCAGAATAAAAAAATCCCCGATAAGTGAGACTAAAATTTGGATGCCTGGTAAATAACCTATATTTTAGTTAAAAATAACCATGATGAAAAGAGGAATCTGCTTGTGTATTATTCTATTAAGCTTTAGAAATCTTACTGCCCAGTCTGCAAAAATTGATACTGAAAAACTTCTTGAGTATTACGAAACACAACGTTATGCTGATGCAGCTACTTATCTTCAGAGCATATATCCCGGAGATACACAGGATATAAAAGCTCTGTCGCAAATAGCCTATTGTAATATGATGGCCGGAAAACTACCGGAAGCAGAAAAAAATTATCTGAAGATCAACACCATTCAACCCGACAGTGTGCCCACTTTATTCAGTTTGGCCAGTATCAATTCCAGACGGGGAAATGTTTCCAATGCCCAAACGTATCTTCAACAGATTATCCGGCTGGACAGTCTTAATTTCAGTGCCTATAAACAGCTTGCTGCTTATGCAGAAACTCCTGAATCCAGACTTTCTTACCTCAAAAAAGCCAATACCCTTAATTCTGCAGATCCCGATGTAGCTTATGATCTTTCTGCAACTTACATCAGCCTCAAACAATATCAGTCTGCGTATGATGTATTGAAAACAGCCATTGCAGCCGATACTGAGAACTTTACTTTACTGCAGGCTCTACTGCCGGCTGCCAACCAACTCCACAAATATCCGGAAGTGATTGAAACAGGTGAAAAGCTCCTGAAAAACCATGCTGATGTTAATGTAATGAATGATCTCGGACAGGCCTATTTTTATGTAAAGGATTATCAGAAATGTATCACGCTTTATAAAACACTGGAAGATATGGGAGTACAAAATGAAGGCACATTATATTTTATGGCCCTGAGCTATCGTGAACTGAAAGATTATAACAATGCTGCCCTCTATGCTCAAAAGACTATTGACGAAGCTATTTCAGATCACACCAACCTTTATTATGCTGCACTGGCAGGCATTTATGAAGCTAAAAACCAGTATAATGATGCTTTGACAGCTTATAAAAGAGGATTAACTTTTGGTACCAGCAATATTATTTATTACCGTTTGGGGCTTCTTTATGATCTCAATCTGAAGCAGCCTAAGAATGCCGCAACATATTATCAGATGTACCTTAAAAACAATCCTGATCAGGACAAGGAAAAAGAGCAGATTGCCTATGCAAAAGGAAGAATTTTTGTTTTAAAACAGACAGGCTCTTTATGATTATAGTCACAAGAAGAATCTCCGGTGATCCGTTAATTTTGTATAGACAATAAACAGAATATTATGGACAATACAACGCAAAACATAGCAGAACGATTTATCCAATATCTAAACGAAGAAAATTTTGATAAGGCAGAAAGCTGTCTTGATCCTGATTTTAAATTTATAGGGGTAATGGGAAAGAGAGAAGGCGCCTCTGTTTACATCAAAGATATGAAGCAGATGAAGTTTAAGTATGAGATTCTTAAGACTTTTACTTCCGGTGAAGATGTTTGTTTCTGGTACAATATTGATATGGGAGAAAAAACAATAGAATCTTCGGGATGGTATCACATAAAGGATGGAAAGATCCGTACTTTAAAAGTTCTGTTTGATCCCAGACCTTTATTAAAAGAGTCTTAAATCCATCCTGTTTTTTTCCTCCATGCGGTATATTCAGCGTCTTTGCTATCAATTTCCGGAATGTCTTCGGTATCCGGGATTTTATTGATATCTGATTCGGAAAGGACCCGCAGATTTACCTTTTCGCGTTCTGTATTTAACTTTTTTTTGTTTTCTACGGGATAAATTATTCCGTCAGAGGTCAACTGAGTACCATACTTTTGAGGTTTACCCTGAAAAACCTGAATCCTGTCGTATAAATAGGCTTTATGGATAGGGTTAATATCATTACAATGCTTTTCCATCATAGCGTAGCTTGTTTTCATAAATTCGGGTTCGCCGATGGCATGCTGGATGATCAGCCATGCTGCATCATAAGCTTCCTCACCTACTTTTGAGATGGTAGGATAACCGATTTCTGCAATAATTTCCCGCAGCCGTTGTGCATTGGCTCTATGAATAGTTTCCATTTCGGGATGATAACCTCCGGAAAGCGCTCCTGATTTCAATAGTTTTTCTCTTACGGACAGGTCTTTGTCAGCCATTTCGATCAGTTCTTTTTCAAAAGGAAGATGGTTCATACTTGATAATTGATGAGTGATAATTAATAGGTGATGATGATACTTTATATGAGCCTGTCAAGGATAAAACGGGCTCTGTTTTTTACTGAAATTTTCGGGACTTCTATGATATTGTAACCATATTCCTGATAAATTTCGTTCATACATTCAAAGGTAAGCATAGATTTCTCGAAGGTTTGTTTTCTTTCAGGGTCATTTTCGTAAATCTCTTTCCATGGCGGCAGAATGAAAACATTGTTATGATAAATCATTTCTCTTGCTTTAACCTCCATAGATTCCGGAACAGGAATATTTTCAAGTTTCATATAACCAAGTGTATCCAGTATTCCACGGTCAAAGAAAACAGGTTTTGCAGAAGCTGTCTGACTTATTCTCAGATAGGTTTTTACAGATTCTTCGAACATCAGTTCTGCAAAAAGTTCTTTGTTAAGCCATGGAAGCCCTTCTCCACCGGAATCCATCTGTTCTTTAATGATTCTCCTTCCTTCTTCAGGTACAGTTATCAGTTCACGGCGGCTTAATTCATCCAGCAACGTTGTTTTTCCTGCTCCGGGACCTCCGGTAATGATATAGAATGTTGAAATATTCTGTTTCATGGGTTTGAATTATAGTATAAAACTCCACCATACAGCAGAATTTCATACTGCGGAGTTTATCTGTTATTTTTAATGATACTTTTATACGTGTTGATGCGGTCTTCTTCCCGGTACATATTACACAATATCAGGAGATCATCGGTATTGTACTTTTGGGCAATTTCATCTAATCTCTGGTTAACAGATTCCGGTGTTTCTATAATAATTCTGTTCAAAACAGTATAGAATTCTTCTTCATCCTTTGCTCCCAGAATCTTCTGTTCTACTGCTTCCGGAGAAAGAACCGCGTTGGGACTTTCCAATTTCCGAGATTGTAAAAACTGATAGGCCATTCCGTAAGCATTCCGTCTGGCATCTTCCATTTTATCTGCTACTGATACCGATACGGCAACCTGCAGAGAAGGCCGGGAAAAATATTGTGTTCTGTCAAATTCTCTGAGATAGGTATCTGTATTTTCCTTTCCGTTCTCACTATTCATAAAAGCAGCGAATGAATATCCAACTCCATGCTTTGCAGCTTCCCGGGCAGAGGTCATTCCTGAGCCCAGCCACATAATTTCCGGAATATGCTGTACATGAGTCGGCTGTGCAATAAGTCCATCATAAACTCCTTCTTCGTCCTTTATGAATTGAATGATCTCTTCCAGCTTTGTTTCCATATTGGATAACACTACCGGTTTATGATTGTTCAGTGCCATGACAGCATCCTTTAAACCTCCGGGAGCTTTTCCCAGGCCTAGAATAAAGCGTTCAGGATATAGGGTCGACAGCATTTTGGTCCATTCTGCAATCTTATAGGCTGAATAGTTTCTCATCATGATTCCGGCAGTTCCTATTTTGATCCGGTTTGTTTTACTGAGAGCAATTGCAGCTAAAAGCTCGGGACTGGAACTTCCATAAGCTTCTACTCCATGATGTTCGGAATACATGATGCTGTGAACCCCTGTTTCTTCAGCCATTACAGCAAGATTAAGACTGTTCTTCAATGCAGATGCCGCACTGCCGCCCATGGAGGTCGGTGACTGATCTAATATCCCTAATTTCAGCTTCATATTGTTGGATCAATTTTATGGTGAAGGTATAAAAAAAGCTTTATGTAACAGAAAATGAAGTGTTATCATTCTTTAGGCGGGAAGACAATTCCCTCATCCTTAATCAGATCGTAACCAAATTTCATGATAGTTTCAATAACCGGAATGGCTTTCTCTCCTTTCTTTGTAAGACTATACTTTACTTTTGGAGGAATTACGGGAAATACTTCCCTGTGAATCATTTCTTTAGCTTCCAGCTCACGCAGCTGACTGGTGAGCATTTTATCTGTAATATGAGGAATATCCTTTTTAAGCTCGCTAAAACGGAGTGGCTTCTCCTGCAGTCTCCACAAAATCGGCATCTTCCATGTTCCGCCGATATGACTTAACGCAAATTCAATAGGAGTATAATACAGTCTTTTATCATGGAAAAATTCAGGCATAACAACGTTTTTTAGATTGACACTTTCAAAAAGGTAAGTATAGAACTAAAAGGTAAGTATATAGTTTTCTGATAGTCTATTCTGCAAATTTGCAAAAAATAATGAATATGAACAGAAATCTTTATGTACTGGCACTAGGTGTTTTCGGAATTACCACTACAGAGTTCGGAGTGATTGGAGTATTACCCGAACTTGCTTCCGCATCCCGGGTTTCCATTGAAAAAGCGGGATGGCTGCTGAGTGCATTTGCATTGATCGTTGCTGTTTTCGGGCCCTTCATGCTTCTTATATTGTCTTCTTTCAAAAGGAAAAACTTATTGATTTTTTCTTTATCGGTTTTTGTTGCTGCCAATATCCTGTCTGCATTTATTACCAGTTTTTATCTCCTTCTCATCGTAAGAATGATTCCTGCATTTTTTCATCCGGTATACTGGTCCATTGCTTTATCTGTTGCCGGGCAAACCTCAGATCCTGCAGAGAAATCCAGGGCTGTTAGTATTATCTTTTCCGGACTTACGCTTGCAACTGTCATGGGAGTGCCATTGGCAACATTTATGTCTGACCTGCTTTCCTGGCAATCCTCTTTTTTACTTACCGCTTCCATTAATGGAGTTGCTCTGGCGGGAGTATGGTTTTATCTGCCATCCATTCAGAATACGGGAGCATCTTCAGGTAAATTTCCCATTAAAATATTCCGGAATAAACATCTATGGAACGGGCTTTTTCTGGCATTCTTCATCATTGCAGCCATGTATTCAACTTATGGTTATATGGCAGATTTTTTAAAGAATGTCACCCAAATGAACGGGAAACAGATCAGTATGCTATTTTTTCTGTTTGGAACCGCAGGAATTGCAGGAAACAGAATTGCAGGAAAATATATGAGCAGGTTTCCGTTTCAGACTACTTTTGTGTTCCTGATTTTATTATCCGGAATCCACCTTCTGATTGGGCATTACGGAAGTTATTTTACACCGATGATTTTAATTGTAATCTTTTGGGGGCTTATTCATTCCGGAGGTTTTCTGATCAGCAATATCAATGTAACATCTTCCTCATCAGAGACCTCTGAGTTCATCAACAGTATTTTTACTTCCTGCGGGAATTTTGCGGTTACTGCAGGTACCCTTTTGGGAGGTTTTTGGATTGACCGTTATGGTATAGAAAATGTAATGTGGTCAAGCATTGCCGGTCTTTTTCTTGCCATGGTTGTGCTGCTTGTTAAAAGGAAACAGACATTAAGTTGTAATAAAAAGCAAAGCTTTCCATGAAATGGAAGGCTTTGTTTATAGAAATAATTATGCACATAAAATATTTCCACAGCCACCACCGCCACCGTTTCCATTAAGATAATAACAGATGGTTGTTGGACAGCCACATGCTATACATTCACTGGCTGCGGCAGGACGGCCACCCGTAATTGTTTTTAAACTTTGTCTCGCGATTTTCTTTAGATTTTTCATAATAATAAGTTATTAGTTTGAAAGGACAAATTAGTAAAAAAATAGCAAAGCACCTTTAGCACAGACTGTTAAATAGTATTAAATTTTATAATGAATAATTTGTTCCCCATAAATCGTCTAAGAAATATTAAAACAATAAACCCCCGCTGTCCAGCAAGGGTCTATTATTGTTGTATCATTGAAAAGCTACTATATTACTCCTTCATGATCTTTTGAACTTCATGAAATTCACTTTCAATCACAGGATCAGGCTTATAAGTCAATAAAGAAACGATCACATTAGTTAGTAAAGAAAGTACAAACCCGGGAATGATTTCGTACCAGTCTTTCAGCGGATGCTGAAGATAGACCCAGGCTAATACTGTAATTCCTCCTACCATCATTCCGGCAAAACCTCCCTGCCATGTTGCCTTTTTCCATAAAAGAGACAGCAGGATCAGGGGCCCGAATGCAGAACCAAAACCTGCCCATGCATTTCCAACCAGATTGAGAATACTATCCTTTGGATCCAGGGATAAAAGTACCGCAATGACAGCTACCAGTAAAACAGAAAGCCTGCTTGCTATTAATAATTGCTTAGGAGTTGCTTTTTTATTCAGAAAAGCTTTGTAAATATCTTCTGTTAATGAACTTGAAGTCACCAATAACTGAGAGGAAATCGTACTCATTACCGCTGCCAGAATAGCTGTAAGTAAAAATCCTGCAATAAACGGATGGAATAATATACGGGAGAAATAAATGAAAATAGTTTCTGCTTCCGTCTTTGATCCGTCAAACTTCATCATGGTATCCATATCGAACTTTTGCAGATAAGCGATTCCTACCAATCCTATGGCCAAAGCTCCCGCAACAGTAAATATCATCCATGTAATTCCTATACGCCTTGCTTTGATCAGATCTTTCGGTTTATCAATGGCCATAAAACGTACCAGAATATGGGGCTGGCCGCAGTATCCCAATCCCCATGCCAGTAAAGAAACAATACTTACAGTCGTTGTTCCTCTGAACAGATCCAGATATTTTGGATTTTTTGCTTCAATCAGAGAAAACGTCTCTCCCACGCTTCCGATCTGGGTAATGGCTACAATCGGAACGATCACCAATGCAAGCACCATGATGGTGCCCTGCACAAAATCAGTAAGACTTACAGCCAGAAACCCACCTAAAAATGTATACAGCACTACCACCAGACTTGTCAGGAGTAAGCCTGCCGTATAATCCATTCCAAAAGCTGATTCGAATAATTTTCCTCCGGATACCATTCCTGCAGAAGTGTACAGGGTAAAAAATACCAGAATGAAAATAGACGACGTGATCTTCAGAAGCTGATTTTTATTTTTAAACCTGTTTTCAAAAAATACAGGTAACGTAATGGCATTCTGTGCCACTTCGGTATAAATTCTGAGTCTTGGGGCTACAATAATATAATTGAGATAAGCACCAATGGTTAATCCTATGGCAATCCAGGAGCTTGAAATTCCGGACAAATACATCGCCCCCGGTACTCCCATCAAAAGCCATCCGCTCATATCGGCAGCTCCCGCAGACAATGCTGTTACGGCAGCTCCCATTTTCCGGCCGCCAATTAAAAACTCTTCTGAATTACTTGTTGATTTTCTATAAGAATATATGCCTATACCTATCATTAATAACAGATACAACCCCACAGAAATCCCTTCATATACTTGCATATCATTATTTTTACGAAGCCGAATATAATGATTTTCTAATGAATAGAATTATGAAAAGCAAACTCAGCTTTTACTTTTGCAGCTTTTTTCGAACTCTGCCAAACAACAAATGATAATATAAAACCGAGCCCCATAAACAAAAACAGAATTATATTTACCCCAAACCTTCTGTAATACTGAGAAAAAAAATAGCAACCAACAAGCAAACTATTGAAACTGTATATAAAAGCTGGTTATCAATCGTTTGTAATCAAACTATTTTTCCCTCGTTTTAAATTTTATAACCAAGTTTTCATCTTTCAGAGGGTATCCTTCTTTAGACCTGAAACTTTTATTAGTGAGTATAAATTCATATTCTTTGCCGGGCTTTACATCTACTCCCAAGACCAACGTTTTATCATTATTTTCCATTCCTTTCACTTTGGTCATCGGCATATATTCTTTTCCTTTATCAGAAAGATTAAAAGAAAAGTATTCCGGTACCATTTCCTGTGAAAAAGTAATTCTGAGTTCTTTTATATCAGCACTTACGCTCGCAGAGCCATTTTCAGGATCTATTTTTACAACATATGGCTGCTTCTTACGATATTCTTTCAAAAGATCAGCGGTTTTTTCCTTGAAAAACTTTGATTTGTCCAGGAAATCTTCAACAGCTTTATTATCATCATAATTCAGCTCAATAATATCTTTGATAGCCTGCTTTTTATCTTTGGTATTCTGGTAGTACATTTTACTGATTTCATACCCCACATAATACCCTAAATCAGCTCCTTCTCCTTTTTGTCTTCCATTATAAAACCAGTTGGGAAGATTACCGCTAAACATTTCTTTTTTAAACTGAGCTTTAATTTCAGCTTCGTGCGCTATTCCGTATGAAATATATTTCCTTTTCAAAGGTTCATTCATCACAAGTTCGGCAATCAGATCACATGATCCTTCCTTTATGGCCTGGTTTAAAACCCTGTTTTGATTTCCGCTCTGCTGGGTATGGATATATTCATGAATATTCAGGGAAACGATATTATCCAGAGACTGATTGGCAAAAACACCCTTCAGCCATTCATCTTTAAATTCTGAGACCTCTGTAGCTTCTGTTCCGCTGGCAAGTTCTGCACCTACCAATACCATATTTCCGCTCACAGTTCCGCCAGAGTTAAGTGCCCCAATTGTAAAATACATTTCGGCATCTTTAAGTTCAGGATACAATTTCTTCAACCTGGCAACACCTGCTTCCAACTCTTTGGTCTTGGTTTTTATCGTTAAGGTATTCGGCCTGACTGAATTCCAGAATTTAGGATATTTTTCTATGGCTTTCACATATACACTATCGTTATAATCTCTGGCATCCATAAAAGCTTTTAAGCCTTTTGTTGCTTTGTCAGTATAGAGTCGTTTGATAAGATCAAGCTTTCCGGAATAATCATTTGTTTTTTGAATGCTGTCATAAGCCACCCAAAAATTATCAATATCTGAAGTAAAAATCCTTGTTGATTTCTGTGAAAAAGCACTTGCAAATACAAGCGAAAGAATAATAGTCGAAATACGCTTCATGGCTGTTTTTAATACAACAATGATACATACAATTATTGTATTCTACAAATATCGTTTATCGTTTGCACACAATAGAATTAAAAGAATAACAGAAACATCCTCATCATAATAACTCCAAAAAAGTAAGGTGTAAATCTGCATTTTACTCTTTATTTATATTAATTCCAAATAATTTTAATTCTTTCCATCTTTTTATCACAAATATTTAATACTTTAGCTTAATAATTTGAACGAATGGGAATAATCCTTAAACCAATTGATATTGTAGATGACATTTCACAGGAAGATTTCCGTGAAAAATATCTAAAGCCATGTAAGCCGGTGGTAATCAGAAATATGGCAAGAAAGTGGCCCGCTTATCAGAAATGGACGATGGATTACATGAAAGAAGTAGTAGGCGATGTTGAAGTTCCCCTTTATGATAGTTCCAAAGCAGATCCTGCCGCTCCTATCAATACTCCGACTACAAAAATGCCTTTTCGTGATTATGTTGATCTTATTCAGAAAGAGCCTACAGATCTGAGAATTTTTTTCTTTGACCCTATAAAATTTGCTCCCAAACTGTTGGACGACTATGTGCCACCAAAAAATCTTATGGGTGGATTTTTAGATAAATATCCCAGTATGTTTTTCGGAGGTAAAGGTTCTGTGACATTCCTTCATTACGATATTGATATGCCACATATTTTCCATACCCATTTCAATGGAAGAAAGCATGTTCTTCTGTTTGAATACAAATGGAAAACACGTCTGTATAAACTTCCTTATGCCACCTATGCACTGGAAGATTATGATATTGCCAATCCTGACTTTGAAAAGTTTCCGGCTTTGAACGGTATAGAAGGCATTGAATGTTTTCTGGAGCACGGAGATACCTTATTTATGCCTACAGGCTGGTGGCACTGGATGAAATATCTGGACGGATCGTTCTCTATTTCCCTGCGTGCCTGGGATAAAAGCTGGGCTGTAAAAGCACATTCTCTATGGAATCTTGCTGTTCAGCGTAATTTTGATAACTTTATGAAAGCCAGATACAAGAAAAGGTATATGGACTGGAAAGAAAGAAAAGCAGTAGAAAAAGCCCATATCGCTTTGAAAAAAGGACTGCCAAAATAAAATAAAAGTGGATGATTCTGAGCGAATCATCCACTTTTTTTATTCACTTTTGAGATGTATTGCAAAAAATAATTAAATTGCAAACGTTCCCTAAATACAAAAATACACATATATGTTTGAAAAATTAATTGATAGCTTTGAGAAGCTGTGCCTTCAGATTATTATTGAAATCTTATTGGTTCCGGTAACCATCTTCAAATTGTTTCAGGATCCCCGCCGATGTTATGACCTGTCTGCTCACGAGATGGAAAAAGAGGAAACTGAACGTTTTCACGACTACCTATCTCCTATCAAACTGTCTGTTTATACCTCTGTGATTGTCTCTGTTCTTTTAATGGATTATGGTGGTGAGCATAATATTATTTCAAAGATCAAAGGGCTCAGTATGGTAGAAAAAGCGCTCTTTATATTTTTGATGAATAATATTACTGCGGTATTATTCACCGTTGCCATATTATGGTACAAAAAAGAAAAAGTGAATACCGTCACCTTCCGGACCTTATTATTTTCTTTTATTTATACAACCGTATACACCTCTACTCCTTTTTTTATATTAATCAGCTCGGCTATGTTTCTGGGACAAACTTTGAATGTAAATGCTTACATACAAAGCCTGGACAAGATAAATAATTATGGAACAAGAGAATATTTGCTCATTCTCGTTATTCTGGCTTTTATTATCATTGGAATTATCGGAATTTTCAAGCTTTTCAAAGCGTTGCATTATATTCTGAAAAATAACTTCACTTATCATCCTTATATCGTATGGTTTTTTACCTTACTTTTCTTTGTTATTCAGCTATATTATACAAAAGGATTTATTTAAAAACCAACACCTACCAGTCTGTTCATATTTTATTTACATTTGTAAAAATTTTACATTATGCCCAAACCTCGCGAAAGAATAATAAGCACTGCAATGGTTCTCTTCCATCGGCAAGGTTACAACAATACGGGCATCAATCAAATAATTGAGGAGTCTAAGGTATCCAAGGCAAGCTTTTACCAGCATTTTAAGTCTAAAGATGATCTTTGCATAGAATTTCTTAATAAAAGATATGATTACTGGGTGTCTGAACTTGAAAAATTCACAGCAGAAGCAGAAACACTACAAGAAAAGTTCCGGAAATCCTTCGATTTCCTGATCGACATGAATGAAAGAGAAGATTTCAGAGGATGCAGCTTTCTGAATATTTTGTCAGAAATTCCTGCAGATAAGGAAGAAATTCATAAAGTAATCCGTGATCATAAAATAAAGTTGAGAGAATCCTTCAATGAAGATATCCAAAACGATATGATTTCAGCCCATATCTATCTTCTTTTTGAAAGTTCGATCCTGACCAGTCAGCTTTACAGATCCAATGAACTGATTGAAAAATCTAAAGTGATCGTACAGGATATACTGAACGCCTCCCATTAATCCTTCAGATATGCACATTCCTGATCTTCATTCTTTTTTGAAAACAGACCTTCATTTATCAACTGAAATTACTTATCCTGCTAAAACGATCCTGCTTGAGGAAGGAAAGATCTCAGATAAGATGTTCCTTGTAAAAAAAGGAGCCTTAAGAATATTCTTCTATCAGGACGGAAAAGAACTTACCCTGGAGTTTATAACAGAAAACCAGGCAGTTTCATCTTTTGACAGCTTCCTGAATGGCAATCCCAGCGATTTTGTTATTGAAACTCTGGAATCAACTACCGTTTATGAATTACAGGCTGAAACTTTTCACAGGCTCATGGAAAATGAGGAATTCCAGCATATTTTCCTACCACTTTTTTACAAACGTTTCAGTGAAATTAATAAACGGCTGATTTCTTTTATCAGAGATTCACCTCAGGAAAGGTATCAGCAGCTTCTCAAAAACAGACCGGAGCTTCTTCTGCGCTTTCCGCAGCATTATATTGCCTCTTATCTTGGAATCACAAGTGTTTCACTAAGCAGAATACGCAACCGTAAGTAATTTCTTTACAATTGTTATCGTTTAGTCATGAGTCTGTAAGGTAATTTTGCTTCAAAATAATAAAATTATGCAGCATTTTATCCGGCAGGTATTCCAAGAAGTATTAGAAAATCCGGTATTTGACGAATTATTAATTGAGAAATATTTTTCAAAAGAATACATTCAGATTGTTGATCATTCTCAGCTTACTTATGATGAATTTGTTCTTCACATCAGAAAACTGAAAGAAAAAGTGGCTGAACAGAAGCTTGATATCATCAGCCACGCTGAAAATGGGAATATCATATTTACCCACCACATAGCAAAATCCACCCTAAAAGATGGAAGTAAGGTGGTACATAAAGTATTGGCAGAATTTACTATCCAGAATCATCAGATTATACGATGTAATGAATTGACTTTACTTCTAGAGGGGAATACTGTTGAAAAGAATTTAGGATCTGAAAGGTAAACAATCACTGCATATTTCCTTTCAACAAACAGTTTCTATATTAACAATTCTTAAGAAAACCTTAATTTTCTCTTCAACGCATTTGCCAAACAGACGTTTAATTTTACTGTTATTTTTATCTAAAATATTAAAAGTGAAGAAAATTTTTACGTCTGTTTTGTTTTGTGCCTCTATTTTTTTCTATGCGCAAAACGGTTCTTTGTCCGGAAATATCAATGATGATTCAAAGATAGCCCTACCTGGAGCCAAGATCTCTTTAAGCCCGGGAAATATATATACCACTTCGGATGAGCACGGAAACTTTGTATTTCTGAATGTTCCTCCTGGAAGCTATACCATGAAAATTGACTACCTCGGTTATGGTGTGCATGAGTATACTGTAACGGTAGAACCTGAAAAAAACACCCGTCAGAATATTATCTTCGACAAGAAAGAGACATCCATTGCAGCCATTGTAGTTTCGGGAGCGACTCTGAAAAATCAGGCAAGAGCCTTGAATAAACAAAGAAATAACGCCAATATTACCAATGTGATTTCTTCTGATCAGATCGGACGTTTTCCGGATGCCAATATCGGAGATGCTTTGAAACGTGTTCCGGGAATTACGATACAAAATGACCAAGGTGAAGCCAGAAACCTTATCATCAGAGGGCTTGCTCCCAATCTGAACTCCGTTACGCTGAATGGCGACCGGATTCCGTCTGCTGAAGGAGATAACCGTAATGTACAGATGGACTTGATCCCTTCCGATATGATTTCTACTATAGAAGTTAATAAAACCCTCACTCCGGATATGGACGCCGATGCCATCGGAGGTTCCGTAAACCTTATTACCAGGGCTTCCCCGAACGGACAGAGGATTTCCGCAACCGTTGCCGGAGGATACAATCCCATCCGTGAAAAAGGAAATTACACTGCCGGATTTGTGTACGGAAACCGTTTTCTGGATAAAAAATTAGGCGCGGTATTCAGTTTTTCCTATAACAACAACAATTTTGGTTCGGACAATATAGAACCCGTATGGAGCCAGGCCAATGATCTTGCCCAAACGGTTTATGTAAGCAAAATGGGAGTTCGCTATTATAATGAACACCGTATCAGACATAGTTTTGATCTCAACATGGATTATGAGTTCAATTCCAAAAATAAGATCTATGCTTCTGCGATGTACAACTTCAGGAATGATAAGGAAACCAGATTTGCTTTAGGATATAAAATAAAACCTGTTTATAATGCTGATGAAACTGAGATTACAGACTGGAAAGGAAGTATCACAAGACAAAATAAAGGAGGTGATGCCGATAATGACAATACCCGTCTGGAAAAACAAAAAGTTCAGAACTATGCTTTACGAGGAGAACATTTATTAGGTTCTAAAGTTGACCTCGACTGGGCTGTCAATTACGCCATCGCAAGTGAAGATAAGCCTCATCAGCGTTATATAGAGTTTGAAAACAGCAAAATGAACTTCGCTCCTGACCTTAGCAATCCTGAAAAACCTGTGATCAACCTTCTCGCAGCAGACAATCTGGGAAGCTATAAACTGAGTGATCTCTCGGATGCCAATAACTTTACTCAGGAAAAAGAACTGGGAGCAAAAGTGAATGTACGTTTTCCGTTTTCCGTGATTGATGGTCAGAAAGGAAGACTTCGTACCGGTTTCCGGATGCGTTTGAAGAAAAAGGAAAGAGAGAATGATTTCTACGCTTTTACACCTGTTAACAATATGGGAAGTCTTTTATCGGTGCCAACCATACACCTTAATGGTGAAAACTTCCAGCCGGGAAATTATGTTCCGGGAACATTTGTTGATCCTTCTTTCCTTGGCGGATTGGATTTATTCAATCCAACTTTATTTAACGGTAAGCTGAAACCTGAAAAGTATCTTTCCAGCAACTACAATGCAAAAGAGCAGATCTATGCAGGTTATATCCGATGGGATCAGGACTTTAATGATAAACTATCCATGATCGTTGGAGCCCGTATTGAAACAACCCAGATTGATTACACCGGAAATTATGTCATGAATGAGAAGGATCTGGTAGGGCAAATCAATAATACCAATACGTATACCAATATCCTTCCGAATATTTCCTTCAAATATGTCCCGGTGCAGGATCTTGTCCTTCGTGCAGCATTTACTACCGCTCTTGCCCGCCCGAACTATTATTCTTTAGTTCCTTACCTGAATGTTATTTCAGAAGATGAAATTGTTGCAGCAGGAAATCCGAATCTGAAGGCAACCTATGCCTACAATTTTGATTTCATGGCAGAAAAATATTTCAAGTCTGTAGGGATTCTTTCCGGAGGTGTTTTCTATAAAAATCTTAACGATTTCATTTATACGTATTCCAAAAGAAATTATACCGCGAACGACTTTGCCAATGATTTTGCGGGACAAACCAACCCAATTCCGGCCGGAGAAAGCAACTGGAAATTTACCCAGCAGCGTAATGGTGACAATGTAGATATTTATGGGTTTGAAGTTGCTTTGCAAAGACAGCTTGATTTCATTCCCGGAGCTTTCTGGAAAGGACTTGGAGTGTATGTCAACTATACTTATACTAAATCCAAAGCAAAAGGAATTACCAATGAAGAAGGCATTGAAAGAACAGATGTAGGGTTTCCGGGAGCTGCTCCTCATATGTTCAACGGATCTCTTTCATGGGAAAACAAACGTTTTTCAGCAAGAGTTTCCATGAACTATGCTTCTCATTATATTGATGAGCTTGGTGGCAAGGCATTTGATGACCGTTATTACGACAAACAGTTTTTCCTTGATGCTAATGCTTCCTACAAGATTACGACCCAGCTCAGAGTTTTTGCAGAAGCCAATAATCTGACGAACCAGCCGTTAAGATACTACCAGGGAATCCCAAGCAGAACCGCACAGGCTGAATATTACAGACCAAGGTTTACGATGGGAGTGAAATTTGATTTTTAAAATAAACATGAAAAACATACATTATATACTAGCACTTGCAGTTCTTCCTTTTGTGATCAGCTGCAAAGGGCAGAAAGAAGCCATAGAAAAATTAAAACCTGCTGTTATCACAGAAACAGTAGTTCATGATACGGATGATCCTGCCATATGGATCAATTCTCAGGATGCTTCAAAAAGTATAATCATCGGCACAGATAAAGATACGGATGGAGGTTTGTACGCCTTTGATCTTAACGGAAAAATCATCCATAAAGTATTAGGATTGAAACGTCCCAACAATGTTGATCTTGAATATGGTTTTATTTTAAATGGAAAGAAAACAGACATCGCTGCCGTAACGGAAAGGGAAACGAACAAAGTAAAATTATATTCGCTTCCTGAACTGAAAGAAGTGGGAGAAGTCTCTGTATTTGAAGGAGAAACGGAACGTGGTCCGATGGGAGTTTCAATGTATAAAAATCCGCAGACAGAAGAAATATTTGTCATTGTAGGAAGAAAATCTGGTCCTGCTGACGGCTACCTATCGCAATATAAGCTTACGGAGAAAAATGGCTCTATCACCGGAGAAGTTGTCCGTAAATTCGGAAAATACAGTGGCCTGAAAGAGATTGAAAGCATTGCTGTAGATGACGAAATGGGCTATATCTACTATTCTGATGAGCAGTTTGGAGTTCATAAATACTATGCTGATCCGGAAAAAGGTAATGAGGAATTAGCTGTTTTCGGAAAAGGTGATTTTAAATCTGATGTGGAAGGAATTTCCATCTATCCTACTGATAAAGGGAAAGGTTATATTCTGGTTTCGAATCAGCAGAATGATACCTTTAATGTCTACTTAAGAGAAGACCAATCAAAGGGGAGAATTGCAGAAATTCCGGTTTCTACATTAGAAAGTGATGGTTCTGAAGTGACCCATGTTAACTTGGGTGCAAAATTCCCGAAAGGCGTTTTTGTTGCGATGAGCAATGGCAGAGTATTTCATTATTATGACTGGAGAGTGATTGAAAAAGCCATTAAATCTGCGGTAAAGGCTGGAAAATAAAAGAATCTTGAATCATTAAGGCTGATAAGGTTTTAGGAGCATTAAGTTGAACTGTCCTGTCATTGCGAACCATAGGTGAAGCAATCTCATGGTTCAGTTCAACTTAATGCTTTTGTTTTATTGGATATGTTTTCTCAAAAACTCTGCAGTGAATGATTTTTTATTTTTCAATAGCTCCACCGGAGTTCCTTCAAACAATACTTCACCTCCAAATTTCCCTGCACCCGGTCCCATATCAATAATCCAGTCTGCCTGGGAAATAATATCAAGATTGTGTTCGATAACAATCAGCGTATTATTCTGATCTGCAAGTCCATTAAAAAACGTAAGCAGTTTTTGGGTATCACTTGGATGCAGTCCTGTGCTTGGTTCATCCAGAATAATGATCTGATTGGTATTTTTCAGTTCTCTTGTCAGCTTCAGGCGTTGTCTTTCGCCTCCGGAAAAGCTGTCCAGTCTTTGCCCTAATGTCAGATAATCAAGTCCTAATTGTATCAGCAGATCAAAATTTCTGAGCACCAATTCTTCCTTAAAAAAATCAGCAGCCTCAGAAACTGTCATGCTCATGACTTCTGCAATTGTTTTTCCGCTGTAGGTATATTGCAGTACATCAGGATCAAATCCTGAACCTCCGCAAACCTCGCATGGCTGCTCAATATCATCCATAAAAGCCAGGTCAATCTTTTCTATTCCCAAACCTTTACAGTTTTTGCAGGCTCCTTCACTGTTTCTGCTGAACAGTCTATCAGAAACATGATTGGATTGTGCAAAAAGCTTACGCACAATATCTGATATTCCGAGATAAGTAAGCAAATTGGAGCGGGCACTTGCAGCGAACAAAGATTGATCAATAATAGTTACATCCGGATAAAGTTCCGGCAAAATACGGTTTATCAGGGTACTTTTGCCGGATCCTGCCACTCCGGTAACGACTGTCATTATCCCGGTGGGAATATTTACCGTCACATTTTTAAGATTATATCTGTTGGCATTTTTAATTTCCAGATAGCCATCAGGTTTTCTGAATTCTTGTTTGATGGAAGGTTTTGTTGCGAAATAAGAACCTGTTTTACCTGCTGATTTTTTTAAATTTTTAAATGTCCCGTCATAGATCACTTCTCCTCCGTTTCTTCCTGAACCGGGGCCAATATCAATCACCCTGTCCGCCATTTTGATCAGATCCGGATCATGCTCAACGATTAAAACAGAGTTTCCTTTGTCTCTGATCTGCTGAATAATAGTGATGATATTCTGCAGATCCTTCGGATGAAGTCCAATACTGGGTTCATCAAAAATATACAACAGATTTACCAGGCTGTTTCCCAAACTCCTCACCATTTTTATACGCTGGGATTCTCCTCCCGAAAGCGTGTTGGTACTTCTGTCAAGAGTCAGATACTGCAATCCTATCGTAATGATATTCTGCAGCTTTGCGGAAAGCTCTTTGATGACGACTTCATATGCTTTTGAATCCAGTGAGGTAATAAACTCAAGCAGTTCATCCACTGAAAGGGCCATACAATCTGCAATACTTTTACCTTCGATTTTACAGGACAGTATTTTTTCGTTCAGACGTTTTCCCTGGCAAGACGGGCAGGTTTTGGTAATCACAATATTCTTCAGAGCGTCTTTTCTTGTGATGTTTTCTTTTGAATCTTTTTTCAGAAATGCTTTTTCAATCCTTGGAACAATACCTTCATATTTTACCGTTTTTCCCCATTCTTTATCAGGATGTTTCGGTTTGTGTTCCTGTGCATACAACAGGGTTTCCCATTCTTTATCGGTGAAATCCTTCAACTTTTTATCATTATCGAAATAACCGGACAAAGTATATCTTGTTAAACGCCATCCTCCAGGCTGAAATGTAGGGAAGCGAATGGCTCCTTCATGCAAAGATTTGTCACGGTCAATCAAGGTATTCACATTTAAAGTTTGCACAAATCCCAATCCTTCACATTCAGGACACATTCCCTGAGGGTGATTAAATGAAAATACATTGGAATATCCTACAAACGGCTCTCCCATTCTCGAAAACAACAGTCTCAGAGAAGCAGACACGTCCGCTGCCGTTCCCACTGTAGATCTGGCATTTCCACCCAACCGTTTTTGATTGATAATGATTGGAACATTAAGGTTTTCAATTTTATCTACATCCGGAAGGCCATAATGCTGCAGGCGGTTTCTGATAAAGCTGTTCTGGGTCTCATTAATCTGTCTTTGTGCTTCAGCTCCAATCGTTTCAAAGACCAAAGATGATTTTCCGGATCCCGATACTCCCGTAAAAACCACGATCCTGTACTTTGGAATTTTTATGGAAATATTTTTGAGATTATTCTGACGGGCGTTCGTAATTTCTATATTTTCCATGATAAAAATACTTAACTTTGTTAATATTTAACTAAGTTAAGCATATTTGTAATGAAACCCATTGAAAAAGAATTTTTTAACACATTTACTGATTTCCAATGTCTTATTCTGGCTAACATGAACCGGGGTGACATTAACGGAGTAACTGCTGCTCATTATAATATTATTGAATTTATTATGAGGAAAGGAACAGCAACAGGAAGGGAAATATCACTGGCTTTCAACATTAGCCAGGCAGCCATTTCAAAACAGTTGAAATTTCTGATCGGTCAAGATTTGATTGTCCGGGAACAAGAGAAAGCAGACCACAGGAAATTCAATCTTTCAGTAACGGATAAAGGAAGGTTTATTGTAGATAATTCTGAAACTTTCCGTAAGGCTATCACTCATCAGACGGCTTCCATACTTACCTCTGAAGAATTAAAAAATTTTAATTATCTGCTGGGTAAAGTTTTGAATAATATAAAACTGTAGTATTCATAGTTACTTATACGTCCCGAATAACCTGTCCCAGATTGAAGTATAAAATCCAAAGTTTTTACTTTCATCCAAATGGTGCTGGTTATGAAACCTGGTTGTTCCCACAAAAAAGCCGTCAAAAGATGCCGGAAAAAATTCTCTGTTCAGATGCCCTATCGTTCCCCAGATCAGATTAAGCAAAAGATAGATGGAAATCGAAATGACAGAGAAATCATATCCTATGAGTATAACCAGCAGCATCAGTCCAAACCCTATGGTTTCCAAAGGATGCAGAACAAAAAGGCTTAAAAAGTTGGTACTGACATGCTCATGATGTTTTCCATGGAACATTTTATAGATGAAAGGTAAATGTGCCGTAAAATGGAAGAGATACATCAAAAAATCCATTAAAAGAAGTAAAACAGCGACTTCCGCTGTTATGCCAATTACTGATTCTGTCTGTCCCGGCACAATCCATCCTTTTTTCCATAAAAAAGCTCCGAGCAACATGACAAAGCTGTTACACAATATTGTAAGCAGACTAAGATAAAAATCGGATCCGGTGACAGGATGATTCTTCTCCTGCAGCTGACTTTTACGGCAAGTCTTCTCGATAAAAACATATAAACCTATGGAAAACAGGTAGAGGAAAATATTGGCAATCAGGCTGAATATCATCCATTGCAGCCAGGAAAACTGCCAAAATACCTGTAAATAACCGGAAAGTTCTGCCTGAGTAAAATTCATAAGTCTTTCATCCTTCTGCTTGATGTCATAAAGGTATGAATTTCACCGTAAAATCAACCGATAAAGTACATTCCTTGCTTTATTTCTGTCTTGCCTTTCTTCTGAGCTCCCTCAGTCTTGACGTGAGCTTTTTTCTCAAATCGTTATGATAGGCCCGGTAGTTTTTGATGCTGTTTTCCAGATTTTTCTTGTTAAGCAGATACTCTTCGTACAGATGTCCAAGTTCTGAAATCTGGGTAATCACCTCCGAAGGCTGGCTTTCAGGATCTTCCGCAGCTTCTATCAGCAGACGGTAATACTCAATACGGCTGGTCAGGTTCATGTGAAGTTTTGGTTCTATTCCCTGCATGATTTTATGATTTTATTGTGTTTTTAAATAGGTAAAAGGCAAAATGTTTTATTCTTTTACTTTTCGATATATTATTTTTTAACTATTAAATAAATCTTTTAAATTTTTTCTTGAACCATTAAGATGGTATTAAGGTGTTAAGATGATGAAGATAAGTTTCGTATTACTTAAAATCAGAATGATTGGTCTTAACTTTACTTTATTTCTTCAAGCTTCTTAATGGTTTAAAATATTGACATTCATTTTCTTTCTTTGTCTTTTCCATGCAAATTATTTTTCCATCATAACCGGAGGTACATCACTTTGAAATAAAATTTTGATATTTCCATTCTTTTCGTGACCTGCTGATTTGAAATAACCTCCGTTAAGTGCAGAAGAAATAAGGGTTTCATTGGGATCTCCCAAAGGTAATAATGGCAGTCCGGCAAATTCATTGACATTGCTCTGCGGGGGAATTCCATTACTGTATTCTCCTGCTCCGTTGGCATTAAAGACTTTATAGATCACCGGATGAATCTGCCAGGAAATTTTTCTGGGTTTACGCTTGTCTTCCACTACAAATCCGGCCATATCTTTCCCCAGCGTAGTATCTCCTATCTGCATCACCTGTATGTAAGGTTTGAGATTATTCACAACAATCTCGGCAGCAGATGCCGTACTGTTCGATGTGAGAATACATACTTTCTGTAATCCCAGCGCATTCGCACGCAACGTTGCAAAGTCCAGCGCTTTGGGATCATAGGCAATTTGCTGGGAAAATGTTCTTTTTACTTCACCTCCATTTTTATTTCCTTTAAAAATGATGAACGGCGAGGCGGATGATAGTCCTGAAGGAATCAGTGAACAAAGTGCTGCGGCAGATGACACCGAGCCTCCATAATTATAACGGAGATCGAGAATCAGCTCCTGTACTCCTGCCATTTTGAATTCTCCAAATTTTTGGTACAACGTCTGCGTCATCCCGTCCGGAAAATCATAGATGTACAGATAGCCCACTTTTTTTCCGTTTTTCTCAAAAATTTTCGATAAAACCGGCTGCTCAAAAGAAAAACCATAATAAACGGTAATATTTTTTTCATCCGTAACGCCTCCGTTTTGCCACTTTCCAACGGTAAGCTCTACAACGGTCTGATCTTTAATGGATGAAGCCATTGCTTCGGCATTCGCGGCTGTCATTGCTTTTCCATTCACTTTGGTAATGATCATTCCCCTTTCCAGCCCTGCATTGAAAGCCGGGGAATTTTGGAGCACCAGCTTCACTACAGTAACCACTTCATTATTAGCAAGCTGAACAATGGTATAGTCAAAACCGTACATATTCCTTATCGAACGTGGATAGGAAGAAGAATCTTCAGTATTCACCATGAAAGAAAACCGGTCCTTTGAAGACAGCAAACTTTTGAAAAAATCTTTTACAGGAAGCTTATAATCCGGCTTTGCAGGCATCTGATCTGCCCAGTAATAGTATCTTTTCATGCTGTCCTGAACCCAAAGGTTTACAGCTTCGGTACTTCCTTCCGGAAATACGGGTGCGCTTTCGTCATTATTACTGGTACACGACATAAGAAAGACTGCTGCCGCAATACATTGAAGTTTTAAAAAGCTTTTCATACGTAATTACAGATATTCTGCTATATCGATATCTCCTTTTACCACCCATTCTCCATTTTCCATTTTTTCCTGAAGGACAATCATATTAGCGCCCGTATGTTGTTTTAATTTTACCTGAATCATCTTAGAACCTGCGTAAGGCTCCGTTGTTCCCGGCTTGTATAATTCAAGATATATGGGAGCTGTTGAGCTGAAAAAACTATAGATTTTCACTGCCGTAAAGTTGTCTTTTCCAATATTATCAAACTCGGCAAGCACCACTCCGTTTTCTCTTTTCAAAATACCTTTTACCTCTTTCAGAGAGCTTCCGGAAAATTCACCCAGGTTGGGAAAAATAAACTCAAAACCTACTTTCCCCAGATTCACCTGGGGTTTTACGGCATAGGTCTGCAGATAGATTCCGGGAAGATTAAAAAAGTAGAGGTTTTTATAATCATTTATATTGTCATAGGTAATATTGTATTTTGCAATTTCAGCGCCTGTTTCATGATTATAGACAGACAATTTATTAGTTTCTTCCTGATCCAGAACAAACTGAAGCTGGGTTTCAATTTTATTGGTATAGGACGTTTTTCCGTCAATGGATACAGGCTGTCCGTTCAACCTCAACTGAAGGACATCAGGTTTGGAAAATCCTTTGATATTTACCTCTCCGGGTTTCTGCACTTTATCATACAGCTCCATCGTATTGCTGTCTGTACATGAAAAAAGTGCAGTGAAAAACAGTAGTAATGCAAAGATTTTATTCATCTTTCTTCAATTATTTCTTGTAAAACTTAAAAATATTGCCCGGCCCGTGGGCCGGGCAATATATAATTATAAAAAAACTAGTTGGATATGTTCCGGATAGCTTTTTTCAAAGACTCTCCGTTATTTATTTAAAATTTCATGGTGTTCCTAAAATCAGATTCCAAGGGGATAGAATGATTATTTTTTAATAAACTTCAGCCTTTCCGTAGTCTTTCCATCTGTAATTTCTGCGATATACGCTCCGGATGTAAGCTCTGCTGTGCTGATCGCTTTAGAATACTGAGTGGTAAGAACTTTCTGTCCTGCTGCATTGTAAATACTAACCATAGTTATATTTTCTTTCAACGCCGGATTAAGCTGCAGCTGTAAAGATTCTCTTACCGGATTTTCTGCTATTTGTGTTACAATTTTGTTTCTTTTTACATCCTTAGTTCCCAAAAATGAAGTAGCATAAATTCCGATTTCATCAATATTAATGTTCTGGACATTATTTCCGCTTGTTTTTCTGTTTGACCACATTCCGATATAGATCTTTTTCCCGGCAAAAGCAGAAAGATCTACAAGGGATTCCACAAACTGAGTAAGATCTGCCGGAAAAGGATTGGCTGAGTCACCTACCTGTATTTTATACATACTCTGAACATCATTTCCGTCTGCATCTACGGTCATTGCCTGAAAGTCCGATAACGTTGGAACTTCTTTCTGCGGTGTGCTTACATAGATAAAAAGTTCTCTGGCAACAATCGTGTGAGTAGATCTCTGTCTCCCTATATAGGCGGCCAGCGTAATGGTTCCTGCAATATTGGTAAGATCAATCTGAGGAGAAATAATCCAGTCATTTTCTGTGGTAAATCCGTTAGCATTTCCACTTGGAACCAAATTGATAGAATGGCGGAGAACACCCGCAGTTCCATAGGCCAAGGTAGTTCCGTTGTGATAAATATTCTGCCCCTGTACCCATCCATTGCCATTGTTGTTCAGGTCATGAAAAGTCCAGCCCTGAAGATCGGCAGGAGTATCAAACGAATTTCCCCATACCAGAGACTGTGCTGCAGCCAGGTGGGATAAAAACAGAACAGATGATAAAATTATTTTTTTCATAATGCTGATGATTAAAATTTTTGAAGTAAAAGCAAGGAATCAGCATGTGCTGTTCCCTGCTTTTTTAAAGTTTTTATTATTCTACAATGGAGAAGTTGTATTTTGTCCAAAGTCCCTGGAAATTTCCACAGTTTCTTGGAGACACATTCCAACCACCTTCGTTGAAGAAAGGCTGGCTCATACCCCATAGAGATGCTGGAGTACCAGTCGCCAGGTTAGCTGCAGGGATTCCTGCTGTACCTGTACCTGTAACTGAAGTAGTAAATCCGTGAACCTGGATGGTGCTGTATGCTGAAGCTGAAGAAAGCTCAGAACCTGTACCTTCTACTTTGATACCCACAGGGTAACCTGTAACGACAGCGTTATTTAATGTTAATCTTCCGTGTCTTCTGATGTGGATACCGTTTTCATATAAAACACCTTTAGAAGAGTTCTTAGCACCGATAATAGTAAGGTTGTTGATCACCGGATGAGTCAACAATGTTGTAGAAGAACCTTCTGCGTTGTTATCAAGTTCGATACCGTTAGAATCCGGGCTTGCTCCGCTAAGACTGTGTGTAGAGTTGTAATCTGCCAAAGCTAATGCACAAGTAATTGTTCCTGTATATCCGTTATCGAAGTCGAAGTTATCGTCATCAGCAGCAAAAGAAACAAGGTTTGAAGCGTTTACAGTTCCTCCGAAGAATTCAAAAGAGTCATCTTTTCCGAAAGAAACCTGAATATGGTCCAAAGTAGTTCCGTTTCCAACTCCTCCTAGCGTAAGACCGTTGATTTCGTTACCTGAGTTCGGAGCTAAAAGATCATATCCTGCAAACTCGATACGTACATATTTCAATGTTCCTCCGTTGTGAGAAGCATTGGTACCGCCGTAGTAGAAATCAGGACCGGATAATCCTTCAATTGTTTTTGTGAACGGAGTGTTTGTAGGCGCATCACCTAATATAACAACACCTCCGAAGTCACCAGGAGCAGCAGTTGTATCTTCGTTTCCGTCTAACAATTTGTAGCTGGTGAAAATAATAGGCTGAGCTTCTGTACCCGCTGCGTTGATTTTTCCTGTTTTAGCAATTACCAAAACTCCTGTAGCTGTATTGTTTGCGCTTGGCTTGGCTTTAATGAATGTACCCGGCTGAATGGTTAATGTAGCCCCATTTTTTACTGTTACAATTCCATCTAATTCAACTACTCCACTCCATGTAGTATTTGAAGTAATAGCACCACTTACGGTAGTTACCGGAAGAGCAGAAGCTGTAAGGTACTCAGCAGAAGTAGATTTCATTTCGAATGGAGAAGATGAATCTGCCAGTTGATCATTTTGACAAGCTGTAAGAGATAATGCTGCCACTGCAATTAGAGTTAGTCTTTTCATTGTTATAATTTTTAATAAATCCGGTTGTGTTATTTTTATACCAGATCAGTTTTTTATTCAGGAATATCTTCCTCTCTATTCCTTCGATTTGTTTTTTGGTGTTCATCCCGTCGCTGCAGGAGGAGCTGCATTGGGGGAGTTCCCATAAAATCCGTTAATGCCTGGGAAAAGCTGTTAACGTCCGGTTTTCTCAGAACTGTACTGCTGTGCGCATCATCAGTATTCTTCAGTTTTTGATCAGGTTCCCGAAACCTGTACGTTTCTATCATTAAGATATCTTTTTACTCTAAGTTTCTATCTCCATACTCATAAGGTTCATTTCCTTATTCTAAAATGGAGAAATTATACTTGGTCCAAAGTCCCTGGAAGTTTCCACAGTTTCTTGGAGATACATTCCAGCTTCCTTCGTTATAGAAAGGTTGGCTCATACCCCATAGAGATGCAGTAGTTCCTGTTAATAGGTTAGAAGCAGGAATTCCTGCCGTACCAGCTCCTGTAACGGAAGTACCAAATCCGTGTACCTGGATTGAACCTAAATTGGAAGCTGCAGAAAGTTCAGAACCAGTACCTTCTACTTTGATTCCTACTGGATAACCTGTTACAACAGCATTGTTCAATGTCAATCTTCCGTGTCTTCTGATATGGATACCGTTTTCATATAAAACGCCTTTAGAAGAATTCTTAGCACCGATAATAGTAAGGTTATTGATCACCGGATGAGTCAACAATGTTGTATAAGAACCATCTGCATTGTTATCAAGTTCAATACCGTTAGAATCCGGACTAGAGCTGCTAGGACTGTGTGTAGAGTTGTAATCTGCCAAAGCCAGTGCACAAGTGATTGTACCAGTATATCCGTTATCAAAATCAAAGTTATCGTCCTCAGCAGCAAAAGAAACAAGGTTGTAAGCATTTACGTTTCCCCCGAAGAATTCGAAAGAGTCATCTTTCCCATAAGATACCTGAATATGATCTAAAGTAGTTCCGTTACCAACACCTCCTAAAGTCAGACCGTTGATTTCGTTTCCCGAATTAGCTCCTCCATAGTCATATCCTGCAAATTCAATACGAACATACTTCAATATTCCTGCATTGTGAGAAGGGTTTGTACCTCCGTAATAAAAATCATACCCAGATAATCCTTCAATTGTTTTAGTATTAATTGTATTTGCAGGGGCATCTCCCAACAAGATAACACCTCCGAAGTCACCAGGGGCAGCAGTAGTATCTTCGTTTCCGTCTAACAATTTGTAGCTGGTGAAGATGATGGGCTGGGCTTCTGTACCTGCCGCGTTGATTTTTCCTGTTTTAGCAATTACCAAAACCCCTGTAGGGGTATAGTTTGTGCTTGGTTTAGCTTTAATGAATGTACCCGGCTGGATTGTTAAAGTTGCCCCGTTTTTTACCGTTACAACTCCATCCATTTCAATCACCCCGCTCCATGTTGTATTGGAAGTAATATCTCCGCTTACACTGGTTACCGGAAGAGCAGAAGCTGTAATATACTCAGCATAAGTAGATTTCATTTCGAATGAAGTAGAAGAATCCGCTAAATGATCATTTTGACAGGCAGTAAGGGATAGTCCTGCCACTGCAATTAGAATGAATCTTTTCATTGTTATAATTTTTAATAAATCCGGTTGTTTTATTTTTATACCAGATCAGTTTTTAGTATTCAGTAATATCTTGCTCTCTATTTCTTCGTATTGTTTTTGGGTTCATCCCATCTCTGCAGGAGGAACTGCATTGCGGGAGTTCCCATACAATCCGTTAAAGCTGCTAACGTCCGGTTTTCTCAGAACTGTACTGCTTTGCGCATCATCAATATTTCAGTTTTTGATCAGGTTCCCGAAATCTGTACATTTCTATCATTAAGATATCTTTCTATATCGTTGGCATACTTATCTAAAAAGTATAATTCACACTAAGACTGAACATTCTTCCGCTGTAAGCTCGGAACATAATTGTGTCAATATTTTTATCATACTTATCCGTTGCTCCGGGAAGAAGATCCCAAGCTTCTCTTATTGTACCTATATTGCTTCCTCCTACCTCTTTTGCAGCCAGATAAGAATTATAGTTGTTGTAATATTCCTTTACCCTGTTGAAGATGTTTCTTACATTAAATTTTAATTCAAGATTTTTATTGCGAAGGAATTTATAGGAGACCTGTGCGTCTGCCACCGCATAAGGACGCTGTATTTCTTCTCCTTTGTAAGCATATCCTACGGTGATATACTGATCTCCTTTAGCATTGTATAAAAAGCTCAGGCCCAAACGGTCGCCATCATAGGTCAGTCCAAAGTTATAGGCATATGGAGTCTGTCCATATAGCGGACGTTTTACTTCATAGGTTTCATCATTGTCTCCTGTTTTATAAAGATCTATAAAGGCTATTACCTTTGTATGATTATAGGTAAAGTTTCCGCTTATAAAAAGCTTTTTCAGAAAGGTTTCGTCTGCTATAAATCCTAAATTCTTTCTTACCTCGGCTTCCACACCCAATAATTTTGCATTTTTTGAATTACCGTTATAGAGATATAGATTCCCTTCACTGGAAATATGCCCTTCACGTTCTATGGGTCTGTCTATATTTTTATAGTAAAGTCCTGCGGAAAATATTTCTCCCAATCCTGGAAACCATTCAAATTTGAAATCATAATTATTAATGACAGAAGATGTCATTTCTGTATTATAGATTAAACCATTAGCTATCGGATCGAAATAAGGAAGTCCTGTTCTTTCATTAAACTGAGGACGGATCACAGATCTGTTGTAAGCAAGCCTTAGGTTAATTTTATTGGTAGGACTGTAGGTAAAGTTTGCAGAAGGCATCCATTGCCATGGTTTATCCTCAATAGCTGCTCTTTCAATATTCTTATCATCAGTTGTGTCCAGTTGCTGGGAAATAAGGTCATACTTAAAGTACTCTGCACGAAGTCCCCATACCAATCTTAAATTCTTCCAACGGTTATCAAACATAACATAAAGAGCGTGCTGTTTCACTTCTCCTTCATATTTATCGTTTTTATACAATGCTTTGGTTTCCCACCCGATACCTCCCGGTACATACTGAGATCCATTGAACCAATCCGCAAGGGTACCATACATCGTCAGGTAATTTTTTTCGCTATTCGGAACGTCCCGGTTCTCATCTACCCTTAAGAAGAATTTCTGCTGCTGGTTGGTGTTATTCTTTAATGTTCCTGCGTATCCTGTCTTCACCGTATTTTTAAAATTTCCTGTATCCAGATCCCATTTCACAGAAGCTCCGTAATTGTAATCGGTTTCTTTGTTGGCGATATATCCTCTATAAAAATTTGCTCCGGTGTTATAAATTTTATGATAGGCCAGAATTTCACTTCCAATAAAATCATAAAGGGTCAGATATTGGGTATAATCTTTCGTATCAGAAGTTATCCCTGTTCTTGCTGCAAACCAGCTGACTTCAGTATTGCCTATTTTATGGTTCCCTTCCAGTTTATTCTGCAAAAGGGTCTGAAAAATGGGATAGTTGGTATTATCAGTGTAAGGTCTGTCCAGGTTTTTAATCTGGGAAGGATCATTATTGGGGATGATTCCGTTATAAAAATAATTATAGGCTAATTCTGCATTGGATGCCATGCCACTATTAGTAGTATACTCATTCCATCCAGTTACTCTTGTGAGCGTATTATCAAAAATATGGGTATATGAATTACGGAATGAGATTCTGTTTTTCCCAAGTTGCAATCCAAAATTAAGCATTCCTGCCAGTGTCGAATTGTAATTATAGGAAGCCCCGCTATTTTTGAAGTTATAGAATGGAATCTGTCCGTTTGCATCAGGTATTCCTGTGGTATCCAGCCAGTTTCCTCTTCCCGTATGGTCAATATCCAGTTTATTCTGTTCATTTCTGATGACAAATGCTCCGGCAAATCCCCATTTATTATTGTTTTTAAGAGCATATGTTCTTCCTAATGCCAGCTGTATATTAGATCCCATATCACCTCTGGTCTTATAGGTGCTGAAATTGTCATTGGTAAACTGCCTGGACTGTTCAAAAAACCTTGGATCTGTCCAGTTCATCGGCTCCAGTCCTTTGGGAAAATCTCTTGTTCCGTCATCATATCCGAAATAATCGTACTTTCCCCGCTTGCGGGTCAGAAATTCTTTGAAGGCCGACTGATCGTTATATGAAGTTCCTAATGTAACGGTTGTAAAGTTCTCGTTGGGAATATCCTTGGTCCTAACTTCTACGTAACCTCCTGCAAAGCTGGCATTCATATCAGGAGTGGCAGATTTGCTTACCACCACACTTTCCACCATTGCCGTAGGAATGATATCAAATGAGAAGTTCTGGTTATACGCTTCCGTGCTGGGCAGGTTGATTCCGTCCATGGCCGCGGTGTTCCAACGTTCTCCCATGGATCTTACCACTACATATTTATTATCAATGGTGGTAATTCCTGTTACCCTTTTCAAAGTTCCTCCCACATCGCTGTCGGGTGTCTTGGAAATCTGTTCCGCAGAAATACCATCACTCATCTGGGCTGCTTTCTTCTGCTGGGCAAGAAGTCCCGCCTGTGTATCTGCTTTACGGGCTGCAGTAATCACAACTTCTTTAATGTCTGTAATTTTATCAGAAGCTTTGTTCAATGCAAATGATACCGAGCTTGTTTCTTTATCGTTGACAGACAGTTTTTCAACTCTCAGCGTATTATATTTAGGTGCTTTTATCGTCAGATTATAAGTTCCTGAAGGAAGATCTACTGTAAAATCTCCGTTATTATCTGTGACTACGGTTTTCTTAGCTATATTAATTTCAGCTCCGGTAATGGGGTTTCCTACCTCATCCACTATTTTACCGGAAATTCTTCCGTTTCCCAGTACTGAGATATTAGAATTTTCATATTTTATCGAAATAAGATCACCATGCAGGCGGTATACTACAGGAAGGCCATTGGTAATATCCTTCAGACAGTTGTTGACAGAAGTATTTTCGCATTTTATCCCTTTTACCTTCAGCTCTTTAATATCTACTTTGGAATAAGCCAGTCTCATCCCCGTTTTTCCCGCAAATTCTTCCAAAACTTCAATCAACGGTCTGTTGGCAGGTACAGAAAATGTTACTTTCTGAACCAGCTCCTGAGCTTCTGCGGCTACAGTAAAAAATAAGGCTGCTATGGTAATCCCACATTTCAAACTTTTCATACTTAATAGTGTTCTCTTGATTATGATTATTTATTTTTTATAATGATTTATTTCTTAAGGATATAGGTATTTTCTTTTTTCTGTACTTCCAGTCCCAGGATGAAAGCCAGTGATTCAATATTTTCTCCGACCGTTCCTCCCGTAAAATCAGCAGTAATTTTTTTATCTTCAGCTTCCTTAGGATACTGAACCTTTGTATGATAATTGCTTTCCAGGACTGCTACAACTTCTTTTAAAGAAACATCGTTAAAACTCAGAGACAATATTGCAGCAATTCTGTCTGCTGAATTTTTTACAGGTTTCAGTGAAATAACTGCCGTAGTATGAGCAATTCCGAAGTTGGTCCACTTCTGATTAGGCTTAAGGAAAGAAACCGGAACCCCGGGAGTGGATACAGCTACCTTTCCTTCATAAAGATCAACCGCTTTTTTCTTCCCGGACTGTGAGATTTTAAATACCGTTCCCAATACTTTAGTACTGAACCCCTCTGCACGAACGATGAATGGATGTTTTTTAGATTTTGCTACAGAGAATATCGCATCTCCTTTTAAATCCACGACTCTGGTGGACGCAGGAAAAGATTTTTCGACAGTCAGTTCTGCGCCTGATAAGAGCGTAACTACAGATCCGTCTTCAAGGTGAACAATACGGTTGCCGGATTCTGCAAGATAAACATCAGGCTTAATGAATAGGGTGTAGGTAAAAACTCCGCCCAATGACAAAAGCAGAATAATAACCGCTGCAATTTTATAAAGATGTGTTCTAAAGCTTTTTGCGGACGGGATAGACACAATATCTTTTTGAGAAAAGTAATTTTCCAGTCCGGATAATACCCTTTCTCTGGATTCTTTTCTATGAACAGCGTCCAGATCTTTTTCTGCAAGATTTTTCCACTGTTTTAAAAGTTCATTTTCTTTTTCAGAAATTGAGTCTTCCATAACTTCCCGTTCCCAAAGTCTGAAAACAAAGGCTTCAATATTTTTATATGGTAAAAGTTTTTTCATAGAGGTCTTTCATGTATTCACAGATACTTCTATCTATAAGACAATGAAAATGAAAAACTTCCCCGGGGCATTCTTAACGTTATATTCACATTGCAACCAAATTGTTAATAATTTTCGTCATATTTCACATTTACTCAACATTGACGTTCAATTTTCGGCCTGTTTTTCAGAAATATTTAATCTTACCATCCCCAAAGTTCACAAAAAGTTAATTTTCCTTTAGGTAATTTTGTATCACAATATGAGCCCAACAGACTATATATTATTAGAGAAAATAAAATCAGGTGACCGCCCTGCATTTATGCTGCTGTATGACCGGTATTGGGATAGTCTGTATCGCTTTGTTTATGTACGGACGCGGGATAAGGAAGTTTCTGAGGAAATTCTCCAGAACCTGTGGATGAAGATTCTTGAGAATACGGATGCCATACAAACCGATGATACAGAAAGTGCCAAAGGCTACCTTCTCCGTCATCTTCATTACCGGATTATTGATTTTTATAACAGCTACAAAAAAGCGCCACCTACGCTGAGTATTGACGAGTTTGATATTCCGAATGAAATAGAAATTGCAGATTCCGAGTATTTTGAAATCCTTGAAGAAAATGAGATCAGTGCTTTATTGACTATGATTGATGAAGTCGTTTCCCAGCTTCCCTCAACGGAACAGCAGGTATACGATATGAGAATCAGGAAAAATATGTCTGTGAATGAAACAGCAGAAGCGCTGGGACTCAGCAATAAAACAGTAAGTAATAAATTAAGCAAAGCTTTGGGAGAAATCCGTGAACAGCTGAATCCTGAGTATCAGTCGTCTAAAAAGCTGGTTTCTATTCTGTTGTTGATGGAGGTTTTGACGAGGTATTGAGAATGGGATGCAGGGTATGAGGTTTGGGATACGAGATGCGGAGGTTCCTCAATGGTCAATTTGCTGCGCAGTCAATAGTCAATTTTTATAACACCTTTTAAATTCACAGCGAAGCGGATTCACCTTTCACCATTCACTTTTAAAGTCAATCGTCAATTTGCTCCGCAATCAATGGTCAATTTTTATAACACCTGTTAAAATTCACAGCGAAGCGGATTCACTATTCACTTTTAATGTCAATCGTCAATTTGCTGCGCAGTCAATAGTCAATTTTTATAACACCTGTTAAAATTCACAGCGAAGCGGATTCACTATTCACTTTTAATGTCAATCGTCAATTTGCTACGCAGTCAATAGTCAATTTTTATAACACCTGTTAAAATTCACAGCGAAGCGAATTCACTATTCACTATTCACTATTTACCAAATAACGGCAGAAAACCTGTATTAAAATCCAGGATTTTAAAATCGGCAAGGTTTGAATCTATATTTTCGTCATTATTGGTGAAAATTACAGTCTGCATTCCGGCTTCTTTTGCGGCCTTTAATCCTGACTGACTGTCTTCAATAGCAATACAGTGTTCCGGGGAGACTCCAAGATTTTTTGCAGAAGTAAGATATACGGCAGGATGAGGTTTTCCCCGAGTTTCAAACTCTGATGAGTGAATGGTATCAAACAGGTCATGAATCTGAAGCTTTTCAAGCACCGCATGTGCTACCCGTAAAGGAGCATTGGTAGCCAGCCCTATTTTGTAGTCTTTGTTCTTAAGATTTTTAATAAACTTTTCTACACCAGACATGGTACAGTTTTCGGTCTGTATCATTTCGATCACTCTTGTAACCACTTTATTTTCAAGATCAGATGCATCAAAATTTTCCCAGGGGAATCTTTTATACCAGAATTCGGTTACTTCCTGAGTGGTCATATATTTTGTTTGTGCCGCAAGATCATCCGTAACCTGCACTCCATAAGATGAAAATACATCCAGTTCTGCCTGGGTCCAGAATTTTTCTGAGTCTACCAGAACACCGTCCATGTCAAATATTACTGCTTTTAAAGCCATTTTTGAATGATAAATTATAAGTGATGAATGATTAATTATTGGCTGATTTTATACACACAACGCTGCCCACCGGAAATAATATGATCTATTCTTTCCACTGTATACTCCTTTCCTATCAGGGATTGGAAATTGGATAGCTCTGCACGGCAGAAACCCTGGCATTCTGTTGCTGCAGCGCATATCGGGCAATGATTTTCAACCAGATAATACACTTCCCCTTCTTTTTTCCATTCCGCCATATAGCCTTCATCACTACGCACTTTTGAAAGAGATTCGAGGCGCTGTTCCAGTGATTCTGCCTTTGAAAGTACTTTTTCATAACGCTCATGGGTATTTTTTTCCCGGTCACTGATTAATAAATCCAGAGCATTTTCACCCAACAGGTTTTTCACGGATTTCAAAATCTGAACCGTAACATCCGCATGGGTATCCGGAAACTGAGCCAATCCTTTCTCTGTTAGAGTATAGTACGTAGATGGGCGCCCAACCCCTTCGCTCTTCACCGAAGACCGGATCAATCCTTCCTGAGCAAGATTCAGTAAATGCTTTCTTGCTCCTTCCTTGGTGATTGACAATTCTTCAGCAATAAGAAGTGATGTAGCCTCACCTCTCATCTTTAAAAACATCAGAATACGATCCGCAGCCGGCTTCTTCATTTGACAATATTTAGGTTGTTTTATTTTTCAACAACAAATATAGTCATTTTCTATAACCTTATAAAATCAAGGATAAAATAAAGATTTACAACATTTTACTTACAGTCATCAGAAAATCAATAAAACAAACATAAAGTTGTTTTATTCAAATATATTTCTACCTTTGTGAGACATTAATCAAAAAAATAAATACAATGACTCCATTTACATTACCACAGTTACCTTATGCTTACGATGCTTTGGCTCCTTTTATAGATAAAGAAACGATGACCATTCACCATCAGAAACATCATCAGGCTTACGTAGATAATCTGAATGCAGCACTGGCACAAACCAATGAAACCGATCCCGACCTTGATTCATTACTGCAAAGAATAAGTGAATACAGTCCTGCTGTCAGAAATAATGGTGGCGGCCACTATAACCATTCTTTATTCTGGGAAATTATTTCTCCACAACCCAAGCTGAATCCTGAAGGCATGCTTCATGACGATATCACAGCCACTTTCGGAAGCCTTGAAAACCTTCAAGCAGAAATGAAAAAGACAGGTTTGTCGCAATTTGGTTCAGGATGGGTATGGCTTTTTGTAAAATTCAACGGCTCACTGGCCATCAGCTCTACCCCTAATCAGGATAATCCGATGATGGATATCCTTTCCATGAACAGAGGATTTCCGATTTTGGGAATAGATGTCTGGGAACATGCCTATTATCTGAATTATCAAAATAAACGCGCAGATTATCTGGATGCTTTCTGGTCTGTACTGGATTGGTCTGCTGTTGAAAGAAAATATGAAGAAGCTTTGTCAAAAGTAAGATAAATAACACTGAAAGTAAACAAATTATGACTGAGGAAAATTTTATCAATAAAGCAAAGGCTTCAGGCATTATTGCTCTTGACCTTTCAGATTACAAACCGACTACGGAAATTGTAGAACTGGATATCAAAGAACATCTTTTCATGGGAATGATTGTTAAGGAGAAGGAATTTAAAGAATCAATTGCTGCGGTGGATTTTTCTGTTTACAATGAAAAAGCAGTAGCAATCATCTGTTCTACGGATGCTATCATTCCGCCCTGGGCTTATATGCTGATTATGGAAAAATTGTCTCCTTACGTTTCTTATGCTGATTTAAACAATGCAGAAACTGTGCTCCTTGATCTCTGGAAACGCCGTCTTATCTACGCTGATCTGAAACAGTATAAAAATCAGAAAGTGGTTGTCCGCGCAAGTACTCATCATGATCCTTCATTGTATTTATTAGCAGCAGGATTACTGAAACCGCTGGTGAAAACACTGATGTATGGTGAAATAGGGTTACCCAAAGTAATTTTTAAACATTAAAAAATGAAAGCAATCATATTCAACGGATCGCTGGAAAGAAGAACTTTATCTACTTCCGGACTGATTTCAGATTATTTTTCTGAACGCCTGAAAATGCTGGGAATTCAGACTGATATTTTTACACTTGCTGACTCCGGCATTCCTCTATTCGATGTCACGCTTACCAAAACTCCTTTGGCCGTAGAGCGTATGGCTCAAATGTTCACAGATGCTGATCTGCATATCTGGCTGGCTCCTCTTTATCACGGCAGCATTCCGGGAGTAATGAAAAACTGCCTGGACTGGCTTGAAGTAACCGCCAACTGGTACGAGCCTTATCTCACGGATAAGACTGTAGGGCTGGTATGCTGGGCTGATGGTCTTCAGGCCATGCAGGGAATTAACGCCATGGATTCTATAGCCAAATCATTGCGTGCCTGGCCATTGCCATTCAGCGTTCCGATTGTCAGGTCCTCATTATTTACTGATGAGCAATCCACTCAAATTTCGGATCTGTATTCCGGTAAGTTTGACAAGCTTATCAGCATTGCATCTTCTAAAAAAATTGCCATTATTGACTAAGTGTCGGCAGAAATTACTGCATATTAATGATTTAAATAAAAAATAGCACACTTTATGCTGCTTATTTTTAAAGAACAGTGTTGAACTGCTGTAATTAAGTTTAGCAGGGATTTCAGAACCGTTCAACGTTGACGAAATCCCTTTTTTAAACCCTCTAAATTCAAACAATATGGCTATAAAAATAACAGATGCCTGTATCAACTGTGGAGCCTGTGAACCTGAATGCCCCAACTCAGCCATTTACGAAGGTGCTATTGACTGGCGCTGGAAAGACAAAACCAAACTTTCAGGACATATTGTATTCCCTGACGGTACGGAAAGTGATGCCGATGCATATCATCAGGCAGTCTCAGATGAAGTTTATTATATTGTATCCGGAAAATGTACGGAGTGTAAAGGGTTTCATGAGGAACCTCAATGTAAGGCGGTATGCCCTGTAGACTGCTGTGTAGATGACCCTGATCATAGGGAAACAGAAGAAGTGCTTTTGAACCGGCAGAAATTTATGCACAGTGCATAAACTTCTGTATTTTATATTTGATTTCAATAAAGGCGGGCTTAACCCGCCTTCTTATATTGCTTTTCTTTGAGCTAAGGCCCAAACTTATTTTGCTTTAATCTCAGTGTAGATTTTTTGAGTAAAAGGAGTTTCTACCCCAGTTTCAGAACTATATTTCAATACAGCACCTGCAAACAATTCCAGCTCATTATCCTTTTTTCCGGAATTAATATCAAGCTGTAAGGAAGTTGGAGTCTCAAAAGGAAATGTTGAGGCTTTTTCAAATGTTTTAGCGATTATATCTTCCTGAAGATAGATTCCTTTCTTATCAGCAATCTGTTTGATTTCTTTCATAATTTCAGACGCTTCCTTCTGCTGTTGTTCATCGGTACATACAGTTCCAATAGATGAATTATGCTTTGCTGTTACCAATCCGAAGCTGGCAATAAAAATAAATTTCGTCCAGATATCTGATAATGAATTATCTTTAAAATCAAAATCGATTTTACTTTCACTCAATAGCTCTGTAATCCATTCTACCGGGGCAGAAAAATGCTCAGGATCTCTTCCCACAATCATTTTTCCGGCTTTTCCTTTATGTTCCACTACTCCTCTTTCTTTAATATGGGAAGCTACGTAGATACAGGTTGGAAGAATAGTGTGTTCCGGAATTATTTTACGGATTCTGTCATAAATATCTGCTCCGTTCATCATCGGAAGCAATACAGTATCTTTATTAATAACTTCCTGCAACTGCTTACAGACATTTTCAAGATCGTACTCTTTTACACAGATCAAAACCAGATCAGGATTTTTGATCTCACTGATAGTCTGCACGATAACATTAGGATGAGTCTGAGAATTGGAATGCTCGGGAGATAACAAAGTCAAGCCGTTTTCTTTCACTTTCTCATACGTTTCTCCACGGGCAACAAAAGAAATGGTATATTTTTCCGTGGTTTCATTATTCTGATTTATTTTAAATCCAAAATAACCGCCTACACCACCTAATCCTACTACAACAATATGTTTTTTGTTCATGAAATTATTTTTAAGCAAAGATGAGCGATGATTCCTGAACTATCACTTGACAAATGAAAAGAAATTACAATTTATGAATATCCCTTCTAATCCTGCTCAGGGAACTGTCCTTGATGCCAAGGTAAGAAGCAATCACCTTCAAAGGAACATGCTGAAAAATATCGGGATCTTTTTTCATCAGGTTAAAATATCTCGTGGAAGCCTTCTGACTCGCCATTTCGATGAGCCGGTCATGGATCGTATAATAATTAAGAACAAAAAGAAGCCTGCTGAACTCCCTGAATTCAGGAATATTATGAAAATTATGCTGTACGTTTTCCAATCCGGTCTCCCAAAAGACACATTCGGTGATTGTCTGATATATTTCTTTGGTAGGCTGCTGTCTGAAAAAGGACAGAAAATCATTAACGAAGCAGGGAGCTGTATAAATATTGGTGGTAATCTCCTCATTATCTTCATTCAGGATATAAGACCGCACATAGCCTTTTTCCAGGAAGTATGTTTTGGTACTGATCGTATCTTTATCCAGCAAAACAGTATTTGCTTTTACCTCAAAATGACTGAATTTTTCAGTAATTTTTTCAACTACTTCAGCTTGGATACTGAATAAAGAATGGAAATAGGTATTAATTGATGATTTGTCCATAAAATAAAAGCTGCAGCATATTTGTTTTTAAATCTCTCCTGACAAAAATAGCATTTATAACCTATTAAAATAAACTATATTCTTTTTTAATAGATCAGATGTATTTTGTAATTTTCTTCTTTAAAAGACATGAGATATTACTATGGAGAATGACTTCAATTACCTTTTCATCGAACCTGATAAAGAGATTGCAGATTTCGTTGAAAATCTGGGCACTTTTCAGAATCTTTCGGATGAAGCTAAGGAAGTGGTTATCATTCCGGATGGAAGAATTGATTTATTTTTTTCACAGTCGGCTTCAGAACCTTTTCATGTTACGCTTCTCGGATTGGAAACCTATCCTGAGCAAAGGTTTATAGCTCCCCATATGACTACTTTTGTTGTAAGTTTCAAACCTCTTGCAGTTGAATACATTCTGAATACCTCCATTGCTGATTTATTGAATATCGGAAAAGAGCTTTCTCCTGATTTCTGGAATTTTAAAGCTGATGATATAAAGGATTTCAGCCATTGCTGTACGAAAGCAACCCAAAAAATAAAAGAACTGCTCCCACTGAAAGTAGATGAAAGAAAACGGAAACTTTTTGAGCTGGTATATGCCTCAAAAGGAGAAATGAGTGTGCAGGAACTTTCTGAAAAAACAGGCTGGAGCAGCAGACAGATTAACCGGTACTTTACCAAACAGCTTGGACTGTCATTAAAAGCCTACTCTACTATTTTACGTTTCAGGGCATCATTGGAACATATTGCCCAAGGGAAACTTTTCCCGGAACTCAATTATACAGACCAGAATCATTTTATCAAAGAAGTAAAGAAGTTTTCCGGGGTTGCTCCCAAAGAATTGTCCAGAAATGAAAACGACCGATTTGTACTATTATCCGTGTTGAAAGGAAGATAAATTTGCCATGTAAAATTTAAATCAACAATGCTGATAGACAATAAATCAATAGCAATCGTTGGTGGCGGTCCGGCAGGGCTTACACTGGCAAGACTTTTACAATTGAAAGGCGCAGATGTAAAAGTATATGAAAGAGACTTCAACAAAAATGCACGCGTACAGGGTTCTCCACTCGATATGCATGAAGATTCAGGTTTGGCAGCCATCCGTAAAGCGGAACTTCTGGAAGAGTTTAAAGAGGTTTTCCGTCCCGGTGCAGACAGAACACTGATCATGAATGAAAAGGCAGAAATATTTTTTAATGATCACGAGACGAAACCTGAAGAGGATTTTGGTCATGAACATTTCCGCCCTGAAATAGACCGCGGCCCGTTACGAAATATGCTGTTAGAATCTTTACATCCTGAAACGGTAATCTGGGACAGTCATTTTCTTTCTATGGAACCTCAGAATGAAGGCTGGCTGCTTCATTTTAAAAACGGGAAGTCAGTGTACGCTGACATTGTCATTGCTTCAGATGGTGCCAATTCTAAAATCCGTCCTTATCTCAATAATAATAAACCTGTCTATTCCGGAATCATAATGCTGGAAGGAAATGTTGCAAAAGAAAATGCACCTCAGATTGATGCTTTGATCAAAGGAGGAAAAATAATGGCATTCGGAAATTCTCAAAATATTTTAATGGGGCAAAAAGGCAATGGGGATCTCGGATTTTATGCAAGCTTTAAAGCCGATGAAAACTGGCCTGCCGCCAGCGGTCTTGATTTCTCTGATCAGGCACAGATGCTGAAATGGTTCAAAACAGAATATTCCGAATGGGCTTCTATCTGGGAAGAATTGTTTGAAAATGCAATAACTCCTTTTATTCCACGCATGATTTACGCTATGCCCTTGGATCAGACCTGGGAAACACAGCCTAACCTGACACTGATTGGTGATGCAGCACATGTAATGCCTCCTTTTGCAGGAGAAGGTGCCAATATGGCGATGCTGGATGCCCTGGAACTGAGCGAGCATTTAACAGGTAACAATTATACTACTTTAAAGGAAGCTATTTCCGCCTACGAACACCACATGCGTAAGAGAGCTGCCGCTGCCACACAGGAATCCCTTGAAAACGGAGAACGGATGCATTCTGAAAAATCATTAACCACCATGCTTGATTTTTTTAACAGTCACCTGGCTTCATAAGTAAAACAAAAGGCTGTCTCCAATCCAGAGACAGCCTTTTTAAGTTTAATAAACTCTTTTTCTCTCCGCTTTTAGATCCGGGTGCGGAGGTTCATATGTGTTATTTCTTGATCAATTTGGTATTATAAGTATTTTTATCATCTTTTATTGTAATCACATACATTCCTTTGACCAGAGAAGCTACATTAATCTTTCCGTCAATCTTACCTTCCTGAACCAGTCTTCCATCCGCACTGTAGATTTTATAGTCACCTTTACCTTTCAGGTTTTTCACTTCTACAAATGTATCTGCAGGATTAGGATAAACAGATACCTCTGATGATTTTGTATCTACCGTTTCTCTCACAGCAAGTGTACTCGCGGTAATTTTCACAGGAAGATCCATAATACCTCCAGCCTGGCTTTCCAACTCACCACATACGCTATTCAGGGCACTCGTTGCGAATTTACCAACCACTCTCATTCTTAATATCTTATCTCCAGAGTAAGTGGTAGCAGGAACTGTGAAGTTAAAACCAGGCAACCCTATATTACCTGCATTTGTTGTCGCTGAAGTCTGTCCTACCCTTTCTGTAGATTCAAATACTCCGTTTCTATTGTAATCAATCCAGGCAGACACATTTACCGGAAGTCCGTTTTGCAACAAATTCCCTATTCTAGGTGTAAGCGTATAGGTACTTCCTTGTGTCAAATTAACAACTTTAGTAAGATCTTCGCTTAAATCTTTATAGGATTTTGCTGTAAGATCACTGTAATCAAGATTCGCAACGGTAACTTTTAAGATGGCTCCTACATAAGGTGAACCTGAATTTAAAAGGCAGTAATCAACTCCTGTCTTTAATCCTTTTGTTTTAAATGTATAATTATTAGAGAAAGTTCCGGGAACTGAATTTACCACAGCTGCTACCTGAACTTCATAATTGGTTTCATCTTCTAAATTATTCAGAACTACAGAATTTGCCTGGCTAGCAACATTAGACCAGCTGGCTGTTCCTGCTTTTCTGTAATTAACAGAGTAAGCAGCTCCGGGAACACTGTTCCAGGATACCCTTGCTGTTGTTTTGAAAACCTCACTATCTATCGTGGAAACTCCTGTAGGTGCTGATGCAGTCGAAGTAGGTGCACTTCCCACAGTAACAGCAGGAGATACGGCATAAAAGATATTTCCTACAGCTGACACTCTTAACTTTACTGCTCCGCTTACATTACCCGGCATTTGTGCACTATAGCTTCCGGTGTTTGGAGTTGCAGCTACAAGATTTGTCCAGGTTGCACCGTTATCTGTAGTATAATCTATTTTCACGGTCGCTGTATTATAAGGGGCAGCATTTGTATTGGCAACCTCCCAATAGATTGTATTTACTGCATCATTATACAATACTGAAGATGTGGTTAGTCCATTGAATTTGAATGGCCCGTCATTCCCTACAGTCACTGTAGTTGTTGAGCTTGAAACCATAGGACGCTGAGCGTTCAGATCTCTTACCGTTACCGCATAGTTCAATGTTCGCGGGATATATGATACTGTTTCCCATCTCTGTTTGTCTGTCAGGATTCCATTCATCACACTTGCAAAGTTGGGAAAATACCTTCTTCCGTTTGCTGTTCCGGGAACTGATCTTGCCAAAGCTCCTTTCGGATTGTATCCCCATCCGCTGTCGCCGGAAATGGTAGAAAATTCATCTGTACTGTCATTCTGTTCCCAGGTATAGTTCACAGAATCATTTTCAGCATCCGTAGCTGAAGCTTCAAGATAATAAGCAGTTCCTTTAGGAATACTATAAGCAGCTAAAGGATTAATGGCGGGAGCAGTATTGTTGATAATATTTTGAGAGGCTCCGCAATTCACTTTACTTTCTAAATTAGTTAATACCTGATCAATGGATTTATAATGAAAATATCCGTCAGCATTAGCTTGAACATTATCATAGGTAATCCCGGCATAGCCCATAATAGTAGTCCCTCCTCCAGGCTCTACATTGGCACCCTGATTGGCATCTGTGACAGAAGTATTTGAAAATGTGTGGTTAGCTCCCAACTGATGTCCCATTTCATGGGCTGCCGTAAAATCAAAAACTTCCCCCACCGGAACAGGTCCCTGGGTGAAAGCAGAACCTTTTTTTATTTCAGTATTGGTTGCCGGATCTATGCAGACAATTCCGATTCCTCCTGCGTTTCCGCTTCTCTCAGCATTCTGATTAAGAACATGGCCGATATCATAGTTGGCATTTCCCACTACAGAGGTAAGGGTTTGTTGCAGCTGGAGATTCAAATTCCCTGTATAAGGATCTGTTGCCGGATCAAGATAGATGATATCCGGAATATTCTGAACCGTTAAATGGGCTCCAAAATCCCGTTCAAAAACCCCGTTTATGCGGGTCATCGTATTATTCATGGCGGCCAGTACAACGCCTTTTTTTACGTCGTCGGTCGCATTGGCCGGAGTTCCTGCCGCTGTTAACTGATATTGGCTGTATTCTCCTGTAACGGACAATGCCATTCTAAAATCTCTGTATTTTGTATTGGTAGGTCTGCTGGCAATCCCCACTCCGGAAAGCATTTTTTTACCATTCTCTACCAACTTATTAATATCCTTAAAATCATGTTCTCCTGTATCACATTTAAAGCCGTGCTCTCCTTCATTCTTTGATTTATAGAATACCCCGTAAGTTTGTTTATCAGCACTTATTGGTTCTATAAACTGAAATATACCATTTTTGATGATCATAGACTGCATATCATAGGAAGAGGTACTGAATCTCAAATATTTAGACGGATCATCTACGCCTACTCCTACATATGACCCAAGCTGATATCTTTCGGCCAGGGATTTATCAAGTACAGGATTGCTATAGACAGCAAACTTTTCAATTTTCCCTTCAACCGTGGGTAAAGAAATAATAACTGGTGTTGCTCCTTTCCCGGTTTCTTCAGCATTTCTCAGCATTTCGCGAAGAGATTTCAGATCCACTCTATAAGAATGTTGTACTTCTACTCCTTCTCTTATCTGTGACGTTTTCTGAGAGACAGATTCCCATCTCTGAGCGTTGAAAACCGTAAAACAAGATGCTAATGCACAAACTAATAAAATTCTTTTTTTCATAGATTTATTTAAAATTACTTTGGTTGTATGAGTATAGGTGGCTCATTTTTATCAAAAGATCATTTTGGATTCTGATCCATCCACTTAAGTATTATCATAAGTTCAACAAAATGAAATCAATGATGAAAAATTCACAACAAATCACTTCACAAAACTTGTATATTCCCAATAAAAAACAAAAATAAATGATACTACTCGTATACATCAGGACTTGCAATTTATTAAGTATCAATCAATTACATTTTACACTCAATTTTGTCTTGCTAAATTCTGTTTTTTATAAGTAAGGATGAATACAATTCCAACCTAAAAAACGGATGAAAAAACATATTGAAAATCAACTAAAAAAGGGGAAGTAAAAAAGAGAAATAATCAGGAATACAGTATAAAAAAGGAGAAACTTCCAAAGAACTAATGCTATTTTTCATGAAAAGATTAACAATTAATAAAAAATCACAATTACCTAAATATCAAATATTTAAAATCAAAAATACAACATGTAGTATCCGTGTAGTATCGTATTTTTTCATGTTTCCGTCAAAAATTTTCATATTTGAGCACTGAGACCACTAAAAAAAACCGGGTGGTGAAAAGAGAATATTTCGAGTACTGTCTGACCTGATGAATCAGACAGTTTTTTTTTGATTATTGTAAGGTATCAAAGAAATGATAAATATCTGTTTCCCCGGGAATATTCAATTTTTTTCTGATCCTGTATTTTTTCTGTTGAATGCTTCTATGCTGAACCATCGTATAGTTTGCTATTTCTTTAGAAGAAAAATGTAATTTAAGCATTGCACAGAAAATCAGTTCGGAATTTTCAAGATTGGGGTTAATCATAAAAAGCTGAGGGATAAACTCGGGATAGGTTTCTTTAAAACGATCCAGAAACTCAGGATCATTCTTTTTACCAAGTTCTATAATTTCCTCCTGCTTATTGTCATTCATTCTTATTTTCAGATTTTCAGCTTCCCGGGCAAGAATTTTTTTTCGTTTTCTCAAGGTAACAATAATTCTCCAGGCATATAACCCGAGCAGGCAAAGCCCCAAAAACGACAGGGAAATAATCCAGTATATTTTGCTTTTATGGTGATCAGCATCCTGTTGGGTGACCGTAATAAAAGACTCCATATCCTGATTGATGGTAGCCAGCAAAGAGGTATTGGTTCTGTCGAAAGCCTCTGTATAGGCTTTTAAATAAAAATAGGCCTTCTCTTTATCTCCGGTACGTTCATATAAAATTCTGAGATCGTTATAGATATACTTACCATAATAAACATAGATACGTTTTGTTTTATCATTGATTTTCAATGCTTTAATCAGAGCCTGTTCCGCCTTATCATATTGTTTATCATAAAGAAAATATTCCCCCATAATGGTATTGGCATAGAGGGCTATTCCATCTTCTTTACCTCTTAGATTGGCTTTATTATAAGCAATGGTTATATACTTATATGCAGAATCTTTGTCTTTATGCATATACACATAATCACTTATTGCACAATCTGCAAGACCGGTATCGTCCAGCCGTTTTGCTTTATGGAAATACCTGAGTGCTTTTTGGTATTGCTTTTTTTGAACAAGATAAATAGCCTGTCTGAAATAAATACTGAAAAGGATATCGTCTTTAAGCGGGGAATGATCACTTTTACTGATAAGACTCATTGCTTCATTATTGTATTGAAAAGCTTTATCAAGCCTTCGAAGCTCTACATTGAAGCGGCCATACACGTTGTAAAATCTTGCTTTGTGCAGGTTGTCTTCCGAATCATCCAGAATTTCCTTTGCATTATCAAAAAGAATCTGTGCCTTCTGGAAGTTTTCAAGCGATATATTAAGTTCTGCCAGATTGATATAGCACAATGCCTTCCCATCCTGATAATTCATTTCATCGGCCTGTTTGTAATATCTTTTATTAAGAGTAATGAGTGAATCATATTCTCCACCAAGCCTGAACTTTTCATTCTGTCTCAGTAAAGCAACGTCAAATTTCTTTTCAGCCTCTTTCTTTGAATGGGAATGGCACGAAACTAAAACAAAAAGTAACACAAAAAGAAAAATACGCATCATATGTCTCTCTGATTAAGCTAAATTCATGTATATATTATGATTAAATAATGATCTCTCCGGAGAAAAAACAGTCTGTATAATTTTAAAATTCTCAATGGTTATTTCTGCTGAGATCAACAATAAACCTTTTCATAAAACAGAATCATTCTGCTTTTATTGTGATGTACTTTTTTATTCCGCCAGGTTTTCAAAAAAGTCGTAAATATCTGTTTCTCCGGGAATATTCAGTCTTTTTCTGATCCTATATTTCTTTTGTTGAACAGATTTATGCTGTACAAAAGTATAATCTGCAATTTCTTTGGATGAAAAACGTAATTTCAGCATTGCACAAAAAGCCAGTTCTGAATTTTCAAGATCCGGATTGATCGCCAGCAGCGATTTAATAAATTCAGGAAAGAGCTCTTTAAATTTCAGCAGGAAAGAAGAATCATTTCTTTTAGCAAGTTCAGTCACCTCCTGAAGCTGTTTTGTCTGGACGTGATTTTTCAATGCGTCGGTTTGTTCTTTTAAAGTATTTTTCTTCTTTTGTAATTTGTTAATCATCTTTCGCACATATACTCCCGAAACAGTAAGTACTGTGATAGACAGGGCAATAAATAACGGAAGATCATTTTTATGCCAGTCCGATTCCTGCTTCATTTCCGAAATAAAATCTTCGGTAGCTTTGTTCATAACGGCAAATCGTTCCGCATCAAATCTTCCCTCCTCTTCCATATATTTCTTCAGATAAAAATAGGCTTTCCCTCCGTCATTTTTTTTCTTATATAATTCTGCAAGTGATTTATAAACTTCTTTGATATGTGAAGAATAGGTCCGTCTTGTCTTGATATTGATTTCCAGTGCTTTTTTTAATGCTTTTTCAGCCTGTTCGCTATTTTCAATTTCATTATAGTAGTATCCCATTGTATAATATACCCAAAGAGATTCCACGTCTGTTGTTTTCTGACTGATCATTTTTTCATCCGCTTTGCTGATGTATATACCGGCAGAATCAGGTTTATGGGTAAATAAATAGTATTGTGCCACCATACAATTGGTGTACGCCGAATTTTCCAATACATTTGCTTTTGTAAAGCATTTCAGAGAAGTTCCCAGCCATCCTTTCCATGCATAGTAAATTCCTTTGTTTACATAAAGTCTGGGTAGAAGTTTTTGGCTAAGCTTCGTTTTTCCGGCCTGTTTGAGATAATAAAATGCCTTGTTATTGCATTCTATAGCCTTATCGTTTAATTTAAGATGAGAATAATAGAGGCTGTAATCATCATAGAATGCTGCCTTATGATAAGCATTTCCGGAATTGATCAGATCTTTTTCTGCTTTATTGAAAAAAAAACGGGCTTTTTCATAATTTCCTGCAGAAACATTTACGCCTGCCATATTCAGATAGCAAAGACCTTTTCCTGCTGTATATTTTATTTTTGCCGCTTTCTTCAGGTATTCTTTATTAAGCTTAACAAAAGCCTCATATTCACCAGACAGCTGAAGCTCAGAGCTTTGAGTCAACAGAGATATATCAAAATTTTCCCGGTCTGTATTATCGGTTTCCTTATGACATGAAAACATAACCAGAAGCAGCCCCACAAAGATTGTAAAGGCTATTATCTCTTTTATAGCCTTTGAGCGGATCGTTTTATTTTTAAAAATGATTACATTAATTTTTCCCATCAGCACCACTTTTCCCTGTATATCTACATATCTACCTATTCACTTACTTAAAAATAAGTTGATAATTTTCTATCGTTATTTTAATATTATTCCCCAATAAGTGTTATAAATATACATAAATTATCATGTTCATTGTGAAATAAACAGGTTATTTCGCAAAAATGTAACATTCAGATAAAATATTGTAATATTTCTCGTTTAGACAAACACTTTTTACCATTTAAAGACTTTTTATGAACTTTCTGTCAAAAAGTATATGTTTTATTTTTAATAAGACTATCTGAAACGAAATTTGTTACAAGAAGATAAGGTTGTTTTATAATTTTTGATAAATTATTTTGACAAACAAAATTATCTCCATATTTGTATATTGATCTAACGAAAATCTTATCAGTATGAATATCAGCTATCGCCAACTTCTTCCCGAAGAAAGTAAAGCATATCGGGCAATCCGTCTGGAAAGTCTGGAACAGTTTCCTGAGTCATTTTGCGCAAACTATCAGGAAGCCAGTAAAATTGAAAAATTTCAGATGGAAAACGACATTGAAGAACAGACTTTTGGAAAATTTGTAATGGGTGCATTCTCAAATGATTTGCTGATAGGCATCTGTGCTTTTGTTAAAAGTGCCGAAAACTCAGGTACTCTTTACCAGATGTATGTAAAAAGAGAGTTCCAGGGAAAGAATATTGGCTGGGGATTGATTGAAGCTGTTATTCATGAAGCAGGCAGACAGTTTAATGATATTGAAATTTTCCTGGAAGTTACACCGGGAAATGACAAAGCGTACAATTTATACAGAAAAACAGGATTTTTGGAAGTAAGAAATACTTCTGCCAAAGATCCCAGTAATTATATTGTAATGAAATATACACCTGAATAAAAGCTGGATAACTTTCAAAATCATGATACAGAAACCTAGTACTGCATAGTTAAATATGATAAAGGAATCAGGGTATTTATTAAATTTAACATAGAAAAGGGATACAGTTTAATTTATAACGTATCATTAATTTTTTAAGTTAAATTGAAACATGAAAACGGAAAATTTTGAAACAGTATGTGAAGACGGTGTAAAGCTTAAAGGCATTCTTCTTATTCCGGAACATCCGAAGGCCGTGATACAGTTTAACTGCGGCACCGCAACAAGAAAAGAATTTTATCTGTCTTTCCTCACCTATCTTGCTGAACATGATTTTCTGTGCTGTCTTTGGGACTACAGAGGAAGCGGAGATTCTTCTTCCCGCAATCTGAGATCCTGCGAGTTTACTTTTTCAGATTATGGAGTCAAAGATATGCCCGCCATCAAAAATTTTCTGAATAACAGATTTCCTGATCTTCCGTTTATGATTGTCGGGCACAGTGCCGGCGGACAGCAAATAGGATTTATGAAAAACCTGGAGAATGTAAAAGGAATGGTCAATTTTGCGGTATCAGCAGGTTATTACAGGAATATGCCGCCTTATTACAGGATGAAAGCTTATTTCTATTTTTACATTTTTGCGCCGGTAAGTGTTTTCATGACAGGCTATGTGAAAGCCAAAACCTTTGGGTTAATGGAAAACCTGCCCAGGAATGTAGTGTTTGAGTGGCGTACCTGGCTTGAGAAGAGAGATTATTTTTTCGATGCTCAATTTTATGGTAGAAGTGTACCTGTAGGGCATTTCAAGAATTATACGTTCCCCATTCATTTATTCTGGACTACCGATGATACCATTTCAAGCCGGAAGAACACAGAAACGTACTGGCAGCATATTGACAGTAAAAAAGAGATCACCTTCACAAAATTAATTCCTTCGGAATTAGGATTGAAAAAAATTGATCATTTCGGTTTTTTCAAAAAAAATATGAAAGACAGGCTTTGGACTAATGTGGTAGAAAAGTTAAACGGTTTTCTTTAAACCATTTAACTCTGATCATTTTTTAAAGTCTTTACAAATTTCTCAAACTGTCGATCTGTATTTCGTAAGACCGGTCCGTGGCCAAAGCAGATAGTAGCCGGATTCAATTCTGCCAGTTTCTGAAGCGATTTGATATTGCGCTGCTGATCTGTGGTGAACATATTGGGAGGAAGCCGAAGCCCCGGCACTGTCGTAAGCAGGTTCATATTGGTAGCGGCATCCCCAATGATCAATAATCCATCCTGCTCGCGGAACAAGGAAATATGACCTCCCGCATGTCCTGGGGTTTCTATTACCTGAAAATTTCCGATTTTATCGTTTTCAACGATGGTCTGCCCTACTTTATGTCCCTGACCTGCCCAGTATTTTTGCTGAAGCTTTGCCAGCCAATGCTGCGGAGCCGGATAGTCGTTGGTTACGAGACCTGTTTCAGTCCTGAAAACTTCATTGGGATGGCAGAGCAGGGGTATGTTGAACTCTGCACATATATGATCACTGCAGCCCTGGTGGTCTGCATGGGCATGGGTTAGTACATGTTGATGGACGGGGAATTTCTGCAGGACTTTCTTTATGGTTGTGTACGAACTTCGTATTCCCGAGTCTACCAGAACACCTTCAATAATATAGCAATTAATACTGTTTCGCGGCATGAGTGGAATATGGAATACTTCAGGAGCAATTTGACGTAGCATAATTTTTTTCTGCAAATCTACATTGCCGATCAGTATGGTATAAGGACATTTGTCCTATAATATGCCGGGTCTGTGGATTTGTCCCTTCGCCCGGGTAAGTGATCGCTGTGTGATTCCAAGGTATGAAGCCAGATCCTGCGTCGATATCCTTTTTACCAGCATCGGTTCATCAGATAAGACATGACGGTATTTGTCTACAGCAGATTTATTATTGTAATTCAGAAGATAACGTTCCTTTTGAATATACTCCTGTTCTATCACCGATTTTGTAACTCCGTTCAGAGCAGCCACCTTTTCCAGCAGCTGCTGATAGTCTGGATAACTTATGCTATAGATTATGCTGTCTTCTACAGCCCTGAAGCTTTTTCCGGATTTTTCCTGCGCTATAAACCCGGAAAACGAGGTGACAAATTCATTTTCAAACTTGAAGCAGGTTATATTTTCCTTACCTTCTTTATCGGTAGCATATGCTTTTACAGCGCCACTGGCAATAAATCCAATATAACGGCAGATTTCATCTTCATGAATAAAAAAATCACCCTTTTTTAAGTGAACCGGTTTGAAGAACGGCAAAGAAAAGTTGACTTCATCGGATGATAATCCTCCTGCTGAGGACAGATAATTTTCAAAAACATTAGTCATCCCGCTGTCTGTTTGGTTTTTATTTTCTTGCAAATCACACATCAGATCCAGTAATTTTATTAAGGTGAATGAAGGAATTAATTATAAAAATAAGGTTAGGTTAACTATCACTTTTAAATATTAAGAACCCTTAAATACATACTCATCATACACCGTATTGATCAGCTCATCAGGATTGATGTTCCGCGAAAAAATAGGATAATGAAAGCGATCCAGCTTATTAAGAATACGGATCAGTTCCATCTTCTCGTTATGGTTGAGATTTCCGGCAACGATATTGGTAGCCTGCCGGATTTTTTCCATTTGATTTTCCAGGACCTGTAATCCTCTTTCGGTAATACGGATTAATTTACTTCGCTTGTCTACATCAGAATCTGTCTGTTCTATAAGTCCCTGACGCAAAAGCCTTGCGATAATAAGCATCCCTACCGGCTTATCATGGATATTTTTTTTGATAAGCGCCATTTTTGTCATTTCCCCAAAAGCTTTAAGATTAATCAGATAAATAAAATCTTCCTGAGTAGAAAATTCAGAATGTGAGATGGCAGACTTTGAATAGGTTTTTGCATACCGGTTAAGATGAACAAGTAATGTACTGATGGCACTCTCCGGCGTTCTTCCGTTCTCCTTGCCTTCCCAGTAGGGCTCATCAAGGTGATGTTCTTCAATATTCCCTTTACCAGAAATCCATGCTTTAAAGCCCTGAATAGTCACCGGATAAGACTCTGGGCTATTACTGACTTCAGTTTCAAACTCTTCCAGCAGGTCTATATAATCTTTAATAAGCGTGTAATTCATTTCTGTTAAATAGTTTACAAATATACTAAATCCGCCCCATATATAAGCAAAATTAAAGCAAATAGAAATAGATTCTGTGAACAATGGTGAACGGGTATCTCCTGTATAATACTCTGTTTTTTATCTTATCCAAACCTGGAATAAAAAGAAATGATAATCTGATCATTTTGGTAATCAAAGTTTTCCGATCACCCGTTGTGTGGTATTACGATGTAACACGGTATAATAATTGTTGGAAAATAAACAGGAGTAAAATAAGCGTATGGATCATATAGAAACTGAACCAATAGATTTGGTAAGAGATAAAAATTTCATTGATAAGTATTTCAGTTTAATCATAAAAAAGGAATTGAATATAGATATCGATGTGAGTAATGAATATATTGCTGCACAAAATATTGTGTCCAGAAAGTTAATTCTGGTGAAAACATTTTCAGATGCTGTCATGGAAACTCCTGAACTGTACCTTTTATTGGCTTCTCTCATCCATGATGTGAATACCCACTCTTTAACAAAGGGACAGATCATAAGAGCACTGGAAAAAGAATAAAGATCTCTCAAAGCCTGAGAGATCTTTTATTTTTAATGTAACCGGATATTATACCTGTTCTTTCAAATGTTTCGCAACCATTGCTTCCAGATCATCAAGATTAAAAGGTTTTGAGACATAATCATCAGCTTTTGCTTCTGAGGCCAAAGCAACAATATCATTATTGGCTGTAACATAAATGACAGGAATATGTTTAAATTCCTCGGTGCTTTTGAGAAGTTTTGTAGCTTCTACGCCTCCTATTTTAGGAATCCAGTTATCCATGAGAATAACATCCGGCTGATAGTATGCCACTTTCTCAAGGATATCGTGTGAAGTCTCTGAGATTCTGACATCATACCCGTTTTCTTCAAATATGATGGTGATCACTTCTAAGATAGCCGCTTCATCATCAAAAATTAAAATCTTCTTTTTACTCATATTATGTAGATTATTCTATTCTGAAATATTATAATTGTTTTATATAATCCGCTAAACCGGCGGGCGTGATAATTAAATCATACTCAATTTCTTCTATGGCATGTTTCGGCATAAATTCCACTTCTGCTGTTTCCGGATCCTGAATCCATACCTGCCCGTTATTCTTTTTAATATAGCTTAGTCCTTCTACTCCATCGGCATTAGCTCCTGATAAAAGGATACCAATTAAATTTTCCCCATAAATTTCTGCTGCAGACCTGAAAGTAACATCTATAGAGGGACGGGAATAATTCATTTTTTCAGAACTGTCCAATGACATCCATTGCGTATTCTCAAACAACAAATGATAGTCTGCGGGAACAATATATATGGTGTTACCAGCAACCTCCGTTTTATCTTCAACCTCTATGACAGGTATTTTGGTAAACTGCTGCAGTAAAATGCGCAGAATATCTCCCGATTGAGCTTTACGATGCATCACCAGTACAATGGGAGCAGGGATGGTATTATCCAGGTTTTTGATCATTTCTATAATGACCTGCAAACTTCCTGCTGATCCGCCGATAACGATTAATTCTGTATTGGTTTGTGGTTTCATTCCGCTCATTACTAGTGGTGATCAATTTTTTTCCAGATTTTCTGATCTTCAACCTGATGGTAATTTTTATCGATAGCAGAAAACCGAAGAGTTTCTTTTGCTCCCAATGCAAGAAAACCTAAATTTTCCAGGCTGTTATCAAAAAGTCTGAATACCCTTTCCTGAAGTTCTCTGTCAAAATAAATCAGTACATTCCTGCATACAATCAGCTGAAAACTATTGAAAGAGCTGTCTGACACGAGGTTATGTGTTGATAAAATCAGTTTTTCCTGTAAGCTTTTATCAAATCGTACACTATCATAATTGGCAGTATAATAATCTGAAAAGTCTTTTAATCCGCCTGAAAGCATGTAGTTTTCTGAATACAGCTTCATCTGCTGCAAAGGGAAAATACCTGCTCTGGCTGTTTCAAGAACAGCGGGGTTCAAATCGGTTCCATAAATCAGAGACTTACTGTAAAGCCCGGCTTCTTTCAGCAGAATGGCTATAGAATATGCCTCTTCACCTGTTGAACATCCTGCAATCCAGACCCGGATGAGCGGATAGGTTCCCAACTGAGGCAATATATTATCCCGCAGTGCTTTAAAAAAAGAAGGATCCCGGAACATTTCCGTAACATTTACTGTAACTTCTTCTACAAAACGTTTTAAGTATTCTGTATCATTCATCACAGTGTATCTGAGCTCTGCAAAACTGGTAAACCTGTCTAAAAGACATATACGATTAACTCTTCTTTTAAATGAAGCCCTGCTATACCCTGAAAAGTCATAGCCATACCTGTCATACACATCTCTGATGAGATATTCTACTTCTTCATCTTTTATGATACTTGGTTCCAGCATCTATGAAAGTTTTTCTATTGCCGTTATTAAAAGATCCACATCAATGGGTTTTGTTACGTAATCATCAGCTCCGGCTTCCAGACATTTCTGGCGGTCTTCGGGCATTGCCTGTGCGGTGACAGCAATCACCGGAACATGTTTGATTTCCTGAGTATCCCTTAACATTCTTACAGCTTCATATCCGTCTATGCCAGGCATCATCATGTCCATAAGAACAACGGAAAACTGAGGATCAGACTTGATCATTTCCAGGGCATCCTGTGCCATTGTACATGATTCCACTGTATATCCACGGGCTTTAAGGGTTAGTTTTAAAGCAAATATATTGCGTGGGTCATCATCCACGATTAAAATTTTCTTATTCATCAGAATTTTATCTGTTTAACTTTCATACAACCAAACACGAAGGAGTGATAATAGCTGATCTATATCGACAGGTTTTGAAATATAGTCTGAAGCTCCTGCTGTAATACATTTCTCCCTTTCTCCAATCATTGATTTAGCGGTAATAGCTATAATAGGCAGTCTTTTAAATGCCGGCATTTTTCTTATTTCCTTAATTGTTTCATAGCCATCCATTTCCGGCATCATCATATCCATCAGAATAACATCTACATCCGGATTGTGGCTGATTTGCTCCAAAGCATGTTTTCCATCCATCGCTACAATGACCTCAACTTTATATTTTTCCAGTGCTTTGGTTAAAGAAAAAATATTGCGGACATCATCATCAGTAATGAGTACTTTTTTACCACTCAGCACTTCTGTTAAAGAACCCAGCATTCTGCCTGTATTACCTTCGGCCGAACTGTTTTTTTCTTCCACCAAATGTAAGAATAAACCAACCTCATCTAAAACTCTTTGATAGGAATGTGCAGTTTTTACGACAATAGAATCTGCATATTGCTTTATTTTCAGTTCTTCTTCTTTGGATAAATGATGTTCCGTAAAAATAATGATCGGTAGATTTTCCAGTCCCTCATAGCTTTTGATTGATTCTATGACGTGATAATCATTTCCTTTTGCGCTTCCGGTGTCCAGAATTACACAGTCGACAAGGTCTGAAGTAAGTGCTTTTACACTATCCTCCACATTATGTTCCACAGATAAGGAAATATTAAAATTACTCAGGAAATAAGACAATGCGCTGGCATGTTTGGCATTTTCTTCAACAATTAAAACTTTTTGAGGCCCTTTTTGTAATGCCTCTTCAATTTTCCTGAATACATCCGTCATTCTATCCAGAGCCACAGGCTTATTGATAAAGTCTACCGCTCCTTTCATCAGGCTTTCTTTTTTCACATGCAGGGCAGACATCATATGTACCGGAATATGTTTTACCTGAGGATCAGACTTCAACTCATCCATGACTTCCCAGCCATCTTTTACAGGAAGCTGAATATCCAGTAAAATGGCGTGAGGATGATATTTCTGAGCCGCCGAAAGACCATAATCTCCTCTTACGACCACTACCCCTTTATAGTTCTGTAAGCGGGCATATTTCAATAGAGCTTTTGCAAAATTGGTATCATCTTCAATGATAAGGATGATTTTGTCCCCTTCCTGAATATTCTCTCTGTCGTCCTCCACATCTTCAGGAATTTCCAACGTGTTCGTTTTAACCGTTTCTCCTTCATCAAGGATATTCTGAATTTCTTCAACATCTTCCCGTATAATTTCCACCAGATCCTGATCCGTTTCGGAATGAACAATTTCAGTTACCTGATGTACAGGAATAATAAAGCTGAATTCACTTCCTTTATTGAGTTCACTTTTCAGAACAAGTTCACCTCCTAAAAGTCTTGCAATTTCACGGCTTATTGAAAGTCCCAGACCTGTACCTCCAAATTTTCTTTTTGTAGATCCGTCAGCCTGCTGAAATGCTTCAAAGATAATTTTCTGCTTATCCTCAGCTATTCCGACACCGGTATCTTTTACTGAAAATATAATAAAATCAGGTTTTTCAGAATGTTTTTTGATCAATAAACTGATGCTTCCTTTTGTTGTAAACTTTAAAGCATTGGACAGCAGGTTCCTTAATACCTGATCTATTCTGAGACGGTCACTTTCAATAACAGGCTGTACGTTTGAATCAATTTCTATATTGAAAGGAAGGGCTTTTTCCTGAAATACAGGATTAAACAGGCTCTTCAGATCTTTTACAATTTCTTCAATAACCACTTCCTGATATTCCAGGGTCATTTTACCGGATTCTATTTTGGCCAGGTCAAGAATTTCATCTATTAATGTTAATAAACTTGTTCCTGAACTTTGAATAACTTTGGCGGATTCCACCTGGTCTTCGTTAAGGTTTTCATCCGGATTTTCTGCCATTAACCGCGATAACAGAAGGATTGAATTAAGCGGTGTACGCAGTTCATGAGACATATTGGCTAAAAATTCAGACTTGTATTTGGTACTGAGTGCCAGTTCCTCTACTTTTTTCTGAATCTCATTATTACGTTCAGCAATCAAATGATTCTTTTCTTCCAGCAATCGTGAGCGTTCCTCCAATTCGGCATTGGCCTGCATCAATTCTTCCTGCTGTACCTTCAATTCTTCTTCTGAAGCCTGAAGCTTCTGCGTTTGTGCTTCCAGTTCAGTATTAAGGTTTTCAAGCTCAGAATGCTGTACCTGCAATTCTTCAGACTGTGCCTGGGTTTCTTCCAGCAGCTGCTGTTCTTTTTCTCTTCCTTTTGCCGCATTCAGGGCTATTCCTATATTGATGCAGCACTCTTCAAAATAGCTGATTCTGTCTTCTTCAAAATTAGAGGTAGATCCTAATTCCAGGACTCCTATGGCATGGCCGTCTGCAAAAACAGGTATCAGAATAATGCCATAGATCTTAATGGTACTGCTGGCAAAGGTTACTACAAAATCATCTTCATGAAGATTATTGTACACCTGTGTTTTAGCATTCATAAAGGCCTGCCCCACCATTCCTTCACCTGGCTCAAAAGTCTGTTTCATATTGGCTTCCAGACCAAATGCTTTGTTGAGCTTCAGGACACCTTCGTCAAAAAGATACAATGAACCGTTGATACAGTTTCCATATTCAATCAACTGATGTAAAGCCCTGCCGGCAACTTCTTTTACCGATTTATTTCCGACAAGGGATTCATTCAGTAAAGCAAGACCTTTCTGGCGCCAGTCGCTTTTATTAATTTTTTCAAAAGATGTTTTAAGAGATTCGGTCATGTGATTCAGGGATTCTACAAGATCCCCAAGGTCATCCTCTGCGTTATCTACAGCTTTCTCGCTGTAATCACCATTGGCTACTCTGTTTGCAATTTTTTGAATGGCACTTACACGGCGCGTCATTTCCTGATCTTTATCTCTCAGCATTTTTTCCAGCTCATCTCTTCTGATGAGATCTGCCCTCATTTTAAAATAGAAAAATGTGGTCACAACTACTGCAGCCAGCGCAGAAAAAACAATAAAAAGAACGGTCGTTTCTGATGAGCGTGTTAAATCTTTATTTTTGATTTCAACCTGGCTTTCTTCATACTGCACAAAATCTTTTACAATTTTACGGCACTCGTCCATATAAGCTTTACCGGTAACGATTTGCTGCTGGGTCATTACAATACCCTTTCGTCTGTTTTCCACAAGATTTTTCAGGTTATCCATCACCTGGCTCACCGCTACTTTTAATCCGGCAAGTCTTTCCTGTTGGTTTTTATCCTTCAATCCCAATGATTCTGCAAGCACCAGCGCTTTGGAGTATTCTCTTAATCCGCGTTTATAGGGTTCGAGAAAATCTTCCCTTCCGGTCAGCTGATAGCCCCTGTTTCCTGTTTCTGCATCCAGCAAAGCTACCAGGACATCCTTAACAGCCGTCACAGAACGTCTGCTTTTGGAAAGACTCTCACGATGATTCATTTGATTTTGAATACTCCAGTACGAGGCTACCGAGCTGGCTATCAATATCAAAAGCGAAAGACCTATTCCAAACTGGAGATTTCGTATAATTTTTTTCGGCATGAAAATTAATTTAATGGTAAGGTAAAATAAAACGTAGAACCTTCATCTACGATACTGGAAACACCAACACTTCCGTGGTGCTGTTTGATGATTTCAGAGCATATAAACAGACCGATTCCCATTCCCTGGAACTGCAGTGAAGATTCTTCCACACGATAGAACTTCTTGAATACGGCCTCCTGTTTAAAGTCAGGAATTCCGATTCCAAAATCTGTAACATTCACTCTCACTTCCTGAGCTTCTTCATCCACAAAGGTGGTTACAATCACCTGGTTATTATGAGGGGAATATTTGATCGCATTGGTCAGAAAATTAATCAGCACCTGCTCGATACGGATTTCATCCAAAGGAATTAAAATATCAGGTTTTACCCCATGACGTTCTATTTTCACCTGACGCTCATGGGTTTGTTTTATGGTCTCAATCGCATTACTGATCACATTTTCCAGATTCACCGGCTTTTTATTGATTTTCAGTTTTCCGTTTTCAATTTTCGAAACATCAAGAAGATCCGTGATGAGTGTATTCAGCTTTTCAATCTGGCTCTGAACTTTTGTAACAAATCCTGCTTCGGAGCTGTCTTTATCAAGTTTCAGCTTTCTTTCCAATAGCTGAACATAGGCTTTAATACTGGTTAAAGGAGTTTTTAATTCGTGGCTTGCAATACTTAAGAATTCATCTTTTTCTTTTTCCACTTTTTTCTGATCGTCAATATCGGTAAATGTTCCTACCCAGTTTTTAATACGGTGTTCATCATATACAGGGGTTACCCTAAGCAAATGATAACGGTAATGGCCCGAAATAACATTTTTAATTCTGATCTCCAATTCAAGAGCTTTTCCTTTTTTTCTGCACCTTTCCAGTTCTTCGCTGATCTTATAATCATCAGGATGTGTTTCCGGAAAATCCTGTTCATTGTCAGAATATTGGTACCATTTACCATTAACAAAATCAACCGCACCTTCTTCATTCAGAGTAAATGCAATCTGTGGAAGAGACTCCAGCATAAGGTGAAAATGGTCTATCTGGGATTTCATGGTCACCTGAGATTCCCGTCTTCCTTTTACTTCCAGTTCCAGATTCTGCTGTGTTTTTTTCATAGCAATATTCTGTTCCTGGAGATTATAAAAAGTTTTCACTTTAAGCAGAAGAATTTCAGGATCCACGGGCTTGGTTACGTAGTCTTTACCACCAGAAGCATAACCTTGGGTAATGAATTTTTTATCGGTATTAACAGCGGATAAAAATATAATAGGAACATCTTTGGTTTTACTGTAGTCTGCAAGTGTTTCTGCAACTTCAAAGCCATCCATATCAGGCATCTGAACATCTAAAATAATTAAGGCATAGTCATTTTTCAATGCTTTGCCGAGAGCCTCTTCACCGGAGCTGGCCGTTTCAACCTGGAAATCTTTAGATTCAAGTAATTTTTGAAGCGAATAAAGATTACTTTGGTTGTCATCAACAATTAAAATCATAGAAGTTAAAATCAATAATTAGTTACGGATACTTTAGCTTCAAAAATACTCACAATATTTGAAAAAACAGTAATTTTTAAAGGTTTATGCATAAGGATTTCGTACCACATTTTTTAAGAAAAACAGCAATGGCATAATGATTGAAATTATTTACAATATTTTTAAAAATTCTCTCTAATTTTCAGAAAAACCATAATTATGAAAAAAACAATAAGCTGTATGAATATCGATCAGGAGATCCTTTACTCGTTCGGGGGTGAAAAAGTCATCTATAAGGCTAAAGAGTTTATTTTCAAAGAAGGTGATTATTCACAATATTATTTTCAGATTATCAGCGGAAAAGTAAAGCTGAACATCTTTACTGAAAACGGAAAAGAATTTATTCATAATATATTGGGTAAAAATCAAAGTTTTGGAGACCCGCTTCTTTTTATTGAAAAAGTATATCCTACCAATGCCATCAGCTTACAGACCACGGAAATTATAAGAATGCCTAAAGATAATTTTATGCAAATGCTTAAAAGTAATCCGGATATTTCCCTGGATATGAACATGTGTTTATCACAAAGACTTTATTATAATAATTTAATGGTCCGCAATCTGGCATTAGCAGATCCCATTCAGCGGCTGCAAGGTGTAATGGATTATCTGAAAAGCTACCATGACGGAGACTGCCAGCACTGTTTTCCTATAGAACTTACCCGCCAGCAAATTGCTGATCTTACAGGACTGAGGGTTGAAACCGTCATCAGAACGATAAAAAAAATGGTAAATAATAAAATAATAAAACTTGAGGGCCGCAGGATTTTATACTAATCATAAACTCACCCTATTTCTTTAAATATAGATTATAAATAAACCATAAAACAAAACAGATGGCCGGAATTTTTAAATTCCGGCCATCTGTTTTAAACTAACCTTAATTTGTTTTTTTTCTCCATTCTGCCTTCACATCTTCAGCGGCATCCTTCGTGCTTTCCCATGCTTCATCTGCCTTATCCTTGATATCTTCCCATGCATCTGCGACGTTTGATTTTACTCTGTCCAACCAGTCTTCCTGAGTTGCTTCCTCATCATTATTTCTTTTTTCATTGATATAATCTTTAGCTTTATCCGCTAATTCACTGATCTTCCATTTTGCATTATCAGCTGCATTTTTTAAAGAGTTTTCTGTTTGGTCTACTGCATTTTCTGCTTTGTTGTAATCTGAATTATTCATAATATAATATTTAGGTATTTGGTATATAAATAAACAATGTTCATGCCTAAAAAACAGACATTATGTTAAAATATTCTTAAAATTAAGATTTTTTCTTCCCGCTAAGGCTTCTGATCATTCCTTTGAAAATAAATCCATGAAATGGCAGCACCATGAACCAATATAATCTTCCCCAAAGGCCTTTTGGACGAAATACAGCTTTTTGCCAGATCTTATTTCTGTAAATTTTAAACATCAGCCAGGCTTCTCCGGGCAGTTTCATCTCAGCGAATAATATAAGCTTGCCTTCTTTACGGTCAGCATATAAAACCCGCCAGAAGTCTAATGCATCTCCATCTTTAAGGTCTGAAGGATGCCTGCGCCCTCTTCTCAATCCCGGACCACCAACAAGTTTATCAAAAAGTCCTCTTATTTTCCAAAGATTCTGCCCATACCATCCATGATCACCTCCCAACTGAAAGACCCGGCTCATACAGGCATCCCTGTCATCATACTCTTCACTCCGGAGGTCCGTAAAACAACCGTATTTCGGTACATCCTGGTATTCTTTCAAGGTTGAATCATGACGGCTGCTGATGAAACTGTCTTTCCAGCTGGAAATGATTTCATTGGCCTGAATTTTTGCAAGAGTTCTCTTCAGTGCTGTGTCATATGAAAACGGCTGCACACCGGTAATTAGTTTGATCTCAGCAAGACTTTCGGGACGGCAGACCACTTCTACCTTCATGCTTCCAACCAATGCTTTGGCCAGGTTATAAGAGGTTGAAGTAATAAAATAGAGCCAGTACGAAGACAGTCTGGGCGTCATTACAGGCAGTGTAAAAATCGTTCTTTTAAGGCCTCTTACTTGTGCAAACTGCAACAGCATGTCTTTGTAAGTCAGTACATCATCACATCCAATGTCAAAATTTTTCTGATAAGCAGCTTCTTTAAACAAAACAAAAATCAGGAAATCCAGCACATTGGCAATTCCTATTGGCTGACATTGGGTATACAGCCATTTGGGAGCCACCATGACAGGCAGTTTTTCAACGAGATCCCTTATAATTTCAAATGATGCACTTCCTGACCCAATGATAATTCCTGCGCGAAGAACTGTTGCGGGAACCCTGCAGTCCATCAGAATTTTTTCAACTTCGTACCTTGAATTCAAATGCTTTGACAGTTCTTTTTCATTCACCAGCCCCGAAAGATAGACAACATGTTTACATTGCGTCTTCTCAATATAATCAGAAAAGTTGGCGGCACATTTTTTTTCCGAGTCTTCATAATCAGCAGTATTGCTCATGGAATGCATCAGATAGTAAGCACCTGCAATATCTTCAGGAATATTTTTAAGTGTTTCCGGCTTTAGAAAGTCAACTTCAATAACTTCAATGAGCTGGTCGTCGATATCCATGTCTCTTGTAAAACGACCGGTATCCCTGCAGCAGCAAACGACTTTATATCCCTGTGCGGCAATCACACTGATCATTCTTTTACCGATATAGCCGGTTGCTCCTGTAAGCAGTATTTTTTCCATAATAATTGGATTAAACAGATCAATACATATCCTGACGTCTGAAATCTATTATATTTTTTCTAAGAAATGGCCAAAATAGTCTTTCTTTTTAATAAGATAACCTGCATTGATCTCATTGGAATCAATTTCTAAAGGAATCCTGCTTTTGAGAATGATGCTGCTGTTCTCAACAGATTTAATCTTATCAGGATTATTGGTTAACAGATTGATTTCTTTCACATCCAGCAGATTCAGCATTTCCATGGCAACATCAAAATTTCTTCCGTCAGCGGGCAAACCAATTCTGAGATTAGCTTCAACAGTATCTAATCCTTGTTCCTGAAGTGCATATGCTTTCAGCTTATTGATGATCCCAATATTCCTTCCCTCCTGGCGGAGATAAACGATCATCCCTCCTTTTTCAGACATATATTTCATCGCTGCATCAAGCTGCTGACCGCATTCACATTTTTTAGAATGAAAAACTTCTCCGGTAATGCACTCAGAAGGAAAGCGGACATTAACAGTCTTATCATAATCTGTATTTTCTGCTACCAGAACCAAATGCGGGCTCCAGTCTTCTTCATTTTCCGAGAATGCATATATAGTGAATAGTCCGTAATCTGTGGGTATTTTTGATTGAGCCTGTATTCTAAGCATACGTTTCGATTTTAATTAAATTTGAGAATTTATTTATCAAAAGGACTTTTCTTATCCTGCTTTACCCAGATGAGTTTAGAGGTATCATACCCTATTTCCTGCGCCTTGCTGATAAATTTCTGCTTTATATTTTCAGGAATAGTTTTTTCACGGGAAAGAATCCAGAGATAATCCAGATTTTTTCCTGCAATCAGTGCATATTTGTACTCTTCCAGAGCAACTACATTATATCCGGCATAAAAAGGTCCGAAAAAACTCACTTTCAAAGCTGCCACATTTTTTTCTCCTCTGAATTTAGCAGTACCATTGGCAGAAACCCATTTATCCTTTTTAAAATTATATCCGCTGTTGACTACGTTTACATTTCCGTCTTCAGTAAGGCTATACTGGGCGATTGCATTGTCAAGGTCTTTTTCAAAGCGATAATCGAATCTGGCAATCTCGTACCATGTCCCCAAATACCGGTTCACATCAAACTGGTCAACAGGCTGTGCTTTTTCGGGCATGGAAGAACAGGAAGTCAAACTGTTTAACAACCCGAAGCTTAGTAATAATGTAATAATGATTTTATTTTTCATTTTTAGTTATTTTTTTAAAGAAATAAATATTGAGTAAAAACTGACTGTAACCATAAACAGCATCTTCAACAGGAATGGTTCCCATTCTGACGCCTAAAAAGTCACCAGGATTGTAGTTCACAACAGGGGATGGAATTAAAGATCCCGTCAGGATTCCATTCACAGCAAAAAATCCAGGCATCAAAACCAGATATACAAAACTTGCTTTACCGATCCATTCTTTTTTGGCAATAAAATGCAGGTAAGAAAGGGTAAGCACTGTCACAATAACAGTCAGCAAGGTATAGATTCTTTCGTAATAAAGAAGCCCCACAACACTGAGAACAATAACTGAGGTAAAAACAATCAGATTATTAAAGAGGTCTGCCCGATTGAATGTAAAAAATTTTTCCAGGCAGTAGTATGTAAAAACACAGGCAAAAGGAATACAGTAAAAGAACAGCCACTCTTCCAGGGGAAGGCCTGCCATTTTAAATCCTAATGTGTAACGATCATCAAACCACCACACTCCTTTTCCGGTGAACCATATATCCCATAGTATAAAAGGAACTGCTACAATAGTGGACGACAGGAAAAACTTCAGGAAAAGTTGATTAAACTGTATCCTGCGGTCAAAAGAAGCCAAAAAGCAGATGATGACGGTGAAAAAATTGATCAGTATGTAAGTGTATTGCATCATTTTTTATTGAAATACATTTTAAAATAAATCATAGGAACCCACAAAAAGCCGAAGCACTCTCCTTTTTCTTTCCCCAAATGTTTGTGGTGCTGTTTATGGGCACGCCTGATAGCAAGGAAATACGGATTCTTTGTTTTGGTAAAAACCTTTGCTCTCTGATGAATAAAAATATCATGAACAAAGAAATAGGCCATCCCGTAAAGGCTTATGCCTAAACCGACAAAAAACAGATAACTGAATTCCTGCCTTACTCCCGCATACAACAAAGCAATAGCAGGGCTGGCAAAAATGAAAAAGAACAGATCATTTCTCTCAAGTTTACCATCGTTGCTATGATCATGATGATCCTTATGCAGATTCCATAGAAAACCGTGCATAATATACCTGTGAATAAGCCATGTGGCTCCTTCCATGGAAATAAAAACAAGTAAAACGATCAGGAAATTCATATTAATGATGTTTGCGGTTAAAAAGATCATTCAGAACGCTGTATCTGAAGTCGAAAATGTTTCTAAGCTTTTCTTTAACAAATAAACCATGAGCAGCCCTTCCAAGAACCCCCAACGGAAGTTCATAAAATACAGTATCTTTCATTAACACACCATTCTCATCCGGAATGAACTCATGAAAATGGTTCCAGTGCCTATAAGGTCCTTCTTTCTGAAAGTCTGTAAAGCTTCTGCCTTCTTTTACCTGGCTGATAATCGTTTTCCATTTCATCGGGATTCCCAATACCGGAGAGACGGTATAATCTATTTCCATTCCTTCAAAAATAGGCTCGTCCTGTATATCTGAAAGCACCACAAAATTCATACTTTTAGGCGTTATTTCAGATAAATTATGAGGAGAGGAAAAGAATTTCCATGCAGTCTCTATATCACAATTCAAATATTGTTCTCTATATAATCTGTACATCGTTATTTTTTTATTGATTTATAAATCCTAAAACAATCTTCCAAACAAATGAGTGATCAGAAATAAGCAGATTTGTATCTTATATAGCTTTTAAATGCTACCAATAATTTCTGTGAATTAGCAATCCTGATTCTTTGCTGCAAAATATGCTGGGAACTTGTTTTTTTTATTTTTTCAAATAATGACAGATAGTATCTGTATGCGAGATATACTCCAAACAGAGAAGAACCCGGCAGCTTCTTGATTCCCTGCAATGCTTCTCTGAATTCTTCTTCAATTTCTTTTTCAATCTGAGCTTTAACGGTATTATCAAAGACAGACATATTTAATGATGGAAAATAAGTCCTGCCCAAAATCTGGTAGTCTTCTTTCAGATCACGTAAAAAATTAACCTTTTGAAAAGCGGAACCCAGTTTCATAGCGAATGGTTTAAGCTTTTCAAATTGCTTCTTATCTCCTTCTGTAAATATCTGCAGGCACATAAGTCCTACTACTTCAGCAGAGCCGTAGATATATTCATTATAGAGATCTGAATTGTAATCTATTTTCTGCAGATCCATTTCCATGCTGTGCAGGAACTGATCGATCAATTGAATATTGATATCATACTGACGCACGGTTTCCTGAAACGAATGCAAGATAGGATTGAGTGATATTCTCTGCTCTAATGCATCATACGTTTCTGCTTTTAATCTTTTCAATAGCTTTTCTTTATCATATCCATGAAAGCTATCAACAATTTCATCCGCAAGGCGTACATACCCATAAACAGCATAAATGGCAGGTCTGATAGAAGGCTTCAGAGCCAATATTCCTAATGAAAAACTGGTACTGTATTTTTGAGTAGTGCACTTACTGACCTCGTAAGACAATTCATCAAACAACTTTTTCATATTATTTTATTTTAGTTTATTAACCTCTTGCGCTACAATCTTCCCGGAGATAACGGATGGAGGAACTCCGGGCCCGGGAACCGTTAACTGCCCGGTATAAAAAAGATTACTGATCTTTTTGTTTCTTATTTTAGGTTTCAGGACAGCAGTCTGCGATAAAGTATTGGACAGTCCGTATGCATTCCCCTCATAAGCATTATAATCCGAAATAAAATCACTTACACAATAGCTTCTTTTGTATTCAATTCTGGAAATAAGATCATTTTCTCCTGTATGCTTTTCGATTCTTTCAAGCATTTCCTTCAGGTATTTTTCTCTTACAGCTTCCTCATCGTGTATTCCTGGTGACAGAGGCAATAGTAAAAAGAGATTTTCACAGCCTTCCGGAGCTACACCGGGATCTGTTTTTGAAGGACAGCACGCATAAAAAAGGGGTTTCGAAGGCCATTTTTTATTGACATAAATACAGTCTATATGATTATCAAGTTCATTTTCAAAGAACAGGGTATGGTGTTTTAAATCAGAGATTTTCCCTTTGATTCCGAGGTAATAGATCAGGCATGAAGGAGCAAAGGTTTTTGTCTTCCAGTAGGCATCATTATAGTTCCTCAGAGATTTAGGAATTAGTGTTTCCGTATGGTGGTAATCTGATGAGGCAATAACTGCATCAAATTCATAGTCTTTATCACCAGCCGTTACTGACACTACTTTCCCAGCTTCTGTATTCAGCTTCTGAACATCCTGATTAAAATGAAAATTTACTCCCTGCTTTTCGGCTACGTCCTTCATGGCCATAACAAGCTGATAAAAACCTCCCATAGGGTATTTTGTTCCCAATACATATCCTCCATAATTCATAAGGCTGTAAAGTGCGGGAATATTACGGGGCGAAGCACCCAGAAATATCACCGGAAATTCCATCAGAGATCTGAGTTTCGGGTCAGAAAAATATCCTGAAACGTATTTCCTGAAATTACTTAAAAGATCAAGCTTCAATGCACTGCCCGCTATTTTTAATGAAGCAAATTCCAGCCAGCTGTAACAGGGCTTTGTCACAAAATCTTTCATCCCGACCTCATATTTAAACCGGGCAGACTGCATAAATTGATCATATTTTTTAGCCGATCCGGCCTCTGTTTTTTCAAATAGCTCACGGATATCTTCATTTTTTTCAGGAACTGAAATCTTTTCTTCTGAAAAAACCATCTCAAACTGAGGGTCTAAGGATACCAGTTTAAAATAATCAGCTGCTTTACAGTTGAAATCACTGAAAAAACCTTCGATAATATCAGGCATCCAATACCAGCTCGGCCCCATGTCAAACACATAGCCTTCTTCCGTTTTAAATTGCCTTGCACGTCCTCCCGGCTGATTATGTTTTTCAAAAACATGCACTTCATTTCCGGCCTTTGCCGCATAAGCAGCCGCAGAGAGCCCGGAGAACCCTGAACCTATTACCGCTATTCTTTTTCTTGATTTTTCAGTACTCATCGTCATTTTTTTAACAGTTGTTTAAAGACATTTTCACTACGCAATCAGTTTAACTTTTTATATACGGTGTTCAGCAGATCTCTTGTTTCCAGATTCATACGATAAAAAGAATCATGAAATTCATCCAATTTGGAAAGTACTGCAATGAGGAGCATTTGTTCAGCATGGGTAAGATTTCCTACAACAGCCCTGGAAGCCCTGCGGATTTCCTCCATATGTTCATCCAGTATCGCCAGCCCTTTTTCTGTTATCTGTATATTTTTTATCCTCTTATCTTTTGGGGAAACTGCCTGTTCAATCCAGCCATTATGGAGCAGGCGGTTGATAATAAGCATACCTGAAGATTTCTCGTGTACATTATGCTTTATCAATTGTATTTTTGGCATTGCTCCCATATTCTTCAAACTGATAAGATAAATGAAGTCATCCTGACTGGAAAAAACAGAACTGCCGACTGCCGATCTGGAATAAGACTTGGCATATCTGTTCATTCTGATCAGCAAAGTATTTATAATACTATCTGAACTTCTTCCTGATTCCTTCCCTATCCAGTCAGGATTTTCAAAGTCCTGCTGATGGGCAGCATTGATCCATTCTGTAAAACCATGAAGATCATTACTGTATTGAGCTTTACCTTCATTTTGTTCCATAAATTGCTGAACGAGTTCCACTACTGATTTTATAAGTTCAAAATTCATATCAAACAAATTAGTACACAAATATACTTATATAAGTTTATAAATAAACTATTTTTAATTATAAATTTGATTTTTCCCCTATTGAAGGGTATTGTAAGTGGCCTATAACAGAAATACAGACAACAGTTTATAAAAAAAACCTGTCTTCATGAAAGACAGGTTGACAATTATACACAGTTCAGTAATATACCTTTAGATTTTCATTATTATGATCCTGCTCATATCACTGCCGGGCTTAAATATCGAAATTTGATTAAATACAAACACCAAAATAAAATCCTATGAAAAAATTAGTTTTATCAATAGCAGCAGCCGGTTTTATGATTCTGGCCTGTAAAAAGAAGGACACAACAAGTAGTACCCCCGTTGCCGATTCAATCAACACGCAAAGAAATTATTCTGATACAGCATCTGCGGTCAGGGATACTCAAGACAATACAACGGGTAATGATAGTATTAATACAAAAAATCACGTTGGAGGAAGAAAAACGAGCAATAATAATACGGGTAATGGCACAGGCAATATCAATGCAGCAGTTTCAGACAGTGCGCACAATACGCAGGGAAGATCCGGCAATGTAAAAAAGTAGGTATTGGACCACAATAGCATTACAATATACAACCGATATAAAAACAAAAATTGCTATTTATATCGGTTGTATACTGTTCGTTATGGATGCTTTTATTATTAAAATATCGTTGAATAGCTTCGAATTGCAACATACATTTGGCAGTCAACAAATAAGGAAAAATAAAAAGGACAAACCATTAATAAAATGATTTGTCCTCATAAGTGACCCGGCTGGGATTCGAACCCAGGACCCATACATTAAAAGTGTATTGCTCTACCAGCTGAGCTACCGAGTCGGCCCTTACTTTTTCAAGTAAATCCCTTTCTGTAAGGGACTGCAAAGATAGAAACTTTTTCTTTATTTACAATACTTCCCGGACATTTTATACCTGTGATTCCGCTAACTTTTACAATATCAGACACAAAAATTTCACATGCCTGAAGAGGTTCTTACTATAAATTTCAAAAAAGAATCAAAAAGGCTTCAATAAAAAATTGAGAACTGCAGTGAATCCCTTTGTTACTCGTGGTCCGATTAACAAAACAATCTTATTTTCTTAAAATTTGAAACATCCTTATTATCAATAATTTGTTTTTGTCAAATAAATTCACTATATTGATACATGAAAAAAAATGAACGTCAGGACAATATAACACATGCTGGCAAAGTTAACGAAAGAACAAAAGCATTGGAGGTCCTTGAAAAAGCAAAAAAACTACAAGGAAAAATTACATTTCTCCGTCAGGGAGTAGGGAGAAACTTTAAACCCAAAAATGAAGAGTAAAGATATTGCTGATTTCAATGGCAATAGAACGAGAACAATCAAACGGGTCAGTTAATTCAAATTTATAATAACGCCCATTTGAAACATTATAGCAAACACTATAAATAAAAAACCTGCAAAAAATAATTTGCAGGTTTTTTTGTATTTTTCTGATGCTTTTATTTTTGCATCTTTAAGATTGTGACCCGGCTGGGATTCGAACCCAGGACCCATACATTAAAAGTGTATTGCTCTACCAGCTGAGCTACCGAGTCGGCCACTTACTTTTTCAAGTAAATCCCTTTGTTTAAGGGACTGCAAAGATAGGAAAACCCTCTTTAAATCCAAATTATTTGAAGCTTTTTTATCATAAAATTTGCATCAAAAAGGTCAAACACCTGTTTATAAATTAATTACGTTGTTATTTTTTTTAAATTCAAATTCCCAGCAATAATAGTAGCTGGCGGATAATATCATTTTTTGAGTAAAAAATTTATTTTGATAAATCAAAAAACAATAATATCTTAGCCACTAAGATAATTACAAAATAATTTAATTAATGACTAAAAATAATATACAGAAATTCCGTGAAGCCAGCAGAGCCTACTCTGATGCCTCAATCTTTATGCATGAAGCCATTGCCAGAAAAGCAGGACTTTCCAGCACAGATCATAAATATCTGGGACTTATTCTGCAATACGAATCCATAACAGCGGGTGAAATATCTAAGCTGACAGGTCTTACAACCGGCGCTGTTACGGGTTTAATTGACCGTCTGGAGAAAAAAGAACTTCTTAAAAGACAGTTCATTAAAGAAGACCGCAGAAAAGTAATGATCATCCCGAATACAGAAAACAGCATGAAATTACTCGGTCCTATTTTTGAAGAACTGCAGCAAAAAACCATGAAACTCGTTTCCACTTTTTCTAAAAAGGAAATAGAAACTATTGAACGTTATTTCAGGGAAGCTACCCTTCTTATGAAAGAAACAACAGATCATTTAAATACCCCATAAATCAATACAAGACCATGGAAAGTTTAACCGTTACTTATATAACCCGCGCAGAAATCTGGCTTTGCATTACAACATTACTTTATTTTCTTATGAACGGGGCACAGATTTTCGAAACGCTCCTCTTTGTACCCAAATGGGCTACTTCCCCACCCGATACATTGAAGCTGCTTCAGGACGGAAATGGAGTAAGCCTGAAGTTTTTTTGGATCATCCTTCACTCTTTGCATGAAATAACCTTTATCCTTGCGATTGCTTTTTGCTGGAAAATTGATCCGGTAAGGAACTGGCTTTTGATTTTACTCATTATTCACGCAGCTGTAAGAGCCTGGACATTAGCTTTTTTTGCTCCGAACATTATACAGTTTCAGAACCTAGCATCCGCCTCTTCTGTTTCACAGGAAATCATAACCAGAATTTCACTTTGGAAAACCCTTAACTATATTCGGGTTGCTGTTTATATTGCGGTGTCAATTGGTTTCATTCCTCTTTGTATTAAAGTACTCAGTTTTCGTCAGTAGACCACAATCTAAAATATAAATTTCGCCAATCTCTGATCGGCGAAATTTGCAAATCAACAGATTCTTGTTTACGCTAAGTTTTCAGATTTTACATTCTGATATTCAAAAATCTCTATAATAGTGTTCACCGTTTTCTGTCCGAGATGTTTTCCAACCAGATAAAGAGCGGCATCTATCCCGGCTGTGATACCTGCCGTAGTTATCAGGCTGCCCTGGTCAATATACCGTACATTCCGGATTACATTGGTTTCCGGATTATGCTGTTCAAGGGCATCCAATAACATATGATGCGTAGTAACATCATAATCAGCAAGCATTTCTGTCCCTGACAGAAGCATACTTCCGGTACATACCGTAAATACTACTGTTCCTGCATCATAATGATTTTCAACCCATTTCAGAACAGTTTCCCGAAAATCCCTGTCCTGAATATATTTCATAATGTATTCAGGATTTGCCCCCGGAACGACAATCATATCCGGTTGAGGACATGTATGGATATCGTAGGTAGGAATAAGAGCCATTGTGTTCGCCTCCATATATACCGGATCTTTTGTTTTCCCAACTGTAAAGCAATTGTAGCTGCCCGGTTCCAGGACATTCGCTTTAACAAAAACATCTAAAGGGCCATTTAAATCAAGTGCTTCCACCTGATCATAGATTAAAAATGCTACATTCATTGTCTTGCTGTTTGGTACGTGATTCATAATTTTATTATTTAAGATTATTATTTTCAGATCATGGCACAGGTCTTCCCTGCTGACAATTGATGATTGCCAGTTTTATGTAAAATCAATAAGAAAAAGCTATTATCCTGTAGTCTTGAATGCCTTCCTGTACTGTGCCGGAGAGAGGGAGATGTTTTTAAGAAATATGCGGCTGAGAGAAACAGCATTACTAAATCCGCATTTACCAGCTATCATATCGATGCTCATGTCAGTATATTCAAGCATATTTTTAGCCTGATCCAGCCTCATTTTTTCGAGAAATCTACCGGGAGTCATTCCGGACTCTTTTACAAATACCCTGGAAAAGTTACGGACACTCATGTTCAGGAACTCTGCCATATACTCCACCGTAATAGCTTCTCCCAGCTTATCTTTCAATAAATCACGGATTTGTTTTGTAAAAGGAGACATTATTTCATATTCCGGCAATGCATTTCCAAACTGAGACTGTGCTCCGGATCTTTTTAAATACAGGACGAGATGACGGGCAACTTCGGCCGCCAAAGGTTTTCCAAAGTCTTCTTCCAATAGAGCCAATGCAAGATCCATCCCTGAAGAAACACCTCCTGAAGTATAAATTGGCCTGTCACGGATAAAAAAAGGATTAATATTCACATCCAATTTTGGATAAGATTTCTGTAAAGTATCTGCGAACTTCCAGTGAGTAGTTACCTGTTTGCCATCCAGCAGACCAGCTTTGGCAAGGATGAACGCCCCTACACAGACAGATCCCATTCGTCTCACGCCGGGAGCTATATTTTGAAGGTAATGATAAATATCCGGATTGACCTCATCCAGCACATTCAACGTGGTACCTGCTACCAGTAAAGTGTCTACGGAAAAATCAATATCATAAATAGTATGGCTGCATGATAAAGGCATTCCTGAACCTGAATATATTATTTTTTCTGAAGTTCCGGATACCAGATACACATGATAACCGGAATCCTGTTTATCATTTAAAAAACGGTTTGCTGATGTAAAAACATCCCATGGTCCGGCAATATCAAGCAGCTGTACCTCCGGCAATGCTAAAAGCACTATATTTTTCATTGCTGTTTTTCGCCCTTCTTTCTTCATATCTCGTTCTGTATGAGTACAAATGTAGAGAGAAAGGATTTTGTCTGCAATGACAAAAAACATACAATTCCGGCCAGAAGTAATCATTATCCTTTATCAAAATAAAAGAGACTGCCTTATCAGACAGTCTCAGCACTCTACTATAAAATTAGCTGACAAGCTATACTTTTTCGATGATTAACATTAAAATTCTCTTTACGCAGGAGATAATCTGCGTGATTTTAAATAAAGAGCAGTGCGGTTAAGATATGGGAAAAGGAAAATCAATAACAATGAGGCGGCAAGAAGCCATACCATCATTTCATAATAATCCATCGCAAAACGGACATGATCCTGAACATTCATTCTGCCAATCAATAGCTTATTGGCAGCTTTAACAGCCTTATCTTCCGGCATTCCGCGAGCGATAAGCCTAGCAGTCTGCTGATGGAGAAAACTTTTAACTTCCGGATCGACAGCACTTAGATGATCCTGAAAGGCATTATAATGACGGCTTTTCTCAAACAGTTCAAAAAAATTGATCAGGGCAATACTGATACAAAATCCGAGATACCGTATTGCTAAGGCAGTTGCCGCAGCTGAAGGGCCAATGACTGCAGGAACTGACGAAATAATAAAGATAATCGTCGGAACCATAATCAATCCCACACCCAATCCCTGAATAAATAACGGGATATAGTAATTAAACTCATCAGCCTGAACATCAAAAGAATAATACATGACCGCATGAAAAATGAGCAGCATTAAAAAACCCGGTCCCCAGATATACCGTATATTTTTTTTCTGCAAAACCATACAGCAGGCAACAATGACTCCCATAACCAATCCTGCAAGATTGAAAATATTAATATAGGAAATATGAAATGGGTCCAGATGCAGCTCCGATGCAAAATAATTATTGACAATTCCTGAAGCAAACCTGCAGATATACATCACAAAAAGAATCAGCAGACCTACTTTAAAATTCCGGTATCTGAAAACACGCAGATCAATATAAGGCCTTTTAATAGCCTGCTGGCGAAATACTGATATTCCACCCAGGACAATAATTCCAATGACGCTTCCCAAAATCCTGTTATCCTCCAGCCAATAATATTCCTGCCCGAAAATGGTTATATATCCTATGAGCACCAGCATCGTACTGAACAGTCCAAAACTCTGCCAGTCGAGTTTATAGAGATGAAATCTTGCATGGGTTCTGTAGTTACTCATTGCCAGGGTGAGGAAAATAAGTCCCGGAAGATATGAGAAGATGGCTGTTTTATAGACGATATTAAAATTATACGAATCTATGAGGTCGGCGGTTATAAGGTTATTAAACGGCAAAGCACAAATTAAGATCCCGAAAAACACTGAAAAGCTGATCTCCCGGCCCCTTTCACTGCTCAGCCGGGTGAAAATAAGGGTTAGTGAAAGGTTTACATTCCCGGCAAATAACATTCCCTGCATGAAACGCACCGGAAACAGAATATAAATTTCATGGGTAGAATAACATACCAGACAGGCCAGAATTTGCAGTGTGGTAAAAAGAAGAAAATATTCTTTTGCAGCCAGAAAACTGAAAAATCGTCTTTCCAGGCTATAAAAACCTACATACCCTGCATAAAATAATGCTACCGAGAACTGAATGTCTGCCGGCTCGCTTCCGTAATATCCTGCTGCTGCATTCACATTGGCTAAAGGGAGAAAAAAGATAATAATTCCGGGAAGTGTCATTGAAAAAAGAATAATTTTCACCAGCCATTCCGGAGCCCATTTTTTGAAATAAGGCATCTGTCTTTTAGCCATTGGAATGCTTTTTATCAGCGTATACATTCACATTCATTCCTACTTTCAGAACATCAATCTGACTTCTTTGTCCATCTACTCTGATTCTTACAGGAATACGCTGTACAATTTTCACATAATTTCCGGTAGAGTTATCCGGTGGAAGCAATGAAAAACTTGAGCCTGTTGCAGGAGAAAGGGAAATAATCGTTCCCTGGAATTCTTTGTCCGGATAAGAATCTGCAACAATTTTCACATGATCACCGATATGCATATCCCTGATCTGGGTTTCTTTATAATTAGCCACTACCCATTTATCAGTTTCATTATTGACAATGAATGCCAGCGTTTCTCCGGCATCAATCATCTGGCCTACTTCTACGGTTCGTCGTCCCATTCTTCCATCATAAGCAGCGGTGACAGCTGTATAACTTACATCCAGTTTATGACGGTCCAGCAATGCTTCCAGTCTGGCAATTTCTGCCAAAACCACGGCTTTTTCTGTCCGAATATCATTAATCCTGGATACAGAAGCTGCATAATTATTCTGTGAAGATTTATAATCACTTTCGTTGACATCCAGTGTTGCTTTCACATCTTCAAGGCGCTGTTTGGTAGCAGATTCTTCATCATACAGTTTTTTATATCTGTTATAATCAAGCTGCTGTTTCCAGACTTTCGCTTTATTGGCATCCACCTGAGCCATCGCTGCGGCAGCTTCCTTTTCTGTAGTTCCTGTAGTACTTTCCAATACTCTCAGTTGGGCACGGGCTTTCTGAAGGGCTGCCTGAGTCTGCTTTTCCTGAAGGACATATTCACGGTTATCAATGATTAAAAGAGTATCGCCCTTTTTTACTTCCTGATTTTCCTCAAATTTTACGGCAACAATAAATCCTCCGGCTCTTGAAATAATAGGATTTACATATTCCTGAACCTGTGCATCATTGGTCTGCTCATAGGCATAATAATTTTTTAGGGTAAACCCGCCCCACACTGCAAGTGCAGCAACGATTACAACTGAAATCCATCCTGTGATCTTCGTGATCATTCTATCGGTGGGAGTGTATTTTTTTTTCATTGTTTTATAAAACGCCTGTAATATTTTGTAATAAATAATAATTGTTCTGTGCCATAATTTTAGCTGCTTCCAGTTCAAATTTTGTCTGAAGCAGCTGTATATCTGCATCCAGCAGTTCTGTAATAAGGGAAGTCTGGCTGAAGTAAGTATTTTTGATAATACGTGCATTTTCCTTTGCCTGAGCGACATTGGCTTCTGCCACTTTTATCTGTTCCAAAGCTTCCTGGTACCTTAAATAAGCTTCTTTCACCTGCTGTCTTACTTTATCTTCAGTATCCCTGTGCACTTCCTCTTCTTTTTCAAATTCAAGCTGGGCTGCCTTTACCTTATGGGTATTGTGGTAAAGGGAAGAGATGGAAAATGAAGCTTTAATTCCCACAATCCCCAATGAATACCAATACGGATTGTACGGATAAAGAAAAATCTGTGGATTGGCATAATAAAATTCGCCATACATCCCTATTTTAGGCCTTACATTCGCTTTTACCTGTTTCAGTTTGATGATACTCAGCGCTGTCTGCTGTTCAGAAACGTGGTAATCAAAAGAATGATCCAGTGCCAGTTTCAGGTATTCATCATATGTTGTATTTTCATTCCACTGATTAAACGGTGCTTCAGGGATAACGATCTGTTCATCAGGAATTCCAAGAATGATATTCAGTTTCTGCATGGCGATGAGAATATCATTTTCTATGGTCACCAGCGCCATTTTTCGTTTTGAAAGTTCAAGTTCAATTCTTAAAACATCACTTTTTAAAACCACTCCGTTTTTATAAAGAGTCTGTATTTCTTTCAGTTGTGTTTTCTGATCAGCAATATCCTGCTTGATAAGATCCCTGAAGATTAAGGTTTTCTGTAATTCCAGATAAAGTGATGCTGTTTTGTAGTGAATATCTGAAACGGACTGTTCTTTTTGGATATCCTTAATTTTCTGAAGCGTTTGATTTTCCTTAATCTTAAGATTCAGTTTGTTTCCGTTATAAATATTCAGATAAAAATCTGCTCCGGCTCTGTAAAGCGTATGGATAACTTCATGCTGGGTAGGTTTTGAAAAGATTCCGTTTTCATAGATAGGAATGTTGGAAGCTTTTTCTGCAGAACCTTTAACTTCTATTTCCGGAAGGCGCTCTCTTTTGGCGTCTTTTACTTCGGCTTCGGCAATGTCTACGTTGATGGTATTGATTCTGATATGGCGGCTGTTTTCTTCCGCTTTCTGCCATGCTTCCTTCAGGGAGAGTCGTATGGTATCCTTTGCTGGACTGCCGGTCTGCGCTGATACGATGGAGAAAACTCCAAACATCAGCAATCCGGCGACATAAATTTTCATTTGAATTTTTGAATTATTGCACTGCAAATTTATTGGCAATCCGGAAATTTTATTTATCTAAAATAGTCAACTTTTACATGATTCCAGCCAAATGATTATATTTGTATTTTCTTTGGGTTTTAAACTTTTTTATGGGATTAATTGCTGCGCTTCCTGATATTGATAAAGACGATAAAAGTGTATTTGTCATGCATGAAAAATCAGAAAAACTGATTCCTTTTCACAAACATACGAAAGGACAGCTGAGCTATGTGGAAGGGGGTATCGCCTATATTACGATTGACAACAGGACCTATGTGGTTCCGGCAAGGCATTTCTTCTGGATTCCGCAGGGAATGGAGCATATTTTAGAGATCGGACATACGGCAACGGTTTTGCGGTCTCTTTACTTCTATGCCCATGATGATATTTCAGATCCTTTCTACAGCAGACTGGGCATTTATCCGGCATCAGAACTCCTGATTCAGATGATCAAATATTCTGAAATATGGGATGAAAAGCATGTAACGGCAAAAGATGAAAACTTTGAATTTCTGGTAGCATTAAAAAAGATCCTTCCCAAAACCCATCAACAGCCATTACCTATTATTCTTCCTGCCACTCATAACAAACAGATGATGAAAATCGTATCTTATCTGGAATGGAATATCGGAGAAAAATTGACTCTGGCTAATGTAAGCAGTAAATTTGGTTTGAGTGAACGCTCTTTGTCCCGCCTGTTCAAAGCGGATATGGATATTTCTTTTCTGCAGTACCTGAAAACATTAAGAATTATTAAAGCAATTGAGTTACTTCTAAATACCGATAAACCTATCAATGAAATAGCGGATGACGTTGGATACAGCTCTATCAGTGCCTTTAGCGACACCTTCCATGAGTTTACCCAATCCAGACCTTCTGATTTAAGGAAGAGCAATAAAGCCATTCAGAATTTTACAGATTAAATTGGACACCCTGAATTAAATAAAAGCCTTTAAACATTATGCTTAAAGGCTTTATCACTGATTATTACTGTGTCACTTTCATCATCGCATTGGTAATCTCAATTTCTTTTTTTCTGGAATAGGTGGAATCAAAAGGTTCCATAACATTAAACAGATACTGATAAAAGGGAGCAATCTGGCGTACATTTTCAGACTCTTTTATTGCTTTTTCTTTACCCATCTGCTGCAGACCTTTTATGAAGATATTGAATTTTTTGTCGATAGGCTCCATTGCTTTTAAAAGATATGCATGTGCTTTTTCATTTTGCCCGAGCTTTTTGTAGCCTTCAGTAACAGCAGAAACCACCAATGCATATTCCATCGGTTTGGACCACATCTGTCTTTTGGCTGCTGCTTTAAATGAAGGAGTAAGACTTTGATAATAATCGTATTCTTCAAATATTCCTTTTTTGAGATTTTCTGCCAGCTGAAGCCCCTTTTGCTCCTGCCCTGCAACAATATATCCGGTAACCATGGCGCTCAGTGAACGTGGATCGTTGTATTTTTCAGCAGGAATTTCTTTTGCAGCAAGTTCCAGTAACTCGAGTGCTTTCGCTTTCTGCCCGCCTGCCACAAGTGCAGATACAGCTCTGCCCACCGACATTCTGTAGCCCAAAATATTTGACGTAGCTGTTTCATCATAATAAATACTCAGATCTTTAAAATTTCCCCATCTGAAATTTTTCACCACCTGATAAAGAGATTGGGCATCTACCCTTCCTTTATCTCCATCAGGTCCCTGAGGCGTATGAATGGGAACCAATCTGTAGCTGAAACCGTCAAACTGCAGATATTCATCCAGATAAAAAATATTTTCGCTTTCATACATTCCGCCTGAAGAGAAACTGATCGGGCGCTTCCAGTCGAAATTGGCCAGCATATCCAGCATCATCAGGTTACTTTTATAAAGCGTATTGGCTTCATAATTAATTGTAATCTGATCTACAGCTTTTGGAAGATCTGCCTCAGTAATGATTCCAGCTTTCACCGCATTTGCTTTATTTACCGGAAGAATAAATTTACTCACCGGAAGAATATTATATTTTTCATATTGTTGTTCGCCGAAGTACATTTTCAGCAATTCATCTTTTTCGGACGATTGTAATTTCAGAAATTTTATAGCCTCCTTCAGGGTCATGGAATCCTGAGTCAGGTATTTTCTGAACTCCTGGAAAGCCGTGTCCGGCGCTCCCTGTTCTTTCAGCATCTGGAAAAGCCCTTCCCAATCTTCTTTTTTCATCAGATACACCTGATCATTGACACCGTCTCTATATTCTTCATGGGTCAGCTCACCCGGAATTCCCATGGCATTGTAGGTTCTTCTTTTCACCTGATCAATATTCCATGGAGTGGCTAAAAGGGTAAAATTGACCGTTTTCACATCATCCCTGAATCTTTCTGTTTCCTGAATCGCCCACACCGGAAAAGTATCATTATCACCATAAATAAAAATGATATCATCTTTAGGCAATGACCGTAAAAATGAATAGGCATAATCGTGGGCTGCCGTTTTTTTGCTTCTGTCATGGGATGTATAATTCTGGAATCCCATCATAAAAGGAATTCCCAGCAATACAGCTCCCAGTATAATGTTGGCTGCATTGGATTTAATCTTAGACTGAATCAGCCAAAGGATGGCTCCGGCTCCCAGGCCGATCCACACGGCAAAGGCATAGAATGAACCTACCATGGCATAGTCTCTTTCCCGCACTTCAAACGGTTTTACTCCGGTATAGAAAACAATTCCCACACTGGTCAGAATAAACAGTGAAAGTATGGCATAAAATCTTCCAAAATCTCTGTTCAGCTGGAAAAAGAAACCAATCAGGCCCAGAATCAATGGTAAAAAGAAAAACTTTACGGTACTTTCGTTTTTAAATTGAGCAGGCATATGATCCTGATCACCCAACAGAGCATTATCAATAAAAGAAAATCCTGAAATCCAGTTTCCGTTGGTATTTTCCATATGTCCCTGAAGATCGTTCTGTCTTCCAACAAAATTCCACATCAGGTATCGCACAAAGTAATATCCATTCTGGAAAGAAATAAAATAATCCATATTCTGAGCGAAGGATGGACGTTGCACCTTCATAAGATCATAAGGCTTGACTTTCAGATAATCTTCTGCAGTGATAGAATCTCCTTCATATTTTGCTCTCAGTTCTTCAAAAATACGTTTAGCCTCAGGATTGTCTGCCACATCTTCATTATCGTAATTGAAGGTAAAATCAGGAGCTCCATACAATGAGATATAATTAGCCATCACTTCTTTATCTTCATTGAACATCCTTGGCATAAAGCTTATATGAGATTTATTAAAAACATAGTTGAATCTTTCTCCGGTTTTTCTGTAAGTTTCGGTCTTTTCATCTTTTTCATAAATATCTCCGGTGATGTCTCTTTTATAACTTCCGTCTTCCTCTTTTTCCAGCCCGTTTTTGTCGAGAAAAGCGGTATAATTCTGCCCGTAAATCGTAGGCCAGTCACCATATTGAACCCTGTTATAATAATCTCTCATTCCGATAGCCGTATCCGGATCATTAAGATTCATCGGCGGATTGGCATTGGCTCTTATCGGAATCACCAGCCAGCAGGAGAAACCAATGATCATGTAAACAAGGGATAAAACAACAGTCTGGTATACCTTCTTTTTGGTTTTTCCGGCATACTTAATTAAGAAATAACTTATTGCGGCCATAAGAACAAACGCCGCAATGGTCCCTGAATGGAAAGGAAGTCCTAAACCATTCACAAAGAAAATTTCAAGCTGTCCAAAGAGGGTCATAATCAAAGGGAAAATAATCTTGAACACGAAGGCAAGAATTCCCAAAGTAACAAGATTGGCTATGATAAAACTTTTCCACGAAAAGGTATAATTCCGGGCGTAATATACCAGACATATTGCCGGAAGAGCTAGCATACACATCATATGTACTCCTACGGAAAGCCCTGTGATAAAGAAAATAAGGATGATCCATCTCTCACTGTCAATAGCTTTATATTCATTTTCCCATTTCGTGATGAGCCATACCAGCAACGCAATAAACAGCGAAGCCATTGCATACACCTCACCTTCTACAGCCGAAAACCAAAAGGTATCTGAAAAGGTAAAGCATAAGGCACCGATAGCTCCGGCAAAAAGGATGGAGATTTCCTGATGTTTTGTAATCTCTTCAAAGTCTTTATGCAAAAGCCGTCTTAAAAAATGGGTGATCGTCCAGAACAGCAACAGAATGGTAAATGCACTGAATAACGCCGACATGGCATTGATCACCACAGCATAATTTTCAGTATTTCCCAATGCAAAAATACTCGCCACGGCTCCTATAATCTGGAATAAAGCGGCTCCCGGAGCATGAGTTACCTCCAGCTTTACAGCTGAAGAGATATATTCTCCGCAGTCCCAGAAACTCAAAGAATGTTCTATCGTTGAAAGATAAGTAATAAGCGCAATAGCGAAAAGGAACCATCCCAGTACGGTGTTCCATTTTTTAAAAGACCAGTTTTTCATATCATATTTTCCAATATGTATATGACAACTGGGGGAAAGGGTTTATTACATTTACCTTATTTTATTCTCAAACCACAAAAGTCATAAAAGTCTTGGCGTAGTTTAATTAAGTTTAAAAACATTGCTGCAAAAAGTTCATATAAGAAGAAGTAAAGCAAAGATTTCAAATAACTTAAGTGTACTTTAACACTCAAAATAGCAAGCTTAGAAACAAATTCAAAAACTTTTGTAACTTTTGCGGTTTAAAAGAATCTATATTTCCTAAATGGTAAAATTTTAATACGTATTATTCAATCCTCCATCCAAAGGAATACTTGTTCCGGTAAGATAATTTGAATATTCAGAAGCCAGAAAAGCCACGAGATGTCCATATTCCTCAGGCTGTCCGAATCTTTTCATCGGAATCTTATTTTCCCTCGCCTTTTTTATTTCTTCTTCAGCATTGCCACTTTGCTGAGCTTCATGAGCAACGAGTTTCTGAATTCTTTCAGTATCAAAATATCCTGTTAAGACATTATTTACCGTGATATTGTGTTGTGCAATTTCGTTGGAAAGCGTTTTGGCCCAAGCAATTACCGCAGAACGGATAGAATTGGACAAGGCCAGATTTCCGATCGGTTCTTTTACTGAAAGTGATGAAACATTGATGATACGCCCTTTTTTCTGTTGGATCATATGAGGCAAAGCCAGCAATGTCGTCTCACAAACGGTTTTAAAAAGAAGATCAAATGCTTTCTGATAATCATCTGTGTTTTTGTCAACTGCCAGGCCGGGTTCCGGGCCGTTGGTATTATTCACCAGAATATCTACCGAATGATTATTAAAATATCCCGCTATAATTTTCCTGTAACTTTCAAAATCCGAGAAGTCGGCTACCAGGTATTCATGTTTCTGATCAGGATTGATGACTGGCAGAGATGAAATAAAGTCTTTAAGTTTGGCTTCATTACGGGCCATAACCGTAACATTAGCACCGCATTTTGCCAGTTCTAAAGCAATCCCGGCGCCTATTCCCTGGGTTGCCCCTCCTACTAAAGCATTTTTTGAAAAGAGTTGAATATTCATAAGATCCTTGGATATTGTAATTGGTATAGATAAATGTAAGAAAAAACCTTCAGATTATATTTTGAAGGTTTAATTTAACTTCGTTACGGATATAAAACAACATTACAATGTAAACGGATACACATCACTTAATGTGGGATAAATAGTATTCAGGGCTTTATAAAACTCCTGACGAACCGGCTCAGTGATATGGTCATATTGATCAAAACAATGATCCAGCTGACGGATAATGAATGCCATTTGCAGCCATTCTTCAAAATTAATATGCATCGGTTTCAGCTTCCCGTCATCATCATGATCATAGAAAAAAACCTTCTGATCCCTGTCCAGAAACCATCGGTCACCTTGTCCGTTGCCAGCAAAACACCAGTACTCCGGCAAGTTAAATTCTTTATTTTCATTGACTGCATCCACTGAATTGTACAGAATGGTCTCAGAAGAGATTTCTGTTGTTTTTATTTGAGTAACCAACGTTTTATAGCTTTCAGAGAAAGGAAATACTATAACCTTTGGAAAATTCTGCACGGTGCTTTTTTCTTTAAGGATTTCAGTTTCTATTTCTGCAAGAGCAGGCAAGATAAAGGGAATCATCATTATTAAAAATTATGGCTTTTCGTTCAACAGTTCATCAATCTGCTTATAAAAGGAATCTTTGCTATAATCTGCCACTCCTGTATGCTGCATGCGGATTTCTCCTTTCTTGTCCAGTACTACTGTTGTAGGCAGAGAGCCGCTATACAATGCATCAGGTATATTTCCAGCCGGTGTAAGAAAAGGAACTGTAAAGCCTTTCTCTTTTAAATAAGATTTTCCCAGGCTGACATTATCATCCAGATTTACTGTAAGAAATACCATATCCGGATTATTTTTATACTGATCATACAGCTTCTGAACAGATGGAAATTCAGCCCTGCAGGGAGGGCACCACGATGCCCAGAAGTTAATGAAGACCACTTTATTCTGTAAAGCAGACCCGTCGATAATTGTTCCATCTTCTTTTTTCAGCATCAGCCCGGTATAGGAAACTTTGGCTGAAACATGCTGGCCTTCTTTTGATTCTGATATACTGGAATTAAGGATTCCGGTAGACGCTACCTGCCGCATGAGCCATGCCTTTGCATCTTTATTCACCAAAACGATAATAAATAATACGGTAAGTACTGCCGTAGAAGCATTTTTTCTTAACCAAATTTTCAGATTTTCCATATTCTTCCGCTTATTCCCAGCCAATATAAGGTTAATATTTTGATCAATATTCCTAAAAAGATAGTTTTTAATGTAAAAAAGCCTTTAAATTCTAAGATTTAAAGACTTTCCTCTCCATTTATTTTAGGTTAAGATCATAGTCATATTTTTTATAGCTAAATCCTGTTCAGCAATTTCTTTCTGAAAAAGAAAAGCAGTGAACTGAAAAATGTCAGATAGGCAATATTGAATATGGCACCTCCTACCCATCCTGAAAAAGGAAGCGGTAAAAGATTTTTTATAGGAATGATAAACAAAGTAAGGGCAAATGGTGTCAGCAGAGCCATCCACCCCGGCAATAGAGTTTTATTGAAAAGAATACAAACAGCAAAGGAAATCCATCCGACTGCCAATACACCAATAGCTGTTCCCCAGGCAATGTTAAGCATTTTCATAAAACCTCTTCCCGTCTCCAGAAGATAAGGGTGAGAGACAGAGTCTGTATGGTAAACTGCTTTATAAATCTCCCCAACATAGAAGAATCCGGCATGTCCTAAAGGTGATAAAACCGCCCCTGCCAGTAAGACCCAATACACAAAGACTGCATACCATTTTTGAGTGTCTTTGAAAAACTGATATACCAGCCACGTAGCAGGAAGCAGTAAAGGCCCCGTAAGAGCACCAATCAAAGCACCAAACATCAATCTCGGAGTGGAACCTTCCAGCATTAAAGTTGCAAATTCCAGATTTACCTGATCTGCATAGGTTTTTGAAAACAAAGGATAATCTGATGGATCCGGATCAAATCCGGCAACGTAAATATCACCAATAATCCAACATATTGACACCGCTATTGCTGCAGCAAAAGACCAGTTTATTTTACCTGAATATTTCATAATTTTTAATAATTAATTTGTATAAGATGCATATCGTTTCATTATTTCTTTCTTTTATTTAAAAGCAATTTAATTATTAAGAATGATTCTAAATAATTATTACCTTTGTGCAAACTTAGTCTAAACATTCAACAGAAAGGGTCTGTAAAACGGAATAAAAAGTCCGTAAAAAGGAAATTCAAACAAAGCAAAAGGAAATGACAGTACGGCTATATGATGAAAACTTTGGAAACATGCTTATAGAGCGGGATTATCCTTCCTCTTATTTCTTAGATGATGGAGGCATCCAGGAATGCATTACCCAGCTTACTCCTCCTTATGGAAATGGTTTTTATCACGAAATAAGCTTTACCCATGTCCACATCAGTTTTGGGAATATTGTATTGAATAAACCGCTTCAATTGTACCTTGAGAGTGATTTTGATTCGGTAGAAATGCATTTTACCCTGAAAGGAAAAAGCAAAGCCATTTCGGGTAACTTCCAAAAAACGATAATGTTTGACAGCTACCAGCACAATATTATTTATGCCCATCATATGGAAGGCAGGATGGAATTCGAAGGTCCGGAAATGTATGTATTCGAAATCAATCTTGCTCCTGAGTTCTTAAAAAAATTTCTACCTGAGTATTCAGGACTGTTTGAAATATTCAGAAATTCGATTGACAAGCAGAATTCATCTCTCATTCAGAGTGAGCATAACCGCATCACCCATGATATGTATCAGATTCTGAACGACATCATTCTTTGCAACAGAAAAGGGACTTTCAAACGAATTTATCTTGAAGCTAAAGTAAATGAACTTCTTCTGTTGCAGCTTGAACAGTTTTTTGACAGTGAATCCTCATCTTCTTCTCTTCAGAAAAAAGATATAGAGAAAATGTACGCTGTGAGGGATTATATTGTAAAAAACCTGAATGCAGATAGTTCTCTGAATGATCTTGCCCATCTGGTGGGAACCAACGAATTTACTTTAAAGAAAGGATTCAAAGAAATTTTCGGGACTACTGTTTTCGGATTCTGGAATGATCTCAAAATGGAGCAGGCCAAAAAAATGCTTCTCGACAGCGACCTGAATATCAGCGAAATTTCTGACCATATCGGCTATAAAAATCCGAGACATTTTTCATCAGCATTTAAACGAAAATTCAATATCCTGCCAAGCCGGCTCAGAAGCAGATAGCATCGTACAGTCTTGTAAAAGCTTATTTGTATTTTTTTAATTCCGGGTAATAATAAAAACTAAATAACAGTCGTTAATAATTTGTTTTTCAATAAAATCTACCAAAAAACAACAATAAATTAATATCCAATGCATAATACTGCTTTTTATCTGACAGTCCTCTTTTATCCTTGCCATTATCATTTCCTGAAGTCTGCTTTTCCCATGGATTTATTTCATAATTAATTTGTTACCTGTAACAAATCCCCTGTTCATCCAACTCATTGAACATCATCAAAACATTAACTCATAGACAAGAGATCTACTACTTTAAAATAAACTAATGCAAACATCCTTTCTAAAAATTACCGCTGCCACCGCTGCGCTCTGCTTCAGTACACTGGCAATGGCCCAACAAACGTATTCCGTAAGTGGAACCGTGAAAGACAAAAAAAACGGGGAATTGCTCATCGGAGTCTCTGTAAAAGTAAGCGAAGATCCCACCATTAATGTTGTTGCCAACGAATATGGATTTTATTCTCTTTCATTACCTGAAGGAAATTATACCCTGATTATTTCCTACCCGGGATATCAGGATTTTGAACAGAAGATCAATGTGGATCAAAATATAAAACTTGATCTTCCGCTGCTTCCATCAGAATCTGTAGAAAAAGCCATTGATGAGGTGGTGATAACGGGTATCAAAAAGGATAAAAACCTGACCTCAGCTCAAATGGGAGCAGAAACGTTAAGTATTAAAAATATAGAGAAACTTCCTGTACTTTTTGGTGAAAAAGATGTCATGAAAACCATACAGCTTTTACCCGGGATCAAAAGTAACGGTGAAGGAAGCAGCGGATTCAGTGTAAGAGGAGGTGCTACCGACCAAAACCTGATCCTGCTGGATGAAGCTCCTGTTTATAATGCTTCTCACCTTCTTGGTTTTTTCAGTACATTCAACAGTGACGCCCTGAAAGATGCCAGCATTATCAAAGGAAACAGCCCCGCACAATACGGAGGACGTCTTTCTTCTGTATTGGATGTTAAAATGAAGGACGGAAACAACAAAGATTATAACATCAACGGAGGAATCGGGCTTATCAGCAGCAGGCTGAGTGTGGAAGGGCCTATTCAAAAGGAAAAATCATCATTCATTGTTTCGGGAAGAAGAACGTATGCGGATCTTTTTCTTAAAGCTAATAAAGATTATAAGGACAACAAATTATATTTTTACGATCTGAACCTGAAAGCCAATTATCAGATCAACGAAAACAACCGTATTTACCTTTCCGGATATTTTGGAAGAGATGTTTTAGGATTGGGAGATACTTTCAATACAGACTGGGGAAATACGACAGCCACTTTGAGATGGAACAGCATCATCAGCAGTAAGCTATTCTCCAACACTTCATTTATTTACAGTAATTATGATTATAAAATCAGTCTGAAAAATGATGATACGGTATTTGATTTAAATTCAAAAATCCGTGACTGGAATCTTAAGCAGGATTTTACCTGGTTTGCCGGAAATAAGCATTCTGTACGTTTCGGTCTGCAGTCTATTTATCATACCCTTACTCCGAGCAGTGCCTCCGGTACTACGGTGAGCAGCTTTGCAAGAAATCCGAGATACTCGTGGGAAAATGCTGTTTACATCAATGATGATTATAAAGCAACGGAAAAGCTGACCATCAATTATGGAGCAAGGCTTTCCATGTTCAGTATACTGGGAGGTGATACTTTCAATACCTATGAAAACGGTGTGCTTACCGACAGTAAATTTTTAGAGAAAGGAAAATTCGGGAAGACCTATGTGAATATTGAACCGCGTATCAGCACCAACTACCGCATTAATGAAGTGAGCAGTGTGAAAGGAGGTTATTCCAGAAACACCCAGAATCTTCACCTCTTAAGCAACAGCAACAGTGGAAATCCTACCGATCAGTGGATAGGAAGCAGCTATACGGTAAAACCGGAAATCGCAGATCAGATCAGTTTAGGGTACAGCAGAAACTTCAACAACAATAATTATGAATTGAACGCTGAGGTTTATTACAAAGATATGAAAAATCAGATCGACTTTAAAAACGGGGCTCAGATTGGCTTTGACACGGGAGCCGACGTAGAAAGTGAACTATTATTCGGAAAAGGGAGAGCCTACGGTCTGGAACTCATTGCCAAAAAGAAAAGCGGAAAACTGACAGGATGGATCTCCTATACCCTTTCTAAAACAGAAAGAAAGATCAACGGAATCAATAATAATGAATGGTATAACGCCAGAATGGATAAAACCCATGATTTATCTGTCGTTGCAACGTATCAGCTTAATCCGAAATGGAGTTTTTCAGGGCTATTTGTATACAGTACCGGAAATGCAGTTACCTTCCCTACCGGAAAATATGAGCTGAACGGACAAACAGTCTTCCAGTACAGCAACAGAAATGCTGACAGAATGCCTGCATATCACAGAATGGATTTGAGTGCTACTTACGAACCAAGTTCCAATAAGCGGTTCCGTGGTTCATGGACATTTGGTATTTATAACCTGTATGGCAGAGAAAATGCTTATACAATCAATTTTGAAGACAATCCTGACCGCCCGGGAACAACACGTGCCATGCAGACCTCCTTATTCCGATGGGTCCCTAATATCACTTATAATTTCAAATTCTAACTCATGAAAAATACTTTTTATATCATAGTTTCCCTCTTTGCCTTAACCTCCTGTGAAAAGGAAATAGACCTGGATCTGAACGATCAGAGCGGGAATATTGTCATTGAAGGCAATGTAACCAATCAGTCAGGACCTTATACTATAAAAATCACAAAGTCCGTTGGGTTTTCAGAACCTAATCAGTATCCGGCAGTAACCGGAGCCCAGGTGGTTTTAAGCGATGATACAGGCCAGACTGAAACGCTTCACTATACAGGAAACGGAATGTATCAGACCACTACTTTTGTAGGTACGCCCGGCAGAACGTATACATTAAAAATACAGGCAGAAGGAAAACAATATACTGCTCAGAGTACAATGCCTGAGGTAGTATATTTTGACGGACTGGAACAGAGTTCTTTTAAATTTGGTGACAAGACTACCTATACTCTTTTACCACTCTTTACAGATCCAATGCCATTAGGAAACCGTTATCTTTTTAGTTTTACGATTAATGATCTGCCTAAAAAATACATGAATACTTTTTCAGACAATGTCAATAATGGCTTACCGAACCAACAGCCTCTGATTCTTCCCAATGACGATAACAAGGGCCGCGACCATGAAGTAGTGCCGGGAGACAAAATCCATGTGGAAATGCAGTCAATCGACACCAATGTATTTACTTACTACAGTGCATTGCTTCAGATTTCGGGCGGCAGCGGCGGAACTGCTACTCCAGCTAATCCTCCGAGTAATATCAGCAACGGAGCATTAGGCTATTTTTCAGCCCACACAACAGATACGGAAACTTTTGTGATCCAGCCTGTAACACCATAAATTTAAAAAGGATATTCCCAACAACGGAATATCCTTTTTTATTGTATTCTATCTGAATTTCCTTTTTAAAGCATAATACCGGTACAGGAACTTATCATACCTGATTACGCCAAAGAGCAATCCCGCAGTTACAAGCAGCGTTTTGAGCTGAATCATGCTATACACAAAACCACCAATCATACATCCTGCAAAAAAGCAGGCAATAATCACCAGTTTCAGGGCGATATTCTTTTTAAGCTGCCTCTTTTCATTTTCCCTTTCCTTAAAAAAAAGTTTTGAAAGCTCTATTCCCAGATCAGTAAATAAGCCCGTAAGATGAGTGGTTCTTACCACAGATTGTGATACTCTTGTTACCAGTGAGTTCTGAACGCCCATTGCAAAAAGCAAAAGCCCGGCAATTGCATAAGGAGATATTGAGATTTTCAATGTTTGGTCACCTGTTATTCCCACAAAACCTAAAATCAGAATTTCGGTGATCAAAGGAATGAGATGCGGGCGGAACATTTTGTGTCCGGACGAAAACTCAACCATAAAACTGGATGAAAATGCTCCTCCCAGAAAACATATAATAAAGATAAAATAAGTGAGTGCTTTGCTGTAATGATCGAGAAGAATTTCTTCAGAAAAGAAGGCAAAATGTCCGGTTATATTCGTAGTAAGCACTTTCACAGATAAAACACCTGCAATATTCACTATCCCTGCAACAAATGAAAGTACTGATGCAAGCTTAAGATTGTGAAAATAGGTTCTGTTTTTCCCTCTGTGTCTGAACATTTTAAATTTCTATAAGGGCTTTTCCTTCAGGAAAAGAACAACCGGATAAAATAAATAAGTAAAAAAAATAATTAGAAATGTCAGCGTCAAACTGTGAAAAACATGTCCGCTTAAATATTTATCCAGTGTTCTTTATAGATCTACTATTTCCCCTTTAACGTAAAATCCTATTTTTTAGTAATAAATGATTATTCTGAAAAGGCTTCCAGACCTCTATGAGATCCTCTGTTTCTTATTTCAGAATCAATTTCATTACTTTTGTAAAAGTAAATCGTTCAGGAAAAAAATCTTGTGATTTAGATCGGTTTAAAATGTGATTTAAGTTAAAAACTGAACGTACATCCAATATCCTGTATAGAAAAATTATGATCTCAAAATTTATTTTTAACAATCAGTATCTTTTTGATGAACTCCCTGAGTATGATAAAAATCTTCTTACAGGAGCTATGAAAACCAGGAACTATCGTAAAAATGAACCCATATTTACTGACGGAACGAAACCCAATGGCGTTTACTACCTGAACGAAGGTAAAATAAAGAAATACAAGGTAGATAATGACGGAAGGGAGCAGATTATTTACATTTACAGTTCCGGTGAATTTTTCGGATATTCTGCCATTCTGAGCAATGAATCTTACGGAGATACAACCTCAACCCTTGAAAATTCTGTGATCTCATTTATTTCAAAAGATAGTTTTCTGGATATTCTGAGCCAGTCATCAGTGCTTTCGAGGCTGCTGCTGAAATCTTTAAGCCATGAATTCAGCGTAATGGCGAACCTTATTGCAGTTTTATCCCACCGTACAGTCCGTGAAAGAGCGGCTCTCAGTTTACTGATTCTTCACGATAAGTATACATCAAATGACACACCTGACCATGAAGTATTCATTACCCTTTCCCGTGTGGATCTTGCCAATATGGTGGGAACAGCAAGAGAAACCTTAGCCCGTATCATCAATGATTTCAAGCAGGAAAAACTGATCAGATCTGAAGGAAGGAAAATCCAGATTACTGATATTAAGCGATTAATTCATATCGCTAATTTTTATTAATCATATTTGAGATTAAAGAGCTTGATTTCTACTGACAAGCTGTTGTCATAAACACCTGTTACCTTTGTTTAAAATTAGTTTAAACAAATAGTATCCTTATGAAACTTACCTCATTAAGAATGATCAGCCAGGACATCAAAGCAACAGTAGCATTTTATGAACAGATTACCGGATTTTCTGCCACATGGTATACAGAAGATTTTGCAGAACTCTCTACTGATTCTATCACAATCGCTATCGGAAGTACCCGGACCATGCAGATGTTTTCGGAAGATCTTACAGATTTCGCAGGAACAAAATCAACCATTATTGAATTTATGGTTAAAAATGTTGACGAAGAATACGAAAGGATTAAAAGTATGACTTCCCGAATTATTCAGGAGCCGACAACGATGCCCTGGGGAAACAGATCTCTCCTGTTCTGTGATCCGGATGGCAATATGATTAACTTTTTTACTCCGGTAAGCGAAGAGGCTGTGAAGAAATTCAGCTAAATCCTGATATCAGTAAAAAAGACCCGCTGTTCATCAGCGGGTCTTCTTGTTATAATTTTTTAAGAACAGATTTATTTTCCGAGGAATTCTGTAGCTTTCGCAACAAATATATCGTGATACTGATAAAAAGAAGCATGTCCTGAATCCGGGAAAATCACCAGCTCTGCATGGTCTAAATGCTGAGCCATATTTTTAGCATTCTGAACAGATACCGGAAGATCATTTTCACCATGTACAATCAGTACCGGATTTTTAATCTTCTCTATTTCTGTAAGTGCATCAGCATCAGGCTGAGCCCAGCTCAATACTGCAGTAAACTGAGCACCGGAGGCAGCATCACTTAAAGGAAGGTCTCTGTCCGTCGTACGAAGCTGAACCCTTGCAAAAGAAGCTTTTCCTTCCGCAATACTCTGAGCAGATTCTGTAAAACCAAATTTCAGGAATGAAGCTTCAGGACTTAAGCCAGCGGTTCCGGCAATAATATTGGGCAGATTAGACAATCCTATGGCTCCCTGAGGGCCTGTACCTGTTAAAATCACTTTATTAATCAGTGAGGGATTGGTAAGCACTATTCGCTGTGCGACGAATCCTCCCATAGAAAATCCCATGATATTCACTTTGGCCAGGTTCAAAGCCTTAATAAAGTCTACCGCATCATCGGCCATCGCCTGGACTGTGTTGGGAGTGGTTCCTTTTGAGGAAGAGACTCCTTTGTTATCAAAGATAATGATTTTATAGTTTTTAGCCAGTCCATCCGTCACTGCAGGATCCCAGTCATCCATTGAGCCGCCTAATCCCGGAAGGAGAACCAAAGGAATCCCGTCTTCTTTTCCAAAAACACGGTATGCGATGGCATTTCCTTTAACGGTTATGAATTGGGTTTTGGCAGTCTGGTGGTTTCTGTTTTGTATCTCCTGCGCCGTGGGAGGCTCATTTTCCTCAGTGCAGGAAACTGTCACTACAGTAAAAAGAGTTAAACATAATAAGCTTAAGGCTGAGATTTTTCTGATTGTTTTCATTGTCGTTTATTTTTGTATGATTATGGTGCAAACATAAAACACAAAAACAGGCAGAACACTCAATTTCATTATCAAGAGGACATTTTAGCAGCTCAATCAGACATTTTAAAAGGTGAAATACAATTTCTTCGAAAATAATTTACAGCTCCTGAGCTGATCTCAATGCATAAAGGGCTTCCATTGCTTTTTCAGCATCTTTTCGGGCTACAAAAATATGATCATGGAAGTAAGCGGCAACGACATTACAACTGATATTTTCCTTTTTCAGGGCATTGGCAAAAACTGCAGTAAGCCCTACGGCCTCAAGAGAAGAGTGAATTGTAAGAGTAATCCATGAAGAAATATAGCTGTAATCCATATTCCATTCATCTGCTACTGTTTTTTCTACCACAATGGTAACGGCTTCATTTTCCCGGAAAAAAAACAGAACCTTTTCGAGATCCGGTATTGCAGCTAAAATTTCAACAGTACAAAATACATATTCTCCGGTATTCAATACTGGTTCCATATTCTGAATCAGTAGGGCCAAGTCTTTTTCTCCTGACATCTTTTTTGATACAAAACTAAGGGATAGATGGCAGTATTTGTTTATCATTTGATAAAAAAACACAATGGTTTTGTTGAAGTGAGAAAATATATTTCTTGCCCAAAAACACAAAAGGAGGCTGTATGCCTCCTTTTTGTGTTTGTACTGTAACCTGTTAACTGAACCTCACTATATGTGTTTGTGTTTTTTTCTGATCATTTGGCTTTTTTAAGAAGTCCGTCTAAGGTTTTTCATACACTTCTTTAATTTCATCAGTGTTTTTTAATTTTTCATCATTTGTGTTTCTAATAACCACCATTTATTGAGTTATCATCATTTGTTGTTTTTGCTTGTGAAACTTAAGAAGTTAAAAAACATTTCTCAGTTGTTTTTCATTACTTAAATTTTACACTACAAAGGAACAACATTTCCAAATAAAATTCTCTATAAACCCCATCGATACATGTCGATCGACTTATAGATATTTATCGATGAAATATAATACTCTGACAATAAGAAGTGGAGATCACCTTAAAAAACACTATAGTTTATGGTGGGTTTTGACAAGGTCCACAAGCTCAACCATATTTTCAATCTTGAGTTTTTCAAAGATATTTTTTTTGATTGTGCTTACTGTATTTTGTTTGATATTCAGACTGTTTGAAATTTCCAGGTTTCCATATCCTTCAGCATAAAGTTCTGCAATCTGCATTTCTCTTTTGGTTAAACTGTTGAGCGGGCTTATCAGATCCGGATTGTAAACAAACTGTACCAGCAGGTTTCTCAGAAGATCAGAGAAGTACTCTCCCTTTTCGATGAAGGTTGTAATTGCTTTTCTTACGTCTTCTTCCTCACTCAGTTTACTCAGATAGCCGTCAGCACCGGCTTTAATGAATTTAAGACCGTGCAGCTCTTCTTCAAGTCCTGTAAAAATCAAAATTTTAATATCAGGATTTACGCTTTTCATCTGTGGTAAAATATGAAGACTGTTTCCGTCCGGGAAATGGGCATCAATAACAGCCATCTCGATTCCTTTCGATTCTATAAGTTCCAATACCTGATGTAAGGATGAAGTTTGATAAACTTTGGCGTTAGGAACAATATCGCTGATAACAATCTCCATTCCCTGGCGTACAATACTGTGATCGTCTGCCAGAAGGAATATAATCTCTTTATTTTGTATTGGTGTTTCCATTATTATTACTGTTTAAGTTGATCCTGAATGTCACTTTAGTTCCTTTATGTAATTTGCTTTCGACCGATATATTGCCGTCAAAAAGCTCTACAATTTCTTTTACGAGGTTAAGCCCAAGTCCTGCTCCCAGATTATCTACTTCATCAGAAACCATACCCTGATAATAAGGATCAAAAATTTTACCAAGATCAGATTCTGATATTCCTACTCCCGTATCCGCTACTGTGGTGATCAGGCAAATTTTATTTTCTCCAAGGGATTCTGTAGCCAATACAAGATCAATCTGTCCGTTTTCTGTAAACTTGTTGGCATTCCCCAGAATATTCATAAAAATCTGATTGATTCTGATATTATCCGAATAGACCACCAGATTTTCAGGGATTCTGTCTGTCACAGCAAACCTGTTGTTTCTCGTTTCCAGATAAGGGGTAATTACCTTTACAATAGAGCTGATTTCATCTTTAAGATTGAAGACCGACTGTATAAGCTCTTTTTCAGCATTCTCGTTTTTGGTATATTCCAGAATCTGATTAGACTGCAGAAGCAAGGTACTGTTGGTGAACTTGATGGATTTAAGATAATCCTTTATCGTTTCATCTTCGGTAGTTCTGTGGATTTTGTCAATGAAAATATTGATGATTTTCAAAGGAGACCTCAGGTCATGACTTAACATTCCCAGAATCCTGTTTTTGAAATTAAGGTTCTTTTTAATCTCTTTATTGGCAGCATCCAGTTTCTGTTCATAGATAAACGCCATTCTTGTAAAATACATAATCAGGATAGAAACAATAAACATCAGAATCATCAGTCCCAATACCAGATAGGTTCTTATCTTGTTATTATTAGAGCTTTGGTCGTTGTATTCTTTTTCCAGTTCAGATTGAAAATCCTTGATAGCATTTTCGTACACCTCTATTAAGTTATTACTATATACCAGCAGCTTACTGAAATTGCTGTAAAACTGTAAATTATTCTTCTGACTAATGGCCGCAAGCAGCTGAACCTTTTTTACTTCGGCAGCGTAATGCTTGTCCATAGATTTTAGGGTATTGTCCATTTTGGATTTTACCTGAGAAATATCCAGAGTCTTGTTATTGGTCATTGTAATTACAGTACTCTCCTTCTGAACATCCACCTTCCCTGTTACCGCATCTTTCAGACGCCCGAAAAAGCCTTTCTTTTTAATGGTATCCGCATAAGTACGGGTCTGAATATTGAAATCTTCAAAATCATTTTTATACTTGGCAGGTTCATATTGTTTGTCCTCAATTTTTGCCGGTGGATTGAGGGATGTCTGGTACACTGAATCTATTAGCGTCTTCAGTTTTGCAGTCTTTAAGGTATCCTTACTACGAATAGCCAGATTTTTTTTCAATCTTGGACTTGTATTTTCGTATTCACCAATTTTATCAAAATTAGTTTTAAGTTTTCTCAGCGACTGGAAATAGAGCTGCAGATCATCATTATCCTGAGTAGCCATATATTTCTGAAGATGATCCTGTGCATCCATGAAATCTTTCCTGGAATTATCAGTTAATCCTCCCAGGGCACGGCTTTCTTCAAGCTGATCTTTTATAAACTTCAGCTTTTTCCCGTTGACAAATTCGTTGTAGAAAAATATGGCAATAATCACCTGTATCAGTAAAATACAAAGGATCAAGGAATAATGAACAAGTTTTCTCAATTTAAAATTTAAGAATTTATTTTTCATATTTGTTTATCAGTTAAATTAATTTCCTGACTACATAAGTCCATTAGATATTAGTCTTCAACAATATAGCATTATTTTCAGCAATTTCATAACAGCCATATATTATCTAACTGGCAAAGTTAAAGTAATTTTTGTCTTCTTACTAATAATGAATATTTGATAAAACACAGAGAATTTAATTCTTTTTACAATTAAAACGGCTTGTCAACACTCAGTTTTATGTATGTAAATCTATTTTTTTAGATCAATAGCAAAAAAACAGGCTTCCGGCAAAATGTTCTTTTTCTGTTTATTTCATTCCAAAAAACAATTCAAACATTTGAAAATATGCACATTACAAACTCACAAAACTTTGATAAAGTTAAGGATGTAAAATTCACAGTAAGCAAAAAAAGCCCAGAATTATATTTCGATTCCATATCACAATCATTAGTATTTTCTATTTTTCCAGGGGAATCATGAGATGATATTTTCCTAACTTTTCAGTTTGAAAGGAATTAAAGAATACTTCAGACCATTCACCGAATTCTCTGAATATTCAAAAGCAATTAACTGCAAAAACCGCTTTATCATCTTATGAGAGATAAAAATTTTAATCCCGGAAAAGGCTTTATATTCAGCAAGCATGTGCCGGAGGAATTATCACATTTTGAGCGTGTCTTTGATGTTTTCAAAGATCTGCTTACCCATACCTCCGGAGATATTGAAGAAGCCTTCGACTGGCTGGACATGCTTGATCAGGAATATGATATTTTCAGTGATGAGTATACCCTTCAGGATTTTGAAGAGGATTTGAAAAAACGAGGTTATATCAGGGAAGAAGATCCTGAAGAAGGTAATACGGGAAGTGGAAAAGGTAAAAATATATTAACCCCGAAACTGGAAGCTGCCCTTCGTGAATATGCGCTGGATCAGATCTTTGGGAAACTGAAGAAAAACGGAGCCGGAAATCACCGTACCCATAAAACAGGAATCGGAGATGAACGTGATGGCGAAAACCGTTCTTTCCAATACGGGGATGACCTTACTGCTGTGAACATGACCGAAAGTTTAAAGAATGCACAGATCAACAACGGAATCTCAGACCTTCGTCTCACAGAAGAAGACCTGATCGTAGAGGAAACCAAGCATAAGGCACAGATGAGTACTGTTCTGATGATTGATATCAGCCATTCTATGATCTTATATGGTGAAGACAGGATTACTCCGGCCAAAAAAGTAGCCATGGCACTCGTAGAATTGATTAAAAGAAAATATCCGAAAGATTCCATCGATATTATTGTTTTTGGAAACGAGGCATGGCCCATTAAGATCAAAGACCTTCCCTATTTAAAAGTTGGTCCTTATCATACCAATACCGTAGCAGGTTTGGAACTCGCCATGGATATCCTTCGCAGAAAAAGAAATACCAACAAGCAGATTTTTATGATCACCGACGGAAAACCCAGCTGTATTCAGTTGCCCAGCGGTGAGTTTTATATGAACAGCTTTGGGCTGGATGAAAAGATTGTCAACCAATGTTTCAACAGAGCAGCGCAGGCGAGAAAACTGAAAATTCCTATCACGACTTTCATGATTGCCCAGGATCCTTACCTGCGTCAGTTTGTGGAAGAGTTTACAGCCCAAAATAAAGGAAAAGCCTTCCTGACCGGACTGTCAGGATTAGGACAAATGATTTTTGAAGATTACGAAAAAAACAGAATAAGAAGAATATAAAGATCAGATTTTACATTATTTAAAAATAAAAATCTCATCAGATAAATAGTATTACAAGACAATGAAAAACGATATTACATTCAAAGAATTAAAAAAATCCGGTTATACTCACAAAACGATTAATGAGGAAATCCAGGCCAATCTGATTGCCAGAATCAAATCTAAAGAACCTGTGTTTGAAGGGCTTTGGGGCTATGAAGACACGGTTGTTCCCCAACTGAAAAAGGCAATTCTTGCCGGACACCACATCAATTTACTGGGACTGCGCGGACAGGCAAAAACCAGGATTGCAAGAAGTATGGTTAATCTGCTTGATGAATATATGCCTATCGTAAAAGGGTCTGAAATCAATGACAGCCCGTTTCAGCCCATTTCAAAATTTGCCAAAGACCTGATTGCTGAACTGGGTGATGAAACTCCGATTTCATGGGTGCACCGTTCTCACCGTTTCTACGAAAAACTGGCCACTCCCGATGTAAATGTTGCTGACTTAATCGGTGACATTGATCCTATTAAAGCTGCAACCCTGAAACTGCCCTATTCCGACGAACGTGTCCTCCATTATGGAATGATTCCGCGTGCCAACCGTTCTATTTTTGTTTTAAATGAATTACCGGATCTGCAGGCAAGAATTCAGGTTTCTTTGTTTAATATTTTACAGGAAGGAGATATTCAGATCCGCGGATTCCAGCTGAGAATGCCGCTTGATATTCAGTTTGTCTTTACCGCCAATCCGGAAGACTATACGAACAGAGGAAGTATTGTAACGCCGCTGAAAGACAGAATCGGATCTCAGATCTTCACACACTATCCCAAAACAATAGCACTTGCCAGACAAATTACAGAACAGGAAGCACTGATTTCTGCTGAAGATAAAGAACAGATTCAGATTCCTGATCTGGCAAAAGATCTTTTGGAAGAGGTTGCTTTTGCCGCCCGTATCAGCGAATATGTGGATGCCAAAAGTGGTGTCAGTGCCCGTTTGACCATCAGTGCCATGGAAAATTTAGTGGCAGCGGCGAAATTACGTTTAATTGAATCCGGAGCAGAAAGAACCACTGTACGTCTGCTAGATTTTATGTCGATCATTCCATCCATCACAGGGAAAATTGAGCTGGTCTATGAAGGAGAACAGGAAGGAGCAGATTACGTGGCCAAAATATTAATTGATAAAGCGGTAATGACCCAATTCGAAAGCCTGTTCCCACGTATTTCAAAACTGGAAAAAGAAGGCATCAAAACTCCGTACACTGACCTGATCAGATGGTTTAACAAAAATCATTTAGAACTTAACTACAATGATACGGATGAAGAATTTTATGCTAAACTTGACAAGATAGAACCTTTGACAACTGTGGTGGAAGAAAATGCCTCTGAATTGAGCAAAGAAGATCAGAATTTCTGCAAAGAGCTTGTATTATGGGCATTAACCATCAGCAATAAAATTGACAAATCTGAAAATCAGAATGCATTCACTTTCGATTCTCCCGGGATCGGCCAATTCTTACGCAACTAAAATCAGTAAAATAATATAAAAGTAAAACCTTCAGTTCAGCTGAAGGTTTTTTATTTGTTTCTGAAAGACTTTATACCAGATTGTCATTTTTAAGCACAGCAGAACCGAAAGGATTGTCAACCAGCCACAGCCACTCTCCTTCTTCATTTCTTTTCATGATACAGGAAGTATTGCCTGTCATATGAATAGAATGCCCATCCGGAGCAGTTCCCGTTATTTCCCACTGATCCTGCCACATCGCCAGATCATTTACAACAGTGATATGTGGAGTTTCACCTTGAATATCCAGTTGTAAGCGGCAAATCTCATTCATTGCCCTTTCTATCTGTTCAAGCCCTCTCCACTCTCTTCCATCGCGGTCTATGTAGACTGCTTCAGGATGAAAACAGCTTAATGCTCCTTTTACATCTCCGTTTCTGATGCAATACCGGAAATAGGCTACAGCACCAGTTTCTGTTTTTCTGTTAAATTCCTGCATTACTTCACATTTCTGGAGTCCATTTCCCTTTTCAAGCCTTTCTTACCTTTATTCCAGCTGTTGGCCACAAAAAAAGCAAGAAGTATCGGTAAAAAAGTAGTGAAACTGATCCCTTTGGTTATGGTACTATAAATAGCAATTCCAGCCAATACCCCCAGGATGATAGCATTCACAACATTTCTGGCTTCAATAGTTCTTTTTTTCTCTATCAGCTCCTGATCCGTTAATTCTGACAAATCTTTTTCCATATTTAATAGTATTTCTTGGTTTTTCGTTTTAGAGCGGTAAAATTCATTTTTTTTAAATCTATTTTTACCGAAAGCTAAATTACAATATTGTCAAGATATTTTTTTATTTCTTTTATTTGTAATTTATTTCATATCACCAGTTTCGGAAAAATTTCAATGCTTATGGAAGACAACCTGAATTGTATTTACAGAGTTATCAATTTCATGGAGAAGAATTACGACCAGCATGTTTCTGCAAAGGAACTGGAAGACATTTCTCATTATTCTTACCGGAATATCCAGCGCATTTTCAAGCACAGCTGTGGGGAGACAATAGGTGCTTTCCAGCAAAGATTAAAAGTAGAAAATGCCTATAAACGCATTCTTTATACCCAGGAAAATCTCACCTCCATTGCCATTGAAGTGGGTTTTGCCAATATCGCTTCCTTTTCCAAAGCTTTTAAACAACATTTTGGGATTTCTCCTAAAACTGCAAAACAAAGTAAGGAACAACTCCTTTGTGGAGGTACTATCATTCCTGTTACCTCAGAGGTCTTGCTGGAACCCGAAATTGTTTATCTGAAACCTGTCCAGGTATATTATCAGAGTATTAACACCTATTATAACAATGAAGAGATTGAAGTTCTGTGGGAAAAGTTCATGGAAAATGATTTCCCTGACTCCGGGATAGAATATTTTGGAGTTATAGCCGATGAACCATTAATAAAAACAGAAATCAACTGCCGCTATGATGCATGCTCATCCGTTCAGTCCGGAAATAAAAAGCTACCTTCAAAAATGATATTCGGAGGTAAATATGCCCGTTTTACCCATCATGGAAGCTACGAAACAATAGACGACACGTATACGAAAATCTATTCCCGCTGGATTTTCAATTCAGGTCTTGAGTTTTCACACACTCCTATCATTGAAAAGTATGAAAATCATGCTGAAAATGAAGACGGCCAGGAAAAACAGCTGACCTATATTTTATTACCTTTGAAGTAAGTTGTCAATTTGGGACAACTTTAAGAAAAACAATCGATCTAATTTTGCTCTGTTAAAAATAGATCAGTTATGCAAAAAAAGAAAATCATGTTCCCATTATTACCTCTTCTTCTATTATCCTGCTCATCAGCGGACTTAACAGAATTACCGGGTATGGTAAATCCGGAAACCATTGTTTACAAAATGCCTGAAGAATCAGCTCCCCATGAAGGAACCTGGCTTCAATGGCCTCATCAGTATCAGTATGGAGTGACTTACCGCAACAGACTGGATGCCACCTGGGTAGCGATGACCAAAGAACTTGTACAAAGTGAAAAGGTTCATATCATTGCCTATGACGGGACAGAAAAGAATCGTATTATAGGCCTGCTCAACAATGCTGGAGTTTCTCTCACCAATATCAACTTCAAAATTTATCCAACGGATGATTTCTGGGTAAGGGATAACGGTCCTATTTATGTAAAAGATCAGAACGGACAGTTATTCATTCAGGACTGGGGATTTAACGGCTGGGGAAACAAAGCCGATTACAGCAAATGTAACGTAATACCTTCAAAAATAGCAGCCGATACCAATATACCAAAAATCAATCTTAACTCAGTGATGATCAATGAAGGCGGAAGTGTGGAAATTGACGGAAACGGAGTATTAATGGCTTGCAAAAGTTCCATTCTGAATAATAACAGAAATCCGGGAATGACGCAACAACAGGCAGAGGCTATATTTACTAAAAACCTCGGAGTAACCAAATTTATCTGGCTGAATGGAAAAGCCGGTCTGGATATTACAGATATGCACATTGATGGTTTTGCCCGGTTTGCCAATTCTTCCACCATTATTACAATGAGTCCTGATGATCTGGCCTACTGGCAGGTACCGGACGGAGATATTGATAAACTGTATGATGCAACCACAAAAACCGGAGCTGCCTATCACTTTGTAAAAGTACCTTTAACAAGAAATGATGTGATCACTACGTACGGAAAGAATGTAGGTCGTGCTTCTTATATCAATTATTATATTGCGAATAACCGTGTATTGGTTCCTAATTATAACGACCCTAACGATGCAGTTGCCAACAATATTATCCAACAGCTTTATCCTGGCAAACAGGTGGTTGGTATAGACTGCCGGAATTTATTTGCCAATGGCGGAATGGTTCATTGTGTAACACAGCAACAACCTCAGTAAAAATGTTATTAAAAATAAAGTCTGCTGACTTTCAGCAGGCTTTACTAATAGAGAATGCCCATCGTCAAAAAATAGCGTAAATTTGCCCTGTCCATCTCTAAAAAGATGGTTTTTATTATAAGTAGTATGAAAAAAACAGCCCTTTCTTTATTGGTTCTTCTGAATATGGTTTGCCAGGCACAGAATTTTGATGTAATTCCCTTAGGAATATATGGTGGTGAACAGGAAGATAATTTATCAGCGTATCTGGTAGGCGCTCCGAAAGACAATGCATTTCTCTGCCTTGATGCCGGTACGGTAAATGCCGGAATCCGGAAAGCAATCGAAATGAAAAGCCTGGACGGAACTACAGAAACAGTTCTGAAGGATCAGATAAAAGGATATTTTGTATCTCACGGCCACCTGGATCATTTATCAGGGCTGATCATCAATTCTCCGGCCGATTCGAAAAAAGATATTTTTGCTATAGCTCCTGTGATTCAGATTCTTCAGAATCACTACTTTATCACGGATACCTGGATCAATTTTGCTGATCAGGGGCAAAAACCTATCCTTGGAAAATACCATTATAATGAACTGCAGGCAGGAAGTGAAATTCCTGCACCTAAAACTCCCTTTTTTGTAACCGGCTATGAACTAAGCCATGTAAATCCTTATAAGAGCAGTGCAGCCTTGGTAAGAAGGGACAACCATTATTTGCTTTATCTGGGAGATACGGGTGCTGACCGTATAGAAAAATCTGACCGTTTGGATCAACTTTGGAACGTGGCAGCTCCTCTTGTTAAGAAAAAACAGCTCAATACAATATTAATTGAAGTTTCCTTCCCCAACAGTCAGCCGGAACATCTTCTGTTTGGGCACCTTACTCCTGATCTGCTGACCGAGGAATTGAGTAAACTTAAAGAAAAGACCGGACAAAGCAGCCTTGAAGGCCTTAATATCGTGGTTACTCACAGAAAGCCGACAGGTGATAATCCTGAATTGATCAAAAAGGAATTATTGGAGAACAATCCTTTAAAAGTAAATTACATTTTTCCCGAACAAGGCAAAAAGATTAGTTTACCCTAACAGTAAATTAAAAGATGAGGCAAAAACAGGCTTCATCTTTTTTATTTCAGACATGATTCATTGAATTTTAAAATAATGACAATCAGTAATTTAAATATCATTAATGAAAATTATGAAATTTTTTCATTGCTTAATTAATTTATCATCGTAATATTGCAATATAAAATACAACAATGGGAGTTACTAAAACAGAAATTTATACTGACGAGCAAAATAAGCTGGCTTCTCTGCTTAAAGTTTTGGGACATCCGGCGAGAATCGCAATTTTACAGTACATCATTAATCAAAAAGCATGTATCTGTAATGATCTCGTTGAAGAACTCGGATTGGCACAGGCCACCATTTCGCAGCATTTAAAAGAGCTTAAGAATATTGGAATCATCAAAGGTTCCATTGAAGGAAAGTCTGTATGTTACTGCATTAATGAAAGTACATGGAAACAGTTTCAGAATGAATTCAACCTGTTTTTTAATCAGGATGTTACTATAAAACAATGCTGTTAAGGCATTTTTTTGAATATAAGCATCGTAATATTGCAATATATTATTACAAAATTATAACACTCAATTTTAATCTACTATGAGACTATCAGAAATCAAAGAAATCCTACCGGCATTGGAAAATGTTGAATTTCAATTAGAAAACGGAAATTTTGTTCCAGAACATTTCCACGTAACAGAAGTGGGTCAGATCACAAAAAATTTCATCGACTGCGGCGGGGTCATCAGAAATGAAAAAGTAGTTAATTTCCAGCTATGGGATGCTGATGATTATGAACATCGTCTGAAACCCGGAAAATTACTTCATATCATTCAGCTTTCCGAAGAAAAACTTGGAATAGAAGACTCGGAAATTGAAGTTGAATACCAGGGAGACACCATTGGTAAATATGACCTTGAATTTAACGGAAAAAATTTCGTGCTGAAAAATAAAACAACAGCCTGTCTTGCCAGGGAAGCCTGCGGAATTCCTGCTGAAAAACAAAAGAAAAATCTGTCTGAACTATCTGTAAACCCAACATCGGCCTGCACTCCGGGATCCGGCTGCTGTTAATTTATTAAAATCTTATGTATCAGGAATTATTAAACACGATTCAATCTCTGAAATGGGAAAGTATAGATGCCGACAGAAAAGAAGTTCTGGAGCCTTTGATCAGTTTTATCCAGCAAAAGGTGGATGACCGCAAAGAAATCAACCTGAATTTTATCTGTACCCACAATTCACGCCGGAGCCATCTGGCACAGGTTTGGGCACAAACAGCGGCTTCTTTGTTTGCCATTCCGGAAGTTCACTGCTATTCCGGAGGCACGGAAACAACGGCATTATTTCCTAAGATTGCAGAAGTTTTAGCAGAACAAGGCTTTTCAGTTTTCGGTATTGCTGATACCACCAATCCTGTATATGCTGTAAAATATGATGACAACAGTCTTCCGGTAATTGGTTTTTCAAAAAAATATGACAGTCCGTTCAATCCTGTATCTGATTTTGCAGCAATTATGACCTGTTCGCAGGCAGATGACGGATGTCCTTTTATCCCTGGTGCGGAAAAAAGAATTCCGATCACCTTTGAAGATCCAAAGATTTCAGATAACACACCGGAACAGTCAGCAATATATACTGAAAGAAGCTTACAAATTGCAGAAGAAATGTTGTATGTTTTTTCTAAAATCAAAAAATAATCATGCAGCCCAGATTAAAATTTTTAGACCGTTATCTTACCTTATGGATCTTTCTGGCTATGGGGACAGGGATTGCTTTGGGGCATTTTTTCCCGGCTATTCCTGATATCATCAATTCACAGTCTCTAGGAACCACTAATATTCCTCTGGCCATCGGTCTCATTCTGATGATGTATCCGCCCCTGGCAAAGGTTGATTATACTCTCCTGCCATTGGCTTTCAGGGATAAAAAAGTAATCGGCATTTCTTTATTGCTGAACTGGATTATTGGTCCGGTTCTGATGTTTGTTCTCGCTATTCTTTTTTTAAGACATGAACCTGATTATATGTCCGGATTAATCCTCATTGGGCTGGCCAGATGTATTGCTATGGTGATTGTCTGGAATGACCTCGCTAAAGGAAACAGAGAATATGCGGCATTGCTTGTTGCTTTAAACAGTATCTTTCAGGTATTCACCTATAGCTTCCTGGTATGGCTGTTTATCAATGTCCTTCCCGATCAGTTAGGTCTTGCAAGCTTTAATGTGAGTGTTTCTATGCAGGATATCACAGAAAGTGTATTGATCTACCTTGGAATTCCTTTTCTTGCAGGTTTTCTTACCCGCTATGTCCTGATCAAATCAAAAGGAGCAGACTGGTACAACAGAAAATTTGCACCTAAAATTTCTCCTGTGACATTGTACGCTCTGTTATTTACCATCGTACTCATGTTTAGTTTGAAAGGCTCTAAAATACTGGAATTGCCAATGGATGTCATTAAGGTAGCAGTCCCCTTGGTAATCTATTTTGTTCTGATGTTTTTTGTAAGTTTTATCATCAATAAAACATTAAAAATTCCTTATGATAAAAATGCATCCATAGCCTTTACTGCTACCGGAAATAATTTTGAACTGGCTATTGCTGTGGCCATCTCAGTCTTTGGTATACATTCGCCTCAGGCATTTGTAGGGGTGATTGGTCCATTGGTAGAGGTTCCGGTATTAATACTTCTCGTAAAAGCCAGTTTATTTATGAAAAAGAAATGGTATCATTAATTTCATTACCAAAACAAGAAGCATCGCCGAAACAGTGATGCTTTTTTTATGGATATCAGTTCTTACTCAATTTATAATTTCCACTGCCTTCATCTTTAGTGATTGTATAACCATCTTTCAGTTCAAGAGTCCATCCGTCACCTGACACTTTTCTATTTTCAGTTTTCACTGGATTGGATATTGAAATTTTATCCCAGTTTGGGCTCATTAATGCCCCGTTTTCAATTGTCAGAATACCCCACAAATCAGTAATCCGGATATTGGGATATACTGTCCCTAGATCTTCTACAGGCATAATATTTCTCGGATCAAAGGAAACATTCATTTTTTCAAATTTGATTTCAAAATGAGGCTGTTGAATGAATTTCAGTTTATATTCAGCAATAAGCCTCTTAGTTTGTTCTTCTCTTTCGGTTTCCTCCTTTATAATTGATTGTCCGTTATAATGATCAGATCGTTTCTTAACTTCTTTTTGCAGGTCAGCCTGAATTCTTATATCGAATGCTTTACTGAAATGGCTGGTCAAGTTAGTTTTTGCATCAATTTTTTTATTCCAGTCCGGATCTTTTTGATACAGCAAATATCCATAAACAGGTGTTGTATAATAAGCAAATGAACGTACAAATGTGGGATTTTTCATAAAACCATCAATACCATTCAAAAGAGAAGACCTTGCCTGCTCTTTATTTCTGCCGCTCACAATGAGCCCCGTAAACTCAGCAATTCCTTCATTCAGTTCCAGCAGATTTTCTGTTGTTTCAGAACCTTTGTAAAGTGTATTCCTGTATTTCCTAAAGGTAAAGGCACTGGTGAGATGCTGCTTCATTTCTTTTTCTGAATTTGAGCGGATTGCCTGCTTTAGCGCTTCCAATTCGAGACGCAGGTAAATCCTGCCCTCCTTCTGATCCAGATGATTATTTTCCGCATTGTTAAGCGTAAATCCCAATGAAGGCTGAATGCTATGAAAAGATTCATGAGCCAAAAGATTAATCCTGTTTTCTTTATTTTCAGAAAGGGGGAGCATAGCCATTGCCCATCTTTTTCCACCCCAATTGACCGCGGTATTGGCAATATTGACAGCAGCAGGTAAAATTCCAGAATAAGTAGTACCGTTACCTTTCAGAATGCCCTCCAAATCAGGCTCATTGGCAAAAAGCTCCCTGGTTTTCGGATCAATTAAAATCATAGGACCGTATAAATCTTTGTTCCAAAGTCCGATATTCTTCTTTGAAGCTGTTTTTAACTCATCGAAAAAAATAGAAACTGTATCAGGGGAAGTAGATTGCGTTTGTGCTTTTACACCTAATACAAACAAGAAAAAGAAAGCTGTAGCAACAGTCTGCTTCATGGTTAAATTCTTTATGGTTAAGTTTTTCTCTAAAATAGATGGCTGCATCTACAATAATACGCACATGATAATACTTTAGAAAGCTAATATAATGAATTATAGCAATCAAGAGCAATTACAGTCCCAAAAAACACCTGTAAGAAAATGGCCATCCGGTTGTGGAAAAATTATTACAAACCGGAGAACGAAGGAATAAATATTTATCTGTATAAGAAAATAAATCAGAGACCATTAAATGTTGTATGGAATTATGGACAAATAAGGACTTTATCTCAGAAATAGATTATCTTTATAGGGAACGAAATTTTTATTAATAATGAAGTTAGAATTATATCAGATAGATGCTTTTACAGAATCTGTTTTCCATGGAAATCCGGCATGTGTTGTACCATTAGAAAACTGGTTACCCGATGAAATCCTTTTAAAAATAGCCCGTGAAAATGCAGTGGCAGAAACCGCCTTTTTCATTGATAACGGTGATAGCATTCACCTGAGATGGTTTACCCCTGAAATAGAGATGGATTTATGCGGCCACGCTACCCTGGCTACTACCCATTGTCTTGTTTCCATCTTAAATTATGAGCGCAATAGAATCATTTTTGAAACCAAAAGTGGCGAACTGACAGTAGATGTTAAAGATGGGATGTATTATATGGATTTTCCGTCCAGAATGCCCGAAGCCTCTACTCTTCCGGATACAATATCGAGATCACTTAATATCCAGCCTAAAGAAGTCTTCAAAGCAAGAGATTATGTTCTGGTATACGATTCTGAAGAAGATGTAAAAAATATCAGGATTGAAAGATCTGTTTTTGATCTTATTAATCTTGATCCGGGCGGTGTTATTGTAACTTCGGAAGGGACAGACAGTGATTTTGTTTCAAGGTATTTTACCCCGCAGTCCTCTATTCTTGAAGATCCGGTTACCGGCTCTGCACACTGTTCACTGATTCCCTTCTGGTCATCAAGGTTAGGAAAAGATCAGCTTTTTGCCCGTCAGATCTCTGAAAGAGGCGGACAGCTCTATTGTGAGAACAAAAAAGAAAGGGTCATTGTGGCGGGGAAAGCCCAAACATATTCTGTCGGACATTTCCGGGTAGAGTAAGAGAAGAGAATACAATACTGCAATATTAATAATAAAAGCCTTGAATCATTTGGTTCAAAGATTTAAGTTGATCTGCATTTTCAAAAATTATAAAAAAAATTGGCTACTCTTTTGGTAGCCAATTTTGTAATTATTTCTATGATATTTCAATCATTCTTGGTGGTTTCTGCTTCGCATCTTCTTTTTTCGGGATGGTTAACATTAAAAGGCCATTTTCATATTTTGCATTAATATTATCCTGATCTACAACATCTTTTGGGAGCTCAAAACTTCTCTGGAAAGATTGGTAACTGAATTCTCTTCGTGTGAAGTTTTCATCTTTTGTCTCTTTACGATCTTCCTTCGTTGATGAAATAGTAAGCAGGTTACCATCCAGCCTGATCTGAAAATCATTTTTATCCATACCTGGTGCTGCAACCTGAACTTCATAAGCTTCTCCGTTCTCCTTTATATTGACCGATGGTACGGTTGTACTGGTAGATGAGTAATTGTTATTGCCCCAGTTAAAAAGTTCACGACCAAAAAAATCATCAAAGACACTTGAAAAGCCCAGGTTGCTGTTTCCGTTTCTTCTTATTAGATTATTCATAGCAATCATTTTTAATTAAGTTTAACAATCATTAAAAACACGTCAGCTGGCCAGCTGTACATAAAATTTTACAAAAAAAATACCATTTGAGTACGAATGAAATTTTTTCCGGTTTTCTGTCATTTTTTCATAATTTATGACACAAAATACTGATCATCAGAACATTCATCACTCTTTTGTTTTTATTCTTTATTCTCAATACGAAAAATTTTTACGAAGCCTGAAAAACGTACCGCAACTGATCCATATTGTGGACAATAAAAGTGATAAGCAGGTAATACCCAGGCCGGCTTTATAAAGATCGTACTCTACCATACCGGTCTTGTAAGCAATCGAAATAGCCAGTATTCCAAATTCACCTGTTTGAGAAAGCAGAGCACCTCCATAAAAACTATCCTGCCATTTAAAATTCAGCATTCTGAAAAAGAGAGCCGACATAATACTGTTGCTTATCAGTACAATTAAAGTTCCTATAGTAATAAGCTTATAATTGGATAACAGATAATTGATATCCAGCCGTAAACCAATGGATACAAAAAACAATGCCACAAAGAAAACCTTGAATGGAAGCAAGGAATGTTCCAGCCATTGAAATGCCTGAATTTTTCCGACTAAGACCCCTGCCATAAAACTTCCAAGTGCAGCACTCATACCTACCGTTTCTGCTATAAGACCAAAGCCGAGACAGATCAGTAAGCCTGAAAATACCTGAAGCTCATGGTCATTTTCAAGGAATGTACTTGACAATTTGATTTCCTTCAGATGTCTGATTTTCCGGAATATCAAAAAAATGCCGAGACATATCGCTATCGGAAGCATCACATTCAATATACTGAACTCTTTGCTATTCCAAAATTTCAACACCGTGAGCACCGGAGCCAGAAGTAGATCCTGTAATAACAAAATATTGAGGATAATGATTCCAAAGGCAGTATGCAGGGTTCCGTGCTTCTTCAGAAACTCGACTACCACTGCAGTACTATTGAACATAAACAGAATGGCAATGAGGAGCACACTTTCAATATTCAGATGGAGTAACTCACCCACAAAATACGCAAATATACAACTTAAGAGTATTTTCATCCCCTGAGCCAATATTGGCTTAATAATAAGGCTCTTTTTATTGGGAATATTGATTTCCACTCCTATAAAAAACATCAGCAATAGTATTCCTATTTCGCCAATCGTTTCTATTTCTTCCGGTTTGTTAAATAACTTTAGTACATAAGGACCTAATAACACCCCGGCAATAATATAGGCAATAAGATAAGGCTGATTAAATTTCTTCAGTAAAAACATCAGTCCTAAGATGGTCATACACAAAATACATACAGTCCAAAGCATATTGATAACGTTTTAGATTGAGATAATTTCGTATTTAATAGTATTGTCTTATGTTGAATTTCCTCAAACGCTGTCTGTGTGAAGAATATTGAGGTCTGTACCATCCTTGTGGTAACCGATCAGTTCAACTATACTGTTTTTAATTGAAAAAAAATAAAGAGGGATCTCATCTTTATTGCATAAGACCTTCTCAGGAAAAAAGTCAAAACATTCTGCACCGAACTCCAGTAAAAAATTTTCATTGATTATCATAACAAAATTATTAATAATAAACTCTAACTTATTACATGTTCTGGTTATTAGTTATTTTCAAATCTGAATACAAAATCCAGACCAAGCTACCAGGGTATACCGACCGGAAATCAAGCAATTTAGGTCATAAAAAGGAGACGTTTATTATTAACGTCTCCCTAAACGCAAGGGAGCCCTGTCGAACTCCTAATCCCATCTTTAACACTTTTGATAGTAGTCATGCAACCCTAAAGTTCAAGGATGAAGAACATTCCAAAAAATTCGAAAATTACTTTGGAAAAGATGTGATTAAACTGCATAAACTTAAATAATACTTCTAATAATAGTCGATTTCTAAAATATAAAATAAACTAAAGTGTGATGCATTGTATTTTACATTTCAAAAGTATTTTTATCTTCATTTTATTTGTAATTTAACAATCTGAGCTAAGTATCACATATAAAACTACTTGAAGTAAACCTGAGATATATCCATATTGTAACAAGTAAAGAGATAATTAAAAAATTGCAATAAAATAATACCATGATAAAATCTTTCAATATCAAATTGTTATTAGTCCCTCTTTCCATTGTTTTTGCCTTTGATTTAGTATTTATTGCTATGGATCATAGTTCCTGGCGGTTTTTTACCAAACCACTGTTGTTACCTGTTATTATCTGGTTTTATTTTACTTATTCTCAACAAAATATATGTCGGATCAACCAATGGTTTTTATCTGGATTAATTCTGAGCTTTTTGGGTGATGTGTTTTTGTTATTTGGATGGGGATTTATGCCCGGTTTGGGAAGCTTTTTGTTGGCTCATATTTGTTACATCGTTTATTTTTTAAGGGTTAAAAAGAAAAATGTCTGGATTTGGCTTCCCTTTGTTTTGCTTTATTTAGGCTCATTTATTTACTATATATTTCCTTATTTAAACGAAATGAAGATCCCCGTAGTGATTTACGGAATTACCATTGCTACGATGCTGTATTTTAGTATCAGAACTTATTCTTTATTATTAATCCTGGGAGCTGTTTTGTTTGTAATATCAGATTCTGTATTGGCCATTAATATGTTTGTACAGCGTAGTATTGGGAAAGAACTTGTTGTGATGATTACTTATGTTTTAGCCCAATTGATGCTGGTGTTGGGAGTGGTTGGTCTTGAAAAAAAGAACAGAATTATCCCATAAAATCAAGACTTATGAAAAGAAAAGATAACCGTTTTTTTCATAGTATTGGCCTATTCTGTCCATTGGATTTTACTGATCCTGTTACTTATTTTATTCCTGTGTTTATCTTGTTGATAGTAGGGGAAATATTTTTGTATCAGATTCCTCAAAAAGTATTCACAAAAAGACTCATCAAAGATAATGTATCGAGTATCGGATTGGGGATTGGAGCAGTAATGTTAGACTTTGGGATGAAAGCTATTTCATTATCCTACTTTTTTTGGATTTACAATCATTTTAGGCTTACCGATATTTTCGGGATCAAAGATTTCAATAAATTCTTCACTTTACAATGGCATGCAGATCATTGGTGGCTTTGGTTATTGGTTATGATTGTTCAGGATTTTGGCTTTTACTGGCATCATCGGTTGAGCCATAAAATCAGATTATTCTGGACAGGTCATGTCAATCATCACTCGGCTACTCATTTGAGTCTTGCTATTGCATTGCGTCAGGGATGGTTTGAAATCATATATCGGGACATTTGGTATATCCCTTTTATCATGATTGGTTTTCATCCTATTATGATTGCTATGATGCATCAGTTTAATTTGATTTTTCAATTTTGGCCGCATACCAATGCTATTGGAAAATTAGGGTGGTTTGATAAAGTATTCAATTCTCCATCCAACCATCGGGTGCATCATTCCCGAAAAATTGAGGATTTAGATAATAATTATGGGGGCATTCTGATGATTTGGGATCATCTTTTCGGCACATACAAAGCGGAAGAAAAGAAAACGACGGATTACGGAATCTATCATAATATTCATACTTATAATGTTTTTCATATCGTCTTTGATGAGTTTGGAAATATGATAAAGGATGTCCGGAATGCACCGACATGGAAAGCGAAACTGGGGTATATATTCAATGCTCCGGGCTGGCATCATCATGATAAAGATGAGCGGATTTCTACTTTGAAGCGGGAATTAGAAGAAAAGATGAATAATTGATGGTTGTCTTGCATGAAAAGTGTAAATTACTGATAAAAACTCTTTATTAATTCAGAAACAGACATCAATCTTCTACGACTTGTTAGACAAAGTAATTCCCTCAACAATTTGGAGGGAATTTTTTATCCTGAAATACTTCGAAATAACATAAAATCATTATCCAGTATGTTAAATTATTGATTATTAAATAGTTATTAAAAATAAATAGCAGATTAAGTTCCAAACACTTTTTTAGCAGCTTTTAAGTGCTTAAATATAATTGAATTTATGTACAAAGCTTTCCTGGTTAAAAAAAAGTGTTAAGAAAATAAATTTTCATTACTCCAATTCAATGGGATTATATGGTAGTGGGTCTGATTTAACAGATATCTGACTACCATCTTCATTGTAGGCTTTACCATGAAAAAAGCCAGGATTATCATTGTAGTTTTGTAATACTTTTCTAAATTGCTCTCTTGTTACTGTTAATATTCTTTTTTCGTTCCTCAGATAGATTCTGTTAGGCTTTTTATCCATTGCTATTACAGTAAAATGGAAATTACTTTTACTATCCTCAATTTCTAAAATTAGACCAGGTAAATTTTGAAAAACATACGGTCCATTATTAATTGGGATTTCTTTAGAATACCAAGCTGTGTATTTTCTACCTCTATATTTAGTTGTGGCTTTATTACATAAGTAACCCAATATATTTTTTGTCTCATTTTCGAGCTTCCATTCTATTGCTGGCTGGTTCTCTTCGTATTGATAAGTTACATTTGCTCTATCCTGTACGATAACTTTATTTATTGAAAAATCTTTAACTAAAACATTTTTCCACTTATCAGGTAAATTAAGTGTTTGGTTTAATTCTTTAGCTCCTAGTTTTTCTAAATGACTAAAACTTAACATTAAAGAATCCTTTCGTAAGGAATTAAAATCTGAAAACCTTGAAAAATTCTTTCCTATTTGAAGTAAGCATATTGTTTCTAACTTCTTTTTTTTAGGGTCTTTTACAAATTCTAATTTGTAATAAATATTTTGATAACTACTGTCTATAATTTTTTCTTCATAGGAATCAGGTTTCATAGAGAAATTACCTGTTACAGTAATTTGAGCATTTGAAAAGAATCCAATCACTAAAAAAAATAACCGTAAGAAATTACGGTTATTGGTAATTATTCCGATTTTTTTTAGCATTTCACATCATTAAAGTATTCTGCTGCTTCTTGTAATTCTGCCCAGTTACTATAATTATCCGTGCATAAAGAATAAGAAGCTCCACAAGGAGCAGTAACACCAACCCATTGACTACAAGTTCCTCCTATTACTTTTTTAAGATCATTTCGAGATAATTTTTTTAATTTTTTCATTTTTGTATTATTTTAAATTCGATAGCTAATATAACAATATAAATCATTCTAAAGAGAAAAATTTTATTATATTAAGCAGTTGTTAATAAATAACTTACACCAACTTATGCATTGTTACGATTTACAAATATGTGATTTAAATTATTGATAGAATTTTGGTTTTATTCAGAATGTGAAGACCCATTTCAATACCTGAACCAGCTTTTTATATGTAGTTTAACTACCTATATGAACAACAAGCCTCTCCCTTTGCCGACCGGAAATCAAGCCATTTAGGACATAAAAAAAGGAGACGTTTAAAAATAAACGTCTCCCTAAGCGGAGAGAGAGGGAGTCCTGTCGAACTCCTAATACCCTTTTTGAGTTTTCTTAGCAACATTAAATAACTGATTTACTTACATCTTAATTCAGTAAAATACCAAATCTTTTTTTAATATAACACAATTATTACATATACTTATAGGCCCATATTTGACGTGCTTATTAAAGAATAATTGAGACGCGATAGGTTCCAATTACCTCATCATATAAATTAAGACAATCAATGTTGTGGCTACCCTTTATGGTATGTCTCAACAGAGAAACAACGAATATTCGACGAATATGTGTTGTGACTACCCTTCAAACTGTGCTATGTCCCAACTTGATTTAATGCAGAGGGAATTTTTCATGTATTGTGAATATCTTTCAAATTGTGATACTTCCCAACACACAGATAGTTATTATGCAGATGAATATTGTTGTGAATACACTTCAAACTGTGATATGTACCAACTTAATGATGTTTTAGCATGGGTACCAAATTGTTATGAATACTCTTCAAACTGTCATACTTCCTAACTAAACAAAGCAACTTTAACCAATAAATAATGTTGTGATCATCCTCCAAACTGTGATATGTCCCAACAGATCATTCTGCGTCAAATTATAAAAAAGGTTGTGAGTACCTTCAAATTGCGATATGTCCCAACCCGGAAAATAACTTAAACTTTTTATCAATGTTGTGAATATCCTCTAAACTGTTATGTCTCAACATTTGCGAATAATTTATGAGCAAACATATAGTTGTAACTACCTGCAAAATATGATACGTCTCAACTTAGCGATATTTTCGCATGGGTACCGAATTGTTGTGAATACTTTTCAAGCTGTAATACGTCCCAACATTTCAAACAATTAAATCAAAAATATTATGATTGTGAATACCCTTCAAACTGTGATATGTCCCAACTGTTGAATTACCAAGCACAGATGATGAGTGGTTGTGAATACCCTTCAAACTGTGATATGTCTCAACCCACAAGCTAAAAAGCAGAACTAAAATTCCGTTGTGAATACCCTTCAAACTGTGATATGTCTCAACGCCTGCGATCTAGTCCAAAATGAACAGCAGGTTGTGAGGTACCCTTCTAATTGTGATACGTCCCAACATTGATATGATTAATTGTTGTTGAATTACATTGTAATACAAAATTTACCTATATCATCACCTTTTTAAATTCATTAATCGCATACTTTGTAAAATTCAGGTAAACTAATGCTACAGAGGGCTCGTCTGCAAATCCATATTTAGCCCTAATATAAAAATAAAATTCTTTTGCCGGAAGTTGATTGTGAGCAAATTTATTTCGAATAGCTGTCACTAAAAAAGCCAATTGTACCAATTCAGACTTAGTTTCTAAAACATCTGCATCAAGGTTATTAAAATCGGCATTGTATTCAAACCAAATATCTTCACCTTGACTGTATGGTCCTGCAGATTTTCTTAAAATTCCATTAACAATATACATCTTAAACTTTGGGTTCCCGTTATCTTCCAATTGAGAGGGATGATTAATGCCATCCCACCCTGATCGAAGTAAAATTTCAGATTCGAATTGCTGAATTTCTTTGAATAGTTTTTCTCTTCTTATAACCTCATAAGAATTTTCACCAATAGAAAACTCATTTTCTAATGCAGCCTTGCTCCAGGTTTTTGCATCATCATAAGATAAGAGCGTCTGCACTTGATCATTTAGTGATAACACATTTAACTTCCCGATGTCTTTTAGTTTAACAGCGTTCTCAATTATCTGTCCATTTTTATACGGAACCGTTTTGCTCCATATAAAATTGTCTTTTATGATATTTGGGCTTTTGTCACCTTCCTCCCGTAAACTTTGTAGAGCGGCCATATTTTCCTTTTCTATTCTTTCTCCCTGGGTTAAGTAGAAATCACTTAAAGGAAGTTTTGCGGAATATTTAAAGACTTTTTGAAACAAATTCTCGGCTATAAGTCTTAGAAACAGATCCTGTATCTTGATTTTTTTGATTTTAAGATCCTGCTTTATAATAATACGCTCCTTCAATTCCTCCATACCAAGAGTTCTCCTATCACCATTATTAATAAAAGGTTTTCCAAGATGTTCTAAAAAAATATCACTGTAGTCACGTTTCCAATCATAAAATTTCTGAAATTGATGGTCTTTTTGATAACCATATTGATACCAGTTTGCAAAGGATTCCGGGCTATCTTCGACCTTGACATCTTTAATAAAAGTTGGTTTTTTATCAAAAATACCTCTTGGAAAAATAAAGGGTTTGGACAAAATTTTATTTTTCTCTGTCTGTAAATCTTCTATAATATAATGACGCTTCTCGAATAAGTCTTTTGGTATCTGCTGCTTCATAAACTTTTGAAGATTTTTAGCATTGGAAGTATACTGAACAATATGTTCAGATAGAAAAGCAAAATATTTCTTTCTTCCCTTCAAATATTCATTATAAAAAGCATCAAAAAATTTGTTTTGTGTAAAACTCTTTAATATCCATTCATTCCAGATTATCTTTTCATCTTTTAGATTCCAACTACTTTCCAGGATTGCCAGTGCTTCTTTGGGCCGTGAGTTATAGAAAGCTAATGACTGTTGCAACTGGCTATGCTGGTAGCCTTTCCATTCTTTTCGTACATCTGCCGGCATAAAACGTTTGATATCATCGGCGAGCCATATAGCTTCCCTTCCAAGCTCAGAATTTGTAAATATAAACTTCCTGATATATTTACCCTCTTTCTTTTGTTTAAGAGCTTCCCTGTTATCCGAGATTATCTTCAGCTTTTGCTCCGTAACAAGCAATTCTTTTGTCACTAATTGAAGTAATTTATCTGTATTTATAATTCTTTCTCCTTTATTGCTTCGCAGCCTTCTGCTTATCTGAGAAGCAGGAAGCCAATTTTCAGGATTATAATTTTTAATGACGTCCTGTCTTTCGTTGAGTTTGTCTTTTATTATTCTTTCAATTTCTGCAGGCTCCTTGCCATTTATTAATATTTCATATAAAACAGCGGGAATTTCGTTTAAGGATAGAAGAGCGATCGGTTCTTCCTGGTTTAGCACTGACTTGCTACCGATCATTTGGGTTATTTCAAACTTTCTCTTTTTCTCAGCACCTCTTATCTTTAATTCATCCGGCGCTTGGGCTCTTCTCAGTTTTTTAAAATCGGCAATCTCTTTTTTAAAACTCGTATCAACAGAAATATGAATGGGTATGTTATTATTGATAAATACATAAGATGGATTAGGAAATATTTCCCATCCAGTTTCATCATGTTTATCTGAAACCGAACTGAGATATTGAGCCTTATAAGAAGAGATTTCTGAAAGTCTTCCGAAAACTTTTATACGGTCCTTAACTACCCTTTCCGTCTCGAATGTTGTTCCATCAATATTTTTTATCCTCCTGTCATGGACATAATTTCCAACATGAACCTGAAACCTTAGCGAAGGGAATTTCACAAATTCATCTAGAAACCGAATAGCAAAATAGTTGAACTTATTTTCATAGCGTTTACGAATGACAGGATGAATGACTTTAGCATCTTCCAAACTAAAATCCTGGTGTCCTTCCTTAACGTACTCATTAATATCTTCTATAAATTTGTCTCTGGTTTCCTTATCAAACGCACAATAAAGCTCATCTGGAACTTTACTGAGCTCATCAATAATCTGAATTAATAATGTTTCTTCGTGAAATTCAGTGGATAACTTCGATTTGAGTCCTTTAAAACATAGATAGGAAAAAACCCAGTGGGTAGCCATAAATTTAAGACCATTTACCTTTCCATCTTCATCTATTACCACTTTAGCTTTAAATCCTTTATTTCTACTTTTTAGATCTTCAATTTCCTTCCTCTTAAGAAACATACTGAGAAGAAATAAAAGGCCGCTTTGAGAGATTTCAATACCGTTTTCAGCCGATTCGAAGGAGGTCAGTGCTGAACTGTAAGTGAGCTTTGTTTTAAAAGACTCACCGTCTTTATAAATTAAATGATTGAAAGCGTTGTTAAGTACACCATTTTTAATTCCCAGCTGATCATGTATGTTAACCTTTTTCCCTTGTCGTTTCAATTCCTTTAATCTCTCCAGCTGCAGCTCATACCCTTTTTGCAGTTCTTCTGATAAGGATTTACTTAACAATTGTCTGGTCTTATCATCTTTCATCTTCTGGTCTCTCACTTCCTTAGCTGTCCTGGCAAAAATATCATCCAAAAGAGTAAAAAGAGAAGCATCAAAATCTAAAGGCTTGTGATAATAATGCGTATAAAAATTTCTTAGTTGATCTACTGATTTAAAAAGTGTAGTAAGATCTGATCTGAACTTTGCTCTATTATTTGGGCTATTGATAAAATCAACAACCGGGAAATACATTTTTAAAAAGGATACTCTCTTTTGAAAGTCGTTGTCGGGGAGATTATCCTTTAGAGAGACATCAGCGAACTGTTTCACATCAACATTACCAACATTAAATTTTTCTGAAAAAGCTTTTAGTACAGCCTTAATATTATTCTCAGCTAAATTTAAGAATCCTCCAAAAAAATGTTTGTCTTGTATTTTAAAATGATCATAGGCTATTCCATGACCAATTGTTTGGGTTTCCATAGGTGTTTATTAGTGGGTATAAATAAATTATTCTAATATAATAATTTCATTTGTAACTAAAATACGGGTTCCCACATTAATATCAGATCCCTTAACGAGTTTCTAACTGCTTAAAGAAGCAATAGGTATATTTTTAAATTAGCTAGCACCATCAATTTTATCTTCAAAATCAAATATTAGTTATTTATTCCACTTAAAAATATAGTTTTGCTTCAATTTCTCAGGTAGTTTACACAAGAAAAAAATCCTGTACGATATTCGTACAGGATTTACTTTTTTGCGGAGAGTGAGGGATTCGAACTTGGCAACAAAAACTATCTGAATATGGAATAATTAAAATACAATCCAGACAATTGCCACGAATTTGACACAACTCTATATTTATATTCTGCAAAATCTTAAATCTTGACTAAAGAACTCTTTAGTTTCGAATTACAAATATAAAAAATCTATTATTAATGTATTTGTCATAGAATCATTTTTTAATTGTGACCAGAATTTTCAAGCAATGCTCCATCAGCAAGCCCTTCCCTATTCAGTATCTATGAGCTACATCACAAAGTAAAATTTAGTTCTCTGATCTGATTTAATACTTAAAATACTCTCATTACATTTATAAGACAATAAAATACCAATTGTCATTAGTATTTCATTCATTTATTTATTTAAAAAATTGTTTAAGAGTAGTTTTTTTATTTTAATTTAAAATCAAATAGCTCCTGTGGATGCACATCTAGTCCTTTGGCTAACTCTTGAATAGTAGAAATTCTAAGATCTACTTCCCCTTTTTCTATTTTACTAATATTACTATGATCTACATCACATTTCTGAGCCAACTCTCTATAACTCAAACTCAACTTTTTTCTAAACTTCTCAACTCTTTTACCAAATGCTATTCTAAATTCTAATTTATCCATCGCAGTTAACTTTGAATAGAAAAAATGATAAAATCTAAATAAATTATTGTAGTCGAATTAACCTACATAAAGAAAAATGTTTTATATTTGCTAAATAAGTTACAATAATGGTAACTTTGCAATACTTCAAAAAAATAATCGAAGCTATTGCTTAGATTCTCGACTAGAAAACTGGTAATTTTATGTGTACGAGAAGATAAGTAAATTAGCTCACGACCGCGGCGTGGGCTCTCTTATCGTACACGGGTATACCAGTACCTCTAGTCAATAAGTTGAGTTCCACGCCTTTTCTTTTGAGCAAGTAGTGAATTCTTTTTATCTAAGCAGTTCCTTCCAGCAATAATTCAGCTAATACACTGCTTATGAAAAGTACAGATTCATTACCATTGCCCCGCATGTTAAATGATAACCAGCTATATGAACTGCTGAAAAAAGGTAATCCAACCTCTTTAGAACATATTTATTTACGATATAAAAGACTTCTTTTGTGGCTCGGAAGACAAATGCTTGAGGATGATTTTGTAGTAGAAACACTTGTTCAGGATACATTTCTCAAACTTTGGCTACACCGTGATTCCATTGAAACCCCGAATCATATTCTTGGCTTTTTACGGTTTGTTTTGAAAAGAGACTGTATATCGTATTTCAATGCTCCAAAAAATAAATTCGCTCGCTTAACGGCTTCACTTGAAAGTTTTGAGAATTATCAGGATTACCTTGTCGGATATGATCCTCTGCAAGACAAGGAACATCTTCTACGTCAGGAATCCGCTCAAAAAGATTTTGATGAAGTTAATAAGGTTTTAAAGGTGATAAACCCCAAAAGAAGACAGCTAATCAAACTATGCCTTGAATATGGCTTCCGGTATAAACCAATTGCAGAAGCAATGGGAAGCAGTGTGAAAGATATAAGCAACGAAGTTAACAGAGCCATAGATGATCTGCGGAAAATCATTAAAGGAACGTCTTTCGAGCCACAGAAAAAAGCTTCCGGTAATGAAGAGCAGCCAGATAAACTTAGTAGTCAACAGCTAGAGATATTAAAAAGGAGGGTTGAACAAAAATCTTCTTTCATAGTAATTGCCAAGGAACTCAAACTTTCTGAAAAGCAGGTCCACCGGGAATTTCTATATGCTTATCAATTTCTACAAAATCGAAATACCTCTCAAATCCCTTTTTGAAATGGAAAAATCAACGATTACACTTACCCGAAAAATTCAGCTATTGATCGACGTTCCAAGTAATGAAAAAAAAGAGATGTGGGAAAAACTCTACCGTTATCAGAACCGCTGTTTCCGAGCGGCTAATTTAATCGTTTCCCATCTGTATGTTCAGGAAATGATTAAGGATTTCTTTTACCTCACAGAAAAAATCCAATATAAGCTGGCCGATGCAAACAAAGATCAATTGGGAATATTTACACGTTCGAAAACAAACACAACGGCACGTATGGTATTTGACCATTTTAAAGGAGAGGTCCCGACCGATATTCTGGGAAGTCTTAATAACACCATTCAATCTACTTTTTCTAAAAACAAAGTCGACTACTGGCAGGGCTTAAAATCACTTAGAAACTATAAAAGAGACATCCCCATTCCGCTTCCGGTTAAATGTATCAGCAAAATGAAGTATGATCCTGACAAGAAAGCGTTTTGTTTCAACATGTTTGCTATTCCCGTTAAAACATATTTAGGGAGAGACTTCTCCGATAAGCGCTTAGTAATGGAACGTCTTTTAAGGGGAGAAATAAAACTTTGCACATCACAGATACAGCTGAAAGTCGGGAAAATCTATTGGCTTGCAGTATTTGAATTTGAAAAAGAAGAGAATCATTTAAAACCCGAAATCATCGCTGAGGCTTCCTTGTCTCTGGAACATCCAATAGTTGCAAAAACTGGCAATGTACGAATCAATATTGGCACAAAAGAAGAGTTTTTATATCGCAGGCTTGCCATTCAGGCAAGTCAAAAGAGAATTCAATCCAGTATTGCCTATGCGCGCTCTGGAAAAGGAGCTAAACGCAAACAAAAGGCATTGTATAAAACTGAAAATTTGGAGAGCCGATATGTAAGTCATCGACTTCATGTGTACAGCCGGAAACTTATCGATTTCTGCATCCAGCAACAGGCGGGCACACTAATTCTTAAAAATCAAGAGGACAAAATTGGTATCGCAAAAGAACAGGAATTTGTGCTTCGCAACTGGAGTTATTATGAATTACAGACCAAAATAAAATATAAAGCAGAAAAAGCTGGTATCGAATTAATCATTGGATAGCTAAAAAAAATAACGAGGGTGCTTGTAAACCCGTAGGGTGAGGTTATGAACTCTCACTAAATACATAATAGTATATACAACGGCGTGGGTTCTTTTTTTACTTGTAATATTGAACAGAAAATATATAAGAGAAAAACACAAAACGCTTTACAATAAAGTTTTGAATAAAACAAGAGGCTTTAGCTCTTGACTCAATCAGAAGAAATTTCTTTCTCAAAAAGGAAGAAACGAAATATAATTTTTTAACTGAACAAAATAGAGTTATCTGGCTAAATTATTAATGCTGTAATAAATATTCTAAAAGGATCTAAAAACAAATATATTTCCAATTTTAATAGTCGTTTAATTGTTTTTTCCATTGAAAATTTTGGAGTTCTTACCCTAATTCTGACGATTAATTATATTTTTCAAAAGAAAAAGGAAAAAAAGAAAGCACAAAATTCATTATGAAAGATTTTAAAAAGCAAGTTTATGATGAAAAATACGACCTGCAAGGTGGAGATTTTTTAGCATAACCTTTGGACTTGAACTTGTCTTTTAAAAATCTGAAACAATACCTTCGTTTTCTTTTATGAATTTTTACACAGTTCTACTGTGACCTCTTTATCTTTTTCCTTTTTTGTTGAACCTGAATATCTTCGGTGTTATACTTTGTTCCATGATTATCAAAATTCAATAACGAAAAAATTTCTAAGCTGCTGTCAGGATTTTTAAAAATCTCCTCCAGTGATGAAAAAGGAATATTATTCTCTTCAGAAGCTTTTTTACAAATACGATCAACTATTGATATGACTTTCTCTTTGGTAGTATCGAATAATTTGGGCTGTTTAAATTTTTCAAACCGTATGGCCTTTATAATCGTATCTTTCACTGAATCGAAATAAATGTCCTTTTCATTTGTATACGCTGTGGTATTAGACAGAATAGTGGACAGCTTGTTTTGTAATAGTGAAACTTCTTTGGTTAACTCAATATTCTTTTGTTGAAGCTCAGTAATTATTTTAGTTTTGGATTGAAGAGTTTCTTTATTTTTAAGCAGTTCTGTATTATATGATTTAAAAGCTCTCTCGTAGTTTTCAATCGTTTTATCTGTTTTGATCTTACTAAAGCCTAGAAAGTCATCTTCTTTTACGATAAGATCTTCAAACTTTTTAGAATTGAGCGTTGCTTTTATTTCAGTTATTTTGTTGTTTAGCAACAAAAATTCTTCTTCTTTTTTTTGAATTTTAAATTCTATGGCTTCAAGTCGTCCTTTAGAACCTGAAACACCTCTATCCATTTCAAGACATTCAGCCGTAATATCCTGCATTTTTGAATAGTGAAAGGATTGATGCTTCAATGTTTTTCCAGTTTCTAAATCCTGCCAGTCGGCTACTAAATGAGCATGGTAATTGGGCTTCCATTCTTTAGAATCTTTATCATAATGTCCTTCATCCCTATGAATGGCAATTTGGAAAATTCTTATTTTTAGTTCTTCTTCAAGCCTTTTAGAAAGCTTATGCAAATCCTGCATCGTTGTATTTTCTTTAATTACAACTACAGCTTCACGAATTGGCAATGCATTTTTCTGTAACTTTCTTCCAGACTTTTCCTTGCAATACGTTTCTATTAACTTAAGCCTATCTGAAATTTTATCTCCTACCCAATACTCATTTTTTCCGGTAAGATCCTTTTTTATATAATCGAAGGTTTTTCTTCTGAAATTGTGCGCTTCGGAATCTGTTTTGACTGCCTTAAAATTGATAGATGTTTTCACAGCAATAAAATAGATCACATTATCACTATCATTAGATAATAAGACTTATTGGACTTCGATTTTCACTCATTGGCTTTATAAAATAAATCCATATCTAATCGATACGGATTTATGTATTAGTGAAAAATGAAATTGACATCAAACGGAGTATTGAGATAAAATACTAAATAAAGGGTGTTATTTTATTCTCTTACAGAGAATAATTCGGACCCAATTGAAAATTTATATTTTCAAAGGATCTCCAGGGTTATTGTTATTTCCTTACTTTCTGTTCTTATGTTCTTTTTCATTTAATGTATCATTTACCATACTCTCAATAATATCATTATATTTATTTTGCTGTTCCAAATTTGCGCCATGTTCAGTCTCTAAGTCATACCTAACCTGAAAAGCACTATACTCAACAAAATTCTCGTCGTATAATTTTTGAAAATTATCATTATAATCTTTTGTGCCTTTAATTTGGCTATTTATAATATTTTGAAGTTTATCAGCAAATACATGAGCAATGTCAAAATGCTTTTGTTCATGATTCAGGATATGACTATTAGCAATATATTTTTTATTAACCCATGATTTTTCAGGATAAAATATCGCATCTATTTTTATTTTGATCTTACCAGTCCATATGGAATTAGAAACAATTTTATAATCTATTCCAATATATGATTCTGCACCTGTACTATTATCTTCCTCATGTGTAGGAGGAGCAAAATCTTTAAAATCCAACTTCCGATCCGTTGACCATTGAATTGCTTGACTTAATAAAGTTTGAGAACTTAATAAAAAAACAATAAAAAGTTTATACATCACATTATTATATTTTAATTTACGATCTAATGTTGTTGTTCTTCTACTAATTTAATAGCATTAGTTCCTTGTTCTGGAGTTATTTTCTTACCTGGACCTCCTTCTCGCATTAAATTATCTGGAGAGGATTTTAAAGTTGTTTTATCATTATGTTTTATTCCTAATGTATGACCTGTTTCATGAGCACCTGTTTTAGCAACAGCAGATATATTTTTATTATTAAAAGCTAATTGACCTGTTTTTTCATCAGCACCAAGTCCTTCTGTAGTAAAAACATTAATCTGAGTTCTATTTGTCTGTATATTGTTATTAGTATCTGTCATTCCATTAGTAAAATATGTAGCATTATCAAAGAACTCTTGACTCTGTCCTTTAAAATCATCAACATTATTTTTATCATAACCAGTATTATATTCCCAGATCATAGTAGATTTGTCACTCTGACTGAAAGTAATATTAACTTGATTTCCAGCAGAATCTTTCTCTCCAAAGGATGATACAATTTGAGCTTCACGATCTTGAAGTAATGCAGACATTTGTGCATTAGAAAGAACTCCTACGGTATTATTTGCAGGCTTATATGTAAGATGTAAATTGCAGTCTTGGTTTCTAAGTTTCTACTTGATACCCATTCTAAGCCTTCCAATTCTCTGCCGTCAACAACTCTGTTTTCTGCAAATGCATATGTACTGTTATAAGGGAATTTTTCCGCCAAAGGATCAATATTAAAGAACCTGCCTATATCCGGCATATAATTCCGCCACTTAAAACCATAGAAACAAGTATCTTGCAATTCTTATCCTTGGTACTTATAGTTGTAAGTAACCTCATATTTTATGAGGTTACTTACTATCTGCCCCAGGATACAACCGTGCGGTAGGGGGGAGGTACTTATAAATTTACCATTCTAAATTGTCAATTAATTTATCCTTTTCTAAGTTTAATATAGCTAAATTATTATTCCTTTTCCCCGCTACACTAAATAAAACAAAATAATTAAATTCTTTAAGTGGATAATTATCTTCAGATAATATATTCTCATTGCTAAACGACATGAATTTTAGCTCGCCATTTAAGTTTTTATAATAAAACTCATGATTGCTAATAAAGATTAAAGGTCTTGAATATGCTATTGTTTTAAATAGATAAACAGTAGGACTATTAAATAATATTTCTTTAGTTGTTTTTTTATAAATATAATATTGATTGTTTTGAATATAATAAGAAAAATCAGAAGTATTCTCTAATTGCTTAACTTTATTCGGTCGTTCAATTAATAACATTAATACATCATCTATTTGATTAGAGTTTGAACTTTTTAATATTTTGTTAAAATCTATTTTGCTACAAATTTTATTTTTATTTAGGATAGCAAATTCGATGAGTTTAAGGTTTTCTAATAAGTTAAACTTATTAGCTTGCACATGTAAAAAAATATTTTTTTTAGGAAGAAAAGAATATTCAGTTTGCTTGCTTGGGATCATTTCAAGAAAGATTTCTATAGAATCTGTATAATTATACTTTTTGGACAACTCTTTTGCGTATTCACCAATTATAATCCCGTTATTGATCTCTTCTCTATAAGAAAAGCAAGATATATGAACAGTTATATTTTTAGTTGTGTGTTTGACAGCAACGCTTTTCCCATATATATTTATGAAAAAAAAGCTTAACAATAATATTATAATTTGCTTTTTCATTTTAAGGGTTATAGTTATTTTTTGGTTGTTGAATATAATTATCTTCTGTTTCTCCAGTTGGAAGTATAACAGGTGTTATTTTTTCAGTATTCTTATTAGTTGGATTTTTCTTTAAATTTGGATCTTTTGGCATGTTATTAAAATCTGGTCTCATTTTATTTACATCTGTGCCATTTTTCGTTCCAGGTCCATATATAAATCCATAACCTCCTGGAGTTATTACTATATCACCTTCAAAATTTGGATTTTCTTTAGATGCCTTTATGGATTCTGAAATATCTCCCATTTCTGAGCCATAATCCGAAGGTCTATCTTGTCCAGGACTATAATAACCATTACCTAAATCTACTTCATCACCCTCGCCATGTGTATGTCCTATTCCAACCTGAACTGTACCTTTTGGAGGATCATCGGCAAGATTAGAATTTACAGCTCCTGAGTTTGGACCAGCTGATATAGGCTTCGTATATGAATAATAAGTTCCATTAGAGTTTGTACCTTTATAAAATCTAGTGCCAATTTCTCCATTCATCCTGATTGACATATTATTATACTGACTTCCAAAGTTTTCTGAAGCTTCTTGATATGATTTATGTACAGAATATGGTTCTAGTCCTTCAAGTTCTCTAGAATCAATAACTCTATTTCCGCTAAATACATAAGGAGCCCATGTGGGATATTCTTCTGCGAGCGGATCTATATTAAAGAACCTTCCTACATCCGGCATGTAATTTCTCCACTTAAAACTATAAAAACCAGTCTCCTGCAGCTCTTGTCCTTGATACTTGTAATTCTTATAACTACCAGATCCAAAGAACGCATTTCCAGTCTTCAGATGGTTCATCCCAAATGGATAATAATCATTAGAATCTGTGACTTCAAGAGCTCCTGCGCTGTTTCTGGCGAAACTTATCCTTGTATTTCCCAAATGATCCTTATATTGGTAAATATACTGATCTTTCCCGTAATCATAAAATCCTTCTGCCGTAGGAAAAAACATAAGCTGAGGAGTCTTAACTGTTGTTATTCCTAAAGGAGTATTCAATTGCTGGTTCTCCGCGGTAACAATTCCATTTTCTACACTGTAAGCCTGCTGTTCATAAGCATATTTCAACTTTTCGGAGATCATACGGAGTTCATCAATACCACCTCCACCGTTGTTATCGGATTCATTATGATAATATTGAAATCCATCAAGGTAATCTGTGATACCGGTTATCGTATAACAATTGATAATCCCACATTCACTTTTGGGAAGTTTTTTCTGAATCTTAACTCCATCTGCTCGGTACAGGTAATTATGCATTCCCGAAAGCCCTAAAGTTCCATACTCTATTCTATTGGGCATGTTCAGATGGTTGTAGGTGATTTTGGTGATGTTTTTATCCGGCATCTGCCACATATTTCCATTGATATCATACTGAATCGTTCCTCCTCCACCCTCATATCCTGAAGGATTGTTCTTATGGTCTTTAATCACAGATACCTGATTGGTTAGATTATTGGGTCCATAAATATATTCCAGCTCATCAATGACGGTAGCAGCTGTATTATTTCCTTCTACCGCAGAAGTTCTGTAAAGGTTTGTAATATTTCCATTCAGATCATAGGTCAAGGATTCTGTATGCTCTTTACTATAACGATTCATAGGGTTTTGATAATATCCTGCTGTCAATCTGTTCAAGGCATCATATGCATAACCATATCTTTTAGGCTCCAAAGGCGGATTGGCTCCTATAGATTCTACGGCTCTCCAGTCAACTTCTGCAATATTCCCGTTGTACTTTGGCTTTACGTTTTTACCAGAAAACAAAGTCGAATCGGGATTTTCTATCCCTGTCATTTCATTGTATTTGATTTTATAGGAAAATAATTTTCCGCCTAAATCAGGAGCTGACATCTGTCCTTTATTAATATCCGTCATCCACCCTCTTATATTATAGGTATAATCAATACTTTGCAGATTATTCCCTACTTTTTTGTTGGTAAGTTGAGCTAGTTCATTATAACTGTTTTCTGTAAGAATCTGTTCTGGGTTATCATCTACCTGATGCTTATGAACCAATAATCTGTTCTGATTATCGTATTCAAAACGTTCCGTAATAGTAACTCCCGGCTCACTGGCTAATCTCTTATGATTCGTAATTGTTTTCTTGGGTGTTCCTGTAAAATCCAGCTCAGATTCTGCTCTGGTATAGCCTCCTAAATGATTGATGGAATGAGTTCCAATAACCCTCCCCTTTTGATCATAATAAGTGTAGTTTTTTGTCCAGTTATCATCTTCAATATTCTTTACAAAGCTCATCACAGGAAGTCCTTTAGTACTTCTTCCATCCGCTGTAGGCGTTCCGGAAAGTACAGGTTCTCCCTGGATCGTTGAAGGGAATGCCGGATTAAAACTATATACAGGATAGTTATCATAATAATTAACACTTAAGACCTGAGTAACACCGGTAGGAGTCGAAAGTTTAGTATAATATACGGGCATGCCATTTAAGGTCCATCCTGCTGTAGCAGTCCTGGTTTCATATAAATTAGCATTGGCATTAATACTGTTTTGCATTGACGCCCTGCTGGCAGGATTATTTGTGATTCCCGTGTAAACGGTTCTTCCAAACTGATCATATTTAGTAAAGAGCCATTGCCCTTTATCTTTAAGAACTGTATCCTGGGTCAGGATAAGCTGATCAGCTTTATTATACACCATATATTCCCAGCCTTTGCCGGGAAGTTTCTTTTCTACCAGGCGGTTTCTCCCATCATATTTATACTGGTAACATAAATTATTAAGAACAGTATTGGGATCTGCTTGTACTGAAGCTTTGGGAGGAATCACATAAGACAGTTGGTTATAATCATTGTAAACATAGTAGGTATCAGCATTTTCTGTAGCACTGATTACTTTTCTGACCAATACAACCTGGCCTTGTCCATTTTTGAACTCAATGGTTGAGTTGCCGTCTTCATCAGTAACCGTATTTTTATACAACTGCCCTATTCCATAGGAGCCTGATAATATTAGTTTTGATTCAAAATTGGTATAGCTAAAAGTGGCAGTGTATTTTTTAACCTCACCATCTGCATTGGCATCATATCCAAATTGTACAGGCTTATTACCCCAAGCGTTTCCAACTTGTTTCTGGCTTAAAATACGGTCTAAGGGTGAATTCTCAAGAATCTTCTCTGAATAGATTTTCTCTGTTCCATAAGGGGTACTGCTTACATTTGATAATGGATCAGGAGTAATGGCTCCATTGAGAGTTCCCCCCTGGGGAACAGGAAGGTAGTCCTGAACCTGTCTTCCGAACGCATCGTATTTGATGGGAGTAACAACATCTCGTCCTAGCGGAGAGGCCTTTACATTGACGATTTGTTTGGGTCTTCCCAAACCGTCAAAATACTGTACAGTTTCTGAAGATTTTATAACTGAAGTACCATTATAGTCCAGATAAGTTTTGGACTGAACATAATTTTCAGTATTAGGAAGTGTAGTGAGCTGGGCATATGTTAAGTTGGATAGGAGTAATACTCCTATCTGAATTTTTATTTTTTTCATCAGTTTTAGTTTTTATAATTGTATTTCATCTCTTTTACAACCTGACCATTTACATCTACTACTTTCTGAAGTCTGCCTGCTGAATCATAGAGATAATTCTCCCTGATTCCTGACGATGGCGTAATACTTCGCACCCCAATCACTGGATCATAAGTATAAGTGGTAATCAGATAGTTTGGTAAACTATTTCTAAATGTATTTAGTACTGATAAAAGTGACGTTTCATCATTATTTGATAAAGCCTGAGCATCAGAATCGGATGCTGAGATAATTGCAGATATCAATCCCGAAACCTGATCATATGTTGCACCTTCAATCTTTGCAATAGGCTGAGTTTCATTATATCCCCAAATTATTGTGACAGGAACACCTGCTTTTGTAGTATATTGCTGCAGATTGCCTTTAGTATCATATTTGTCATAAGTGACTTCTGTATATTGATTATTTTGCAAATCGGTAGATAAGACAGAACTTGGGAACAAATTCAATGGATTATCATATTTTATTTCAGATTTACTGATGGTTTTGTCATTTTTCTTTACCGCTGTTTCCAATGGAACACCTACCATATTGGCATTGATCAACTTTTGATTAGCTTTTTCGTGGGCATATGCATAATCTTTTTCGATTAAAATATTATCGGCAGAAGTAATAATTTCTTTTGTTAATTGATAATGTTGAGGATTACTATAAAGATAACTGATTTTTGTAGTTAAGGAATCTGTTTGACTTCCATACATATAATCTGTAATTTTTTTACTTGTTAATGCTACTCGTCCTATTGATACGTAATCATTAAAATAATAGAACCTTTCTGGATTTTGTTCATAATTACCACCATTAATTATTCCCACATTAGATTCATTATCTTGTTCAAATACATTAACCGTCCTGATTCTATTTTCAATAAACTTTTCATAAAAATTTTCCTCTTTTTTAACAGGAATATAATTAGTTCCTTCTTTTTTGTATGAAATAGTCTCAATAAGATTCGTTTTTTTCCATTCAGGATAAATATATCTTGGATACGGAATAAATATGTTAGTTGTATATATTTTATCTACATCTTTTTCTTTATAATAATATTCTATTTTCCCAAGTTTATTATTTTCCTGTTCATTATCTACAATATATTCAGTCACCTTGTCATAAAATACAGGCGATCCATTACTATGAGATATTTCTACCATGGGGTTTGAACTAATAATATTCATCAATCTTACGTGAGTAATATTTCCCATAATTACTCTTGTTTTCCTGTTATAGAAATTGTCAAAATCAAAAGGGTTAGTTAATATTTTTCCAATACCAATATTATTAACTTTTTTAGAACCATAATCATATGATTTTTTTGACAAAACTGTATTGTTACTATCCGTATTAATAATATTTTTAATTCTTAATCCTCCAGCCTGTGTAGGTTGAATACTTTCGGGAGGTACAGGAGCATAATATTTATATGTACCTGAAACAGATATAAACGGACTATTACATGGGCTTCCACTTGATGGACCTGTTGCATTTTTGGTATCTAAATCAATTTTAATGTGAGAGCCTTGATGAATAAAAAATGTCATTGACTCAGTTTTAATATTATTGGATCCAGTTGGTCCATGAGTTACTGTTTTTGTTTCACCATCAACAGTTATTGTTGCTGTTAAAGGTTGTCCTAAACTGTAGTGTCCTGATAACATGATCGCGAAATTTACTGTTCCTAGAGGCTGTTGCGTAATTTGATATTCTTTTATGGTATGAGGTGAAGCAATGAGTCCTGATTCATCAGTACAACCAGAACTAGATTTTAACGCATATGCACTTGCTCCTGCCTGAAAAACTCCCAATCCTAGCTCCTGTTGTTTTGTTAAAAAATAATTTGGTTCATATTCATATGTTGTTGAACCACCTGTAGGATAGGTAATCTTATTAAGCACTCCCGATTTCATATAATTAAAGTTTGCCTGACGATTTTCGTTAGTTAACGTTCCTTTAATTAAGGCATCAGGTGAAAATAAATTTTCAAATAATGCATTATCAAATAACACTGTAGGTAGTAAAGTTGTGTTATTATTTTTTCCATTATAGTATCCCCAATAATCTATTCCATAAGTTGATTCTCTTGCCGGTAGAGGAGAACTATAATCATATCCAAATTTGAATTGATTTATTAGATCATTTTGTTGGTCATAAAACTTTACTGAATTTAGTTTTAGACTTTTTTTATAAAAATCCATAAACCAATAATTAACATCCGTAATCTTCGGTCTTTCAAAGTAATCATTATTATCAAAAATTATTTTGTTAATTAATTTGTTTTGCTTATTATATACTATTAAACCTGAAATTCTCGGTGGACGATTATTTAGTGGATAAACATCTTGACGATCTTCATTTCTGATAAATTCTACATATCCATCATTATATTTTAGCTTATCCATAACCAAAACATCTACTTCAGTTTCTAAATATTGTTTACTACCTGTAGGTACACCTCCAACATTATCGATCATACGGATCTTATTTTCAGAGGAAAATGTTCTATATGTTTTTGATCTGTACTTTACATATTCAATATTAATAGTGTCTTTTTTATCAGCAGATATAATTTCGGAAAGATACCACGAAGAAGTATATAGTGACGGCTGAGCATCATAACTTGTATTTCCATCAGTTTCACTTCGCATTTTAGTGTCCCACACCGTTTCCCAATTATCTTTATTTTCAAGGCTTTTTCCAAATCTATAGATAGTCCCTTTTTCGTCTTTCACAATAATACTCCCGATCCCAAATACTGCGTCTATCTTTTGAGGATCAAATTCTGCACTCACAACTTTCCCCTCATTATTTATATAAAATGCCCCAGAAAGTCCCACATTCGTCGAGATATTAAATTGATCTGGAGTCTTATCTTGATGAAAAGAAGAATTTCCACTTCCTTCTTCATATTCATTAAAATTATAATATCTTTTAATGGTTGAATTATTACCAATCGTTCCGAGTAGAGTACTGCTACTGCTAAGTTGATTTATATCATTATATACAGGTATAGAATTTCCACCTGTTAAGAAGCCATTTGGTTTATCATCAGGAATATCTTGTAAATTACGAAATATCATTCCTCCTGCGTTTAGCACCCATCCTAACCCTACTGAAGAAGCTTCTTGGTTTAGCTTAATACCACTAGCATGATATGAAAGTGAGATTGGCAATGATAAACTTCCACTTTTAATTATATACAATGGTATATCAATTTTAGGAACACCTGTTGAAGGATCAACAGGATAATTACCATATAATTCCAAATTGTAAACTTCAGGGGACGATACTTTGGGGATATATGGAATTGTTTGCTTCTGCGAACTTTGCGAAAAAAGTAAAATATTTACCGTTAGCGCTATTATTATCAATATTTTTTTCATTCGTGTTTATTTTTTAATAAGTTTTGCATTTGCAGTTTTACCAGAATCAGTTTTTATAGTCACCAGATAAGCTGCCTGAACCAAAGCCTGGGTATTTATCTTAGTCACTCTGTTTTTGGTTTTAATACTCTGAAGTTGTCTTCCACTCATGTCATACAGCAGAATATCAGCGTCTTTAAAATCAAAGCCCATTTCTACATAAGCATAATCTGATACAGGATTTGGGTATATCTTGATATCATATTTTTCAATTAACTGATCAACCTGTTTATCTCCCAGTTTCACAATTTTCCAGTTCTCTTTACCAAACTCTTCTGCGCTGGTTCCCGCCAGAATAATAGAACCGTCTCTGTTTAGCTTTAGGTCTGAAAGTCTCTCTTCTTTTTGCCTGGATTCTCCTTTTATATGTTTTCTCCACTGCTCATTTCCATTCTGGTCAAGGTATAGCATCCAGAAGGTTTCATCATCAGTTTCAATTCTTCCTTCAGCCTGCGTATAGCCTCCCAATAAGATTCCCTTTGAAGATTTATCATCTGCTGAATGAAGAACGCTAATACCCATCAGGATATCCCTGTTACCCAAATTGTAAGACTTCTGCCACTGTTCATCTCCTCTTTCATTTAAAGCAATCAGCCAAAGGTCTGTTCCTTCTTCTAGACCTACTGTTTTATTGCCTGATCTTTCTGATCTGGATTCTCCAGCAATGATAAAGCCAGTTGAAGTTAATGCAAGGGTTCTGATATGATCATCTCCTTTTCCTCCAAAATTCTTTTCCCATTCCACTTTTCCGTTTTTGTCAAGCTTTACAATCCAGTAATCGCCTTCGCCGAAGTTTTCAGTTTTCTTAGAACCACTTACACAGCTTCTGGAATAGATGCCTAATAAAGCTCCGCCATCACGGGTAGGGACCATCTTTTCTACTTCATCTAAACCTCGCCCTCCTAATGTTTGTTCAGATAGTGTTTTTCCGTCCTTGTCTAATCTAATGATCAGAACATCTTTTGACCCATAACCTTTAGAGGAATTTTGTACACTTCCAGCAACCATGAATCCCTGATCTGTAGTCTGAATCACAGATCTTGCTTCTTCATCTGATGAGTTTCCTAGGGTTTTCTGCCATAATTCATCTCCAAATTCATTGATTCTAATTAACCAAATGTCGGAGCCACCTTTAGAATCCTCCTTTTTATCCAACCCCTTTCCTGAATATGAAGTTCCAGAAATCAGAAACCCACCGTCCTGAGTAGTAACCGTTGAAGATAAATAGTCGTGATTGTTTCCGGCAAAATACTTCTCAAAAACCTGTCCTCCCTGTTGATTTAATTTAATCAGGTGAAAGTCATAACCATTGTTTTGTCTGCTGTTTTGTTGAAGCTTATCAGTTTGAATGCTGCTTCCCGTAATAAGATACTGTCCGTCAATTGTCGTAGTGATCTGGCTTAAAAAATCCTGGGCTGAGGACTTTATATCTTTCTGCCACACCACTTCCTGGGCATGGATACCCAGGGCTGTACATAAGATAAATGCACTGAGATAGATCTTTTTCATTCCCGTGTTTTTTTTGAGTTGATAATTAGTTTTTTTAATAATGCAGCAAATTTAACATTTTTTAAGAAACAATAGACATTCGCATTTAAAAGAAAACAATTATATTTTTAAAAACATCAAATTATACTTATTTCACAAAAATATAAGGTTTAAACGACAAAACTTGTCGTATTAATAATGAATTTGAAAAGATGAAAAACAAATACGAAAAGCCTCATAAAAAACAGAATTACAAATTAAAATCATATTCGTAGACCAAATCAAAATTTCTTACCAATTCAAAAGTCTCACAGAGCGAAGTAGCAACTTTGTTAGGACGTAAGGACTTTCAAAGTTGCGAATGAGCTCCTAACTTCTCCGTGTAGTTGTAAAATCGCACGCATTTTAATAGGTAATATATCCTTTCTTAAAAACATAATTTTAGAAGCATTCCTTTTTATAAAGCTGGTTCGCATTAAGCTTTTAAAAAGTACAAATCAAGCCATCTACATATTGTAGATTTTAAGGTATCCAACTAAAAGGCGGACTTCTTAGAATTATAAGAGCCAATTAGAAGAACAAACTATGTCAAAATTTAAGTGGACTGTATCATTATGCAGATACTAACTGCCAACAGAAAAAAATTGTAATTCCACTTACTAATATCTCCATCAATAAAAGGCTGATAATTTAGCTTTCATTGATAATCAAAGCCAAATAGTTCCTTGCAACGCCATTGTAAAGGTATACATCATTTGCAGATTTAATTTTCTGAAAAATGAAATATGCTACATAAAGAAACTGTCAGTAAGGAAATGTGGGAACTTCTTCAAAAACTAATGAAAGAAGAAAGACTAAAGGACTTTACCCTGGTAGGTGGTACCGCACTCAGTCTAATGCTTGGCCATCGTTTAAGTATTGATATTGATCTGTTTACAACTAAACCATTTAATGAGAAGTCTGTCCTAAACTATCTTTCGAATAACTATCCTGTAGAAATTAAAAATACATTTGAAAACACATTACTTTTGAAAATATCTGAAATCAAGGTCGATATCCTTGCCCATCAGTATCCATGGCAATTACCTAGAATAATAACAAAAGAAGACATTAGGCTGGCATCCCTTGAGGATATAGGCGCTATGAAACTTCACGCTATATTTCAAGATGGAAGCAGAATTAAAGATTTCGTTGATATGCATTTTCTATTAGAACATAATTCCCTTAAGACTTATCTTGATTTTTATCAAAAAAAATACGGAGGAAATCCCTCACTTGCTGCATTAAGTTTACTACATCACGACAATATCGATAGGAATGTACAAGTAAAGATGATAAAAAGTAAAGATATAACCTGGCAAAAGATAGAGGAGAGATTAAAAAAGTCAGTACATAACCCATTACTTAAATTTACTGAAATCAAAGAGCAAAATAATAAACAAAAGAGACGTGGATTCAAGCATTAAACTTTTATATATCACTATTATTCAGTAAATTTATACTATGAAAACAGGAAATAAAAAAAGACCAAGTTTTGATATTGATCCTTCATTTTTTTGGGATTTTGATTTAGATGAGATGGATCTAGATAAAGCCTATAAGTCAATTATTGCCCGTATTGTTGAACGTGGCAATCAAAACGACATTGATAGAATTGTAGAATTTTATACTTACGAAAAAGTAGTCAAAGCAATTCGTGACGAAATCCATTTCCTTCCAAATTATGCAATTGATAAAGCTATAGAATTTTTCCCCGAACTTAAAAAAGAGGATATGCACTGCTATATCAATCGTAAGGATAAACCATATCATTGGATATAGCTAAGAAACTAGTTATTTGAGACATAACTCAAAAATATAATTGAAAGGAGCTACATTGGAAATAACAATGGCAATAGTAATGGATAAACGATTATGAATTGCAAAAATTACTATCTTTCCAACCACTTACAACAGCCTAAAACCTTTCACGATACATTGCATAGATATGAATTGCTTCCAAAATTTATTATCTTAGTAATTAGTCACAGCGCTTGTTTCATTGGTATATGTGCTGTTAAGTTGTGAATTGCTTTCAAAAATCATTACCTTAGTGATTAATCACAGCTTTCAATCATGAACCTAGACTATCAAATAAATTGTGAATTGCTTTCGAGAATTAGTATCTTCTTGTAGTCATAGCCAAACCAATGGGGAAACATATTAGTAGTTATCTGTGAATTGTTTTCAAAAATTATTACCTTAGTGATTAGTCACAGCATTTAATTCCCGGAAGTAATGAGGCTCATGGCTGTGAGTTGTTCTCAAAAAATTGTTACCTTAGTGATTAGTTACAAGTGCCTTTGAGTGAAGTTCTCACGGAAATGGTTGTGAATTGCTTTCGAAAATTATTACTTTAGTGATTGGTCACAGCAGTGTTTTATTATCACCTACAGGCGATACAGTTGTGAATTGCTTTCAAAATTTACTATCTTCGTGATTAGTCACAACATTGGATTACAATTCGTCAATACGGAAGTAGTTGTGAATTGCTTTCAAAATTTACTATCTTCGTGATTAGTCACAACCGGCATTTCATCCATTGTTTGTTAACCCCAATTGTGAACTGCTTTCAAAATTATTATCTTTGTGATTAGTCTCAGCTCTTTCTATTTCTTCCATGTTTTTCCATGGAGTTGTGAATTGCCTTCATAAATTATTATCTTCGTGATTAGTCACAGCCATTTACCGGATTCAAATCACAAACACAACGTTGTGAATTGCTTTCAAAAATTATTACCTCCGTGATTAATCACAGCAAACCTGGACTGAACTAAAAGAGACCATGTGTTGTGAATTGCTTTCAAAATTATTACCTTCGTGATTAATCACAGCTCTTCAACCTTCCGGAAGACCAGTTTATCAGTTGCGAATTGCCTTCAAAAATTATTCCTTCGTGACCAGTCACAGCAAACTAACCAAAGTGTAGCTTTTTGATTTAGTTGTGAATTGCTTTCAAAAAATATTATCTTCGTGATCAGTCACAGCACTAAATTATGAAACAGTTACAACTCGATTGGTGTGAATTGCTTTTAAAAATTGTTATATTCGTGATCAGTCACAGTTTTAACTACACGAATTATCGTAAATTTACTGTTGTGGATTGCTTTCAAAAATTATTATCTTCGAGATCAGTCACAGCTACGGAAACCCACAATACCAAATCAACTAAGTTGTGAATTGCTTTCGAAAATTATTACATTCGTGATCAGTCAAAGCATGTTTCAAAGCAATCTGGAATTTACTTTGGTTGTGAATTGCTTTCAAAATTATCACCTTTGATTAGTCACAACGAAGTAAGAAAAGAAGCAATCGAGTCAGTAGTTGTGAATCGCTTTCAAAATTATTACCTTCGTGATCAGTCACAGCAAACTAACCAAAGTGCAGCTTTTTGATTTAGTTGTAAATTGCTTTCAATAAATATTATCTTCGTGATTAGTCACAGCTTAGAGCACAAAGACCCCATGCGGAGGACTGTTGTGAATTGCATTCAATCTTTATTATCTTAGTGATTAGTCACAGCATTGGAAATATTTTGCGTAACGAATTCGTTGTTGTGAATTGCTTTCAAAAATTATTACCTTCGTGGTTAGTCACAGCGAAAAGAGATTAATCCGAATCGAAAACGACGTTGTGAATTGCTTTCAAAAAATTATTACCTTCGTGATTAATCACAGCATCGCCAGGAACCGGTATGATTTAACGAACGTTGTGAATTGCTTTCAAAATTATTATCTTAGTGATTAGTTACAGCAATAAAACTAGCTATGAGTCACCAAGAGAAGTTGTAAATTGCTTTCAAAATTATCACCTTCGTGATTAGCCACAGCACCAGATATTCAGACGTTGGAAAAGGCATGGTTGTGAACTGCTTTCAAAAATCACTATCTTCGTGATTAGTCACAGCCTGGAATAAAAACTCCAAAAGAGCTAACTAGTTGTGAATTGCTTTCAAAAATTATTATCTTCGTGATTAGTCACAGCGTTAAGGCCGTAAAGGGTTTGTTTTTTATCGTTGTGAATTGCTTTCAAAAATTATTATCTTCGTGATTAGTCACAGCAACCATGAAACAGTTAGAGATAAAAACAAAGTTGTGAATTGCTTTCAAAAATTATTATCTTCGTGATTAGTCACAGCTTCACACTATTTCAGGACGCTTCTCAGAGCGTTGTGAATTGCTTTCAAAAATTATTATCTTCGTGATTAGTCACAGCTGAAAAAATTTTAGACAGATATCTGCACTAGTTGTGAATTGCTTTCAAAAATTATTATCTTCGTGATTAGTCACAGCCAAACTTGTAATACATAGCAAAAGCGTTCTGTTGTGAATTGCTTTCAAAAATTATTATCTTCGTGATTAGTCACAGCAAACTGCATAAATGAAAGGATTAATTACTGGTTGTGAATTGCTTTCAAAAATTATTATCTTCGTGATTAGTCACAGCTGCCTCCTCGTCTCGGTCGTTTGAACATGAGTTGTGAATTGCTTTCAAAAATTATTATCTTCGTGATTAGTCACAGCTTTCAGAAGGACAGTTTACAATCGAATATGGTTGTGAATTGCTTTCAAAAATTATTATCTTCGTGATTAGTCACAGCGTAATTGAAAATATCTTCATCAACTAAGGCGTTGTGAATTGCTTTCAAAAATTATTATCTTCGTGATTAGTCACAGCAGACCCTTACAAGTTCTATCATAGGGAGTAGTTGTGAATTGCTTTCAAAAATTATTATCTTCGTGATTAGTCACAGCAGACCCTTACAAGTTCTATCATAGGGAGTAGTTGTGAATTGCTTTCAAAAATTATTATCTTCGTGATTAGTCACAGCAACGTCGAAAAAATCGTGGTGAAGATGTTTGTTGTGAATTGCTTTCAAAAATTATTATCTTCGTGATTAGTCACAGCAGGCTGAAACACTGGAAGCATTAGAACAGTGTTGTGAATTGCTTTCAAAAATTATTATCTTCGTGATTAGTCACAGCTTGATGGTGACAATTACATTTGGGGAGATAGTTGTGAATTGCTTTCAAAAATTATTATCTTCGTGATTAGTCACAGCAAACTTAAAATTTTGGTGAATACTGAAGCGGTTGTGAATTGCTTTCAAAAATTATTATCTTCGTGATTAGTCACAGCTTGATGCTGATAGATTAATAGATACTATAGGTTGTGAATTGCTTTCAAAAATTATTATCTTCGTGATTAGTCACAGCATCATTACCTTATCATAACCGGGCAATTAGGTTGTGAATTGCTTTCAAAAATTATTATCTTCGTGATTAGTCACAGCTAGATCTTCAAGATTTGTATTCAGAAGACGTTGTGAATTGCTTTCAAAAATTATTATCTTCGTGATTAGTCACAGCGAAAGAGAAAAAAGAAAGTGTTTTAGATGAGTTGTGAATTGCTTTCAAAAATTATTATCTTCGTGATTAGTCACAGCGAGACAGCAAAACAGAAGTTGGATGATGCTGTTGTGAATTGCTTTCAAAAATTATTATCTTCGTGATTAGTCACAGCTGCGCAATTTCTTTAGGCAAATCAAATATTGTTGTGAATTGCTTTCAAAAATTATTATCTTCGTGATTAGTCACAGCTATACGACCACATATTGTCAATTGATGACGTGTTGTGAATTGCTTTCAAAAATTATTATCTTCGTGATTAGTCACAGCTAAAGGGCGTGATTATACAGCACAACGTTTGTTGTGAATTGCTTTCAAAAATTATTATCTTCGTGATTAGTCACAGCCTCAAAAAATAATCTACTGGTTTTCAGTAGATTATTTTTATATTTAGAATTTAAAATTTAGAATAATTCAAGCTGCTGAAAGGTTGGAGGTGGCTCTTCTTTATTCCTGGCAAAGAAGATTTCAATATCTCCAAATTGTTTGTCCGTGATACACATAATGGCCACTTTCCCGGCTTTTGGAAGTATAAATTTAACTCTTTTAATATGAACCTCAGCATTTTCCCGGCTCGGACAATGGCGTACATACATTGAGAACTGAAACAAGGTGAAACCATCATCAATGAGCGCTTTCCGAAAGCGGTTAGCATCTTTCATATTCGCTTTGGTCTCAGTCGGGAGATCATATAATACTAAAACCCACATAATCCGGTATGCGTTAAACCTTTCGGCGTTCATAACAGTTCAGGATAAGAAATCAGTCTTTTTTCTCCTGTATAGCATTTGTAAAGCGACGAAGCCGTCATTTTTACAGCAACCAGCAATGGCCTTGTTTTATCATCAATACGCACATCTTTGGTTGCAATCTGCAGAATATGAGCCTTAAATTCTTTCGCCAGTTCTTCTGCATCAGGATAAATTTTCAGCCACTGCATTACTAGTAAATCAATAAACGGACGATAAGGTTCCATCAGATCATCGGCAAGGCAGTAAGGATTATATTTATTTTTATGAAAAATTCCCAATACGGGCAATAATCCTGTTTCAACAATAGCCCTGGCAACAATACTTCTGAGAACCGCATACCCGAAATTAAAGAACTGATTGGGTGATTCTCCGAAACGCTGTCTCAAAAAATCAAGGCTGATCAGATATTTCCAATAATGCTGAGCTGCAATACCTTCCATATTGCTTAAATCCCCAGACTTTACATTTGTTTGGTATTCAACCATTGGTTCATAATAGTTTCCCAACTTCATCAGAACATTTTTCTGATTTTCGATCTTACATTCCACGGTCTGTTTCCAAAGTTGCTTTTTCAGCGGTTCACTGGCTTCAAGCTGATCTTTTACCCGGTCAGAATGTTCAGTATGACCATACAGTGGAAGCATAATTCCGAGAGGTAAATGATGCGCATCACAACTAATGACCACCACATTATTTCCCATCATCTTCTGAATCAAATTATGCGAAATGGTAATCTGATAATGATCCAGCATAAGCAAACCCAAATCTTCCACAGGAACACTCCCCTTTTCCATTTTGGTTTCTGGACAGAGGATTTTCAGCTGCTCATCTTTGAGCTTAAGATAAGCGGGATTACCGATGTAGATTGAACGGGTAATCATAATTATATCTTTGCAATGTTCCCTAAACGGTCGACTTTAAGTTTTACACAGTTTTCTTTTATCATAATGGGCTTGGCGTTTTTATCAAACATACAACTCCCATCATAGAAATTCTGCATTCTCTCACCTTTACTATTTGTACCATTTTCATTTTTTATTATTTCTGTCGCATTTGCGTAAGGAATAAAATGTCCCTCACCTCCTGTACAACTAACAAATTTATATATCCTTTTAACTTGTTCATCAGAAAGGCTTTCAAAATCGATATTTGTCATATTACCCCGCTCATCATCAGATAGAATATAAACCAAATCATTCGGGCATAAATAGAAATCATTTGTACTTCTTAAGTCAACCACAGGTAAACCTTGCTTTTGCCTTTCAATCACCTCATTCAAAGGAATGGTTTCATAGCTTCTCTTGCCGTTTTTATCTTCGTACACTCCAAAAAACAAATTGGTTCCTTTTGCGGCTTCTACGTATTTATCTTTTTTATTTCCGGATTGTCCTACCTGAAATTTACTACCCAGTTCAAAAACCCTTACTTTGTTGATGGGCTGATGAGGTTTACCATCATTATACTTCTCAATACTTTTATTCAAATCTTCAATTCCTTCGGGTGAAAAAGCCAATTCCGTATTTCCGTCTTTATGCATTATATAATTTTTGAGAATTTTTTGAATCCCTGTATCAGTAATGGAGCCTATTGATTTTAAATCGAATGAAGCGTCAAGGCTTTTCCTTGTTGCTGTTAAAATTTTTCCTTTTGGGACTTTTACCCAAGGTAAATCTACTTTACCGGAAACCGTATCTTTATGCATTGGTTTTCTAATCGCCCAATTTATTCCCTTTTGCTTTATTCTTGTCTTATTTCTTACACCATCTTTCTCTACATATTTTTCGTAATAATTCGTTGCTTTATTAATGACCCTAAGGTTTTGTTTAAAACTTACAATAACCGTTTCCAAATTATGCATAGCATCAACAGTAAAATTTTTCCAGGGTTTTAAAAATTGTTTTGGCACTTCTCTTTCGATCTTCTCCCCTGTTTGCGTATGGAAATAAACAACTCTTTCAAACTTCATTAATTTCTTTTTCAAATCATAGCGTTTGGTTTCCGATTTTGCCGATTGATTATTTAATAAATTTACGTGATCCTTTGTAGCACAAGCAATTACCAAAGCGTCTAGAGCATGATGACGATGGTCGATCCTTTTTTTAGAAAAACCTTTCGAATACTCAATTGGAACGGTCGGCAAAAACTTTTGAAAATTTTCGTTCCAGGCGGTAAAATCCGTCGAATTGGTCAACTGATTCATTCTTTTAAAACGGGGTAAAATCAAGTCATTCCAAACATCATTCAGCCCCCAGTCCTTTTTCAATTGGGTAGTAATTTTTCCATTTCCGGGAACAATGCTTTTAGAATTTACTCCTTCATCCGAACCATCTTCTAAGCGAACAATATTAGAAAGTATACCGGAAATATATTTACTGATATAACGAGTATCATTGATCTGACGTTCAATCATTTTTTCAGGAATATCTTCTAAAAGAAGTTTATTTCTTTTACTTCGGTTATTGGCGTAGTGCTTCTTAACAAAATCTTCGTATTGATCAATATCAAAAACCTTCACGCTTTTACCCAAACCAAGTTCAATAATAGTTCCTCCAAACTGCTTAATAAATCCAAGTCCGATATAATTATCCTTCAATTTGTTAACTGCCGATTCACAAATAATTTTATTACTAAAACTATCATCAAAGTATCGACTTTGTGGGATAATATGTTCAATTTCATATTCTGGCGTAAACAATTTATTTAGTGGAATCATTTGCCCGGTATAAGGCGATTTGTATTTCTGTTCCAGCCAAAGTTTATACCGTTTTAAATCTGAAGGAGAAGGTTGCGCCGTTTTGCTTATTTTTAAATATTCATCTTCAATTTCAATGCCTGAATTTAAAACACCGTCCTCATAAATTTTCAGAATTTCTTGTTGCTGGGGTGAAAACGGACGAACATTTTCTACAGCATGATCATTCATCATTTCAGCTAATAGAGCTTTGATGCGGAGATTCGTATTTTCATTTTCAATAATTTGGCTCGTAAGTTTCTTTCTATCTTCAGCCGGAAGTTTCATTTCCCTTCCCAACTCTATATGAATTTCATTGAAGAAGTCTTTTGCTCCTTTTCCGTATTTTAGCCAAATATCTTTCACAACACGTAAAGTCTCAGTAATGACCTGCTCTACAATTGGATTGCGAAGCGAGTGGTGTTTAAAATCTTTTAAAAATTCTTCCAAATCATCAGCTGAATTCCATTTCGCTGTTATTGATGCTTCCGAATGTCTTCCATATACAATATATTGAGCCAGCCACAATTGTAAACCCTGGAAATCATTTTCATTCGTAAGATGGACTGCCTTTTCTCTTACCTTATCTTTTATATTTTCATCATATTCTCCATTAATGATCTTCTTAATCCTGTCTTTTGAAGACTGATCAATATTGGCATAATCCCAATATTTGCCCAATCGCATTATAGGCAACAATTTCTTAATTGCTTTTTCCGAATAGGAACCATATTCGCTTTTAAATGGTGGAAATTTTCTGAAAGCCTCGAAAAAAGAACTTTCGTCTAGATGATGTTTTGATGCAAAGGTTTTTAAGGCTTTTTCGTATTCTATTTTATCATTGACAGAATAGATAATATGCCAAATCTGTTGTTCGATTTCCCTGGTCAGAAAATCATCGGAAATATTTTCTACTTTTTCCAATCGAGTTGAAATCATCGTCTTCGTTTCATTGCAGGGGTATTTTTTATCCTCTACAAAATTCCAACGATGTGTTTTCTCATTGAGCTTAAAATGTTTCAATAGAGCTTTTTGATCAATTTCTTTTCTGTTATTTAAAAACTCAAACAGATTTTCGATATCCTGGGTAGTGGTTAAAAATTCTTTGATAACGTTTTCATCATTATCTTTTTTATATAGATTAAGATTAAAAATCCATTGCCAGAGACGAAACTCCTGATAATATGGATTCGATTTTGGAATGGCTTTTAAATATTGTGTATGTTCTGCTCCATTTTCATCTTTGTATTTTCTGAATTCCAAAGTACAGTTGGAAATAGAAGACTTCTGGCTTCTCAACGGTCTTTGGTAGAAAACAATATCCTCCATAAAAAGATGTACAAAATCTTTTTTACTTAAAGTCAGTTGATGGGCTTCATTATTTCTGTACAACTCGCGAATACAACTATTATATAAATCATCATTTTGTAATTCCTGATGGAACTGCTTTTGCTTTTCTAATATCTGCCTGAGTTCTTCTTTATAGAATTTTCTTTCAATCGTACGAACTAGTTTCCCTTTGATTTTTTGTTTGGGATTATTAAGGAGAGTTTCGTAAATATATATTCCAACGGTTTTATGAGACTGCTCGATTTCCTGCTCTGTTTTCTTCTTTACCAAAGTCCAATCGTTCTCACCCGGTGCCCGGAAACTTCTTTTTTCATTTCCGTCTTTGTCTGTTTTAACACTTCCATCATCATTCAAATCAGTTGTTACAATAAAATCTCTTGTTTTATCTTTCCAATCAAACAACGATATTTTACTTGCCCTTCTGTAAATCCATCCATTTTCTAAAACCAAAGAATACCATATATCTGATTTGCTTTTTTGTGGCTCATCTGCTAGAACATCCACAACTTTTAAAGAATAAAATTCAACAATTTTATTAGGATTTTCTTCCTCTTCTTCCCCACGCAATTGATAATATCCACGTTTTTGGTTAAAATTCAAAAGAATCCAGGCCAACTCCTCTTTTTCAATTTTTTGAGAAAGTGCCTTTTTACGGAGATAATAAATCGTCCAGTCGTACGGTATTTTTAAATCCTGTCCGTTCGTTTTAAAATCTTCAAGCATCTCGTTGAAAGAGTTTTGGAACAGAAATGAAAAATGTCCTTCAATATTTTTCCAGGCCAATTTTGGTTCAGTTTCAACTTTGAACTTCCCAAATCGTTTTTCAAAATCAATCTGTGAAGCATAGTGTTCTGGAAGGGAATTCAAAATGTTTAAAACCCTGTGAAGCCTCTCCCTTCGTAGAAGAAATCGTTCACGTAATCTTCTTACACTTCTGTATTTTGTACGTTCCGCAGTTTGCGAAACAGAATTCCCTTTACCAAAATCGCCCAAAATATCTTGAGACATCGGAATTATCCTGGTCCCCATTCCAAGAATTTCACCTTGTTTGTTTTCAAAATCCTGTTTTACTAAAGCCCACCCAATAGAGTTTGTTCCCAAGTCCAGTCCAAGTATATTTTTCATCGCTATTAATTTTGATACCACATAAAAATAGTAATAAAAAAAATATTCAAATTATGGATTCCCATAAATACAGTTATTTTTTTTCTTTTATATTTGTATCAATAATTTTGAAAGCAATTCACAATAAGGATTATTCCGTTGTGAAAACATTTAGCGCCTCGACTACCTTCGGGGCATTTTTATTAGAATTATCATCTTTAATACATCAAACCTTTAAGATTATTTAAATCTTCAACAAAATGGTTCGAGAATTGTTCTTCCATGACTACTTAAAGCTCACTTTTCTATATTTCCTGCACAGGCAATAAGAAATACAAAGAAAAATTATGCCTGTGACTTCCTCTTTTAGGATATCTGTAAGTCCAAAGTTTAAATTTTGAATTAAATCAAAATTTATAAAAATGGATACAATAACGAAAAATGATTTAACAGCATTGAGAAACCTAATAGTTTCGGATATTGAGAACCTACTAAAATCTAAGCTAGCTAATTCAAGAGAGGATGAAGAATTTGGCTGGATGCGGAGTAAGGTAATTCGCAGAAAACTGAATATTTCTGCTTCGACATTACAAAACCTCAGGATCACTGGCAAAATTCGATTCAAGAAATTATTGGGCTCGTATTATTACAATTGTGAAGACCTTCAACATCTATTTGATTATGAAAAGGAATGATATACAATACTGGTTTGATTTCCTTGATGAAATTCAAAGTGATCCAAAATTGAATGTTTGGCATATTGCTTTGTTAACTGCAATTGCCCGCCTTGCTTGCAAGCAAAATGAAAAATGGATTATCAGAGTGAGCAGGAGGAAGCTTATGGAGTTTTCGCATATCACTACAATAACCAGTTATCATAAATATTTTAAGCAACTTCAGCAGTTTGGATACATTAAATACATTCCATCTTATCATCCAGATTATCGCAGCACAGTAGAAATTCTGTCTATACAGAAAAGCTGAGACAGAAAAACAATCCCCTCAAAACTTTATGCATTGCGGGGATTGTTTCTATTAAATAATAGCCTTTGCCCTAATGAGCATATTTTCAAAAGCATTACATCTCTCAGCAAGAGAAAGCTCTGAATAAGCGTTCCGAGTGTTTTTTAAATCATGGAATTCTTCTTCGAGCTGTTCGAGAAGTTTAGCCAAATCCCTATTGAAATTATTGTTACCTCTTAGCTTGGCTTCAAGATCTTTCATTTCTCTAGCAATTGATTCCTGTTCAGTGATTGCATAATCCTCTGTCTGTTTCACTGAATGATGACCCAGCATTTCTTTAACAACGTGTATTGATACACCGTTGTTTAAAGTAACCGTACTGGCAAAAGTACGTCGTGCTTTATGAGTATTAAGTATTACATTAACATTACATAAAACCGCTATCTCCTTTAGATATTCATTCATTTTCTGATTTGAGCGACCAGGCAGTACGGTGCTTCTTTTTATGCATAATGGATCATCTTTATATTTCGATACAATTTCCAGCGCTTTAGGCAAGAGTGGGATATCAGTGTCAGATTTTGATTTTTGCCTGCTGGACATAATCCAGGCACTTCCATCATTAGCTTCTTTAATATCTTCCCATTTGAGTTGGAAAGCATCTATATAGGACAATCCTGTGTAACACTGAAAAACAAAAATGTCCCGTACTACCGACAACCTTTCTGAGCTAAATTCTTTTTCTTCAATTCGTTTTAGTTCAGCTTTTGTCAGCGGCTTCTTTTTAACCTTGGTTTTCTTTCCAATAAATAGCTTAAACGGATCTTTAGGAATAATTTCTTTTGCAACAGCTCTTAATACTATTTTCTTAAAATTGCTAATATACTTCAATGAAGTATTGTTAGAACATTTCCTTACTGTTTTTAAGTACAAATCATAATCCTTTACAAACTCGTAGTTCAGTGTTCTGAACTCTACGTCTTCTTTATTATATTGATACTTGATAAATTCTTGAACATGGGACCTTGCGGTAATATAACGGTCATGTGTTCCTTTGGCATATTCTGCGGTCTCTACCAATTTACCCATCTCATCATTATGTTCCTGAAATTCTTCAAGCACCTTATTTCTAGGTTTATATTTTCCGTTTACGAAGTTTATAAGATCAATTGAGGTAATGGGAATACCATTATTCATAAGCTCAGTTCTGTGGCTGTTAATCTTAGTCATTAAAGATTCCAGGAAAAGGTTAATAATCTTTGCATCTTCTTTCGTACCCACAGCTTTGCCTTCTTTCTGATCCCATCGGTTGGGATACCATTTTCTTTTCGTAGAGGTTTCTTTTGGAATACCATCTACAGTTATCCGCACATAAATATGGCGGACCTTTTCATTTTTTGAGCTCTTTAAAAAGAAAGTGAGCCCATAGCTTTGTTCTACTAACATAATTCAACATTTTTTAAGGTTATAAATGTCAAACTAAAAGTTCCTCGAATCAAGATGTTTAGATTTGCAACGTGTTCATTACACATTGTTTAAATGCATTTTTACAGCTTTTTAAGTCTGCTTTCTATGGCAATTTTCAATCAATTTAAAAATTGCCACACAATTGCCACAAACTTTTGGAGTATTTTTGAAAATTACAGCAATTGCAATAAATAAAAAATCCTGCAAATCATTGATTTTGCAGGATTTAAATATTTTTTGATGCTTTTTGAAAACTTACGTTTTTGCATCTTGCGGAGAGTGAGGGATTCGAACCCCCGGACCTGTTACAGTCAACAGTTTTCAAGACTGCCGCAATCGACCACTCTGCCAACTCTCCCTAAACTCCGGCTATACCGTTGTTTTCAGTGGTGCAAATATAGAACGATTTTTAATTTCTGCAAAACTTTTCCCACACAAATTTTAACAAAACTTAATAATAGACTAGGAATCAGGGGAATTATTTTTCACTCTTTCGCTAAAGTTTCAATATAAAAATCTAAAACACCCATGTTTTGGGGAATCCCATCATAGAAAGGCTTTTGTATGACAAAACTTACAGCTATATTTACAAACACACATATTTTTCACTACATTTGTAAAAACACAGCCACCCTATGACAATGGAAAAACTAAGAACTTTAAGAAAGCAGAAAGGCTATACTCAGCAGCAGATTGCTGATCTTCTTGCTACCGATGTCTCCAACTACAGCAGAAAAGAAAATGGAGATGTCAGAATATTTGATGATGAATGGGAAAAACTGGCCAAAGCACTAGATGTTTCTGTAGAAGATATTAAAGAAGAGAAAGAACCGAATGTTGTACAGAAAAATGAAAACATAACATTTAATGATACTAGTTCATTTCATCAGTCTGGCATCTATAATTGTAACGTTCCCAATTACTTATTAGAAAATCAACAGGAATACATTAATCTTCTGAAAGAGCAGATTAAAGCTTTAAAAAAAGAAAATGAAAAACTGAAAAAGGGATAATCACCACCACATAAAGAACAAAAAACGGCTTCCATTGGAAGTCGTTTTTATTTTATACCTGTAAAAGCTACCTATTCCCTATCAACAATGGAAATAAAACTGTTTTTTAAAAAATCAGACGGATATACAAACTGATCTCCATCCTCTCCTTTTACTACAATTGCGCCCTGTTCATCGTTAAGGCATTTGTCCAGCTGTGTTTTCATGTCATTAAGGGCTCCATTGGGAACTTCAATGATATAGGTTCCGGTAACGTGTTTAACTTTTATGATTTTTGTTTCCATTTTGTTTTTGATTACGGGCTAAATTTAGGAATTTTACTTCAGGTACAAAGATCTTTCAGGAAGAGATACGAACAGATAAGCAAAAAATACCGCAAGAGACCCTTTTTAGAGACTTCCCATACGAGAGAATAAAGTATATTTGCAGACATAAAAACTAATACTACTATTTCAGATGTTTACCCAATCCTTTATTAAAAAACCGGTTATTGCCGCTTCACTGGCGTTCTCTTCTATGTCCTTTTCCCAGAAAATGCCTTTGTCTGTTCTTCCATCCGGCCACCTTGTAGTAGGCGCAGAAGTGGATGGCAAGAAAGGAAATTTCATTTTTGATACCGGCGGAGGAATCAACCTTTTCCTGGGGAATTTTTCCAAAAACCTTGGCGCAAAAGAAACCTATAATTACCTGACCGCTTTCAGGGCAACAGGAGAAAAGATGACCATTCCCCTGTTCCAATCCAAAGAGATTATTTTTAACGGTAAAAAGTTTAAAGATACCTGGTACTCCACTCATGATATGGAAATCAAAGGAATTGACGGTTTGATCTCCCTGCCCATGCTTTATGACACAGAATTTATCATCGATTACACCACAAAAGAACTGATCTTTCCCAAAGAGAAACTGAGCAGTAAGAAAGTGATGGATATTCAGCTGTCTACCAATGCTGATCAGTCGCTGGATATTATGACGTATGTGCTTTTGAACAATAAATATAAGATCAATATTCTTCTGGATTCCGGTGCCGGCAATGATTCTTTCTGGCTGAGCGAACGCCTGATGAAAACACTGGACATCAAAAAAGAAGGCCTGAATGTGGTGGAGAAGAAAAGTGAATTCACCCCTGATCTGACAACCAGATTTTATAAAAGTGATATAGAAACTATTTCCACACCTTTCGCAACGGTTGAAAAACCTAAGGTCTTTTTTGTAGAAGGGCTTATTTATGAAGGGAAAACGAGTATCAACTGGCTGGGTAAAAAACTGGGATTCAATCTTAAAGAGAAAAAGATCTATATTCTGGATTAAGAATTACATCAATACAGTAAAACTGTCATTCTGACGAAGGAAGAATCTCGAACTTGAGTAAGATTCTTCTTTCGCCGAAACATTATCTGGAAGGATCTGCGTGGGGAAAACCACCCCGTCAAAAATTCTTTGAATTTCTGCCACCCCTCCGATGGAGGGGAATGTGTACGTCTTCAGTTGTTATATAGGCGGTCATGAGGACTTTGGAAGTATTTCTGGAAAATAAAGCTATTTATCTAATTTCTTATCGAATATTGGGTATGGATAATGTTGAATGTTGTAAGCGCAAAAGCGAGAACATTCGCTGAAAATCTTCTGAAACATTTTTTAATATTAAACCATCAAGATGAATTAAATAATTAAGAATATTAAGATGAAACGCAACACTTTCTAAAACATCTTAGATGTTTCCTTAAGTTTCCTTCACAGCTTCAAGTTCCTTAATGGTTTAAAATAATTTAAATATCTCTTCTCCTTTGTGTTTCCCAATAAAAAAAGCGCACCCACCGGGTACGCTTTGTATTGTATAATACCGAATACTATCCGTGTAATTCAGCTAAATATTTCTCTGCATCCATTGCCGCCATACATCCGCTTCCCGCAGCTGTAATAGCCTGTCTATAGATATGATCCTGAACATCTCCGGCAGCAAATACACCCGGAAGATTGGTTCTTGAAGATCCTTTTTCAGTCAAAATATATCCGTTTTCATCAAGATCTACCTGACCCACAAAGATATCTGTATTCGGTTTGTGACCGATGGCAATAAAGATCCCTTCAACATCTACTGTAGATTTCTCCTGAGTCTGATTGTTGATGATTACCGCTCTTTCTACAAGGCTGTTTTCTCCTTCAATCCCGATTAATTCATGGTGGAATTTCACTTCGATATTCGGCGTATTTTCCACTCTGTGAACCATTGCCTTTGAAGCTCTGAAAACATCTTTTCTCACCAACAATGTTACTTTTTTACAAAGTTTGGCAAGGTAAGTAGCCTCTTCAGCAGCTGTATCTCCCGCTCCTACTACCACCACGTCTTTTCCTCTGTAGAAGAAACCATCACACGTAGCACAAGCTGATACACCGCCTCCTGCATATTTTTTCTCATCTTCAAGACCTAAATATTTTGCTGTAGCTCCTGTAGAGATAATAACTGTTCTGGCAAGGATCTCCTTGTTTCCTGCATATAATTTGTGAACACCGCCTGCTTCTTTGGAGAATTCAGCTTTGGTGATCATTTCGTAATGAACTTTGGTATCAAATCTTTCTGCCTGTTTTTGCAGATCCATCATCATTTCAGGACCTGTAATCCCGGCTGGATACCCTGGGAAGTTATCCACTTCAGTAGTGGTTGTTAATTGTCCGCCCGGCTCCAAACCTGTATACAATTCAGGTTTTAAGTCTGCTCTTGCTGCATAGATAGCAGCTGTGAAACCAGAAGGCCCAGATCCAACGATCACACAATCTAAAATGTTTTGCTCCATAATTTGCTTTGTTCGAAAAGATTTAATTTGAATTAGACCGCTAATTTCGGAATTTTTAATTTCTTTTTAAAGTTATTTTAATGATACTTGTCAATATCTGATATGTTGTATTTCGATGGTAACTGTTGTGGGGTGATTTCCGGGGTCCGGGGTTCGGGATTCGGGGTTCGGGGTGCGGGTTATTGTGTTACGGAATTTAGATTGGCAGAAAATTTAAAACTTTTTAATGTCCTTTATTCATCATATCCCGAATCTCACTATCTCGTAACACGCATCACGCAACTCGCTACCTCGCATCTCGCAACTCGAAACTCTCCTCACACCTTCATCTTAATCTTATCTACATTGATAATCTTATACACAAGTTCCCGAATCAGCTCAGCTTCTCCCATATTTACCGCTCCAAGTCCTTTTCCTTTCATATCGAATTCACGGAGAATAGAAATGACTCTTGTAGCATGTTTCAAAGGGTAAAGTCTGGCACTTTCCGCATAGTCTTTGATAAAATAAGGGTTCACTCCCATTTGCGAAGCAATCGTCTGTGGAGACTGCCCTGCCATGGTCTGATAAATAATAACATTTGAAAAATAATTGTAAAGGCTTGCCAGCATCATGACAAAAGGATTATTCTTCGGGTTTTTACCCATAAAATGGGCAATTTTAAAAGCTGCATTGGCATTTTTAGTTCCTAAAGCCTTCTGGAGCTCAAAAATATTATATTCTTTGCTGATCCCGATATGATTTTCAACGATGGTTCCGTCAAGGATTTCCCCTTCTTTAAGGATCATCTTCAGCTTGTTCAGCTCGTTGGCAATTCTGGACAGGTCATTTCCCAGATATTCTGCCAGCAGATGGGAAATATTGGGAGCTGTATTGATTTTAAGCTTTACACACTCATCTGAAATCCATTTCGGCAGATTGCTTTCCTTTACAGATTCGCTAAGGAAAAGCGCTTTGGCTTTATCCAATGCTTTGGCCGCTTTTTTTCTGCTGTCCAGCTTCTTGTGTTTATGGGCAAAAACCAATACCGTTGAAGGAACGGGATTTTCTACATAGGCTTCCAGAATTCTGTTTTCCTCTTCATTGAATCGTAAATCCTGAGCTTCTTTCACAATAATCACCTGCTTGTCTCCCATCATCGGAAACTGTCTTGCCAGGGAAAGAACTTCCTGATAAGAAGTATCTTTTCCATAAGTAACCGTTTGGTTAAAAGCTTTTTCATCTTCTTCCAAAAAGTTATGCTCAAGGGCTTTTACAGCGACATCAATAAAGTAAGCTTCTTCTCCGTGGAAAAAATAAATAGGTAAAACTTCTTTATTTTTAATATTTTTGAGGATTAAATCTAATTCTTTCATCTTATTAATGGAACTTCCAAAACTGAATTTTCAGGAAACTTTTGATTTTAAATTCAAGAAAGACAAAGATAAGTTTTTTATTTATGATTTGGTCCGCAAAACTTATCTTCTGCTCACTCCTGAGGAATGGGTCAGACAACATTGGGTACATTATTATCTTACTGTAAAATCCTACTCAACATCTGCCCTGATTACCGAAAAAAAAATTATCCTGAATGGTCTTACCAAAAGAATTGACCTTCTGGTTACTGAAAAAACCGAACCTATAATTCTGATTGAATGTAAAGCTCCGCAGATCAAATTAACGGAAAAAACTTTTGAACAGACTGCCCGATACAATTCTATTATCGGTGCCAGGGAAATTATTTTAACAAACGGTTTGCAGCACATTAATGCCTATTATGAAAATGAGCAATACCAGTTTTACAAACCTGAGTAAGGTTTATAACATCAGATAATTTCTGAAAAGTATTAAATAATATTCTATTAATATTCTTTCTGAGTTATTTTTATTAATTTCGATAAGATTTCTTTTCAACACTAATATCACAAATTTTTACACGAATTGCACAATTGTTATTGGTTGTATTTGTGAAAAGGATTAGTGTAATCTGTATTAAAATTAAATTACAAAATATGATACGTTCCATCTTATTAACTGCAATGATTATGGCTTCAGGAAATCTTTTCAGTCAGAAACTTAAACCTGTTTCCTACCAGGACGGTTCCCAGAAACTTAATGGTCTCATCACTTCCAATGCCGGAAAAAAACTTCCCGGAGTACTGATTCTTCCAGCCTGGAAAGGTATTGACGAAGAAGCTAAAACAGCCGCTATTGAACTCGAAAAGCAAGGGTATATTGCTTTTATTGCTGATATTTACGGTGAAGGGAAAATTCCTGCAGATAACGAATCTGCTGCAAAAAGCTCAGGGTATTACAAACAGAATTATCAGGAGTACCAGAAAAGAATTTCGCTGGCGTTGGAACAACTGAAGAAAAACGGAGCCATTTCTGATAAGGTAGCGGTTATCGGCTATTGTTTCGGAGGCACAGGAGCATTGGAATCCGCAAGAGGTCATCTTCCTGTAGCGGGTGTTGTTTCCATCCACGGAAGTCTGGGCAGAGATCAGAGCAGAAAAAATGAAGCTTTGACGGCTAAAATTCTTGTTGAAAATCCGGCAGATGATAAAAGCGTGACTCCTGAAGATTACAATAACCTCATCAAAGAAATGAACGATGGAAATGCCGACTGGCAGATCATCACATATGCCCATTCTAAACATACATTTACAGATCCGAAATCACCGGATTACAATGCAACAATGGCTAAAAGAGCATGGAACCACACATTGCTGTTCCTGAAAGAAATTTTGAAATAAACATAAAAAAGGCAAATTCGTAAATAATGAATTTGCCTTTATTTTTTTATCTGAATCAATTATGGTTTAGCCTGAAGCTCAACATCATATTTCTTTGGAGAATATTTGGTTAGAGAACCTGTTGCTGCATCAATTCCTACTCCTATTGCACCTCCCAGAATAATATTCAGTAAAGTCACGGCATTAAAAGTTTTTGTCAGTTTTACTTCTTTCTTCTCGAATCCTTCTTTTTCAAATGTAACCATCTGCTTACCCAAACCTCTTGGAATTTTGGTGGTACAAGGTGTTGTACATTTTTCTATTCCCTTGTGAAAGACTTTTGCCCCTTCAGGGTTTGAAGTAAAAGCTATTGGATCCTGAGTTCCTGTAAAAATGGTTGCACATGAAGTGGCTGAAAGTGCAATACTCAGTGACAGCACAATTGATAATTTGTTTTTCATAGATCTTAGTTGTTCATTTTTTTAAGTCCGCGAACTTACAAAATAATTCAAAAATCAGTACTATCAATCAGAGCAAATATTTTAAAAAATATAGTATTGACAAATGTTTTCAGTACCTTCATCCTGAAATCTGATCTCAAAAGGCTAAATACCACAAAGTTGCATCGTCTTTTAAAAATTGGGTATAAAAAAAGCAAATCCACTGATATGCAGATTTGCTTTTTAATTTTTTTTTAACAGCTTTTTTAGTCTACGCCTTCTTCTTCTCTGTGCACCAGCTCCATAGAAAATGCAGGAAGGCAGATGGCAAGATATTCGCAAGGTTCTGAAAACGGATTGCTATACCGGATTCTTGCTCCTTTTTCAATAAGGATGCTCTGTCCTTTTTCAAGAACAACAATTTCTCCGTCTATTTCAAATTGCTTTTTTCCTGAAATGATATAGGTGAATTCATCAAACTCAGGAGTCTGGTGAGGTTCGCTCCAATCCGGAGGTGCTACCATATGAGCAATGGAAACATTGGAATTCCCTGTTGAGTTTCCCCAATGTTCTTCAATCAGTTTTCCGTCTGTAGTAGGCACTACAAATGGGGACTGCTGTATTTTATATTTTTTCATACCCAGTTTTCTTTTTTAATTTCATATACGAAATTGGTTCTTGTAGGTTCTGCAAAATAAGCCACTTCTTCTTCAGCTATTTTTTGTCCTCCCAGTCTTTCCAAAGCGGTCTGTGAACGGAAATTCTCTTTTCCGATATGAAAATGAACTTTGTCTACAAACTGGAAAATATAATCCAGCATCAGCTTTTTAACCTGAGGATTAATGCCTTTTCCCCATGATTTTGTTCCGTAGAAAGTGTAACCGATGAAAATATGATTTTTCTCTTCATCAAAATCATAATAACGGCTGCTTCCCAGTACATCTCCGGTTGCTTTCTCCATAATTTTGAAAGCACCCTTACTCTCCATAGCTCCTTTAAAAAAGTTCTCGAAAACTTCTCTCTTGTAACGATCTTTGTTGGGATGCTGTTCCCATACTTTAGGATCGGAAGCTACTTCATATAAAGATTCAAAATCCCCTTGCTGTAAGGGGATTAATTGAAATTCTTCATTCTCTAAAACAGGCTGAACAGAAAAATTCATTGCTTAGCCCTTTTTAGTAGAATCTGATTCTATTTTCTTGATTTCTTTCAACTTGTCGGAAATCTTGATGACTGTGTCTAATTTGGACGGTTTCAAAGGAACTTCTGCCTGAGCCATATCCCATTTGATAACCAGGTTTCCTGAGTTTTCATCTGTAGGATTTAAAGTGATTTCAAACCACTCCTGTTTGTCTGCCAGCTTATTAACCGGTACCGTAACGTCTACTACATCCTGCTTAGGATCATACGTATACGCTCCCCATTGCTGGAAATCTTTATTCAGGATTACTTTCCACTCTTTTTCTGTAGGAACGATAAATAAACCGTAAGTTCCTGCAGGTACTGTTTTCCCTCCGAAGTTAACGGCCTGTCCGAAAGTAATTTTCGTAGATGAGTTAGCGCCTGCTCTCCAAACCTGGCCATAAGGAACCAGTTCTCCGAAAATCTTACGTCCCTTCACTCCCGGTCTTCCATAATCAATGGTAATTTTAGACATTGAAAACTGCTGCTCAACCTTCTGGCGCGGACTTGCTGCCGGCACAGAATAATCCTGAGCAAAACTGAATGCTGAAACTGAAATGCAAACTGCTGCTAGTAACTTTTTCACGTGTAAATTTTTGTTTAAAATTACAAAATTCAGAGCGAAATAACTTTCATAAACTTCGTTAAAATTTGTTTTACCGATATTTTTCTATACAGGTATTTTTTAACCAAATCCTTTTAAAAAGTAAATAATCAACTATTAAAAATTTTACTTTTCTTAATAGTTTTCCCTTTTCTAAGTTGTATTGAATGAAAAACAGAAGGAACATCATTTGTCCATGTTTTCAATAATAAAAGAATAGCAATAATTTCTGCTCTGGTTAGCAGCCCTACCCAGAAGCAAAGATTAAACAGAACGACTGACCGGCATTCTAAAATTACCTGTACCAATGTTCCAAAAAGCAATAAAGCCCAGATCTTGGCACCAATAGAATGGGTAGCAACTTCTTTTCTGAATTTTAAAAAGCTTACCACGTAAATAAGAGCTTCAGCCCCTGCAAGAATACTTATTTTGTAAACATTGGTTTCAAAGAAAACAGGGCACTGGATATACGTAGCCAATCCCACTGATATAAAAAATATCTGATCAACCGAAGAATCCAGACGTCTGAGTTTCTGAGTTGAGACATTAAGATATCTTGCTATAATCCCATCAAAGATATCAGTCAGTAAGCCTATGGATAAAAGAACAACAGCAATTGTCTGATAATTTTCTACTTTAATAAAGCTTAAATAAACGATGACAAATCCAATAATCAGTCTGGAAAAAATCAGGATATCCGGAATTTTTGATTTCATAAAAAAGGAGCTAGTTTATTATAAATTCCGAAATATAAGGATATTTTAATATATACTAAAATAAAATAGCCTTTTCCAATTCCAACAGTTTTTGTTTCCTCCAGATTCCACCTCCATAGCCTGTTAATTGTCCGTTGCTGCCAATTACGCGATGACAAGGGATTATAATGGATATCTTATTCAGACCATTAGCATTGGCTACAGCTCTTACGGATTTAGGATTTCCCATAATATCTGCCTGTTCCTGATAGCTTCTTGTTGCACCATAAGGAATTTCCTGAAGAATAGCCCAGACTTCTTTCTGAAAAGCTGTTCCTACAGGGGAAATAGGAACTGTAAATGCGGTTCTTTTTCCTTCAAAATACTCTTTCAGTTCTTCTTCCAGCGTAACAAAATGAGGGTTTTCTCCTTGTATAATATTTGCTTTAAAATATTCCGCAACACTTTTTAATTCTGTCGGAAGCGCTTTTCTGTCGGAAAATTCTAAAAGACAGATTCCATGTTCATCGGCACAGGCTATCATTGTTCCCAGCACGGTTTCTATTCTCTTCAGATCAATGATCTTTTCCATGGAATTATTCTTAGGTGATGCTCCAAAAATATTTTTAAAACTCTCATTAAAACCACTCAGACTTTCATATCCTGTGTCAAATGCTACTTCTGTAACCGATTCTCCTTGTTGAAGTTTTTTAAATGCTGTATTGAGTTTTGACATTCTCTGGAAAGCATGAAACGTAATCCCATGGTGTTTCAGAAACCATCTGCGGACTGTTGCGGGTTCCAGTCCTCTTTTTACAAGATCATAATCTTTAAGCTTTAATGTGGGATCGTCGGCAATTTCTTTCAATAAATCTTTGATATACGGAGGTGTGGCGTTGAGATTTTCCAAAGGCCTGCACACTTTACACGGGCGATATCCTTTGAGCATTGCATCTTTGGTATTGGAAAAAAATTCTACATTTTCAAATTTAGGTTTCCTTGCGGTGCAGGTCGGTCTGCAGAATATCCCTGTGGTTTTTACGCCCATCCAGAATATCCCTTCAAATGAAACATCTTTGATATAAGATGCCTCGTACATTATTTTTTCTGTAAGTTCCATCATGAGATAAAAAGAGGTGAAAAACTTCTAACGTTTGTAATTTTCTGACTTGCTTTTTCAAGCTCCCTGTAAATATGTCTGTACATAAAAGCACCTGAAGTAACTCTTTTTACCCCTAATGCTTTAAGCGTGTCAAAATCGGGTAAATCAGCAAGAGCCATAACATTCACAGGGAGAAAAGTAGCTTCTGTAATAGTTCTGATCTCGTTTTCAGCTGTCATGCCCGGAATGAAAACGCCATCGGCTTTAAGTTCTTCAAACAGTTTAATTCTCTCTAAAGTTTCCTCCAGCGCATTTTCAATATTCAGTAAAAAAGGATCTGTGCGTACATTGATAAATACCTTACCTCTGTTTTCTCCTAATTTGATAAAAATATCTTTTAATTTTTCATAGAAAACATCTCTGTTTACCAGTTCTCGTATTCCGTTAACAACATTGGTATCTTCGATATTAATCCCTGATATTCCAATTTCTATAAGTTTCATGATATTCGAAACTACTGTATCATTTTCAAGACCATATCCGGATTCCAGATCTACCGACAGAGGAATTGAAACGGAAGCTCTGATCCTCTTAATGATATAAAAATATTCTTCAAAGGTCATCTCTTCTCCATCTTCATATCCTAAACTCAGTGCGACTGCCGAACTTGAGGTTGCCAATGCTTTATAGCCCAGCTTTTCGTATACCTTTGCGCTTTCTACATTCCATACATTACCCAAAAGTAACGGTTCTTCACCATGATGTAACTGTTTAAAACTGATCATAATTTTTTTATTCAAAAGTAGAAAGATTACTGCCTGTTCTACAACCGAAAAATGAACACCTATTTTTTATAATTCTCAGAATGTAAATTTTGGTTTAAAATAAGATGGCCTTTTCAAGCTCCAGCAGTTTTTGTTTTCTCCAGATTCCACCGGCATATCCAACCAATTCACCGTTTGAGCCTATCACACGATGACAGGGAATCAAAATAGCAATTTTATTGATTCCGTTGGCTGTTCCTACGGCACGTATCGCTTTGGGGTTTCCCAGTATTTCTGACTGCTGCCTGTAGGTTCTTATCTCTCCCATCGGAATTTCACGCAGCAACTGCCAGACCTTCTCCTGAAATTCTGTTCCCGTGGTAAACAACGGAACTTCAAAACGGGTTCTTCTTCCCTCAAAATATTCTTTCAGTTCCTTCTCCAGCTGTACAAAATGAAAATGTTCTCTTTCTAAAATATCAGCTTTTAAAACTTTTGACAGTGCCTTCAGCTGTTTTTCGATATTCTTCCGGTCTGTAAATTCAAGCAGACAGAATTCCCTGATCCACTGCGCAGGCGATCATTTCACCCAAAGGGGTTGATATATTTTTTTGGTGTATCATTTCCATTCGTTTAAAAGTAAGCATTTTTGGAAATCATACTTGTTTTTAATCCGTTAAAATTCTTTTTATCTGTTCAACATGCCTTTGATTGTGGTAAATAACAAACCGGAAAGTATCTCCCAACTTCAATTTGATCAGCTTTGAAATACTGATATTTGTTTTTGTTTTTTCCAGATCAATATATTGGGCTTCTTCCAGTAACTCAAGCATTTTTTTCTGCTGTTTTATGAATGTATTCACTACACCTTTATCCAGATTACTGTGGATAGGATTCATGGCTTTAAGCGTTTTCATTGTATTCAATTTTTCTTTGGGAAGCATACTTTTAGCAAAATAATTTCCAAGAATTCCGGGCTTAAAATAGAGTTGAGAAGGCTTGCCGGCAGAAGAAATAGTGCGGTTGATTTCAGGAATATAAAAGTTTCCATAGCGGTTGAGATGTTCCAGACATTCCAAGGTACTCCAGCTGTCTGAGGAAGTTCTGAAATTCAGATCATGTTCCGTCTTTAAAGACAACATTTCAGCAAACTGTAAATGCTGCTTTGTCCTGTTTTTTAACTCATCCAGTAATTCTGAGGTTGAAATTTTCATTACGTTTTTTATGCAAATATGCTGATCTGGTTGTTCTTAAATCTTGACTGAACTCAAGATTTTTTCAGTCTGGACAACGTTTCCGGTGACATCCTCAGATAATTAGCTATATATTTATTGGGAACTTCCTGAAACAGCTTCGGACTTCGTTTTAAAACTCTTTCAAAGCGTTCTCCCGGAGCATTGATCAGCAGATCTTTTTCTCTTTCAAGCTGTTGTAGTACGAGATCTTCCAGAATACTCATCCAGAATTTCATGTGTTCTTCATTTGATTGTATAAATGCATAGAAATCCTTTTTTAAAGCTACTTTCACTGTTGTTTTCTTAATCGCCTGAATGTAAAGTTCCGAAGGCTTTCCCGATAAAAAAGAGTCCAGGCTGACAATAATATTTCCTGTGTATCCGAAACGAATGATCCTTTCTTCATCTTCATCCATCATAAAGATCCGGACACTTCCATTTTCTATAAAATAAATAGAGGTATCTGTACTGCCTGAAATCTTCAGAAACTCATTCCGCCTGAATGCTTTCTTTTCCCAATGGATTCCGCTTTGAAGCAATTTTTCAACCATTTCATTTTATTATTTGCTTTTCCAAAGATAATAGGTAATTTTAAAGTTTTAAAACACTAATCACTGATAATGCTCAAAAGAACAGTACTTTTCATACTGCTTTCTGCCGGATTGTATGGTATGAAAGCACAGCAGACCATCCCCTTCCGGATCACAAAACATAATAATATCATTGTCAAGACCCTTGTTAACAAAAAGGATTCTCTGGATCTGATGTTTCAGATCGCCATGAAGGATTATTCAATTTCTCCCGACAGCAAGTGCAAAGCAGGTCATCTTATTTTTAATAAAGAAGAAATCAGCATTAATAATACTGTTGAGATCGGAAAGATCATCCAGGAAAATGTGCGTTTTTTTGACAATCAGCTGACAGGTCATGAAGCGGACGGAAAAATCGGAACCGGAATTTTCTCAGGTAAAGCATTTAAAATTGATTACGATAACAACCAGTTTGTGATTTACGATAAAATGCCGGATCTGAAAGATTATCAACCCATTAACATCATTCAGGATCATGAGGGCTTTTATCTTGCAGCAGACAATATTATGGACGACGGACCGCAGCAGGAAACCTATTTTGTCTTACAGTCCGGATTTTCGGGAACAATACTCTACAGCAATGAATTCGCTGAAAAACAACATCTTGAAAAAAAATTGAAGATAACAGGAGAGAAAATCCTAAAGAATTCTGAAGGCAAAACTTTAATTACCAAACAAGCTGTTCTGCCCTATTTCAAGTTGGGAAACAGTGTATTTAAAGATGTTTCCGTAGGATATTTCTCCGGGGAACTGAAAACACAAAATGTAAGTTATCTCGGTGCTGATATGCTCCGCAGGTTTATCTGGATCTTTGATGCAGAAAGGAAAATGGCTTATATCAAACCCAGCAAATACTTTTCGGAACCTTATTACAAAATGAATTAGACTATGATAAACACTTTAATGCTAAAAAAGATCATTAAACCCAAAGCTGCCGCTGCTCTTTTACTTTTGCCATTGGCTATCATCAGCTGTAAGAAAGAAGAGAAAAAAACAGTGGTTACAGAAATAAAAACAACAAATGATTCTGTAAAAACGGTAAAAACTGAAGAGAAAATAGATTATACGGATTTTAATATTTTCAGTCTGTCTGTTATTTCATCCGCAGAAAAAGATTCTGATATTGATATTTTCATTTCTGTTTCGGATATCTATAAAGGAGTACAGCCTGTACCTGAGGCTATTATGAAAAACCGGAAACAGATGACTTATGAGGAACGCCAGCATTTTGAACTGGATGCACCCAGCAGAAAAAAACTGCTTGATGGAATTCATCTCACAGAAAATGATTCTCTGTACATCTATGAGTATGGTTCTAATCAACTTCAAAAAATGCCAGTCAGCCAATTAAAAGCCGTGGCCTACTTAAGTCCTTATTCCGATGATCAGGATTTAGACCCGGATTCTTATATGATGGGATTCCAGGTGGCTACTCATCAAAAAACAACAGAATACGACCGGTATACTAATGCTATCGCTTATTTTGGAAATAAAAATCCTTTCGTAGACCATAAAATGAAAGCTGTGAAATGGCAAAAAGCTGATGCGGCCAGTTCAGGAAAATATTTTAGTCAGTCCAAACTTACCAAGGGAAAAACCTATCAGTCACAATATGAAAATCTGACCTATTATCTTCAGGATTATCTTGAAGAAGGAAATATCACAGAACGTAAGCTTGCAGTCATCAATGATCGTAAGGAAAAAATTGCGGAGAAGATATTCAGCCTTGCAGGAAGTGATGGCGGAGAGTTTCTTCCTCTTTATGGAATAGATGCTGATGAATCTAATATTTTCCAATATACAGGCCACCTTTTCAAAGGAAAACCTCCGGTTATTTTTGGATTCATTGCCCAGTCTTTTGGCTGTCCTTCCATTAGCTTTTTAGATCAAAAGGAGAAGGATTTTCCGATCAATTGTGATAACAGACATTAATTCACTGAAAGAATTTATTTAGATTTCTACCGGAATAATCCATTATACACTCAGTTGTCCATTCCGCAGGGGATCTATACTCTTACCATCTAAATAAAAGTAATCGGAATAACAAACTGTGCGGATAGGTTTTTAGAATAAATCTGCTTTAGCCAAAGCTTACTTTAGAATCAAGATATAAAAAAAAACCAAATCTGTTGGTAAACGGATTTGGTTTTTATTTTCAGTGCATTATTTCTCAGGATAATAGTTGTCTTTCAGATTCATAAAATAGGTTTCGGACTCTTTAAAACCATTACTTTTCATAAATTTGATCACTACATTCAGATAAGCTTCTGAAGGAATAAAATTTGTTCCCATCTTTTCGGAAAAATTTTTATACTCTTCTTCAAGCAGTTTGGGATTTTTGGCCAACTGTTTTATATCGGTTCTGAAACCTTTAAATATAAATTTCAAGGCTTCATAATTTCCGGGATAGGAAACAGTTCCGTGGGTTTCTCCTTCGAAAAAGCTATGTTTATAGTTCAAAGATCCGTTTTTTTCTATCATTCCTTTAAATTCTTCAATCGCCTGGGTCATATCGGAGTTCCAGTTTTTTTGCTGTTCTTCATTGTCTGCCTGAGAAACATACAAAGATTTTTTTGCAGGAAACTTTTTATTTTTTTCCAAATACTCTTTTGTTCTTTTGAGGGTTACTTTATTGTCCCACCATAAACTGGGATCATTCGCAACATAAGCATTGAAATAATCAGGATGTAAAAGGAAGGTATTAATGGCAAACAATCCTCCGAAAGAGTGCCCTACCAACACGGAATAATCCTGTGTTCTGTAGTTTTTATTAACGAACGGCTTCAATTCTTCCTGCATGAATCTCAGAAAGTCTTCACTTCCGCCACTATCTGCAAAAAGAGTAATATTAGGGTTTACAGGACTTTTCTTTTGAGACTTTGTCGGGGTAAGATCTCTTGTTCTTTCTGTGTTTTTAATCCCGACAACAATACATTCCGGAATATCTGCATAAGGAGTTCGGGCAATAAAATCCGTTAATCCTGTGTAATATTCAAAATTGATTTCTCCATCCAGAAGATAGATCACCGGATATTTTGCAGGATTGATAGTATTGTCGTTATAGGTTTTGGGAAGATGAATCCATATTTCTCTGTTTTCGTTTAAAACTTTTGAAAAAAGGTTTTGTTTCTCTCCTATCATCAGTTTGTCCTGAGCTTTTCCTGAGGTAAATACTAAAAGTAATGAGAGGGCAATAATTTTAAACCAGCTGTTCATGGTGTGAATCTTTTCTGTGTTGATGAATGTTCTTAATTTCTTTATTCTTTTTGGGCGATTTGTTTCTTCTGCCCCACCAGATCAGAAATCCGGTAACCGGCAGACTTGTACAGATGATTCCGATAATGAAGGTGAATATTTTACCAAACATTCCGCCCCAATACCCTACATGAAGGTCAAAATTCATATGCTCTATCACTTCATGCCTCTGTACTTCTTCAGGATAATCAATTTCTTTTCCGGTGTATTTGTTGGTTTCCATCCTTTTCCCGTTGACAAGGCTTTTCAGACCAATAAACTGAGCTGCCACCACATGATAGACCGTTGCGGAATCATTTCTCGGAATACTCATTCTGAACTGTTTTGCATCAGGAAATTCTTTAAATTTTCGATCTGCAAAATCAGCGTAGGACAAAGCTTTTTTCTCCGGATCAAACTTAGGCTCATATTTTTCTGCAATGGTATGGGCATCCACGGCTCCTCCGAAAGCCTGCTGGGTAAGATCGGTTAAGATCTTGTATGCCATGATCAGTCCGGTAATAGTAATAAACACTGCAGGAAGCAATGAATAAAACCCAAAAACATTATGAAAGTCGTAGTTTTTTCTGCGCCATTTTGTTCCGGATTTGATTTTAAAAGCGGTTGTTCTTGTGGTTTTGTTCCATTTTTTCGGCCACCAGAGAATCAGTCCGCCGATGAGCTGGATAAAAAATATGATGGAAGCAACGCCAACTACCGTTTTCCCGAACTTTCCTGCCAGTAATTGCGCATGAATATGGGCCACAATATAGAAAAACTCATAGCTTTTTGTAGAACCGATTACTTTTCCGGTGTATGGGTTGAGATAATGATAGGCAAATACACCTCTTGGGCCACGCCCTTTTTTCTTTGGTTTTTCTGCCTTGTCCGAACTTTTATCTTTATGTGGCTTCGTTGCTGAAGCTACTCTGAAGCTTCTGTCAGCATCTTTGTACGTATCAAAATAAAACGCTTTTCTGTCAGGAACCTGCTGGTGAAAATGAGCAAGCAATTCTTCAGGGGGCATTTTTTCAGCATGAGCCGGAGCCTGGACATATTTTGCGCTTCCGCCGCACAGATCAATGATTTCGTCACAAAAGACAAAGACAGTTCCTGAAAGAGTCACTGTAAGAACAATGATTCCCGAAACCAGCCCAAGCCAGAGGTGTATCCAGCCGGTGATCTTTTTGGTGATGGATTTTCCCTGCTTTTTCTTAGGATTAGTTTTTTTATTCTCCATATCTGTTTTTCATCTACTCAACATGTTACAGCAAAAAATGCAAAGGCACAAAAGGATTATAATAACGGCGCATTTGTAAAGTGAAAGAGTTATTCCTGATGCCATTTACTTTAGCATATTTGAGGCATCAGAAACATTGTTTATTATTAATCAAAGCATTGTGCCTTTGCGGTTTTCATCCCTATATTTTCGTTGAGATTATTTTTTGTTTTGGTTATTAAAATTTGAATGCAAAATTGGCCAGGATTTCTCTAGGCTTCTGTGGCTGCCCATAGAAGTTCCAGTAGTTTTCATTCAGCGCATTATTCATTTTCAGACCGATTCTGTATTTTTTCCTGTCATAAAAAACTGTAGAACCTACCGTAGTATAAGAAGGAGCAAGAAAATGATTGTTGATGTTGATATAGGTCTGGTCTACAAAATTAAATCCGGCTCCGAAACCAAGTCCTTCATAAGCTCCATCCATAATTTTGTAACTTGTCCATAGATTGGCTACATGTTTTGGAGTCCATGCGATTCTTTTTCCACTGTCTTTGCTCCGGTCATCATATTTGTTATCGTTATATCCGTAACCGGCAACGATATTCCATCCTCTAAAAGGGTTGGCAATGATGCCTATTTCCAGTCCCTGACTTTTGATATTCCCATCCTGAATACTTCCTATTCCGCCCGGATCTGCAACCAGTCTGTTTTTAACATTGATATTATAATAGCTTACGGTTGTCAGTAATTTTTTATGGAAAAGATCTACTTTAAAACCAGTTTCAATCTGATTTCCCTGCTCAGGATCCCATTTTGTCAGAACACCCACTTCATTCAGTGATGGTGCATAGTTTTTAAATCCGTTCACATAATTGGCAAAGAATGAGATCTGATCTTTTACAATTTCATACACCAATCCGAATTTTGGTGAAAACTGGGTCTGACTGTACCCTGTCACTTTATTTTCAGGATATCCGTTTATGGTAGAGATCTCTACACCGTTTACTACTGTGTCGTCATTTTTATAGTGGTCTACTCTCAAACTGGCCATTACCAGTAAGTTATCTGTGATATTCAAAACATTGGAAATATAACCGCTGATGGTTCTGAATCTTGTAATATCCGATTCTGTGGATTTTCTTTCCTTATTCATGAATTTGTTTCTTGAGATAGGATCCCATGGAGAAGAACTGTCAAGATTTACCTTGTCATAAGGCATGAAAACATTACTGTATCCGTTGGCCTCATAGTAAGGGAACTGATATTTTGTTGTTTGCTGGAAGTAATCTATTCCCACTACCAGACGGTTTCGCAGACCTGCTATTTTAAAATCTCCTGTAAAATTCTGCTGGATATTGTCTGTGGTCACTTTAAAGCTGTCGAAAGGACGGATCATTCTTTCTACCTGATTATTATTCAGATATCTTAACACCAAAAAGATCGACTCGTTTTCATTGGCTTCCCCTCTTTGGTAAGATGTTCTTGACGTCCATTGATCATTGAATTTATGGGTAACCTCAGCCATTGTTACAAAATTGGTTCTTTTGGAACCGATGTCATTACTTGTAAACGCTCTTTTGTAAGCTACTTCCAGGTCTTTCATGGAGTGGAGAGTCAGCTTTTCTGAGTTTCTTACATAAGCATTCAATGTTTTGTCAGGAGCATGGAACTCCGTATCAAGTGTCACCGTGGTTTTGTCGCTTACTTTGTACAAAACACTTCCTGAGAAAAATAGTCCTTTATTATACCCTGCATCCTGGAAAGAATCCTGAGAATAGGCTGCCACATTGAATCTTGCCAATGCTGTTTTTTCTTTGTTCAAAGGGGTGTTTACATCGGCTGTGATTCTGTACATTCCCCAGCTTCCGGTAGTATAATTGATAATTCCCCCGAAGTTTTCCTGTGGTTTTTTCGTAACGATGTTCACCACACCGCCATAATTGGCTAACGTTCCTCCGAATAAAGTTCCGGATGGGCCTTTTATTACTTCTACTCTTTCGATATTAGCGATCTCGGACTGTACCCTTGGGTTTTGAGTCAATCCGTTTCTGAAACTGGCATTGGAACTGAAACCTCTCATGAAAATATCATTCCCGCTGTCGTTGACACTGTTGCTTACGACAATACCTGGTGCGGAAGCCATTGCTGTATTGAAGTCCATAGCTCCCATTTCACTGATGATTTCTTTGGGAACAAGGTTATAAACAGTGGGATTTTCAAGGTTTTCAAGAGGTAGTCTTGCGATGGATTCAGATTTTTTGGTTCTGTAATTCTGAGTTCCCTGGAGTGATACAGACTGGATTTCAGCCACTTTGATGGTATCCTTTTCCTGGGCATCCAGCATCGTTACGGCTAACAGAGCTGCAGAAATAATAGTTTTTTTCATGTTTATAATTAAGTTAGTTCTGCAAAATTATTTTATTTTTATTAATTCTAAATAAAAACATGATACAAATCATAAAACTTACTCAATGAAATAGCCCATAAATAAAGGGTTTTCGAAAATTCCGAAAACCCTTTATTCAATCAATATATAAGTTTTTTTATTTATTTTTCCAATTTTTAATCATTTTCATATAGCGATCAATATTAATTTTTTCCTCCCGCAAAACATTACCTTCTATTTCTTTTGCGTTTGTATTATCCGCATACACAATTGTTTTGCCCAATACGGGATATATAATGAATAATGAGTCAAAAGTTTTGCCACAGCTTTCATTATAATAATTTTTCTCAATAACAATCTTCTTTATTTTTTCATTTTCAGAAAAAAAATATCTTTTGGTATTTTCTCCACATTCTGGATGATTATTAAACTCAAGACCTTTTAATTTTCCATCTTTAAGATAGGCATAAGCAGGATGTAAAATATCACCATTGGATAAAACCTGATCAGAATCAAAAACAAATTTTTCAAATTCTTTTTTGTAATTTTTGCTAACAGGATTACATTGAAATAGTAATAGCAGTCCGAAAATACTCAGGACACAATTCTTTTTTACCATAAGGCTAATAAAAATAAAGGTAACTTATTGCTAAAGTTTTAATTTAACTGTCTTATATAACAGCAGCGGCCATCATCGACATATAATAATTGGCGCAATGCAATGCATTAATTAAAACAATTTCTTTTTCCGGAAGGGTTTCATAGGCATCAGAGGTGGTGATCTGGTATTCGTAATTCATAGAAGTCCATTTCAGATGGGGTTTTATGATCATCAGCTCAATACCTTCCTGATCTGTAAGGACAAATGATTCTTTAAAAATGCCTCTGTGCTTGAAAAGGTAGCCATTCTTCACGCCGTCAAAATAAGTTTGCACCACAATTTCCCCGTTCCAGTTCATCCTGAATTTCAAAAGCACTCTTTCCTGATCTTTCAGTTCAATGGTGGTTCCCCAAAAACCTTTCGGCTCCACCTGATAGATTTTACCATCTGCAATTTCAATGACAGCATTAAATTTAAACCAACTTGTGTAGGCAAGTTTCCCAATTAATTTTTCCTCTTTTGTGATTTCAAAAGTTAAAGAATTGCTTGATTTTGCGTAATATTCTGCCATGGTTATATTTTGATTTGATGGAATTGTATTAGTTTTTAAATAATATTAACAGCTTGAATTTTAACGCTCTAATTTATAAATAATTCGGCAAACATAATCTATTTTAAAGCTAAACCGATAAAAACACTTCCGAAATCATTTTAGCCCTGTTTTTTGTATTGAAAATTTGCTTTAAATGTATGATAGCATGATAAAAAATCACTTAATTGCTTTCAAACCAGTACTTCCATTTTTCATTATCAATTCCAAATTTCCCCTGCCACCATCTTGCGGGATAACCAACATCATCATTCCTAATGGGTCTGTGTTCTCTTTCCGGATAGGTAACATATTGATCTGCATACCCAAAATGAGCATCATCATGTAAAATTCCGATAACTCCTAAGATGTCCAACAATCCTAATCTTTCTTCATCATTTGATTTTACTGTTTTGGCGATTCTCTTTTTAAGTTGAGAAATTCTGTCGCCGGGTTCTGATGTTTCAATAATTTCTTTCAGTTCATTAAGAATCCTGTAGTCATTTTCGATGGGTTTAACGACCGGAAGTTTTGGAAACTGTTCTACATCAAATAAAACCTGGATAAAACTATCAAAACAACATCCATCCTTGTATTTGAAATAATTGATTGTCTTGAATTCGATAGGATCTTCAAACTCATATGTATGAAGCCCGCATATGGCACAGATGTCTTCATTAGGTTCCGGGCTTGGCGTAAAGCTATGCTCTTCCAGACTTTCTGCAATACAATAGCTGGATAAAAATGAGCGATATTCTAGTTGTCTTGTACTTAAACTATATACGAAAGCTTCCACAACTTTCTGCTTTTCAATACCAGCCACAGCACTTTTAATTCTCCTGCAAATTTCATCATGGCTTATGTCTTCCTGATCATACATTACAGCTTTTTCCTTTATTCAATTTTATAAACATAACTCTTACTGATATATCTGCTTTTATTTATTAATTCTGAAGGATAAAAAATGGTTCCATTAATCTCAACACTTTTAATCCTATATCTCCAGCTTCCATTATGGCTTTTGTAAATTTTTGTTGTTGAATTTGGATAAAGCTCAAGAACAATGGAAGAGTCTTTTACTTCTATTTTTTCAAGAGACTTTGCATTTTTGATTTTATAGAAAGACCGAGGTGACAATATTCCATTTTCATAATTAAATGCAAAGCTGTCAGATTCATTATCAATTGCTTTTGAGATGGGATAACTGTAATTGATCTTAATTATTTTTTTGGAGCCCGTCAGGTTTTGAATATAGAAATCAGTTATCCAGGAACATCCTGAAAGCACTGCTACGAAAATACAACATAGAAATCCTATCGTAATTGATTTTATACTCATTATATTGAAGTTTAAATGGCTTTTGCAAAAGTAAACAGAATCCTTTATTTTTATGGATTAATCGATAAAAAAATTCCGCAAGAAAACTTGCGGAATTTAAGTATTTATTCTGGCTCGAAATTACATCGTCTCCATTTTGAAGCTCATGCTTTCGATTACTTTTAAGATGGCTTCTACCGTATCCATTGAAGTTAAACAAGGAACACCGTTTTCCACACTCATTCTTCTGATCTGGAATCCGTCTCTTTCTGCCTGCTTACCTTTTGTAGTGGTATTCACAACATACTGAACTTTTCCTTTCTGGATCAGGTCGATAAGGTTTACATCTTCCTCTCCGATTTTGTATCCGATTTTACAAGGGATTCCTTTTTCTTCAAAGAACTTCGCAGTACCTTCTGTAGCCCAGATTCTAAATCCAACTTCATGGAATCTCGCTGCAAGAGCTGCTGCTTCATCTTTATGCTTATCAGCTACTGTGAACAGGATAGATCCGTGCATAGGGACTTTTCTTCCTGCTGCTACCAATCCTTTGTAAAGTGCTTTTTCAAGGGTTGTATCTTTCCCCATAACTTCTCCTGTAGACTTCATTTCAGGGCCTAAAGAGATGTCAACTTTCGTTAGCTTAGAGAAAGAGAATACCGGTACTTTTACAAATACGCCTTCTTTATTTGGAACCAATCCGTTTTCGTATCCTAAATCTTTCAGTTTTTGCCCTAAGATTGCCTTTGTTGCAAGGTTAGCCATAGGAACCTCTGTGATTTTAGACAAGAAAGGAACTGTTCTTGAAGAACGTGGATTTACTTCAATTACATAGACATTTCCTTCGAAAAGAACATACTGGATATTCATTAATCCGATAACATTCAGTCCTTTTGCCAGTCTCTGCGTGTAATCTACCAAAGTATCAATCTCGCTCTGAGATATATTTTGTGGCGGATATACCGCGATTGAGTCTCCGGAGTGAACCCCTGCTCTTTCGATGTGCTCCATAATTCCAGGAATCACTACCGTTTCACCGTCGCAGATGGCATCTACTTCGATTTCTTTTCCTACCATGTACTTGTCAACCAAAACAGGGTGTTCAGGACTCGCATCTACTGCGTGCTCCATGTAGTGAGCCAATTCTGTTTCAGCGTATACAATTTCCATTGCTCTACCTCCAAGAACGTAACTTGGACGTACCAATACCGGATATCCGATTTCGTTGGCAATTTTTATCGCTTCTTCTTTAGAAGTTGAAGTTCTTCCTTTTGGCTGAGGAATTCCAAGCTCCTGAAGTGCTTTTTCAAATTTATCTCTGTTTTCAGCTCTGTCAAGATCTTCCAGTGAAGTTCCTAGGATCTGTACTCCGTGAGCGGCTAATTTATCTGCAAGGTTGATGGCAGTCTGTCCTCCGAACTGTACCACTACACCTTTGGGTTTTTCCAGCTCGATGATGTTCATTACATCTTCTTCAGTAAGCGGCTCGAAATATAATTTATCAGAGATGGAGAAGTCTGTAGAAACTGTTTCCGGGTTGTTGTTGATGATGATCGCTTCGTAACCCATTTCTTTGATTGCCCATACGGAGTGAACGGTTGCGTAGTCAAATTCTACACCTTGTCCGATTCTGATAGGTCCTGAACCCAGTACGATGATTTTTTCTTTGTCAGAAACTACACTTTCATTTTCTTCTTCGTACGTACCGTAGAAGTAAGGTGTTTCACTTTCAAATTCAGCGGCGCAGGTGTCTACCATTTTGTACACCGGCATGATTCCGTTTTCTTTTCTGAAGTTGAACACCTCACGCTCTTTTACATCCCAAAGAACTGCGATGTTGATGTCTGCGAAACCTAATCTCTTAGCTTCAATCAGGGTTTCTTTATCAAATTTGTTGTCAGCGATTACTTTTTCGAAGTCAACCAGTTTTTTTAGTTTCCAGATAAAGAACTTGTCGATTTTACTCCATTCTACGATCTGTTCCCAGTCGTATCCTCTTCTTAAAGCATCCCCGATGATGAATAATCTCTCATCATCACATACTCTGATTCTTCTTTCGATTTCTTCAGCAGTAAGAGCCTGAGCCTGCTTTGTTTTTAATCCTAAATGCTTGATTCCTGTTTCTAATGAGCGGATGGCTTTCTGTAAAGATTCTTCAAGGTTTCTTCCGATCGCCATTACTTCACCAGTTGCTTTCATCTGAGTGGAAAGTCTTCTGTCTGCCGTTTCGAATTTATCGAATGGGAATCTTGGGAATTTTGTTACTACGTAGTCAAGAGCCGGCTCAAAACATGCGTATGTTTTTCCTGTTACCGGGTTCATGATTTCATCCAGAGTTAATCCAACTGCGATCTTCGCAGCAATCTTTGCAATCGGGTAACCTGTTGCTTTACTTGCTAATGCTGATGAACGGGAAACTCTAGGGTTTACTTCGATGATATAGTAATCGAATGAATGCGGATCTAAAGCTAACTGTACGTTACATCCTCCTTCAATACCTAATGCTCTGATGATTTTCAGTGAAGCATTTCTCAGCAGCTGATATTCTCTGTCTGAAAGTGTCTGAGAAGGCGCAACTACGATTGAATCTCCTGTATGAACTCCTACCGGGTCAATATTTTCCATGTTACAAACTACAATGGCGTTGTCGTTTGCATCACGCATTACTTCGTATTCAATTTCTTTGAAACCTGCGATTGATTTTTCAATAAGACACTGTGTAACCGGGCTGTGCTTTAGTCCCAATTCAGCGATTTCTTTCAATTCAGCTTCTGTGGAAGCGATACCACCTCCGGTTCCTCCCATTGTAAAGGCAGGACGAACAATTACAGGATATCCGATTTCATCTGCGAAAGCAAGCGCTCCTTCTACCGTATTGACAATATCAGATTCCGGTACCGGCTCGTTCAGTTCTCTCATCAGCTCACGGAAAAGGTCTCTGTCTTCTGCTCTGTTGATGGCAGAAAGCTTGGTTCCCAATACTTCCACTTTGCACTCTTCAAGAATTCCTGATTTCTCCAGTTCTACCGCCATGTTAAGACCTGTCTGGCCTCCAAGAGTTGGTAATAAAGCATCCGGACGTTCTTTTCTGATGATGTGGCTTACAAACTGTAATGAAATCGGCTCGATGTATACTTTATCAGCGATTTCCACATCCGTCATGATCGTTGCAGGGTTTGAGTTGATCAAAATTACCTTGTAGCCTTCTTCTTTCAGAGACAGACAAGCCTGCGTTCCTGCATAATCGAATTCAGCTGCCTGACCGATGATGATAGGTCCTGAACCGATTACTAAAATTGTTTTTATATCTGTACGTTTTGCCATTTTTCTTTTTTAGATACAAGATGTTAGATGTCAGATTTCAGACTTCCAACAAGTTGTTTTACTTTTTTAAATTAGATTTGAATGTATAAATCATTCTTTGAATTTCATTTAGATTTGATATTAAACCATTAACTTTTTCTGCTTCAAGTAAATTTAATTCTCTAGTTAAAATTAACTGGGTCTGTAACTCAAAGGAGGATGCATTTGCTATTCCAAGAAAATGATAAAATTCTCTATCATTATTTCTTCCTGCACCTTCAGCTATATTTGAAGGAATAGAGATTACAGATCTTTTAATTTGAGAAATCAAACCAAACTTTTCATCTTTAGGTAACTCTGCACAAATGATATAAACCTGTTTTGCAAGTTCAATAGATTTCTGCCAAAAGACCAATTTTTCAAAATTATGCATGATAAAGTCTGCTATCTGATGTCTAATATCTGAAGTCACTCTTATTTCTTAAAGTCCTCCATCATTTGAATGAACTCATCAAACAGGTAGTTTGCATCTTCCGGACCCGGGCTTGCTTCAGGGTGATACTGAACGGAGAAGCAAGGGTGGATTTTGTGTTTTAATCCTTCGTTTGTTCTGTCATTCAGGGCGATGTGCGTTTCGATAAGGTCTGTCCCTTTTAAACTTTCCTGATCTACCGCATATCCGTGGTTTTGAGAAGTAATGGCTACTGTATTTTTCTCCAGATCCAATACCGGGTGGTTTCCTCCTCTGTGTCCGAATTTCAGTTTGAAAGTTTTTGCTCCGCAAGCAAGACCAATTAACTGGTGTCCTAAACAGATTCCGAAGATTGGGACTTTTCCTAATAATCCTCTGATCATGTCTAAAGCATGTGGTACATCTTCAGGGTCACCAGGACCGTTTGACAACATAATTCCGTCCGGATTCATCAATAGAATTTCTTCTGCTGTGGTATCCTGAGAAACAACGATGATGTCACAGTTTCTTTGAGACAGTTCTCTGATAATTCCCAGTTTGGCTCCGAAATCTACCAATACTACTTTGAAACCTCTGTTTGGATTAGCATAAGGTGTTTTTGTAGAAACCTCCTCAACCTGGTTGGTTGGGAAATTTGTTGATTTCAACTCAGAAGCTACTGCAGTTTCATCAGCATCAGCATTTACAATTTTTCCTTTTACTACTCCATGGTTACGAAGAACTCTTGTCAGTCTTCTGGTGTCGATTCCTGAAATTCCTGAAAGGTTTTTCTTTTTAAATAATTCATCTAAAGTGATCTGAGTACGGAAATTGGAAGGAAGATCGCAAAGTTCTTTTACGATAAGCCCTTTGATTGCCGGCTCGATACTTTCATAATCATCACGGTTAATACCATAATTCCCGATAAGCGGATAGGTCATACAAACTATCTGACCGCAATACGATGGGTCAGAAATCAATTCCTGATACCCTGTCATTCCGGTATTGAAAACTACTTCCCCTGCAGTTTCCAATTCTGCTCCGAAACCTTCTCCATGAAACACTTCACCGGACTCCAGTATTAATTTTTTCTTCATTTTAAACTTTTATCTCTTATTATTTTATTATATGTCATTAACAGGTCGCCCCTACGGGGCTAGGATTATCTAAATCCTTTTGTTTCTATGGCTATTAACAGGCCGTCCTTACAGGGCTCTTTACTTTTTACTTTTTACTTTTACCCTGGTTCTTTTACCCTGGTTCTTATTTAAAAGTATACCCTTTGCTTTCCAATGCTCCTTTTAGGATGGCCATTCTTGCGAATACTCCGTTTTGCATTTGTTTGAAGACTCTTGATCTTTCGCATTCTACAAGATCCGAATCTATTTCCACTCCTCTGTTGATGGGAGCCGGATGCATGATGATTGCTTCTTTTTTCATCGCCTTTTCTCTTTCTTTCGTCAGACCATATCTTTTATGGTATTCTGAAGCGGTGAAACTCATTGCGGAATCGTGTCTTTCGTGCTGGATTCTTAATAGCATTAACACATCCACTTCGCCGATCAGTTCATCTACTGACATATAAGTTCCGTTGATCAGGGCTCCTTCGTCAAACCACTGTTCCGGTCCCGAGAAGTATACTTTGGCTCCCAGTCTTCTTAGCGCCTCTGCATTTGAGTTGGCTACACGGCTGTGTTTTACATCTCCTACAATTCCTACCTTAAGGCCTTCAAACTTTCCGAATTCCTGATAGATAGTCAGCAAATCCAGCATACATTGTGAAGGGTGGTTTCCTGTTCCGTCTCCTCCGTTGATCACCGGAATGTTAATATTTTTCAGTTCTTCGAAGTATCTGTCTTTCTTATCGCGGATCACTACAAGGTTTACTCCTATACTTTCAATAGTCTTTACGGTGTCATAAAGACTCTCACCTTTGTTTACCGAACTGTGTGATGCATCAAAAGGAACTACCTGAAGTCCCAGTTTTCTTTCTGCAAGATCAAAACTTGTTTTCGTTCTTGTACTGTCTTCGAAGAAAAGATTTGAGCAAAAAACTTCTCCTTCAATTTTAGCAGTTTTACCGTTTGCAAAAGCCAGTGCTTCTTTCAGTATACTGTTGATTCTCTCGGTGCTTAGTTCTGTAATCGTAAACATAATTCTAATTTTTGGGCATAAAAAAAGCGAAGACAACAATCTTCGCTAATAACAATAAATATCGTAAAGGGCGCTTTCGCCCGGTAAATCTAATGATATAAATGCTTTTTTATTCATTAGGTGCAAAGATACAACAATTTTATGAACTGGCAAAAATTATGTTTAAAATAAATTAAAAACTTCAGTCTTTCCTTATTCTCATTTAAAATTAATATTTTTGTTAACACTCAAATTTATTCTATGGATTTAAAAGACAAAATGATTCTCAGCATTATTCAGGAAGACTCTACGCTATCGGTTAAAGAAATTTCCGAAAAGATAGGTCTTACCTTTACTCCTACGTATGAGCGAATCAAACAATTGGAGAAGCAGGGGATCATTCAGAAGTATGTGGGACTTTTAAACCGTGAAAAACTGGGTTTAAATATTGTAGTCTATTGTAATGTCCGTCTCAAAGAACAATCCAAGAAAGTTTTGGAAACTTTTGAGAACCATATCGGAAAATATGATGAAGTACAGGAAATCATCAGCCTTTCCGGAGAGTACGATTATATGTTGAAGATTATTGCCAAGGACATCAATTCTTATAACGAATTTGCGGTTAATGTTATTTCAAACATTCCCAATATCGGACAGTACCACAGTTCTATCGTTCTTCACGAGGTGAAAAAATCTACCAAATTTAAAATTGATCTGGAATAATCCCTTCTATTTTAAACTCATTATTCATTCCTATTTCAATTGCTGAAAATTTTTGATTTTCTTGCGTCTTAAAAGAGTAATATTAATTATACAATTCCTTGCGCCTTTGCGTATACCAACCTTTTCATTTCTACTATTTTGTTAGAAAACGCAAAGACGCAAAAGAAATTTATAAACTTTATGCTTTAAGGCGCAAAGATTTTATCTCTGATAAAATTTTATACAGCAGATTTAATCTCAATTTTCAACCATAGTCAGTTTAAAGATCAATCATCAAATTCAAAGAGCAGAGTAAAATCCAACCATTAAGATCACTTAAGCAGATAAGATTTAAGATTAAGGCTTCCACAACGAAAAGACAGCAGGCTAAAATAATTTTAGAAATTCTACTGATTTTTGCCTAAGTTTTGATGACCTTAATGGCTTAGATTCTAACCCAATAATTTATTTTTCAGTTTATTGAACTGATATTCTATTTTATCCAGACAAAGATTTCCTATACTTCCCTGATGGGTATGTTCAAGGTTGCCGGGTTCAAATTCAAACGTATTGTTTTCAATCTCCTGCCCTACTTTTACATAAGCATCACGGAAAGAGCTTCCGCTTTTCACCTCTTCATTGATCTTTTCCACACTGAAAAGGTATTTGTATTTCTCGTCCTCCAGAATCCCGTCTTTCACCTTAATATTCGGTAAAGTATAGCTTAAGATTTCCAGACATTCCTTTAAAGAATCTATCGCAGGGAAAAGAATTTCTTTTGTCAGCTGTACATCTCTGTGATATCCTGAAGGCAGATTGCTTGTTAAAAGGATCAGTTCGTTTGGAAGTGACTGAATTCTGTTGCATCGTGCACGAACCAGCTCAAAGATATCCGGATTTTTTTTGTGCGGCATAATACTGCTTCCCGTAGTAAATTCTTTTGGAAAACTGATAAAATCAAAGTTCTGGCTCAGATAAAGACATACATCATAAGCGAACTTACCAAGCGTTCCCGCTAAAGTGGCCATCGCCATGGCCAGCATTTTTTCCGACTTTCCACGGGTCATCTGAGCGTACACAGAATTGTAATTCATGGACTGGAAGCCTAAGTTATAGGTGGTACTTTCACGATTGATCGGAAAAGACGAACCATAACCAGCAGCTGATCCCAGTGGATTTTTATTAATGATATTCTTCACTGAAAACAGCATTTCCACATCATCCAAAAGCGCTTCTGCATAAGCTCCGAACCACAACCCAAATGATGAAGGCATCGCAATCTGGAAATGGGTATATCCCGGAAGCAGAACATTTTTATGCTGATCTGCCAGCTGAATTAAAATCTGAAAAAACTCGTCTGTAAGGGCTGTAATTTCACGGATTTCATCCAATAAATACAATTTGATATCCAGTAAAACCTGATCATTTCTTGATCGTGCCGTATGGATTTTCTTTCCCGTATCTCCTAATTCTTCAATCAGGATCGCTTCTACCTGAGAATGGATATCCTCAGCTTCTTTATCAATTTCAAAAGTCCCATCCTCAATTTGATTTAAAATACTATTTAAAACAGATAACATCTGCTCTGATTCTTCTTTTGTAATAATGCCGGTTTGTGCCAGCATTTTACAATGTGCCATAGAACCTTTAACGTCATATTTGGCTAAACGCTCGTCGAAGTCAAGATCTTTACCGACTGTAAATTGATTGACTAATATATTGGTGGCAAGGTCATCCTTCTGCCATATTTTTTTCATGATAATATTTGATTTAAATATTTGTTGGTTTTGACATGCCCGGCAAGGCAATCCTTATTACTAATAACTATAAAAAAACATTTCCTTATGTAAAGCTTTCATTTTTAATTTTCTTTTTGCATAAATCTTATTAAAAACTGAACTTTTAGAGCCTGCCGGACGGAGTCAAAACATATATTTTAGAGGTTAGAAATTAGATGTTAGAAGTTAGTTACAACCTTTATACGGTCTTTTTTTACTAATTTCTAGTCTCTAGCTTCTAGTTTCTCACTTTTATAACACTTTTTCTAAAATGCTGATGTAGATTTCTATCCCTTCTTCTATTTCCTGGATATAGATAAATTCATCTGCTGTGTGAGAGCGCCTGCTGTCTCCAGGACCTATCTTCACAGATGTACATGGAATAATCGCCTGATCTGAGGAAGTAGGTGAACCGTAGGTTGTCCTTCCGACTTCAATTCCTGCTTTTACAAACGGATGATCCATTTCGATCCTGGAGGAATTCAACCTGAACGATCTTGCCGTTAATGTAGATTTCATCTGAGATTGGATAATTTCAAATGCTTCCTGATTGGAATATTCATCCGTTACCCTCACATCCAGTGTAAAATTGCACGATTCCGGAACCACATTATGCTGTACTCCTGCATGGATCCCTGATAAAGTCACTTTAACTTCGCCCAGATATTCTGAAACCTTCGGAAATTTAAAGGAAAGAATATTCTGCAGATCCTGCATACATTTTACAATTGAGTTATCATCATTAGGATGAGCGGCGTGAGAAGGAGTACCTTTCATTTCTCCATCAATCACAAGAAGTCCTTTTTCTGCAATCGCCAGGTTCATCTGCGTGGGTTCTCCTACAATGGCGAGTTCTACGTTGGGTAGCTGCGGAAATAAGGCTTCGATTCCATCAAATCCTGAAATCTCCTCCTCTGCCGTCAAAGCAATAACTAAATTATATTTTAAATCTTCTTTATCATAAAAATGTAAAAAAACCTGTGCCATAGAAACCAGAGAAGCTCCTGCATCATTGCTACCTAATCCGAACAGTTTACCTTCTTTTTCGATCGGTACAAACGGATCAAGTGTATAAGCTTTATTAGGCTTTACCGTATCATGATGGGTATTCAGTAAAACGGAAGGCTTAAACACATCAAAGTGTTTGTTCACCGCCCAGATATTGTTTTTAAAACGTTTGGTAGGAATCTGATGTTTTTTGAAAAAATTTTCAATCTCTACCGACGTATTGAATTCATCTTTACTGAATGAAGGAATCTCAATCAAATTTTTAAGCAATCCGACCGCGTTATTCAACAGTTCTTCTTTATTATAAACAGATTTCAGTTCCTGCATGATGATTTTCTATATGGTTTTTCAGTTCTGTTTCTTTGATCAGAAACACTTTATTTACATTATTTTTTATCGCTCCAAGAGCATTTTCAAGTTTGGGTAAAATCCCTTTATGAAGTTTCCCTTCGTCTTTTAATACCGTGAATTCTTCTTCATTGACAGTTTTGATCACAGATTCCGGATCGTTTACATCTTCTAAAACACCTTCTTTATCAAAACAATACAACAGTTCAACTTCATATTTCTCAGACAAAGCCTGAGCCATCACAGAGGCAATAGTATCAGCATTAGTGTTGAAAAGATTTCCTTTTCTGTCGTGGGTAATCGCAGAAAACACAGGAACAAGATCCAGCTTGATTAATTTTGACACCAGCTTCCTGTTCACGCTTTTTTTTGTAATATCCCCCACAAATCCAAAATCTATTTCAGGATGTTCTCTTTTCTTAGCTTTAATTAAATTTCCGTCTGCCCCCGAGAATCCTATGGCATTGCATTTTTTCTGCTGCAGCTTTTCAACGATATTTTTATTAATTCCTCCTGCATATACCATCGTTACAATATCCAATGTCTCTTTATCCGTAATCCTCCTGCCATTAATCATTTTCTGTTCAATGCCCAGTTTATCAGCCAACGTTGTTGCCAGCTTGCCACCGCCATGAACAAGGATTTTCTTTTCAGTAATTTCAGAAAACTGTTCTAAGAATTGGTTTAATAATTCCTCATCATCTATTAAAGCTCCGCCAATTTTTATGATGTATAACTTTTCTTTCATTGTAAACGTTTTGTGATCCTTACTTTTTTCTATCCTTGTCAGGGTTTTGAACCTTGACAAGGATTATTATTGGGCTTTTAATTCATCTAAAATTTTACTGAACACAGCCTGTGCAGAAAAAATCCGGTTTTTTGCCTGCTGATAGATAATAGAATGATCTCCATCCATTACTTCATCGCTCAATTCTACATTACGGCGAACCGGAAGGCAGTGCATTACTTTCGCATTATTGGTATTGGCTAATTTTTCATTCGTGAGCATCCAGTTTCCCTTCACTTCTGGCATTGCAGCATAATCATCAAAAGAAGACCAGTTCTTCACATAGATAAAGTCTGCATTTTTCAACGCTTCATCCTGATCATGGATTACTTTCACATCTTTGGTAAAGTTTTTATCTAAATCATACCCTTCGGGATTAGCAATCACCAATTCCACATCCATTTCCTGCATCCATTCTGCGAAAGAATTTCCAACAGCATGAGCGATAGGCTTGATGTGCGGCGCCCATGTTAATACTACTTTTGGTTTATGGTCTTTTTTCCAGTTTTCTGTAATGGTGATGCAGTCTGCAAGACTTTGTAAAGGATGGCGTGTAGCTGATTCCAAAGAAATGACAGGTACTTTTGCATGCTTTTCAAACTGGCTTAATATGCTTTCATTCACATCATCTTCTTTGCTCTTCATCCCTGCAAAACAACGTACCGCAATGATATCACAATATTGATTTAAGACTTCAATAGCATCTTTGATATGTTCTACCGTGTCTCCGTTCATTACCGCTCCGTCAGCAAATTCAAGATTCCAGGCTTCCTGTGCTGCGTTTAACGTCAATACATTCAATCCAAGATTTTGAGCTGCAATCTGGCTGCTCAGACGGGTTCTTAAACTTGAATTCAAAAATACAAGTCCGATTGTTTTTCCCTTTCCTTTTTCTGTTTCAGTAAGGGGGTCTGCTTTTATCTGTAAAGCTTTTTTTATGATTTCCTGTAAGTTTTCTACATCACTTACAGAGGTAAATTTTTTCATTTTAAACTAATTTTAAAGATTTTGTTTACACATTGATTGTTGATCTAACCACAAAAGGCACAAAAGTTTTTACTAAAACACTTTAGAACACTTAAGTTTTAAAAGTTGATTATTTTGAAAATATATAAGCTCACAGAAGAAGAAAATCAAAGATTTTCGAAAACTTAAGTGCACTTCTTAAGCCTTTAGTATTTTCTTAAAATCACTTAAGTGTTTAAATTCTTTTGTGACTTTTATGGTTTAAATATTTCCAAGCACTGCTTTCAAAGCATTGATGAAAAGATCCGTTTCCTCTTTTTTGATATTCAGTGCCGGAAGAATCCTCAACACGGTTTTATCATTTGAGTTTCCTGTGAAAATATGATGATCAAAAAGGAGCTCTTTCCTTACTTCTGAACAGTCTCTGTCGAGTTCTATTCCGATCATCAATCCTTTCCTTCGGATGGATTTAATATGTGGTAAATCTTTAATTTCATTTTCAATATACTCACCCATTTTCTGAGCATTTTCGATAAGATTTTCATCTTTCATAACATCCAGAACAGCAATAGAAGCGGCACAGGCAAGGTGGTTTCCTCCAAATGTCGTTCCCAGCAAACCGTTGCTTGCCTCAAATTTAGGATGGATCAAAACTCCGCCCACAGGGAAGCCATTTCCCATTCCTTTAGCAGTCGTAATAATATCTGCTTCTACACCAAATTCCTGATGCGCAAAGAAATATCCGCTTCTTCCGTATCCTGACTGCACTTCATCCAAAATAAGAACAGCATCATATTTTTCACACAGTTCCTTGATTTTAGATAAAAATTCCGGTGTCGGAATCATAATGCCGCCAACTCCCTGAATTCCCTCGATGATCACAGAAGAGATTTCATTTCCATATTTTTCAAAGGTTTCTTCAAGCTGTTGTACATCATTCCATTCTGATTTGATAAATCTTTCAGAAAAATTAACCGGAGCTACAATTTTCGGATTATCAGTCACTGAAACCGCTGCAGAAGTTCTGCCGTGGAATGAGCCTGAAAAGTAAAGCACTTTGCTTTTCCCGTTATGAAAAGAAGCCAGCTTCAATGCATTTTCATTCGCTTCTGCTCCGGAATTACACAGGAAAAGGTTATAATCTTTATACCCTGAAAGTTTACCCAGTTTTTCTGCTAACTCAGTCTGCAATTCATTCTGAACAGAATTGGAATAGAAAGATATTTTTTCCAGCTGATCTTTCAGCTTATTCTGATAATACGGATGGTTGTGCCCGATAGAGATTACCGCATGACCTCCGTAAAAATCAAGATATTGTTCTCCTTTGTCATCCCACAGAAAAGATCCCTGTGCTTTAACCGGATTGATATTGAATAATGGATATACGTTGAATAAATTCATTTTTTTGTTTTTTATTTTTCTTTTGTCTTAAAACAAAAGAAACAAAAGTTCAAGACCTGGAAACTTCCGCTAAAAATTAGTTCTATTCTCTAAAAATTCTAAAACTTGCGCGAAATCCAAATGGGTTCTTCGGCCCTCTATTTTCCTCGCACTTCGAACAGTAGAATTTTCTTAACGTTCATAGAATTAATTTTCTTAACGCTCCACTTTCCTAAGTCGGATTTACTTTTTGTTTAAAATTTTCAATTATTGTCAATTTAAAAGGCAATCGGTTTCAGGTTTAATCCTGCATTTTCTTCCCAGTCCATAGCCAGATTCATATTCTGTACGGCCTGTCCCGAAGCACCTTTTAACAAATTGTCAATCGCTGAGTGAATAACGACCACATTTCCACTCTTTTCGATTTGAATCACACAGCGATTGGTATTGACAACCTGCTTTAAATCCACTGCCTTCCTGCTTACTGTAACAAAAGGCTCCTCTGCATAAAAATCCTGATACAACTGTTCTATTTCCTCCAGCTCCAGCTCCGTCTTCATGGTGGAACTTGTAAAAATCCCTCTTGCAAAATCTCCTCTCCAAGGAACAAAGTTCAGGTTTACTTCTTTATTATTGAATGCAATCAGCTGTTGTAAAATCTCATCCACATGTTGATGTGTTAAAGTTTTATAGGCTGAAACATTATCATTTCTCCAGGTAAAATGAGTCGTTGCCTGCAGAGACTGCCCGGCTCCTGTAGAACCCGTAATCCCCGTGGTAAAGACTTCATTCAACACTCCTTTTTCTGCCAATGGCAGCAAAGCCAACTGAATAGCCGTAGCAAAACATCCCGGATTGGCGATACTCTTAGCACCCGTTAGTTGTTTTTTATTAATTTCAGGTAATCCGTAGATAAAATCTCTGTTTCCGAAATTTCCTTCTAAACGGAAATCGTTTCCAAGATCAATCACCAGCGTTTCATCTTTGACAGGGTTCTGCGTTAACCAGTTTTGACTTTCTTTATGCGGAAGACACAGAAAAAGAATATCTACGTCTTCAGATTTATCAGTCAAAACCATTTCACAAACCGTCGTTAAATCCGGGTACAGATCTGAAATTTTTGTTCCCGAATTCGAACGACTATATAAAAAACTCAATGTCACATGGGGATGAAAAGCCAGTAAGCGTATCAGCTCACTTCCTGTATAACCGTTGGCACCAATGATTCCTACTGTTTTCTTCATTTTGATTCTGACAGAATTTTGTTCTGCCTTTCATTAAATCGTCCCTTCGGAACTAGTTGATATTCTGGTTAATCTGGTGGTATATATTGAGAGAATTGCTAACAATCTTAGTATACCCTTTCACATCATCGCCTGTCCATGCTCTGTTCGCTTCTCCATAGCTTCCGAATTTGTCGGACATCAGATCATGAGCAGATTCAATTCCATTCAAAATAAATCTGTAAGGATGAAGGGTTACAAATACTTTCCCGGTTACTGTTTTCTGAGAATCTGTCAGGAACGACTCAATATTTCTCATCACAGGATCTAAGAAAAGTGCTTCATGAAGCCAGTTTCCATACCAGTCGGATAACTGCGACTTCATCATTTGCTGATATTTTGAAAGCGTATGCTTTTCCAATAAATGATGCGCTTTGATAATCACCGATGCTGCAGCTGCTTCAAATCCTACTCTTCCTTTAATCCCAACAATAGTATCACCTACATGAATATCACGGCCAATTCCATATGCTGAAGCCAATTCTTCTATTTTTTGAATGGCATATACTGAATGTTCAAAACTTTCTCCATTGACAGCTACAACCTCTCCGTTTTTAAACTCAATTTCAAGTTCTGAAGGCTGAGTTTCTTTAATCTGAGATGGAAAAGCTTCTTCAGGCAGGTAATTTCTTGAAGTTAAAGTTTCTTTACCGCCTACTGAAGTTCCCCAAAGTCCTTTATTAACAGAATATTGAGCTTTATGGAATTCCATTTCATACCCATGCTGCTTCAAAAACTCAATCTCTTCCTCACGGGATAAAGCCATATCACGGATAGGCGTAATGATTTCGATATTCGGACACATTACCTGAAAAATCAGATCAAAACGAACCTGGTCATTCCCAGCTCCTGTACTTCCGTGAGCAATGGCATCTGCCTGTACTTCAATGGCATATTTTGCAATTTCCTGCGCCTGAATAGTACGCTCAGCACTTACAGAAAGCGGATACGTATTATTTTTCAATACATTCCCGAAAATCAAATATTTCACACATGAATTATAGTAATCTTCCTGAGCGTCTACGCACCTGTATTCTTTTACTCCAAGGTTTAAGGCTTTTTTCTCCAGTTCTTTTTCCTCTTCTTTTGAAAAACCTCCGGTATTTACAGTAACGGCATACACATCATATCCCAGTGTTTCACTAAGATATTTAGCACAGTAGGAAGTATCTAAACCTCCGCTAAACGCTAAGATGACTTTCTTTTTCATCTGGACTCTTTTTATTTTTATTAATGGTCGCATGGAATTCATCAAAATCTTTCTGAATCATTCCATCATATTTATTTTCAGGCAGATTATTCACTACCTCCTCTTTTTTTTTATCATTTTCAGGAACAAATAACATGGCTGTACACAGACAGTTTTTGCGTTCCTTCATCATTAAAATCTCATAGTTTACACAGTTCTTGCAGCCGTTCCAGAATTCTTCATCCTGAGTCAGTTCAGAATAGATCACGGGTTTATATCCCAAATCACTATTGATTTTCATCACTGCCAAACCTGTTGTTAATCCAAATACTTTTGCATCCGGATATTTGTCTCTAGATAACTGGAAAACTTTCTGCTTGATCTGAGTCGCTACTCCCCCGTTCCTGAATTTCGGTGACACAATCAGGCCCGAATTGGCCACAAACTTCCCGTGCGACCAGGTCTCTATATAACAGAAACCTACCCACTCACCGTTTTCAGTGGCTACCACAGCATTGCCTTCTGAAATCTTCTTACTCAAATATTCTATGGAACGTTTTGCGATACCCGTTCCTCTACGCTGTGCAGAATCGTACATTTCCTGCTGTATTTCACTCACATACATTAGATGTTCGCATGAGGAAATTTCTATTTCCATTTATTTATCTAAATTTTTTGGCAAATTTAAAATATAATTTCTTTTAAATCCAAATAAAAAAGATATTTTTTTTGTTTTAAAATTTTAAACAGGTAAAATTATCTTTATGAAAAAATATACATTTGCTAATTTATTATATATTTGCTAAAATAATATAGTTATGGAAAATACCTGTCCTAAATGCAAGAGTGTCAAAGTAGTAAAAAGCGGCATTATCAACAATAAACAGCGTTTCCACTGCAAAGACTGCAATTATTATTTTACCGTTAAAAAACTGGGAAAACAAATTGACGATTACTACGTAACCAAAGCTCTTCAGCTTTATCTGGAAGGTTTAAGTTACCGTGAAATTGAAAGAATCATTGGTGTTTCCCATGTTACCATAAGCTCATGGATTAAAAAATACAATATCACAAGACCTCCCCATTCTGAATTCCATCCTGTTTATAAAATATTAAAACAAAGCGAACTGATTGAGTATATCGCTCAGGAAGAGAATATTAAAAACTCCGGAATTATCATCACACAATTTGCCGATAAGTATATGCTGATTAAGTGGGAACGGTTTAAGAAGTAGTACGGGGTACGAGTTACGGGATGCGGGGTTTCGGGATGCGAGTTACGAGGTTTAAAAACCGAGGTGAAAATACTCTTGCAAAAAACGGTATATCAAATCTTTAAAAAAATTATAATTTTAAAATCTCGCACCCTAAATCTCTAATCGCAAACCTCGAACCCCGCATCCCGAAAATCAAAGTCTACTAAATACCAACTATACTATTACCACTAATATATATTAAATTTTCATAAATAAATTATTAATTACAATTTGGCATTCACAAAAAACAACGCCAAAAATTGATAATTTATGAAGAAATTACTTATATTCATTGGATTAGCTTTAATCAGCGGTTCCTTATATTCACAAGGTTCTCCTGATTATGGCAGTGGCTTAAAACTTAACCTCAACCAAAACGGGGATAAATTCGTCAGATTTATTTTATGGGACCAGTTTTGGGTACGAAATACATCTATGAACCCCGGAACCATGGTAGGCGGTGAACCTGCTGACAACTCATGGAGCCTGGGAAACAGAAGGTTACGTGCATTAACGTACGCACAGATCTCTAAGAGATATATGATCCTGCTCCATTTCGGAATTAATAATCAGACTTTCATCAATGGCGGCGCTTCAGGCACCTTAGGAACAGGAGGTTATGGAAACGGAAAGAAAACCCAGCTGTTTTTTCATGATGCCTGGAACGAATATGCAGTTATTTTACCTGGAGAAGCGGGAAAATTCAGTTTAACTTTAGGGGCCGGGCTTCACTATTATACGGGACTTTCCCGTATGACCATGGCTTCTACGCTTAACTTTCTTACATTAGATTCTCCTGTTTTTTCATGGCCTTTAATTGATAATTCAGATCAGTTTGCAAGACAGCTCGGAATGTTTGCCAAAGGAAAGTATGGAAAACTGGAATATCGTTTCAGTTTAAATAAACCTTTCGCCACAGACCTTGTTCCTGTGAATGTAACAGATCCTTCAAAAGCAGTCGCTGTTGATAATAACGGAAATCCCAGTTTTTCAAAGGCAGGATATGTTGAATATCAGTTTCTTGATGAAGAATCCAATACCCTTCCTTTTAAAGTTGGATCTTACCTGGGAACAAAAAAAGTTTTCAATATAGGTGCCGGTTTTTATCATCAGGCTGACGGAACAAGAACGTCCGTAAATTCAAACATTGAAAAACATGATATTACCCTTTTTGCGGTAGATGCGTTTGCAGATATACCTTTGGGTGAGGCAAAAAACAAAATGGCCGTTTCTGCCTATGCCGGATATTATAATTACAATTTCGGACCGAACTATGTAAGAAATCTGGGGACCATGAATATTGGCGCCTCTGATCCTAATTTCATCGGCAATAAAGCCATTGCAGGGCCAGGAAATCTACAGCCAACCATTGGAACAGGTAATATTATCTACGCCCAGGCAGGTTTACTATTACCGAGTCAGGCAGAAAAGCCAAAAATCAGAATACAGCCTTTTGCTGCTTATACCCACAAAAGCTTTGAGGCTTTTGATAAATCTTCATCTCAGTTTGATGTCGGAGCCAATTGGTTTATAGACGGACATCACGCAAAAATAACGACACAGTATTCCACAAGACCTGTTTATACAAATCCTACAGAAAGTCCTTCTTCTAAAGGAGAATTTATTGTACAGTTTCAAATCTACCTTTAAAATTTGAACCATTAAGAATAGTAAAGAATTTAAGATAAATTAAGCTCCATCAAAGATGGATAAAAGCATACCGCTGAATAAAATAGCTTCAGCTATCATCTTAATTATTCTTATCAACTTAAAATCCCTTAATGGTTTAAAACAAATTAAATTCCTATTCCACTAACATCAAAAACTAATCAATATGAGCGAAAATCATCACGAAAGCTACGAAAATATGACCGACAGGCAGAAAAACCGCACCATCTGGAGTGTGATCACTGCCTCATCTCTCGGAACATTGATAGAATGGTATGACTTCTATATCTTTGGAAGTCTGGCCGTTGTTTTAGCGACCAAATTTTTCCCTGCGGATAATCCTACTGCCGCATTTTTATCTACCCTGGCTACTTTTGCTGCCGGATTTGTAGTAAGACCTTTCGGGGCATTATTTTTCGGGAGACTGGGAGATCTTATCGGAAGAAAATATACTTTCCTGGTTACGTTACTGATTATGGGATTTTCCACTTTTCTGATCGGGTGTATTCCCAGCTATGAAACCATTGGATTTCTGGCGCCGGTCTTGGTTTTAATTTTAAGATTACTTCAGGGGCTTGCTTTAGGAGGTGAATACGGAGGTGCTGCCACGTATGTTGCAGAATACGCACAACCTCATCGCCGCGGATACTGGACCTCCTGGATCCAGACTACAGCAACAGCCGGACTTTTCATTTCATTAATCGTTATTCTGATCACCAAGACTACTCTTTCTGCAGAAGAATTTGATACCTGGGGATGGAGAGTTCCATTCTGGATTTCTATTCTGATGGTGGCCGTATCTTATATTATCAGAAAGAACATGAAAGAATCACCCCTTTTTGCGAAAGCCAAAAGCGAGGGAAAAACGTCCAAAAACCCTTTAAAGGAAAGTTTTGGAAACAAATACAATTTCAAATTTGTACTACTGGCTTTATTCGGGGCTGCGATGGGGCAAGGGGTGATCTGGTATACAGGACAATTCTATGCCATGAGTTTCCTTCAAAAGGTCATGAATGTAGAATCGGCGCAGGTAGATTCACTGATGGCTACGGCTTTATTTTTAGGAACACCCTTCTTTGTATTCTTCGGATGGCTTTCTGACAAAATCGGCAGAAAAGCAGTGATGATGACCGGAATGCTGATCGCTATTTTAGCGTACAGACCTATCTACGACAGCATGTTTAAAAGTGTAAACCTCGAAAACAAAACGATTGCAGCCAATGGAATTACAGAAAAAAGAACGGCGAAAATCCACAATGATATTGCGACAGACAGCCTGGTGACTTTTCACAAAGAAACACTTTATACGGACGGAACTTTAATTAAAAAAGACAGCGTAGTTCATTGGTCTCCATCAGGAGTTGTTATGAAAGACGGAAAACCGGAGGAAGCCAAAGTTTCTCAAAGTTTAAAATTAAGTGACAACACCAAATGGTACCTGGTATTCCTTGTTTTCATCCAGGTGATCTTTGTAACGATGGTTTACGGACCTATCGCTGCCTTCCTTGTTGAAATGTTCCCTGTGAGAATCCGTTACACCTCAATGTCATTACCTTATCATATTGGAAACGGGGTATTTGGAGGACTTCTTCCAGCGGTAGCTACTTATCTGGTGACTACAGGAAAAGAAGCAGGACATGCAACATGGTATCTGGAAGGACTCTGGTACCCGATTGGAGTCGCTGCCGTATGTTTGATCATCGGATTATTTTATCTTAAAAATAAGAACAATAATCTTCACGATTAGGTACTGAATCACTCAAATTTTTATTAATTTTAAAACTACTAAAATGAACGGACTAAAAAAAATATTAGGCATTCTCTGGATCGCAATAGCAGTAATTGTGGGTTACTTCGGAATTACCGTACTGGGAATCCCGAAAATAACTTCCGGAAAACAGGAAGATCTGGTTTTTGGCATCATCATTCTTTTTGTACTGATGCCGATTATCTCAGGCGGAATGGCAGTTTTCGGTTATTACGCCTTAAAAGGAGAATATTCTGACGATAAAATTTAAAAGCAAAAAACAGATCATTGATGAATGCGGCATTCATCAATGATCTGTTATAAATTATAAAAAAATGGATATCACGATTAAAGCAATTCCCCGTCCTTCTCAGGATAAGAGCGTTATTGACCTCATCCACAGATTAAATACTTCTCTTATTACAATCTCTGGTGAGAGTGGAAGCAAAAGTGCAAACCTTGATGACTTTTGTCAGGAGAAAGCTTTGTTCCTCATTGCTGTAAGTGATGAAAAACCCATAGCCTGTGGAGGTTTTCGCCCCCTTTCACCAGAAATATGTGAAATTAAACGCATGTTCTCCCTGGACAAAAACATAGGCCTGGGCGGAAAGATTCTCTCGGCGTTAGAAAAAGCCGCAAAACAATTCGACTATAAATACATCTATCTGGAAACCCGTAAAAAAAATGACAATGCCGTAAAGTTTTATCTGAAAAACGAATATAAGGTCATTGAAAATTATGGAATTTACATCGGACGTGAAGAAGCGATATGCTTCAGTAAGGAAATAAAATAATTATGAAAAAAAGACACGAACAAAAACTTATCATACTGAGCGTAGGGCTTATGATTGCTTTCAGCATTCCTATTTCACTTCTTTTCAATAGTGACAGGGAAGTTTTGGGCTATCCTATGATCCTTATTTATCTGTTCGTGGTCTGGATGATTTCCATTGTGATTTCTTTTGTAATTGTAAAAAGACATGATGAGTAGTTTCGCATTATTTTTTGTCGTTCTGTTTTATCTGGCCCTCCTTTTCTTAGTTGCCTACCTGGCAGAGAAGAAAAGAAGCAAGCTTTGGATCAATAATCCATACATCTATGCTTTATCTCTTGCTGTATATTGTACTGCCTGGACGTATTATGGAAGTATCGGTGTGGCAGCAACAAGCGGATTAAACTATTTACCAATTTACATTGGACCTATTATGATTATTCCGGCATGGATCTATATCAATACCCGGATTGTAAGAATTTCAAGGGTCAACAAAATAAGCAGCCTTGCCGATTTCATTTCATTGAGATACGGGAACAGCAGAAGCCTGAGTGCCATTATCACGATAGTCTGCCTTCTGGCGATAGTTCCTTATATCGGGCTGCAGATTAAAGCCATTTCTGAAACCTTCCATCTGGTAACTGAAACTCCGATGTCGAAAGACATTCTTACTGATAATGCAACTTTCGTGGTAATTTTAATCGCTTTATTTTCTTCTTACTATGGAACACGATATGTGGATGCTTCAGAAAAAAGGCTTGGAATTATCTCCGCCATTGCTCTGGAAAGTTTTTTAAAGCTGTTTTTCATTATTATTCTCGGATTTTTCGTTATTTATTATGTTTTTGATGGTTTCTCAGATATTTATGAGAAAGCCAGTAAATTTGAAGATTTTAAAGAAAAAAACACCTTCAACGGAATTGAAGGTGCCCTGAACTGGATGGTTCTCTGCATGATTTCCGCAACAGCGATCTGCATTCTCCCAAGACAGTTCCACACTGCTATTGTTGAAAACAGGCAGGAAAAGCACATCAGAACAGCTATTTGGTTTTTTCCGCTTTACCTTCTAATCTTTACTGTATTTATTTTCCCGATTGCCTGGGGAGGAAGATTAATTTTTGACGGACAGAAAGTAAATCCTGAGTTCTACTCTATTCTGATTCCACAGCATTTCGACAATACTTTGATCACAGTATTCGTCTTTCTTGGAGGATTGAGCTCATGTATTTCCATGATCATTATCTCTGCCATTACTTTATCCATCATGCTTTCCAACAACCTCATCATTCCATACGGATTACTGGGAAAATTAAAATCTGAAAGCGAGGAGCAAAATACAAGAATCATCACCAATATCAGGAAGTTCAGTATTTTCGCATTGATCATTATGGCTTTTGCCTTCTATAAATATTTCATTCTGAAGACCTCACTTGATTCGGTAGGATTAATCTCATTTGTAGTGATTGCACAGCTGGCACCTGCATTTTTCGGAGCTTTATTCTGGAGAAGAGGAAGTTATAAGGGTGCTGTTACAGGACTTTTAGCCGGATTGGTAATCTGCTATTTCGGGCTGATTATTCCACAATATTATTTTTCGTACAATCAGGAATTTAAAGGGGTCTTGAGGGATATGTATAATGCTTTCGGATTTTTTACCATTCCTTATTTAGGAATGATTCCACAGATCTTTTTCTGGTCGATACTGGTGAACACAAGTTTATTTACAATTGTTTCTGTAAGCTCCAAAGGAAATTACCGCGAAAGAAACTTTGCTGAGCTTTACGTAGACATTGATAAGTACATTCAGAATCACGAAAATGCTTTCATCTGGCGTGGAACCGCATATATTTCTGATATTCAAAATATTCTGGAACGTTTCTTAGGTAAGAATAAAACGGAGCAGGCCTTAAGGATTTTTAATTTAAAATATAACATCGACTCCAATACTGAGACTGCCGATTCAAGGTTTATCAAATTCTCAGAAAACCTATTGGCCGGAAGAATCGGTACAGCTTCCGCAAAAATATTGATTGAAGGAGTAACCAAGGAAGATAAAATATCTTTAAAAGAAGTTTTAAATATTCTCGAAGAATCGCAGGAAAATATCAGCTTAAATAAAAAGCTTACCGAACAGTCTGCAGAACTTCAGAAATTGTCTAATGATCTAAGAACTGCCAACGAAAGTCTGATTATTAAAGACCGCCAAAAAGACGACTTTCTGGATTCTGTCGCTCACGAGCTAAGAACTCCGATTACGGCCATCCGTTCAGCAGGAGAAATTTTAGCGGATGACGATGATATTCCTTTTGACATCAAACAGGAGTTTTTAAGCAACATCATCACAGAATCCGACAGATTAAGCGAAATCATCAATGATATTCTTTATCTGGATAAACTGCAGCATGGTGAAATCTCTTTGCATATTCAGGAAAACAATATTGTTGACACGTATAAAAAAGCATTGAATCCGCTTCTTCACCTGATACAGCAGAAAAATATTCATTTAAGTGAAGTTAATCTCCTGAATCAGTCTATATTTGAATATGATGAAGCAAGAATGATTCAGCTGTTTCAGAATATCTGGGGAAATGCTTTAAAATTTACGGAAGAACACGGCACCATTCAGACCAAATTGTTTGAAAAAGATCAGCAGCTGATCATTACCATTTTCAATACCGGAAAGCATATCCCGGAAGAGGATCTGGAAATGATTTTTGATAAATTTTATCAATCGAAAAATCAAAACATATTAAAGCCTACAGGAAGCGGACTGGGACTGGCCATTTCCAAAAAAATTGTAGAGGCACACGGAGGAAGTATAAAAGCAGAAAACAGCGGGCTGGGCGTAACTTTCACCATCAACATTCCCAAAAAAACTAAAAAAGAGATTACAGATGAAGTTGAACACCATTAAAAACTTATTATGAGAAAGATAATCATTGCGGATGACGAACACAAAATATTGATGTCGTTGGAATACAGCTTTAAGAAAAACGGATATGATGTTTACATTGCCCGTGACGGAATGGAAGTCCTTGACTTTCTGAAAACCATGGTTCCGGATGTGATTCTTCTCGATATTATGATGCCCAATCTTGATGGCTACAGCACCCTGGATCTTATTAAACAGGATGAAAAACTGAAAGACACCAAAGTGATCTTTCTAAGTGCTAAAAATAACCCGAGAGATATTGAAAGAGGATTGGAAATGGGAGCTAACGCTTACGTTACAAAACCCTACTCGATTAAGAAACTGATGCAGCAGATTGAGGAGATGTTTTAAGAGATTGCTTCGCCTGCGGCTCGTAATGACATGCAGACACTAAACACAACTATTGACCTTGATATTGATATGAATACAGATACCTTATTTAAACAAAGCATAGAAAACAAAGAAGACTTCTGGAAGGAACAGGCCGGGAAAATACAATGGTTTGAATTTCCGCAGCAGATTCTTTCCAATGGTGAGAACGATTATCCACAGTGGTTTTCTGACGGAAAGCTCAATATGTGTTACTTATGCATTGACAGACACATTGAAGACGGTTTTGGTGATCAGATTGCGATCGTTTATGATTCTCCTGTAACCCATCAGAAGAAAACCTACACATTTCATCAGGCAAAAGAGGAAATAGCAAAACTGGCAGGAGGATTGGTTTCTTTAGGATTAAAAAAAGGAGACACAGCCGTTATTTATATGCCTATGATTCCGCAGACGCTTTTTGCCATGCTGGCATGCGCAAGAATCGGGGTGATTCACAATGTAGTTTTCGGAGGCTTTGCTCCTCATGAGCTTGTAGTAAGAATTGATGACTGCAAACCGAAAGTTTTAATCACAGCCACGGCCGGTGTTGAAATTGCAAAGAGAATCCCCTATCTGCCGCTGGTAGAAAAAGCGATCGAGCTGGCTCAGGACAAAGTAGACAATATTGTTGTATACAACAGAAAACTAGTTGATAATCAGAATGAAATGTTTGAAGGTCTTATTGATTATGAAGAACTGGTAGAAAAATCAGCTCTTGCGGACTGCGTTTCTGTAGAATCTACTCATCCACTCTACCTGCTTTACACCTCAGGAACTACCGGAAAACCTAAAGGGATCGTTCGTGATACAGGAGGTTATGCCACGGCATTACAATTCTCAATGACTTATGTCTATGGTGTTGAGCCGGGAGAAACGTATTGGGCTGCTTCAGACTTCGGATGGGCGGTTGGCCATAGCTTTTCTGTGTACGGCCCCTTAATCAACAGAAACACGACCATTATTTTTGAAGGAAAACCTATCATGACTCCTGATGCAGGAACTTTCTGGAGAATTATCTCAGAATATAAAGTTTCGGTGATGTTTACGGCCCCTACAGCTATCAGAGCTATTAAAAAAGAAGATCCGAACGGAGAGCTGGTAAAAAAATACGATTTAACCCATTTTAAAAAACAGTTTCTCGCTGGTGAAAGATGCGATGTTGCCACTTTGGACTGGTTTGCAGAACATATTGGTGTTCCTGCAATAGACCATTGGTGGCAGACAGAATCCGGCTGGCCAATGCTTGGATTGCTCACTCACGAAGAAAACTATCAGATCAAAAGGGCCTCTGCAGGAAAGCCTGTTCCGGGATATGATATTAAAATATTTGATGAAAACGGTTACGAACTCGATCCTCACCATGAAGGTTATCTGGTGATCAAACTTCCCCTCCCACCTGGCGCCATGCTTGGAATATGGAAAGACTACGCCCGTTTTGAAAGCAGTTACCTGTCTCAGTATAAAGGGTATTATTTTTCGGGAGACGGTGCTATTCAGGATGAAGACGGTTATATTTTCATCACAGGAAGAGTGGATGACGTGATCAATGTAGCTGGACACAGGCTTTCAACCTCCGAAATGGAAGAAATTGTTTCCTCACATCCTGATGTTGCCGAATGTGCCGTTGTAGGCATTGATGATGATTTAAAAGGACAGGTTCCTTTTGCCACGGTGGTTTTGAAAAACGGCTCGGCGATTTCTGAAGAAGATATTGAAAAAGACATCGTTCAGATGGTTCGCAATAAAATAGGAGCAGTTGCTTTTTTAAAAAACGTAATGGTTGTCAAACGTTTACCCAAGACGAGATCCGGAAAAATTTTAAGAAAGCTGATCCGGACACTGCTGGACGGTAAAGATTTTCAGATTCCATCCACTATTGATGATGAAAAAATCATTGAGGAAATTCAGGAAAAAATCCAGGTTTATAGAGCTTAAACGGGAAATTAAACATAAATTTAAAAATATAATAAATTCAAATTTCAAAAAACGAAAGGGATATGAGAAATTACTTAATAGAAGATTTACCACAATATTTTGAAGACTATAAGAAGTCTATCAAAAATCCTAAAAAATTCTGGGATAAAGTTGCAGATCAAAACTTCGTGTGGTATCAGAGATGGAGCAAGGTTGTTAAGTACGACATGAATGAAGCGAAGATCACCTGGTTTAAAAATGCGAAACTCAATATTACCAAAAACTGTCTCGACAGACACCTTACCATAAGAGGAGAAAAAACAGCAATCATCTGGGAACCCAACGATCCTAAGGAAGAAGCACAGCATATTTCTTACAACGAATTATACACCCGGGTGAATAAAACGGCCAATGTTTTGCGCGATATGGGTATTGAAAAAGGAGACAGGGTCTGCATTTATCTTCCTATGATTCCTGAACTGGCTGTTACGATGCTTGCCTGTGCAAAACTGGGAGCTATTCATTCTGTTATTTTTGCAGGATTCTCAGCTTCAGCAGTGGCTTCAAGGGTCAATGACTGTGAAGCCAAAATGGTTATCACATCAGACGGAAGCTACAGAGGTAATAAAGTTCTGGATCTGAAAAGCATTGTAGATGATGCGCTGGAAAAAACGCCGACCGTGGAGAAAGTTCTTGTGGTAAAAAGAACTCACAACGAAATTAAAATGAAAGAAGGAAGAGATTACTGGATGGCCGATCTGTATGAAAAAGCTTCTCCTGATTTCGTTACTGTCATTATGGATTCTGAAGATCCTCTTTTTATTTTATATACTTCCGGATCTACAGGAAAACCTAAAGGAATGTTGCACACCTGCGCCGGGTATATGGTGTACACCGCTTACACCTTCAAAAACGTCTTCAATTATAAAGAAAATGATATTTACTGGTGTACAGCAGATATCGGATGGATCACCGGACACTCCTATATTCTTTACGGGCCGCTGTTGAACGGTGCTACTACAGTGATCTTTGAAGGCGTTCCTACTTATCCGGAACCGGACCGTTTCTGGGAAGTGATTGAAAAACACAAGATCACTCAGTTTTATACGGCACCTACTGCGATCCGTTCCTTAGCAAAAGAAAGTACGGAATGGGTAGACAAACATGATCTAAGTTCTCTGAAGGTCATTGGCTCAGTAGGTGAACCTATCAATGATGAGGCATGGCACTGGTTCAATGACCATGTCGGGAAGAAAAAATGTCCGATTGTAGATACATGGTGGCAAACGGAAACAGGAGGAATCATGATTTCACCGCTTCCTTTTGTAACACCTACAAAGCCAACTTATGCTACTCTTCCTTTGCCTGGTGTACAACCAGTTCTGATGGATGATAAGCGCAATGAAATCACAGGAAATCAGGTGACAGGAAATCTTTGTATCCGTTTTCCATGGCCCGGAATCGCAAGAACCATCTGGGGTGACCATCAGAGATATAAAGAAACTTATTTCACAGCTTTCCCTGGAAAATATTTTACAGGAGACGGAGCTTTGAGGGATGAAGTGGGCTATTACAGAATTACCGGGCGTGTAGATGATGTAATTATCGTTTCAGGACATAATCTTGGAACAGCACCTATTGAAGACAGCATCAACCAGCACCCGGCTGTTGCAGAATCCGCCATTGTAGGTTACCCTCATGACATCAAAGGAAATGCGCTGTATGGCTATGTAATGCTTAAAGAAACCGGAGAAGGACGTGATAAGGAAAATCTTAAAAAGGAGATCAATCAGTTAATTTCGGATCAGATCGGACCTATTGCCAAGCTTGATAAGATACAGTTCGTTTCCGGGCTTCCGAAAACACGTTCCGGAAAGATCATGCGTAGAATTCTGAGAAAAATTGCAGAAGGTGACTTCAGTAATTTTGGAGACATCAGTACGCTTTTAAATCCTGAAATTGTAGAAGAAATTAAAAACGAAAGAATTTAATTAATCATTATTTAACCAATAGTGGGCCCCGGAATTTATTTCGGGGCTTTTTGTTTATGGATAAATAAATTAAACAAAATCACCTCGCCCTTCTCCTACTCATTAAATACTGTAACCTAATAAAGTAGATTTCACTATTTTTATACCGTGAACAAAACTAAATTTTAATTCAATCAAAATCTTTTAAGCAATTAAATTCAAAAGAAATACGATGAAAAGGAATATCATAAGAGCAATTACGTATTTATTGATGTTTTGTGGAATTATCTTAGTGATTGATATTACATATAGCCTTACAGTTTCTCATCATTTAACATCAACTAATCTAATATTTGATCTTATTTTTGGTTTTTTATTTTGGATATTATTTATTTTTTCTGGTAAATTAAAAAAATAATGCTTTAGAATTTTCCTTTGCTATATTGGGCATTAAGTATGATGATAAGGCAACTTTGAAATCCTTCCCTGGCACGAGCATCTTGCTCGTTAAAAAAACCGCAATTTGAAGTTTTTTGTTTATGGTCTTCTGTCTTCAAATGCAAAACCAAGCAAAAGAGGCATCAAGGTTTCAAAAGCACAAATATTATCCAATTGTTAAAATTAAACACCCGTTCAATAATTATCCTTAAACATTACCTATATCTATTGAAAACCAAATATTAATTAACAAATTATATTAACTCAAATGCAATGATAATCAGAAAATTATTAGTAACTTTAATGGGAACTTAAAACCAATTAACTATGTCACATATATTAGCTGGAGTATTTGGTCATCACAGCGACTACAAAAAACTGGAAAGTGATCTGGAAAATTCAGGATTTGAAAACTCAGATTATATTGTATACCTTAATGATGGTTCCGGTAATTCTCAATTTCTGGCAAGTGTTACCGTAAATGATCTTAATCAGATTGACCTTGCAAGAAACGCATTTATTCAGAATGCAGCATTGAAATCCTATTTATTTGAAAATATGAAGATCAATGAAACCAATTATGATACCATCAAAAGGTATATTGATGCAAGAAACAGAGCTGAAATCCACAGCAGCCCTGATATTAAAATCAAAACGTCAAGTGACGGTATGAATTCTGAAGTGAAATTCTAATCGATATAAAATCTAATAGCCGGAGATCCGTAGTGCATACTGCGGATCTTTTATGTTTGAAAAAAGTAAAAAATTTCGTATTTTCGTCTAATTATAGGCATGTGCACAAATGAGCTACGATTTAGAACAAGAGAATAAAGAGATCCTTGCCAGATATAAGGACCTGATCTCTAATACATACAGAACATTGGATGAGGAAAATAATAAGCTCATCCGAAAGGCATTCGATATCGCGCTGGATGCCCACAAGGATCAAAGGAGAAAATCCGGAGAACCTTACATCTACCACCCTATTGCTGTTGCTAAAATTGTAGCAACAGAGATTGGTTTGGGTGCTACTTCTATTGCCTGTGCACTTCTGCACGATGTGATTGAAGATTCTGATTATACCTACGAAGATCTGAAAAAAATCTTTGGTGAGAAGATTGCCAATATCGTGAATGGACTGACGAAAATTTCCATCATGAACCACCAGAATATCTCTGTGCAGTCTGAAAACTACAGAAAACTCTTACTGACATTATCTGAGGATTTCAGAGTGATTCTGATTAAAATTGCAGACCGTCTCCATAATATGAGGACTCTGGAAAGCATGGCTCCGGATAAGCAGAAAAAAATTGCTTCGGAAACAGTGTATATCTATGCTCCGATGGCTCACCGTCTTGGATTGTATAATATCAAATCTGAGCTTGAAGATCTTTCTTTAAAATATAATAATCCGGAAGTCTATAACGAGATCACGGAGAAATTGGAACTGGCCAAGGAAAGCCGTGAAAGGTATATTGAAGAATTTAAGAAGGAAGTATCCGAAAGGCTTCATGAAGAAGGCTTAAACTTTAAAATCAAAGGCCGCGCGAAAGCTATTTCTTCCATTTACAGGAAAATGCTGAAACAGGGAGTTTCCTTTGAAGAGGTTTTTGACAACTACGCCATCAGAATTATTTATAAATCGGATGCGAAAAATGAAAAATTCCTGGCCTGGAAAATTTACTCTATCGTTACGGATGTATACCACAGTAACCCATCCAGAATGCGTGACTGGATTACCCAGCCCCGCTCTACAGGATACGAGAGTTTACATTTAACAGTTTTAGGCCCTGATAAAAAGTGGATTGAAGTACAGATCCGTTCCGAAAGAATGGATGAAATTGCTGAGAAAGGGGTTGCCGCACACTATAAATACAAAGAAGGTTACAAACAGAGTTCTGATGACAGAAATTTTGAAAAATGGGTAACCGAGATCCGTGAAGTACTGGAACAGCAGCAGAATCTTTCCACCTCGGAACTTCTGGATAATATTAAGCTTAACTTATATTCCAAAGAAGTATTTGTCTTTACGCCAAAAGGAGAAATTAAAATCCTTCCGACTAATGCTACCGCTCTGGATTTTGCTTTCTCTGTTCACTCCGATCTGGGAATGAAATGCTTAGGTGCCAAGATCAATGGAAAACTGGTTCCTATCTCCTACATCCTTCAAAACGGAGATCAGGTAGACATCCTGTCTTCTCAGAACCAGAAACCTAAATCGGACTGGCTGGAATTTGTTGTGACGTCTAAGGCCAAATCCAAGATTAAAAGTTATCTGAACTCTCAGAAAAACCAGCTGGTAGAAGAAGGAAAAGAAATTCTGCAGCGAAAACTTCGTCACGCCAAAATCAATTTTAATGATGATGAAATTAATAAACTTCAGAAGTTCTTTAATTTAAAATCTTCCCAGGAACTCTTCCTTAAATTCCAAAGTAATGAACTGGATGTAAGCAGCCTGAGAAAATATATAGAAAGTAAAAACGTATTCAACAATTTACTTTCAAGATTCAGAAAATCACCCAACAAAAATCTGCATTTTGACGATCCGAAAGAGGAAAACCTTGATATGATTGTGTTTGGGAAGGACGAAGAGAAACTTAACTACACGTATGCAAAATGCTGCACAGTGATTCCGGGAGACAAAATCTTCGGATTCATAACGATTTCAGACGGAATCAAGGTACACAGTGACAACTGCCCGAATGCCATCAATCTGAGGGCACAGTACGATTACCGTGTCATTCCTGCCAAGTGGGTGAATGCGGAAAGCTTCAAAAACAGAGTAAAAATTGAAATTGAAGGGCTTGACAGAATGGGTATGATTAATGATATCACGACTGTCATCAGCGGGAGTATGGGGATGGACATGAAAAGTATGTCTATTGAATCCAACAATGGTGTTTTCACAGGAAATATCAACCTCGAAGTCAAAAATAAAGGTCAGCTGGAAGAGACCTTTAAAAAACTTAAAAATATTAATGGTGTTTCCAGAGTGAGACGGGTACAATCGTAAACATGAATTTATCTCTTTATTTTAAAAAATTTTTCAACAACAGTCAGTCCTCAGGAATTATTCTTATTTTCTGTGTACTTATTTCATTGCTTATTGCCAATTCGTCTGCTGCAGAGAACTTTCAGCATTTTTTAGACAAAGTGGTGGGAACGCATCTTTTTGGATTGGAATATCCTGTCAGCATCTGGATCAATGATGGTCTGATGGCAGTTTTTTTCCTTCTGGTAGGTCTTGAAATAAAACGTGAACTTGTAGAAGGTGAGCTTTCATCTTTTAAAAATGCTTCTCTTCCTATTTTTGCAGCCGTAGGCGGAATGCTTATTCCCGCTGTTATCTACAGCATTTTCAATACAGGAACGGAATACAGCAATGGCTGGGGAATCCCTATGGCAACCGATATAGCCTTTTCTCTTGCCATTATTTCGATGTTAGGCAAAAAGATTCCCAATTCTATCAAGATATTTTTAGCGGCATTAGCTATTGTAGACGATCTGGGAGCGATCCTAGTGATCGCGATTTTCTATACAGAGCAAATTCACTGGAGCTATCTCCTGCTATCTTTTGGGGTAACAGCCTTACTTTTTATTTTGAACTTTTTAAAAGTAACCAAAACAATATTGTACATCATTCCGGGACTGTTTTTATGGTATTTCCTTCATCATTCCGGAATTCATGCAACCATAGCAGGTGTTTTGCTGGCGTTCTCCATTCCTACCAATGCTTCGAATGTAGAAATTTCACCTCTGGAAAAACTGGAGCATCAGCTTCATATTCCGGTAAGTTTTCTGATCATGCCAATATTTGCTTTAACGAATACCAATATTACTTTTTCCAGTGAAATGGTGGCAGGAGTTACAAGCACATTAGGACTGGGAATTATCTGTGGATTGGTATTGGGTAAGCTGATTGGGATCAATCTGTTTTCATTGATTGCTATTAAATTAAAGCTCAGTTCACTACCTCAAAACAGTAACTGGCTTCAGATGATTGGTGTAGGATTGCTGGCCGGAATCGGGTTTACTATGTCTATTTTTATTGCATTGCTTTCTTTCAAAGAAGAAATTCCGATTCAGGATGAAGCGAAGTTTGCAATTCTGATTGCGTCCTTTATTGCCGCCATTGCCGGATTTATTGTACTCAGTCTAAGTTCAAAAGAAAACCCTGAACTGGAAGAGAATTAATCTTCCTTCCGGTTCTCCAATTTTCTTTTGTGTTCCTCATCACTATCAAAGTCCGGTTCAGTAATCTGTGCATGATATTCTGAGGCTTCTTTCTTTATCTCATCAGACAGCAGCTTTTCTATTCTGAGTTTTCGGATCGCCATATTCAGCTCATTCCCGAATAACAGGAGATATACATTTACATTTACCCAAACCATCAGTAGAATCATACTGCCAATGGATCCGTAAAGAACATTATACCGGGCGATATCCTTTACATAAATGGCAAAAATATAAGTTGTAACCACAAACAATACTGTAGTCAGAATAGCTCCCGGAACCGCTTGTCGGAATCTCGTGATCTTCACAGTGCCCAGCCAGTAAAATAAGGTCAGAAGTATAAAATAAAAAAGCGGAAAAGAAACAAATCCGATAATTTTAGAAAGGTTATCTACCAGCCAGGTTACATCATAAGCCGGCGTAAAAAGCTTCATTACAACCTCTGCGTAATACACTCCAAACAGTGTTAAAAAAACGATGGTAATAAAGCCTATCGTGATAAAAAATGAAAGAATAAACTCTTTTACGTCACTTAATTTTTCATCTGTATTTTCATTAAATCCGTTGATCAGGGAAAATGTACCGTTCGTTGCAAAAACAAGAGCCAGAAGAATCGTCAGGTTACTGATTCCTTTCATATTCGGGATGATATTGCTTACAATGTATCCTTTTACGTCGCCTTCCATGTTGGATGGAAAAACATTATGCATCAGCACATCAAAAATATAGAACTGAAGCTCATCATACAGCGGCATATGAGGCAGTACAGAAAGCAAAAACAGAATAAACGGAAACAGACTTATGGTAAAACTCCACGAAATAGCAGCCGCTTTTCTGCCTATTTTCCCTTTAAAAATCCCGGAGATATAGATCTGAAACATCTGCCAAAGCGATATTCCCAAAACAGGAATATGGATGCTGTCAAAAAAATCTTGAATCTTTAAAATAAACTTAGGAACCTTTACACTCATCGATCTGTTTGTCTTTATACAAAGGTAGGGGAATTAAATTAAATGGGAAAAGATATAAGATGATAGGTGGCAGCTAGCAGAAATTTGAGAATTTAAAGTTTAAGGTTTAAGGTTTAAGGTTTAAGGTTTAAAGTTAATGAGAACGTAATCACCTGCAATTCTTTATCACCTAACCCCGCATCACGTATCACGCATCACGTATCACGTATCCCGCAAAACAATCAACAACAATAACTCTAAACTTTAAACCCCTGAACTTTGAACTTTACCCTGCGAAGCCCTATCTTTGCCCTCTGAAACTTCTTACAATGCGAATCAGCTTACTTTGTATCGGAAAAACGGATGATAAGGAAATTACCTCTTTAATCAATTATTATCTCAACCGTTTACCCAAACACTGGAATTTTGAAATTACAGAAATTCCGGATGTGAAAAATGCCAAAAACCTATCTCCAGACCTTCTTAAAAAAGAAGAAGCCAAGTTATTCTTAAACCATATCGACAAAAACGATCTGGTGATGATTCTTGATGAAAAAGGAAAACAGTTTACCAGCCGCGAGTTTTCACAGAAAATTGACACCTGGATGAATTCTTCTGTCAAGAAAGTACATATTCTGATCGGAGGCGCTTATGGCTTCGCCGAAGAAATCTATAGCAGAGCCAATGAAAAAATGTCTTTATCCAAAATGACTTTTACCCACCAGATGATCCGCCTGTTTATTGTAGAACAGCTCTACCGCGCTGATCAGATTTTGCAGGGTAAACCTTATCATAACGATTAAAACAAAAGGTATTATCTCAAAAGTCAAATAATTGGTTTTTGTCATTCTGACACAGAATGACATTCCTGAAACAACCTCTTTTTTATTTCAGACTGATCTGCCTCTTGGCTTCACCCACCACAAAAGCAACGGAATTGGCAATATTAAAGCTCCTGATGAGTTTAGACATAGGAATGGTCAGATGATTTTCAAAACGGTCCAGAACCTCTTTACTCAGTCCTACACTCTCCTTTCCGAAAACCAGCCAGTCTCCGTCCTGAAAATCAGTTTCAAGATATGATTTTTCGGCATGGGAGCTCATTAGAAAAACACGTGACCTGTCAGGGATTGTACTGATCCATTCATCCACATCTGCATATTCAGAAACATCCAGATGCACCCAATAGTCCAATCCGGAACGCTTCAGGTTTTTATCATTAATTACAAATCCAAACGGATGAACCAGGTGTAATCTGCTTTCGGTTCCTACACACAATCTTCCGATATTTCCTGTATTATTAGGTATTTCTGGCTCTACAAGAACAATATTCAACATCTTTTTATCTCTTTATTCTTTTTAGTATGGATTTATTTAATGATTTGGGTAGAATGTTTTTAATTTATTTCTTTACACATTTAGCATAAGAATCAGTAAGGACTGCTTTTTCATAGCCTAGAGCCACTGCTTTATCCAGATTTTCACAGGCTTCCTTAAGTTTGGAGATGTCCAGGAGAATCATGGCTTTGCTTACATAAGACTGGGCAAATTTCGGATCTATGGAAATTGCTTTATTAGCATCTGCCAGCGCTTCCTTATATTTTTTCATTTTAAAATAGACGTCTGATCTTCCGTTATAAAGTAATGATTCCGGTTTTTCAGCAAGAAGTTGATTATAATCTTTCAACGCTCCATCCAGGTCACCATTATTTTTTTTCAGATTGGCAAGCCCTGTTTTTGCAAAAATGTTATCCGGAGCAAAAGTGAGAATCTGGTTAAGATCTTTAATAGCAAGATCTTTTTTTCCCTGGCTGTCGTAAATTTTGGAACGGGTAAGATACAAATCAGCTGTTTCAGGATTTACTTTGAGTCCTTTTTCTACATATTCCAATGCCTTTACTTTGTTTCCTTTCTGGCTGTAAAGCGATGACAGATTCACGTATACAGAAATTGACATAGGGTTTGCTTTTAAAGCAGAATCATAAGACTTAAAAGCCTGAGTCGTTTTTCCAAGCCTTCTTTGGGACGTTCCAAGATAATCGTAATATTCTGATTGAAATTTTTGGATCTGTTCTTTTTCTGCCAGTTTTAAATACTGTTCTTCTGCACATTTATAATCAGCCTTGTTAAAGCATTCTTCAGCCAGTTTTTTATTCTGGGCATAGAAATTAAGGTATAAAAAGAGGGAAATTACTGCTGGTAAAGTTTTTTTCATGAGTTTATAGTTTGTTTGTTGATCACTTTTTTGGCGAGTGCACCAAATATCACTCCCAATAAAGATCCAACAAACGCCCCCACCAAAATATCTATCGGGAAATGCACTCCTAAATATATCCGGCTGTAGGAAACCACCAGAGCCCATACAAATATAGCATATGGAAACCATTTAAGCTTATTTTTTAATAAAATACTTAAAAAGGATGCCAAAAAGAATGTATTGGAAGCATGAGCAGAATAAAAACCATATTGCCCACCACATTTCACGATTCTCATATGATGTTCCAGTGTAGGGTCATGACAAGGTCTCAACCTAGCTACACCATATTTGAAAACACTGGCCAGCTGATCAGAAACCGTCGCACCGATGGCCAGAAATATAAGGATAAAAACTAATGATCTTAGTTGATGGTTTTTGTATAAAAAATAAAGAAATATAATATAAAGAGGTACCCAGATCCAGGTACTTGAAATCAGCATCCAAAACTGGTCAAAAGATGAATCCCCCAAATTATTAAGGTAAAGAAATACCTTCTTATCTTCCTGTATGATTTCCTCCATGATTATCTGCTTACAGGTCCTTCATAAGTCTCATCATCTGCAGGCTTCGGTTTTGGCGGCTCATTGGAGGCAACAGAAGAAGAAGGTTCCGTTAGAATATCTTTTTGAATATCATTCATCGGATTGAAATCCTTTGCAGCATCTTTTACCTTCTCAATCTCACGTTTGATTTCAGAAACAGGGTTATCTGTTTCTTTCATAATTTCAGTTTTAATATCTTCCACTGCTCCACGCATCTTTCTAACGCCTGCACCTAAGTCACGCGCAATCTGGGGCAGCTTATCCGGACCGAATAATACAACGATTGCAATGGCAATGAGTGCCATTTCTCCAATGCTTAATTCCATGGCGTAAAATTACGAAAGATTATTGCATTTATGGACTGTAAACTAAAAATTTAAACAAATTTTAAGATTTTATAATGAAGTTCAGGATTCAATGTTCAAGGTTCAAAGTTTAATGTTTTGTAGACGGGTTGCGGGTTTCGCGATTATTTTAGTGCAGGTTGCTTGGTAGCGAGTTTTTGGTGTTGTTACGAGGGCGAGTTGCTGGTTCTTTTTATTCCTGTTACCCACAAACTTAAACTTAGAACCCTGAACCCTCAAACTCTCAAACTCTCAAACTCTCAAACTTAGCTCCTAACATCTGCAACCTCCACTTATTAATTAACAAATATTTAATTCAAAATAGTGAGAATTAATTAATATTTATGTATATTTATAATACACAACCAAATCAATATTCATTATGAAAAAACTAGTAACTACTTTTAAAGTTTTTGCCGTGTTGACGGTAATGGTACTTCAAAGCTGCCGGAATGAAAACAATGAGGTGAACCAGCAGGAAACCATTCAGGCTAAGGTAACCCTAGACGATCTGAAAAAAGAGATCACTCCTGCTTCTTCCCAGATTGTTCCTGAAGCAGTACAGCATCAGCTGGATGAATCCGGCAAAAATCTCGAAATCTATTTAAAAAATGATTTACAGATTACCGGAGTAACAGTGCTGGGAAAAATTTCAACCCAACAGGGTGTTGAACTTTCAAAAAGCCTTATTACGGATCAAAATGAGTTCATTGCATCCGGGAACATAATGGATCCATCCTCTGTAAAAATCGGAAAAATCGGAGATTTGTATAACGGAGAGGATCTGACAACTGCACAACGGGGATTAAAAGAAGCCATCACCGAAGAAGTAAAACCGGGCACTCAAGTTATGGAAGTAACATGGAACGGAAAAAGCGGAAAATTTACCACGTTGTGTTTTTATGGAGATTCAGGAATTATATGGGACAATATCTTCGGAGGTCTTGTGATGATGGATACCAGGGGAAATTCAGAAACATCTGACAGCGAAGCTTCAAAAGTAGCTTCTACATGGTATAAACAGTGGTGGACAGCCAATTGGCTTTGGGGTTCTAAACGAGGTGAAGCCGGATATAAGATTACCATTTATTATTCAGGATCCACCGTTTCCAATGCAGATGTCAGTGATTGGGGGTACATCAGCTTAGGAAAAGCGAAAAGTGAGAGTAAAATTATAAAAAGAACAGGTGCCTACGGACAATGCCGTTATGCCCTTGGACTTTGTACTCCTACAGGTTCTTTAAGCTTTAATTCCACTAATTTCTCTGTGTCATTCTCCGGATTGGGCAGCAATATAGTAAGTAACGGGACAAAATCCCTTTATCCATAGTTATTTTCATAAAAATCAGATTTTAATCAAAACGGGAAGCTCAGTGAGTTTCCCGTTTATTGCATTGATAAGTTCTACCAGATTCTGACTTTAGATTTCAATGCTTCTATTGCATTTTCTTTAAGGCCAAAAGTATTCATCAGTATTTCATAAAGCTGTACATCATTTTCTATTGTTACAGCTTCTTTTTCACCATCGCCGGAGCGTATATTCAGCACATGATCCGTATAGGTATAGCGGGCATTTTCATCTACTTTTGAAAGAATCAGTCTGTTTTTAAAATGGGAATCCGGATGGGTAGACAGATACCAGTTGGAAATATCCAGATCAATAAGTTCTACATGCTCAGGAATAAACCGGTACACCGGAAGCCACTGCTCTTTCCACATCCAGAGTGTATAGGTTTCTTCCTTGTGGGAAATTTTAAATATTCCGTTGGGCGTTTGCTGCTGATCTTCTTTATTTAAAAGTATGGGTGAAGTAAGCGTAGCTGTTCCAAATCCGCAATCCACTACATATTGATCACCATCAAGATCCACAATAAGCAAGAGATGAGTCTGCGCCGCCATACTGTCTTCCTCTCTTCCCCACACTACCCTTCCAAGCTGAAGCTTTACATTGAAACCTAGTGTTTTCAAAACTTCACTTAAAAGCAGGTTTTGTTCATAGCAATATCCGCCTCTGGATTCGATCACCAGTTTTCTGAAAACATCATTTAACTTTAAAGAAGGAACAGTCCCCGTATAAGGGTCAATATTCTCAAAGGGTATATGTTTCGGATGAAGCTGATGAATCCTTTTCAGTGTTTCCATGCTCAATTCCGGAGTTCCGGAGAAATGAATCCGTTCCAAATACTTTTCCAGATCTGATGTATTCATAATTTGGTTTTTTGTTTCAAAATAAATAAAAAAGACTTGTAAAATTATTGAATAATATAACCCGAAAATCAATTATAGCTCATCAATAGACCTATGACTTATGAAAATCCTTTTCCGAGGTTACATCAACTAAATTTTTATTTTTTTTCTGAAAAGCAGAATACGTAATCACGACACTGACTGCCATTAAAATAAATGCTAAAAAGAAAGGCGCACCGGAAAATTTGAACGGTGCTTCATCATGCGTGAAATAGTAAAACAAGTTCGTCATCATCGGAGGTCCGATAATGGATGTAGCACTCATTAAGCTCGTTAACGCTCCCTGAAGTTCTCCCTGTTCGTTGGAAGGAACACTTTTCGTGATAACAGACTGTAAAGCCGGCCCACAGATTCCGCCTAAGCAGTAAGGCACCAGAAATACAAACATCATCCAGCCTTCTGAAGCAAAGGCAAACAACAGCATTCCTACAGCATAGAAAGCCAGTCCGTAATAAATGCTTTTCTGCTCTCCCAGCCTTGGCGTTGTATATCTGATAAGCCCGCCCTGTACAAGACCTACCAGCAAACCTACTACTCCCAATGAGATTCCTACCATTCTTTCTGTCCAGCTGAACTTATACATCGTAAAGAAGCTCCAGTTACTCTGTACCGCATGGCCTGCAATATAGATCAATATCAAAGAAACAATCAAACCTGAAATTTCAGGGTGCTTGCCTAAAAACTTAAATGAACCAATAGGGTTGGCACGTTTCCAATCAAATTCTCTTCTTTTATCTTTATCAAGACTTTCGGGAAGGATAAAATAACCGTAAAGGAAATTAAGTAAGCATAGGCCTGCCGCAGCATAGAAAGGTACTCTTGCTCCGTAATGCCCGAGAACTCCACCCAGAACCGGCCCAATGATAAATCCAAGACCAAAGGCTGCCCCTATCAGTCCAAAATTCTTGGCACGGTCTTCATCAGTGGAAATATCGGCAATATAAGCACTGGCCGTAGTGACACTTGCTCCTGTGATCCCTGCAATGATTCTTCCTAAAAACAGCCACCAGATCGTGGGAGCCAATGCAAGGAAAATATAATCTACTGCAAATCCGAAAAGAGAGATCAGAATGATGGGTCTTCGTCCGTATTTATCACTGAGGTTTCCGACTAACGGAGAGAATATAAATTGGGTAAATGCATAGGCAAATCCGAGCCAGCCACCATATTTTGCGGCTTCACTAATATCTGCATGAATAAGTTCCTCTATTAATTTGGGAACAACAGGAATGATGATCCCCCATCCTGTAATATCGATCAGTAAAGTAATAAATATGAAGCCTATAGCTGCTTTTTTCTTTGAATTTTCCATGATGGTGCAAAATTAATCAAATCTGAAAAATAATGATTCTAAATTATGATATGAATAGTTAATATGAATACTAAAAAATTGTAAAGCCAACATGATCATGAATAGCTGATCTTGATATTTCTGACTTTAACTTTTAAAAAAAGGCCGTCTCTTTCGAAACGGCCCTTACTAATTTATTGTAGTTTGTATTACTTTGAAGCAAGTTCTTCTTTAGCAGAAGTGGATTTTCCATGTACCTCTTCTTCTTTTCCTGTTTTAAGGAAGTCGTAAGCAATTGCAGACGCAATAAAGATGGATGAGTAAGTACCGAATCCAATACCGATTAACATCGCAAACATAAATCCTCTCAAGTTATCTCCACCGAAAATGAAGATCGCAAGGATCACCAGAATCGTAGTGAATGAGGTGTTGAATGTTCTACCCAATGTGCTTGAAATAGAGTCATCAAACAGACCTGCCAATGTTAAAGATTTTTTCTCTCTCAGGTATTCTCTGATTCTGTCGAAGATAATTACCGTATCGTTGATTGAGTAACCTAATACAGTAAGAATTGCAGCGATGAAATCCTGGTTGATCTCCATGTTGAACGGCATATATTTGTGAAGCAATGAATAGGCTCCCAAAATAATTACCGCATCGTGGAATAGTGCAGCAACCGCTCCAAGAGAGAACTGCCATTTTCTAAATCTTACAAGAATATAGATGAAGATCATTGCTAATGCCGCTAATACCGCATAGATACCGTGAGTTTGAATATCATCAGCCACAGAAGGTCCTACTTTCTCGGAAGAAATAATTCCTGCATGGTCTTTATCAGCAGATTTGAAATCTTTCAATGTCGTTCCTGCCGGTAAGTTTGATTTTAAACCTTCAAATAATTTCTGTTCGATAATCTGGTCAGCTTTTAAAGATTCATCTTCGATAAGGTAATCTGTAGAGATCTTTAATTGTTTGTTGTTTCCGAAAGTTTTAGCTTCTACAGAAGAGTTTTTACCATCTTCAGTTTTAAATAATGCTACTAATTTTTCTTCAACATCTTCAGCTTTTACATCTTTATCAAATCTAACGACATAGTTTCTACCACCGGTAAAGTCGATACCGTATTTGAAACCGTGTGTTGCGATAGAAATAATACATACAACTGTAAGAACAGCAGAAATGATGTAAGCATATTTTCTCTTTCCGATGAAATCGATCCAGGTATTTCTGAACAGGTTCTTCGTTGCCGGAGTCCATACAGAAAGTCCTTTTCCTTTATTTAATCTTGAGAAGATCATTACTCTTGAAAGCAATACAGATGTAAACAATGTCATTAAGATACCGATCATCAACGTCAATGCAAAACCTTTGATAGGTCCTGTTCCGAAGAAGAACAATACAACTGCCGTTAGGAAAGTCGTAGTGTGACCGTCAATAATCGCGTTTAATGCATGTTTGAAACCATCTTTGTAAGCTTCAAGAATACTTTTCCCGGCGAATAATTCTTCTTTGGTTCTTTCGTAAATGATAACGTTCGTATCGACCGCCACTGCCATCGTAAGAACGATACCTGCGATACCTGGAAGCGTAAGCGTAAAGTCTCCCGAATCCATAATACCGAAAATATAGAATAAGTTGATCACCATCGCAATTACCGCGTAAACCCCAGCTCCACCGTAGTAGAAAATGATATAAACAATGATAATCGCAAATGCAATGATGAACGACATTAATCCAGAATCAATAGCCTCCTGTCCTAAAGATGGACCTACAACCGTAGCCTGAACTACTTTTGCACCTGCAGGCAATTTACCGGCACCTAACACGTCTACCAGTTCTTTAGCTTCTTCCTGAGAGAAGTTACCGGAGATCTGGGTTCTACCGTTAGGGATAGCATTAACAACGTTAGGAGCTGTGTATACTCTGTTATCAAGAGTTACAGCAACTGGTTTTCCAACGTTTTTCTCGGTTAATGTTTTCCATTCTTTAGCTCCTTTAGAGTCCATCTGCATATCTACCACTACTCTGCTTAGTTCATCGTAGCCGATGTTTGCAGTTTCAACAGCACCGTCTACCGGAGCTTTTTGGTTGATGTTACCTCTGATCGCATACAATACTAAACTTTCAGTATCGGTAGCTTCAGGCTTGTAACCCCACATGAACTGTGTATATTTAATGTTAGCCGGACGTAAAGACTGACCTACTTTGCTGTTTAAGATTTTGTTTACAACAGCAGTATCGGATAATTTTACGTTGGCAACACCATTCGTTCTTAATTTGTCAAGCTGTAAAAGGCTCATGAAGTTCACATTCTTTGCCACTCCCATAGAATCTCCTTTTGTAGCAACCATAGTTGTCAAAGTCTGGAAATAAGGCGCAATTTCAGGAACCTGCTGTACTTCCCAGAATTGAAGTTTTGCAGAAGTCTGAAGCATTTTCTTCACTTTATCGATGTCCTTCATACCAGGCATTTCTACAGAAATTCTCGCAGTACCAGGTACTCTCTGAACGTTTGGCTGGATCGCTCCAAGCTTGTCAATTCTCGTTCTGATTACCTCGAAAGCGGTTCCTACAGATGCATCGATTTTTCTTTTAACAATGCTTTTTACCTGATCATCAGGAGTGTTGTACTTCACTTCAGTAAGCGTTGTATTTCCGAAAATTTCCGGATCTGCCAACTTCAGGTTGGTACCTTTAGCTTTGTTAATTACATCGAACTGCTCGAAGAAGTTGTCGATGTAAGGTTTAGTAGAATTCTTCTGTGCTTCATCAGTTTTGTTTAAAGCCTCAATAAGGATAGGATTTGTAGAATAATTGGTTAAATCATTCACAAGATCTCTTTGGTTAATTTCCAAAAGAACGTTGATCCCTCCTTTCAGGTCAAGACCAAGTTTCATTTCCTTGTCTTTGGCTTTAGTGTAATAAAGTTTTGTGAATCCTAAGTTCAAAGTATCCTTAGAAAGTCTTGCGATTTCTTTCTGATACTTCTCCGGATTGTCTCCTGCAAAAGCAGTCGCCTGCTTTTCAATTTTGCTGGCGTACCATGTTGGTAATAGCTCGTTTAAGCAAATCAACCCTAGTACAATAGCGACAATTGTAATAAGTCCTTTTCCTTGCATTTTGTTATAACTACGTTAAATTAAGTCGGCAAATATAATGATTTTCTTGTATTTTATGAATTTTTAACAACAGAAATGGTTTATTTCCAGATATATTGGTGTGGTGATTTCTATTTAAGATTTAACAATTTTTTCATACGATTATAATGAAGTCTTCAAAATCGATTGGTATAAAATTTTCATTTACTTTTCCAACACACTAACTCTCAAAATATTATGAAAAAATTACTTTTTTGCATCAGTATTTTTTCTTCCTTAATTGTTAATTCTCAAAGCATTAATTTGGAAGAATTTGCCACAGGACTGACGAGTCCTGTAGAGATTACGAATGCCAATGACAGCCGTCTTTTTGTGGTTCAACAGAACGGTATCATTAAAATTATTCAACCCAATGGGACAATTAACGCTACCAATTTCCTCAATATCGGAACAAAGATTATTTTTGGCGGCGAAAGAGGTCTTCTAGGTCTTGCATTTCATCCTCAATACTCTGCTAACGGGTATTTTTTTGTGTACTACAACAACCCTTCTGGGAATATTATTGTTGCAAGATACAGCGTAAGTTCAACAAATCCGGATGTAGCGGATCCCGCTTCTGAAAAAATTCTGCTGAACATTCCCAAGCCATTCGACAATCACAATGGAGGAAGTATCCATTTTGCCCCTGACGGAAAACTCTGGATTATCACCGGAGACGGAGGAAGCGGTGGTGACCCGAATAACAATGCTCAAAACAAAAATTCACTGCTGGGGAAAATGTTGAGAATAGATGTAGATGCTACAGGCCCCTATAACATTCCTCCTGACAATCCTTTTGCAGGAGCCGGAGTGGATGGTGCAGACGAGATCTGGGCTTACGGGCTCAGAAACGCATGGAAGTTTTCGTTTGATCTTACAACAGGAAACGCCATGATTGCTGATGTCGGACAGGGAGCAATAGAGGAAATCAATAAAATGCCTATTACCCAGGGTGGCTTAAACTACGGCTGGCGATGTTATGAAGGGAATAATGCGTACAATACTGCAGGATGTGCCGCACAGTCCACCATGACCTTCCCTGTTGCCGTATACGACCATTCCGGTGGCAAATGTTCCATCACGGGTGGTTATGTCTACAGAGGAACGCAGTATCCGTCACTTCAGGGAAAATATTTTTTTGCCGATTACTGCTCTACCCAGATCGGAATTCTGGATAGCAATAATGCCATCACATGGACAACTCCTTATTCCGGAAATAACTTTTCCACTTTCGGAGAAGACTACCAAAAAGGATTGTACGTAGCTGCCGTAAACAGTGGAAAGATTTTTAAAATAACCACTGGTACTTTGGGAACCCAAGAAAATAATGCTTTTGGAAATATAAAAGTTTATCCTAATCCGGCTTCAAAAGAAGTTTTCATTGATGGGGTGAAAGATAAAAAAGCAACCCTGGAAATCATCAGTGTAGAGGGAAGAAAAGTGATGGAAACGGATCAGATTATTAATGGCAAAGGAATTAATATTTCAGGGGTTCCTGCCGGAGTGTATTATATTAATCTGAAATCCGGGGAACTGAAATCATATAGTCAGAAATTGATTATCAAATAGTAGTAGCTGGTTGTAAACGCAAACGAAACGCTAAGGTTTTTACATTCTATAAAAAAGGATTGCAAATGGGTTTCACTAAGCAAAAATATTACTAAGCAGAGCGGCTTTGCGAGCAAAAAAATAAATCGGCATTATAAAATCTTTGCCAACCTTGCGTTTAATTATTTTTAAATAAAGGAGTTGTTTAAACTATCAAAAAACATTGGATATTTCTTGAAAGTTTAAACAAGTTCAAAATAAGCCCATAAGTCAATAAAAAAGCGGTTCAGAACTGAACCGCTTTTGCTTATATTGTCATGGAGAAAATCCTTGTTTCAGGTTTATTTCTCATCATTCTCAGGTCAAAAACCATGGCTACATTCCTTGTGAATGCTCTTCCGGCTTCTGTAATTTTAACTTCAGTTCCATTGATTTCAACCAAACCGTCATTTTCCATCTCTTTCAGCATTTCCAGTGCATTTTCAAGCTCAGGGAAAGAGTTGTTGATATCAAAAGTGGTTTCAAGCTGGCACATCAGATTCAGAATATGTCTTCTTACCGTAAGATCCTCTTTACTCAGTACATGTCCTTTTACCACAGGAATTTCACCTTCTTCAACCATTTTCTGGTATTCCTCAACTGTTTTTACATTCTGGGCAAAAGCATACCATGAATCTGAAATAGCAGACATCCCAAGTCCTACCATCAGCTGGGTTTTGCTTGATGTATATCCCATGAAGTTTCTGTGAAGTTTTTTATGAATCAGAGACTGATACAGATCATCATGCTCAAGAGAGAAGTGATCCATCCCAACCTCAATATATCCTAAATCCTGAAGAAGCTTTTTCCCATCTTCATACAAACGGCGTTTTTCTTCACCGCTTGGGAGGTCATTTTCATCAAATCCTCTTTGTCCGACACCTTTCACCCATGGAACATGGGCGTAAGAATAGAATGCTAACCTGTCCGGCTTCAGTTCCATTGTTTTTCTGATGGTATGTTCCATTGCTTCCCAATTCTGGTGTGGCAATCCGAAAACCAGGTCATGACTGATTCCTCTGTACCCTATTTCCTTTGCCCATTCTGTAACGTTTTTCACATTTTCAAAAGGCTGGATTCTGTTGATGGCTTTCTGAACTTTAGGATCGTAATCCTGAACTCCAAAGCTCACTCTTCTGAAACCAAGGTCGTATAAAGTCTGAAGATGTTCTTTCGTCGTATTGTTTGGATGTCCCTCGAAAGAAAATTCAGGATGCTCTGCAATATCCACTGATGAAAAGATACCTTCCAGCAATGTTCTTAAATTTTCAGGTGAGAAGAACGTGGGTGTTCCTCCTCCAAGGTGTAGTTCTTTCAGTTTAGGTCTTTCATTGAAAAGATCAAGATATAATTTCCATTCTTTTAAAACACTTTCAAGATAAGGAACTTCAACACTGTGCTGTTTGGTGATACGCTTATGGCATGCACAAAATGTACACAATGCCTCACAGAAAGGCAAATGGATATAAATAGAAATTCCCTCCTCTGCATTGCTTTCATGAAAAGACCTGATTACGGTTTCCTTCCATTTTTCCGGTGAAAATGTTGACTCATCCCAATACGGAACGGTAGGATAAGAAGTGTAACGCGGTCCGGGAATATTATACTTATCTATTAAAGAGTTCATTGTGAAAATTAAATTTTATAAGGGTATGAAATTTAACATAATTAAAATTCATCTTACAAAATTAACCATTAGTTATGAATTTTAACCTATGAATTATATTAGGTTCTATTTTATAATGAGTCTAAATACGTATGATCAGGCTTTTGGCCAATAGTGATAAATTCTATTCCTGATATTTAAAATTTTAATTTCATGACGGCAATTTTGCTATTTCCTGCAAGAACAATATTATTCCTATCAATCCATTGGCAGACAAAGAAGCCTTTTTCATCAGAAATCTTTTTCCAGGTCTTCCCAAAATCTGAGGAATAGCTGATATGCTTATCTCCTACTGCAATGATTTCTTTTCCTTTTGATCCCGGTTTAATTTTCACACAGGTTGTATATCCTGCGTTCTGCCCTGAAGCCTGAATCTGCCAGGTCTCGCCGGCATCAATTGTGGTTGCGATATTATTGATATTAGCATCCTGTTTGGTATAATCTCCTCCTGCTGCTATTCCGAAACGGTCTTCAAAAAAATCAATGGAATACATTCCCTGAGAAGATTCTCCTTGTATGATTGGAGTGTTGAATACTTCTATTTTTTCATCTTTCAGGTTCATTCTTAAGATTCTTGAAGCTTTTCCTCCAGTCGCAATCCATAAGTATTTTTTAGAGGATGAAATATTGGTATTGCTGGCAGCAAAAGCAGCTTCGCCATCATTTAACGTTACAGTATTTTTAAACATGTTCCATTTCCCATCCTTATACACTGCCAGTTTCAGCAGGTGATCTTTTTCTGCGTCACTGAAGGTATAGCCAAGTTTATCATTCACGAAATGCAAAGCATCATAAAAAGCAGTTTTTGCAGTATCTTTAAAAATCACCTGTGCTTTCAGATCTTTTTTATCAATTTTGAAAAAACGTGCAGGACTTTCAATGTTGATTGCATAAAAAGATGTTTTGTCCTGCGCTAATGTTCTGAACTGAAGTTTTTCCTCAGACAGCCTGATCTGTTTCTGGTTTTTATAGTCTTTAAGATCTACAAACCCGAATTTGGAATCCGTACCGCTGTACCAGACTTTGTTGTCATATAGTTCAAGAGCCCTGATACTGATTTTATCGTTAAGAATGGTTTCAAGGCTTTCCACCTGCTGGGAAAACGCTGTAAGTCCAGCGGACAAAAATAAAATGGAAAAAAGTTTTTTCATATACTGATATTGGGACAAAAAAAACCGCCGAAGCGGTTTATATTATTATTAATCCTGATTCTGATATTTTTCAGGGTTATTAAGCTTACTGTTTGATTTTCCGTAAAGGAAGTATACCAAACCTCCTAAGAATAACCATACTGCAGAAAGTTCCAATGCATGGGCACTTAGGTTAAAAATCAAATATAGGTTGATAATTACTCCTAATGCCACTACGATTTTATAAGCAGGAACTTTGAAAGGTCTGATCAGGTTAGGTTCTTTCTTTCTCATCACCCAAACTGCGATACAAACCAGTGTAAATGCAAACAGGGTTCCGAAACTTGTCATATCTGCCAATGTAGAAATTGGTGTAAATGCAGCGATTAAAGCTACTACAATTCCCAACAGGATAATTCCTTTGTAAGGTGTTTTTGTTTTTGGGTGAAGCTGTCCGAAGAATTTAGGAATCAAGCCGTCTTTTGCCATACCGATGAAGATTCTGGACTGCCCCATCATCATTACCATTACAACAGAAATCAACCCTACAGTAGCAGCAATCGTTACGATATTACTCGCCCAGTGCTTTCCTGCAATTTCAAAAGCATACGCAACAGGTGCTTTGATGGCATCCGGATATCTTCCTTCAGGATTAAAGTCTGTATAATGCATCATCCCTGTCAATACAAGAGATACACAGATATATAAAGCTGTACAGATCAATAGTGAAGCGATGATAGCGAAAGGTACATCTTTTTTAGGGTTAATAGCTTCTCCAGCCTGTGTAGAAACAGCATCAAAACCGATATAAGCAAAGAAAATAGCTGCTGCTCCGGAAATGATCCCTTTAATACCATATGCCGAGACCATATCGCCCTCGGAATTCTTGATCTTTATCGGATCCGGAATAAAAGGCTTCCAGTTTTTAACCCCATCTACAGCGTTATAAAGATCTGTATTAGAGAAAATGATATATACTCCGGCGATAATTACAAAGATAACAGCTGAAGTTTTCATTAAAACGATCAGGTTATTTGCTCCTGCTGCTTCTTTAGTCCCTTTTACCAATAATGCAGTAATCAGAAGAACAAGAATAAATGCAGGCAGGTTCATTGAAAATCCGTCTCCGGTATAACTTGCGGGATCTGAAGTCAGATAGGAAGGTAGGTGAATATTAAAAATCTTCAAAAATTTATTAAAATATCCGGACCAGCTCACGGAAACGGCCATACTGGCCATGGCATACTCGAGGATGAGACACCATCCCATGGCCCATGCAAAAATTTCTCCTACAGTTCCGTACGCGTAGGCATATGCTGAACCCTCTACAGGAATAATGGATGCAAACTCTGCATAGCATAATGCAGCAAAAACGCAGGCGATCCCTGCGATGATAAAGGAAATTGCAAGTGCTGGCCCTGCATGATAATAGGCTCCTGTTCCGGTAAGAACAAAGATTCCACCACCGATGATAGCACCTACTCCAATTGCTGTTAAACTCCATTTACCAAGGACTTTTTTCAGCTCACTTTTCTTCATATCTGCCTCATAGGCACTTAGTGGCTTTTTAACCCAAATTTTCGACATGTTTTTTTATTTATTAAGGATTTACGAAAATATAAAAAATTTAGAAACTCTCACGTTAATCGTTAAAATTTCATCATTTATTTTACATTAAAGACTTTAAAAACCTGACCAGCACCTTATTCATAGTATTCTACAGACATGAAGTTTTCCTGTTCTGATTTTGATCCACAAAATCAGGAAGTCAGTAATAATACAAATATGCCGTAATCCGTAGTTTTATAAAAAAAATATTTGTAAGGATAAATAATGACGTTTATAGTTAAAAAACTACAGCGATTTGATGATGATCTGACAATTGCTTTAGAATCAGAAAAAATAGATTTCCTGATTAGGTATCACTTCCCCGTTGATTTTTCAAAAAGCCGGAAACTTTACCAGAACTTTATTATTAATAAATAACAGGAAACTTCTTAAAAGCAAAATTTCTTTATTTTTGATACTATGAATTTATATGATCTTTTCATAAAGCCTTATGAAGGTTATGATACTTTACAGATTATGCTGGAAACGTCGGGCGCCGTCCTTGGAACTCTGAGTGTTTATTTTTCGATTAAAAAAAATATCTGGGTATACCCTACCGGTATTGTTTCTACGCTGATCTATGTTTATATTCTTTTCAACTTCGGCTTACTCGGAGACTGCCTGATCAACGTTTATTATACTGTAATGAGTATCTACGGATGGATTTTATGGGCAAAAAATTCTGATGATCATATTCACGTCGATGTTAGCTGGGCCACCAGAAAGGAATGGATCTATGCCAGCATCCTTTTTATACTGAGCCTGGCTCTTGTTACCCTTATCTATTATTATAAACCTTATATTGATAATCAGTTTTCGATGGAAGGAACCAGTTTTGGATTGTATCATCTGGATTGGGCCAACTGGATGGATGTATTCACAACTTCAATATTTTTAGTGGGCATGTGGTTGATGGCCAAACAGCGCATTGAGAGCTGGATTTTCTGGATTATCGGAGATTTGATTTGCATCCCTATGATGATTTTTAAGGGACTTGGAATCACTTCGGTTCAATATTTGGTATTTACTATAATGGCGATAATAGGATACGCCAATTGGCAAAAAAGTTTTTTAAAAAAAATACAATTACAATAAAGTCATGAAAAATTTATTTAAAATAGCATTCAGTATTTTTGCTATTACCAGTTTAACCTCTTGTTTAGCATATACCGACGGATACGGAAGCAACGGAAGCTATGGGTATGGAGATCCGTATTATAACAACGGATATTACTATGCTCCGTCAGGATATTACGGAAGTGGCGGATATTGGGGTAATGACGGCTACTATTATAGAAACAATATTAATTATTACTATGATAATGGTATTCCTTATTACTATGATAGCTATAATAACTCAAGAAGAAAAGTTTACGTAGAAAGAAGATCTTCTTCATCTTCGAGACCTCAAAACGGATTCCAGAATACGCGTACAACGAACAGTAACGGTTCATACAATAATAACGGAGGATTTAATAACAACAGAAACTCCAACAGCAACAGCGGATTCAGAAACCAGAATAGTGGTTATCAAAACAATCAGGGAAATCAGAACAACAGTGGTTTCAGAAATTCCAACAGTAACAGTGGATTCAGAAATCAAAACAGCAGTAATCAGAACAGCCAGAATAATAGCGGTTTCAGAAATTCTGAAAGCAACAGATCACAATCCTCTGGTGGCGGATTCAGGAATAGCTCAGGCAGCCAAAGCAGCAGTTCAAACAGACAGCAGAGCGGCGGAGGCGGCTTTAGATAAAACGATTATAAATAAGAAAACGAACAGCTAACACTGTTCGTTTTTTATTTTAAATATAGTAATTTTGCTTCTTCATTTAACAAAAAAATATGGAATTTTATAAATATCAGGGAACAGGGAATGATTTTGTAATGGTAGACAACCGGGATCTGCAGTTTACCAAAGATAAAGACAGTATTGAAAAATTATGCGACAGACGTTTCGGAATAGGTGCTGACGGTCTTATTCTATTGGAAAACGATCCTCATTATGATTTCAAAATGGTGTACTACAATTCTGATGGCGGAGAAAGTACGATGTGTGGAAACGGAGGAAGATGCCTTGTCGCTTTTGCTTTTTTCCTTGACATCTTTGAAGACAAATGCAAATTCATTGCGACAGATGGTGAACATGAAGCTGAAATCCATAACGGAATCATCAAATTAAAAATGATTAATGTAGACACCGTTTTACAGGACGGAAATGACTTTGTGCTGAATACCGGATCTCCACACTACGTAAAATATGTAGACAATCTGAAAGATTATGACGTTTATGACGAAGGATATGGCATCAGAAATTCTGAAAAATATAAAGAAAAAGGAATCAATGTGAACTTTGTAGAAAAAATTTCAGATAATGAAATTTTTGTAAGAACCTATGAACGAGGCGTTGAGGACGAAACTTACAGTTGTGGAACAGGAGTTACAGCTTCCGCTTTAACTTTTCTGCAAAAACATAATCTAACCTCTGTAAAAGTTAAAACTTTAGGCGGAAACCTTAAGGTATATGCTGAAAAAAGCGGTGATGCATTCCAGAATATTTGGCTGGAAGGTCCTGCAAAGCAAGTTTTTAGAGGTAAAACAGATCTTCTTTAAAACAAAAAACTTTTAATCAACATTTAAGAATGAAAAAAGCTATTCTCATTATCATTCTGCTGGTTTTTGTAGTGGCAGGATTTTTTGGTTTGAGATTTTATAATAAATATTTAGGAAACAACGTAGAAAAAGATGGTTATGTTCTGATTCCTCATAGAGCAGGTTTTAAACAGATCCTGGATTCTATTGCTCCTTATATTAAAGACAGGGAATCTTTTGAAGCTGTGGCTAAAGAAAAAGGTCTTGATACCAATTTCAAAGCAGGACGTTATCACATCCAGAGCGGAACAGGCAACAAAAACCTTGTCAATATGATCAAAGCAGGTAACCAGACAGCCAACTCTTACAGAATCGGGGATTTTGGAGATATGTATCAGATGATTGGTAAGGTGACCAAAAAAACGGAAATTGATTCATTACATTTTGTGAATGATCTGGATGCCGTGGCACAGGAGAAAGGCTATAAAAATGTTGAAGATTTAAAAAAATATTTTTTCATCGATACGTATAATTTTTTCTGGACAGTAAGTCCGAGAGAATTTTTTGCGAAGTTCGAAAATCAGTATAATGATTTCTGGACGAGTGAAAGAAAGAATAAGGAGCAGCAGTCCGGGCTTACAAGAGATCAGATTTATGCTTTGGCTTCCATTGTTTATAAAGAATCAGGAGGGAAAAAGGATGAAATGAAAACTATTGCAGGATTATATTTAAACCGTTACAGAAAAGGAATGAAGCTTCAGTCCGATCCTACGGTGATCTATGCGATTAATAAACAGACCAATTTTAAAGAACCCATAAAAAGAGTATTATATAAGCATTTATCGACACCTTCACCTTATAACACTTATGCCAATGCAGGTATTCCTCCGGGCCCCATCTGTGTAGTGGATAAAAACTCAATAGATGCTGTTTTAAATGCTGAAAACAACAATTATATATTTATGTGTGCTGATCCGGCAAGATTCGGATACCACAAGTTTACGGCAAGTGCAGAAGAACACACTGTAAATGCGAAGGCTTATCAGGATTGGCTCAACTCAAAAAATATAAAATAAGCTTAGAAAGCACCAGGAAACTTATACAGTTAGAAAACAATAAACAACCATAATGTTTTGGCTATCAAATTGATATGGATATTCAAAATATTAAGGGTTATTCTTTCACGATCTTATACAAAAAAATAACCTATGAAGAATAAGACAGAAATTGTCACTATTTTCACCAGAAAAACTTTAGGACTTACATTAGTACTTTCAGCGGCAGCAATGGCTTTTGCACAGGAGAAGGCTGGAGTTTCAGGAATCATTGTCAACAAGAAAAATCAACCGGTTCCTTACGCTTCTGTAACTTTCAGCAATAAGGCCAACAAAACTTTAAGTGATGCCGTACTGACTGATGAAAAAGGACAGTATCAGCTGCAACTTATGCCCGGCGATTACGAAATTACAGTAGAAGCCATTGATTACAAAAAAAGTGTAGTCAGCAAAAATATTGCAACAGCAGGTAATATCGGTGCATTATCTATTGAAGCAGAGCCCTCTTCTACGGTTGATGGCAAAACAAAAGAAATTCAGGGTGTTGTTATTACTGCTTCAGCAGCAAAACCTTATAAAGTAGAGCTTGACAAGAAAACATATGATCCTTCACAGGACATTGTGAGCAAAGGAGGAAATCTTCAGGATGTTTTAACCAATGTTCCTTCAGTGTCTGTGGATACGGACGGAACAGTTTCGATGAGAGGAAGTACCAATGTAAAGTTTCTGATCAATGGAAAGCCTTCTGCCCTTCTTGGGATAGATGACGGAGCTAATGCATTGCAGAGTATTCCCGCTGACCAGATTGAAAGAATTGAAGTAATTACCAATCCTTCTTCTAAATTTGAAGCAAGCGGAACATCCGGTATCCTGAATATCATCCTTAAAAAGAACAAAAAGGTAGGATTTAATGGTAGTGTGGTAGGGTCACTGGGATATTTTCCAAGAACATCCCTTAACACGAACCTTAGCTGGAGAAAAAACAACTGGACCTGGTTCCTGAATGGTGGCGGTGGTTACACGGAAAACAAAACGAAGAATAATTCGGAAACAACCTATCACAATCTCACATTTCCCAATGTGATTCCTTTCCAGCAGCCTAATGATGTTCTTGAACATCAATTACAAAACTCCGAGAATAAAACGTATAATAAAAATTATAACGTAAGTGCAGGTTTTGTCTATGATTTATCTGATAAGACTTCAATCAATTTTACAGGATTGGTGAGAACATTTGAGGGAGACGGAAATGAACTTCTTGATACGTATGACAGTTTTTACAGGTTTTTCAGAGATTCACCGGATCCAAGTACTACAGCAGGAAAATGGAATTTATTAAATCCGTATGGAAGGAGAGATTCTAAAAGTGTCTTCAATAACCTTGCTTTCCAGGGAGATCTGGGATTAGATCACAAATTTGATGATAACGGGCAAAATTTATCTGTATCATTAAGTCTGCAAAGAAACAGAAGTAACAATAATGCGGATATTCTGGAAACTTACGATCTTCGTCCTGATGTACAGGATATTACCAGAAGATATTCACTAAGTAAAACCATTATTGGTAAAGCTGACTATGAGCTGCCAATAGGAGAACAATCCAAGCTTGAAGCAGGATACAGACTGGATGTGAATGATAATACTTACGATAATTTTGTAAGCAGTACTTCCAACAATCCTTTTATTCCAAGCTACAATAACAATACAGATTATAAAGAAGTCTTCAATGCTTTCTATCTGCAATTTAAGAGTAAAATCGGAGAAAAATTTGCTTATCAGCTAGGCTTAAGAGATGAACTTTCCAATGTAAAGATCAATTACATCAATCAAAATCCTAATGATCCGCAATTAAATAAAACAAAGAACTACAACAATTTATTTCCAAGTGTATTCTTAAGCTATGACGTATCTAAAAATAATCAGATTTTGCTTAATTATTCCCGTAGAATAGACAGACCAAGGTCATTCTTTATGGTTCCTTTCCCGAATTACAGCAACAGCCAGAATATTTTTGAAGGAAACATAGACCTGAATCCATCGTACGTAGATTCATTTGAAGTAGGATATAATATTACCAGAAAAAAATTTACGGTTAATCCTACCCTATACTACAGACACGCCACTGATGATACCAAAATGCTGGTATACAGACCTGATGAAAGCCTGGGTGTATTTTATACAAAACCAATCAACTTAGGAAATGATGACCGTTATGGTTTGGATCTGAACTTTACTTATGATCCTTTTGCATGGTTGAAAATCATGGGAAGTCTGGATATGTTCGGATATAAAACAAGTGGAATTGCTTATTATGATGCCATTGATAAAAATAAGCTGCAGCAAACCCGCAGTATGGATTTCACAGGAAACGGATTTTCTACCAGAGCCCGTCTTAATACAACATTTAAACTTGACAAAACTTTAAGTGTACAATTACAGGGATTCTATAGAGGAGCACAGAAAACGGCCAGCCAGAATACAGAGGATATGTATGCTCTGAATCTTGGTGCCTCCAAGACAATCTGGAAAGGAGACGGAACAATTTCCTTCAATATCCAGGATATATTCAATACAAGAAGCAGAGAAGTATTCAGTTTCAATGATGATTATACACGAAGAAACTATATGCAGTGGCAGCCAAGACAGTTTGCTATTTCCTTAACTTACAGATTTAAGCAGGGAGAGAGAATTGAACAGCCTAAAAAGAAAAAGGACATCAATTCCAATGCAACAGGTGATGACCAGCAAGGCGGCCCAATGTAATACAACAAAAATCCCGAAAGTTACTTTCGGGATTTTTTATTTCTGTTATTTTACAGGTTCTGCTTTCGAATATTTTTCTTTTTCAGCTTCATAGATCCTTCTTCTCAGATCACTGGTGGAAAACCTATGGTCTCTCTTGTTGAAAAAAATTTCAATTCCTTTTTCTTCACAGTATTTTTTACCTGTAAAGTCTTTGTCCATATAATCATCTCCTATGATTCTTACATCAATTACAAATGATTTAAGAATATCCAAAAGGTCTTCTTCCGTGTAATAAGGAATGATCTCATCCACAGCATTCACAGCTTTCAGTTGAATATATCTTTCAACAATAGTCTGGCTTGGCTTATTTTTAGTAGGACGGTCGTGGGACGGATCAATTTGAAGTCCGACGATTAAATAGTCACATACAGTTTTAGCTTCTTCAAGCATTTTGATGTGACCCGCATGTAATAAGTCAAATGACGAAAATGTAATACCTATTCTCTGTGTCTTCATACTAATTTAAAATTAAAGCTTCACTGAATTCAATGTTTTTAGGATAACACTTACTCTTCAGTAAAATGTTTTGTAATTTGTTTTATGATTGTTTAAATTGTTGTTTTGATGCAATTATTTCTCAATGCTAATTTACGAATTTCTGGTGTTCAGATATTTCTGCCACTCCCAAACTGTCCTCAAAGCCTCTTCCAGAGACGTTTCAGACTTCCAGTTGAGTTCTTTCTCTGCTTTTCCGGGGTTGGCATACGCTATAGTAATATCCCCTTCTCTTCTTGCACAGATCTGATATGGCACTTCTACATTATTGGCTTTTTCAAATGCTTTTACTACTTCCAGTACGGATGAGCCTTTTCCTGTTCCCAGGTTGTAGGTATCAATCACCGCATCAGATGAAGAATCTTCTATCAGCTTCTTTAATGCTGCAACGTGCGCTTTTGCCAGGTCAACAACATAGATATAATCACGAACAGCAGTTCCATCCTCTGTAGGGTAATCATCGCCCCAGATATTCAGTTTCTCACGCACTCCTGAAGCCGTCTGCATTACATAAGGCACTAAATTATTAGGAATCCCGATTGGCAATTCACCCAGCTTTCCGGAAGGATGTGCTCCGATTGGATTAAAATACCTTAACAGTGATATTTTACTTTGATAGGCTTTGGCAAAATCAATAAGGATCTGTTCGCCCATTTGTTTTGTTTTCCCATAGACACTTTCAGGGGTTTTCAACGGAGTATTTTCATCGATCGGCATCACATCTGCCTGTCCGTATACCGTACATGATGAGCTGAAAATAAAGTTGGAGATCTTTCTTGTTTTAAATTCCTGAAGAATATTAATCAAGGAAAACAGATTATTCTCATAATAGTCTACAGGTATGATCTGACTCTCTCCTACTGCTTTAGAGGCAGCAAAATTGATACAACCATCAATCTGGTGAGCATCAAAAACCTGAGTAAGAAGCTCTTTTCTTCTCAGATCAAAAGGATAAAAAACAGGTTTCTTACCCGTAATTTCCTCAATATTATTTAAAATAAACCTTTCCGTATTGGATAAATCATCAACAATAACCACTTCAAAGCCGTTATTAATAAGTTCTACCACTGTGTGAGAACCAATATATCCAAGTCCGCCGGTAACAAGTATTGCCATTTTTATTTTTTAATCTTCGCTTTTTCCTATGTGTTCTATTTCTTTTACTCCGTCATTTTTTTTCACCTTAAATACATTTACAATTAATAAACACAATATAAATATGATTAAAAATCTAAAAGTAAAATGTTCTAAAACAGAATATCCGTTTAAAAATCCAAACAATAAAGGATAACCTAAAAGAATTATGGATAGTAATAAACTGAGATTTAGAAACAAAATTGCTTTATCATATTTTTCAATCAGATTAACAAATGCAAATGCATTAATAACTAACGAAATAACAATAAATAATGTTTTATATAGGTTAAAGTCATTAAATATTTCAAGAATCCAAAATGCAGATATTATAAAAAGTAGTAAGCTGGTTATTACCGCTATATAGTATACCAGCTTATATTTAAATATCTTTCTTTTCATTAATTATCCCATAAACTCAAGCACTGCATCCGTAATATACTTCAGCTGCTCTTCGTCTAATTCCGTATGCATCGGTAAAGAAATTACCTGATCCAAAAGCTTATCTGTATTCACAAAATCTGCAGCATTACTTTCCTGAAAGTATGCTTTTTGCTTTCTTAATGCTACAGGATAATAGATCATTGCAGGAATATCTTTTTCTGATAAAAACTTCTGAAGCTCATTACGCTTTCCGTTCAGAATTCTTAACGTATACTGGTGGAATACGTGAGTAGAGTTTTCCGCTCTTTTTGGAGTCAGGATATCCGGGTGACCAGCAAATGCTTCATCATAGAAATCTGCTGCTTTTCTTCTTGCTTCGTTGTAAGAGTCCAGATGAGGAAGTTTTTTTCTTAAAACTGCTGCCTGAATGCTGTCCAGACGTGAGTTTACCCCTACCTCGTCATGGTAATATCTTTCATACATTCCGTGGTTTACAATTCCTCTTAAACGGTGAGCTAATTCATCATTATTGGTAAAAATAGCACCCCCGTCTCCGTAGCATCCCAGGTTTTTGGAAGGAAAGAAAGAAGTTGTTCCCACTGTTGCCATTGTTCCTGCCTGTTTTACTGTTCCGTCGGAGAAAGTATATTCTGAACCGATTGCCTGGGCATTATCTTCAATAACATATAAATTATGTTCTTCAGCAATTTTTAAAATTTCTTCCATATTGGCACACTGTCCGAAAATGTGTACCGGAATAATTGCTTTTGTTTTGGGCGTAATTGCTTTTTTAATTTGTTCTGTAGAGATTGTGAATGTATCATAATCTACATCTACCAATACAGACTTTAATTTAAGCAAATGAATTACTTCTACTGTTGCAGCAAAAGTAAAATCAGCCGTGATAATTTCGTCTCCTTCTTTCAGGTCCAAAGCCATCAGGGCAATCTGTAATGCATCTGTACCATTGGCACACGGAATCACATGTTTTACGTCTAAATAAGACTCCAATTCATTCTGGAAAGACTTTACTTCAGGACCGTTAATAAATGCCGCAGAATCCATTACATTCAAAACTGCATTGTCTACATCATTCTTTATTTTGTAATACTGACTTTGCAAATCAACCATCTGAATTTTTTTCATATACTAAATATTTCTGTAAAAATAAGGAATTTAAAATCCTATCAAAAATTTTATTGATTTTGTTTTTATCTTTATACAAATAAATTTTATGAAAAAACTTTTACTCTTTTGTTTCCTAACAGGTTACCTAACCGTTTTCGCACAAACGGAGCTTGTTTTTGTTTACTTCACGGATAAGCCTAATAAAGCTGCTTTTTATGCAAATCCGCTGTCAGAACTCAGCCAGAAATCACTTAGCAGACGCACTGCGCTGGGAATTCCGCTTAATGACCAGGACGCCCCTATTGAACAGTCTTATCTTCAGAATCTTCAAAACCTGGGATTTGTTGTGACAGATTATTCAAAATGGCTTAACGGAGCTGCGGTAAATGCTACTCCGGCACAAAAAACTTTATTACAGGCTCAATCTTATGTTTTATCTGTTGAAAGTTTTGCCAGAAACAGTTCTACTACCGTGAAAACAGCACCGGGAAAATGGAAAGACGATGCAGGTATCAATAAAACACTTACTAACTTCAATTATGGTTCAGGGGCCGGACAAATTGATCAGGTCAATATCCGGCCGCTTCATCTGGCAGGCTATACAGGCACAGGAGTTTCCATTGCGGTAATTGATGCCGGATTCCCAACGGTGAATACAGGAACTGCTTTTGCAAGATTATGGACCAACAATCACATCAAAGCCTCTTATGATTTTGTAACCAAAACAGGAGATATTTATAATACTTCACTCAGCACACATGGCTCTGTCGTGTTAGGAGTTATAGGAGGATATCTGCAGAATGTTTTTGTAGGAGCAGCACCGGATGCTGATTTTTTATCTTTACCGCAGTGAAAATGCGGCGGTAGAAATTCCCGAAGAAGAGCTATACTGGATTGAAGCAGCTGAGGAAGCAGACCGTAAAGGGGTTGACATTATCACCTCATCATTGGGATACAATGTTTTTGACGAAAGCCGCTACAATTATACATATGCCAATATGGATGGTAACACATCCTTCATTGCCCGCGGAGCTGGTATTGCGGCTGAAAAAGGTATTTTTGTTCTTGCCGCTGCCGGTAACGCCGGACAACAGCCGTGGCATTACCTTATGACACCGGCTGATAACGCTAAAGTATTTTCTATCGGATCTGTAGATTCAGCCGGAAACGCTTCAGCTTTTTCTTCTTTCGGACCCAATGCTCTCGGAGTGGTAAAACCGGACGGAAGCACCCAGGGAACCGGTACGACAACCGTTTATGATAATGCTACCTTAATCGTGAATGGAACTTCAATTGCTACTCCTATTGCTGCCGGCGGTGTTGCATGTCTTATTCAGGCATTTCCAGCGATGAACAGAGAGCAGATGAGAGCAAAGCTGAGACAAACGGCTTCACTATATCCTGCCCATACCGATCAGATGGGATATGGTATTCTTAATTTCGGAAGTTTATATAATCTCGTTCTGAATACCTCTGAGACTGTAAAAAAAGACAGGTTCTCCATATTCCCGAATCCTGCAAAAAGCATCCTGAATATTGCATCAGAGCTAGAAGTGGAATCGTTAGAAATATATGATAACCTTGGAAGACTCATCAGGAAAAGCAACAACCAGAAATCTATAAAAGTGGAAGATTTTTCCAAAGGAACTTATTATCTGAAGATTCAGATGAAGGACAAGGTTTTCTACGAAAAATTCTTAAAGGAGTAATTTTTTATTTCCCTCAGATTGTACAGATTGATTACAACATAAACATCTGTGCAATCTGTGGGAGATATATTACTATTTTGGGTCTTACTACAACATAAATTTGAACTAAAGCTCATTGAATGGTTTATAATAAAAAAACGGGCTAAAGCCCGTTTCTATTGATATTGATTATCATTTCGTTATGATCATTCTCATTTTAAAAATAGCTTATGCCGAATTTCTGCTGGCATTAATATTCCCAAATAAAGAACGGGTCACCAGCTTTTCATAAGCTTCTTTGTTCCCTTCCCCTTTCTGAATTTTCATCAACGCATACTGCTGGATACTTAGCAATGGAAGGACGATCTTTTCACGGATCTTCACCGATTTTCTGGAAAGCGGGTCTTCTTCCTGAAGCATTTTAAATCCTGTCAGTTCCAGCATAATGTCTCTGGAAAGCTCATATTCATCAAAAAGGACATTCCAGAAAGCACCGAACTTCGGATTATTTTTGATATAGTAAGTCAATGGGAAGTAAGACTTGTTCATACTCATCATGGAGTTCAGAACTAAAGTCTTAAAGAAATCTGAACCTTTATACAGCTCTCTTACTTCTTCAAATCTACCCTGTTCTTTCATCTTTTGCATCGCATATCCAAAACCGAAGAACCCAGGTACGTTTTGCTTCAGTTGTGACCACGATCCTACAAACGGGATGGCTCTCAGATCTTCAAATTTCAGTTCGCTTCCGTTTCCTCTTTTTGAAGGCCGGCTTCCGATATTCGTTTTTCCGTAATATTCAAGCGTACTCATTTCCTGCAGATAGGGAACAAACATAGGGTGCGCTTTCAGATCCGAATATTTTTTATAGCTGATATCCGCCAACTCAATAATCAAAGCTCTTTCTTTTTCTGTAAGTTCTTTTTTTGAATTTTTGAATACATCATTTTCAACACCAGCGGTCAGAAGCTGTTCAAAGTTGTATTTTGCCTGCTCTTTGTTTCCAAAAATACTGGTAATGGTCTGCCCCTGAATGGTTAATTCAATCTTATTATTGGCAATCGTTTTTCCCTGGGAAGCATAGAAGTCGTGGGTTTTTCCACCTCCTCTTGCCGGCGGTCCTCCTCTGCCATCGAAAAATACGACTTTGATATTATTCTGCTCGGAAAGTTTTGTCAGTACTTCTTTGGCTTTATAAATTTCCCAGTTGGCTTTTAAATAACCTCCGTCTTTGGTTCCATCAGAGAATCCGAGCATGATCGTCTGCTGATTTCCTCTTTTTTCAAGATGCTTTTTATAAACAGGATTATGATACAGCTCATTCATTACATTTTCTGCATTGGCAAGCCCTTCCATGGTTTCAAAAAGCGGAACAATATCCATATTGATCGCTTCATCCTTATAACCGCAGATTTTAAAGAAGGCATATACATTCATAACATCTTTTACCGCGTCAGAATTGGAAATAATATAGCGGTTCATTCCTCTTAATCCGTTCAGATGCTGGATATCCTTAACCTGTGAAACCGTTAACAAAGTATCTTTTACAATGTCTTCAAAATCTTCAGCAGCTACCGTTTCTGAAGTCTGAATAAGCTTATTGAATTTCTGTTCATAATCAGCGTCTTCATTTCCGTATACTTTTGCATAAACCTCATCAATAACTTTCTGATGAATTCTGCTGTCCTGGCGGATATCCAGCGTAGCAAAGTGAGTTCCGAAGATCATCACACGATCCCTGAAATTCACCAAAAGATCTAAAAACAAAGAGTTATGCTCGTTGATCAGTATTTTTTCTGCCTCAGCAGCTTTGTTTAAAATATCTTCTGCTTTAATGCTCTTTCCGTCAAAAATGGCTGCATACAATTCTTCACTTAATTGGGTTAAGACTTCAGAAACACCTCTGAAACTCAATCTTCTCCTGATAAATTTCAAATGGCTGTAGTATGATTTCAGAATCGCTGAACGAAGTTCTTCCGCTACTCTTTTCGTTACATCCGCTGTTACAAAAGGATTTCCGTCCCTGTCTCCTCCCGGCCAGAAACCAAGCTGGATAATATCTTCATGAAGATGAAAATGGCCATTTCCGAAAGTCTTTTTGATCTTCGTAAACAATTCCCCAATGGTATCATAATATACATATCTCAGGTAAGAAATAATACTCAGCGCTTCATCTATCGGAGTCGGTTTTTCTTTATTGACAAAAGGAGTCTTGCCCAGCTGTTGAAGAAGCATATCAATCTGGGTAACCGAATCACTGGTAATGGCCCCTCTCAAATCCTGAATAATTCTTTGTACCGAACTAGGATAAAACTGGGTCGGGTGTGCCGTAAATACGACCTTAACGCTAAAGTCTTTTAATTTCTCGCGTACTTTTTCAATTTTATGATCCTGAAAAGAACGTTCAAAAAGATTGGTTACTGTTCCATTATCACTTTCAGAATGAAGGTTGGGAAATGCAGCATCCTCAATACTGTCAAACAAAACGACCTGTCTTTCTATATATTGTATGATCTTGAAAAGCAATTCCAGTTTCTGCTCTTCCGTCTGGAGATCTGTATGGTTTTTAAAAAATTCTTCGACGATATTTTCAGGAGTTTTTCCTGCTTCATAGCCGGTCCTGCTTTCCTCATAAAGAAATGGAAGCAGCATTCCGATATTCGTCATTTTATCATAAGGCAGGCTCATAAATAATGAATTATAGATCTGGAACTTATTTTCCACAATCTGCCTGAATTTTTCTGCGCGTTGGTCATGTATCATACTAACAAATGTAAGCGATTTTCAAATTAATTTAATTGACAAATGACAAAAATTAAGGACGAAAATCAAAAAATATATTTAAAATTTATAAGTACTTTTCAGAATAAACGAACGATTAACCATGAAATATTGTACAGGTATAAAAACATAGAAATCCGTTTTACTCATTCAGGATTAATATAATTTTGATTAACTTTACTGTTAACACTAACCATCATCCATGAAAAAAATATTGACTTTCTTACTTATTACCCTTCTGTTCATCTCTTGTGAAAAAGATTGTTACAATGCACCATTACCTGTCATTTTTGAGTTCGTCAATTCCAATAATGAAAATCTTATCACCAATGGAACATTAACAACGTATTCCATTCAGGATGAAAATAATGCTGGTGTACAATTATCCAAAACATCCGATGACAGAGTTCTTTTAGAAAATGTAGGTGCTTATAACGGAACAAAAAATTATAAATTTTATTCTAATATTAAAGATATTGACTTTTCCATCCAGTCATCGGAGTTTAATGGAGGCTGTGATGGTTATCAGATCAATAAACTGACTTTTACAGGTATAGATATTGATGTAACTGCTGAAAAAGGATATTATAAAATTGTACTGGAATAATTCTCTTTCTTACATTTGCACCGGAAACCCACTCTCTATGAAAGTAATCATCACATTTTTCCTGATTCTCTCCAATCTGCTTTACAGCCAGATCAAGGTTCCCGATGATTATAAAAAAATTCCTGATATTCTTGATACTGCAGAATACCTCTACCCTTTCATTATTCCTGATAAAGAGTATGCTTACTGGCGTGTTCTCAGCAATGATATGGATTATGAAAAAGCAGTACTCTATGAAAGCCAGGCTCCTGATTTTATGACGATCAATGAACCTGTTCCAGAAAGAGGCTTTTTCCAGAAATGTATCGGGAACAACTGTTTTTCATACATTCTGGCGTGTAAGAATGAAAGATCAGTTTATTTTTCCAATGAACAACAGTTGAGAGATTTTATCGGAACAGTAGACAATCTTCCGGAGGCTATTTTACTGGCTAAAACGTATGGGTATTCTGTGGATACAAGCAATCGCTTTAGCGGATCATATAAAATTGAAAACCGTCATATCTCCATGTATCTGATGCAGTCTAAGGGCTGCCCGGCTGTGAAAGAGTCCTTTTTAGTTACAATCAACAGAAAAACCGGAAGGCTGGAGGCAAAAAGCAATGGCGTGTATGCGAAGGATGAAAACTGTAATTCGTTGTAGTTCTTTTGAAAACGCAAATAAACCATTAAGATTTTTTAAGTTGATAATGATAGTTAAGGAATAGCTAAGCTATTTTTCAGCGATCCGCTTTATCTTCCATCAAAGATGGATCTTAATTATTCTTATTGTCTTCATTAACCTTAATGGTTTAATTTCTTATATATTAATAGCTCCCTGCCCAGATGCAATCAGGTAAGCTTCCTTCAATGTTTCAGAATAGGTTGGATGCGCATAGGAAATACGGAACATATCCTCGGCGGTCACTTCATATTCCTGAGCTATGACCCCCTGTGCAATCAAATCGGCAGCTCTGGCTCCAATGATGTGAACACCCAGCACTTCGCCATATTTCGGATCCACCAAAACTTTCGCAAAACCTTCCATATCCATTGAAGCGCGGGCTCTTGCACTGGCAGAAAATGGAAATTTCCCTACATTATATGCGATATTATTTTGTTTCAGATATTCTTCGGTATAGCCTACTGAAGCTACTTCCGGCCAGGTATACACCACTGAAGGAATACGGTTATAGTGAATCGGTCGTTTTTGCCCGTTAATGGTTTCAACTACAAAAACACCTTCTTCCTCAGCTTTGTGAGCCAGCATTGCACCACCAATAACATCACCAATCGCATAGATATTGGATGCGGAAGTCCGGCTGTTTTCATCCACTTTAATAAATCCTCTCTCATCCAGCTGTACATCAGTATTTTCAAGATCAAGACCTTTTATATAAGGACTTCTTCCCACCGCTACCAATACATAATCTGCTTCCAGCTCGCCTTCTGTTCCGTTGTTATCTTTAAAAAACACTTTAGCAGCAGATCCGGTATCCTCAGTTTTATACACCGCATGATTAAGCCGGATATCAATTCCTCCTTTTTTCAGGATTTTCTGAAGGCTTTTCCCCAATTCATGGTCCATAGCAGCGATCAGATAATCAGCATATTCAAGGATAGTGACTTTCGTTCCGATGCGGTTGAAAATAGAAGCCATTTCCACCCCGATTACTCCACCGCCTATGATTATCATAGATTCAGGTTTTTCCTTTAATGACAATGCTTCTGTGGAAGTAATAATTCTTTTTTTATCAATTTCCACTCCGGGAATAGTGGATGGTTTCGAACCTGTAGCAATGATATAATATCGGGCAGTTATTTCTTTAACTTCAGATCCGTTTACAACTCTGATGGTAGAATTATTGATAAATCCAGCCGTTCCCTGTAATCTTGTAATATTATTTTTACTCATTAAAAAATCCAGGCCACCTGTATTTTTTGAAACTACATCTGCTTTTCTTCTGTACATCTGAGAAAAGTCCAGTTCTATATGATCCAGCTTAATCCCATGTTCATTGAATTGATGCTGTGCTTCTGAATAATGATGTGTACTGTCCAATAAAGCTTTAGTCGGAATACAGCCCACATTGGTACATGTTCCTCCCAGTGTATCATATTTCTCGATAATCACGGTTTTATATCCCAGCTGGGCGCTTCTTATCGCCGCTACATATCCGCCGGGTCCTGAGCCGATTACGGCAATGTCATAATGATCCATTTGATTTATTAATTTTTTATGATTAAATTTACTTGCAAAACAAAAGCAAATTTAAACCAAACACTTTCAATTTGCAAGTATTATTTTTAAATTAACAAAATGAGTAAAAAAAGATCAGACTGCCCCATCAGCTGCTCACTTGAAATGTGGGGAGACAAATGGACTCTGTTGATCATAAGGGATCTCATGCTGAAAAAGGAATGCACTTACGGAGACTTCCTTAAGGCTGATGAAAAAATTGCAACGAATATTCTGGCTGCAAGACTTCAAAACCTATTGGACAATGGAATCATTGATAAAAAAGACCATCCGGACAGTAAGCTGAAAATTCTTTATTTTCTGACTCAGAAAGGAATTGACCTTATTCCCGTAATCGTTGAAATCAATCTTTGGGGTGATCAGTATCTTACGATTCCTGATGACCGGAAAAAATTGCTGGACGAGATTAAAAAGGATAAGGAAGGTTTTATAAAAAGAGCAAAGGCCTTTCTTTCTTCTTAGATATAAATAAATGTTACAAGAGAATCGGAAATAGGAATCGGAAAAGCTAAAAGCAATAGCTTTCATAAAATAGAATAATAGCAATTTTAAAATTTCATTAACCTACTTTTCTTTTTTCATTCCGTAAATTTGACTAAAATAAATATAGAACAATGCTTAATTTCGAGTTTAAAAACCCAACAAAAATACTTTTCGGGAAAGGCGAAATCGCTAAAATTTCCAAAGAAATTCCTCAAGACGCAAGAATATTAATGATTTACGGTGGCGGAAGCATCAAAAACAATGGTGTTTACGATCAGGTAAAAGAGGCTTTAAAAGATCATGAATTATACGAGTTTGGCGGAGTTCCTGCCAACCCTGAATATGAAGTTCTGATCAATGCTTTAAGCTTTATTAAAGAGAAAAACATTACTTACCTTCTTGCTGTAGGTGGCGGATCTGTCATTGACGGTACAAAATTCCTTTCTGCAGCAGCCAATTATGACGGTGAGCCATGGGATATCCTGAGAAAATCGGTAAGAACTTTTGAAGGGGAAGGAATGCCTTTCGGAAGTATTTTAACACTGCCTGCAACGGGATCAGAAATGAATTCCGGGTATGTGATCTCCAGAAGGGAAACCCATGAGAAATTATCTTCAGGAGGACCGGGACTTTTCCCGCAATTTTCTGTACTGGATCCGGAGGTAATCAGATCTATTCCAAAAAATCAGATTGTGAACGGAATCACAGATGCCTATACTCACGTATTGGAACAATATATGACCGCTCCTTCTTCTGCCGACCTTCAGGAAAGAATTGCAGAAAGCATCCTGATCAGCCTGCAGGAAACTGCTCCAAAAGTATTGGCTGATGATTTCAACTACGATGCTGCAGGAAACTTTATGTGGTGCTGTACCATGGCGTTAAACGGACTGATCCAGAAAGGAGTTATTACAGACTGGGCCGTACATGCAATGGGACATGAGCTGACCGCTTATTTTGGAATTGATCATGCAAGAACACTGGCCATTATTGCTCCTTCTCATTACCGTTACAACTTTGAAGATAAAAAAGGAAAACTGGCTCAGTACGCTGAAAGAGTTTGGGGAATCAAAGACGGAAGTGTAGAGGAAAAAGCTGAACTGGGCATTAAAAAGCTGGAAGAATTTTTCCACAGTCTTCATATCAAAACCAAGCTTTCCGAATATACGGAGGACTTTAAAGGAACCGCTGAAAAGGTTGAAAAAGCCTTTACAGACAGAAAGTGGCTAGGCCTTGGAGAATATAAAAAACTGACTCCGCAGGATGCTTATAAGATTGTAGAGATGAGCTATTAAGGGATTCGGGGTACGGGTTTCGCGGTACGAGGTTTGAGCTACGCTATTTCGAGATTCGGGTGAATGGGTTTGTAGTAAAACGAAAATGTTTATATTCATTTTCAAGTTGAAAATAGATAACCGAAAGCCGCATCTCGTATTGCAACCTCTATAAAATTATTTAATTTACAAACATTCGTTTAAAAATTCACTATTTCATTACAGATATTTCAAATTTATTTATATTTTAGCATATTCTTAAATTTGTGAAAATGAAAAAACAGCTACTTTTATTTGCCTTTTCTGCCTTGGCACTTACTTCTTGTAAAGATGACAATCTCGAAGCTTATGATATGGAAATCATGAAGGGAGATTGGAAGGAAGTTAAAAGGGAAGTAATTTCCGGAAAAGACAATAAAACAGTGCTTTATACTGAAACTTTAACAGGATGTGCAGCTAAAAATACTCTTTTCTTCAGAACAGATTATTATGTAAGCTATACAGCGTATACGGGAGAAGGTGCAGACTGTACCCCATCGCCAAAAACTGAAGGAACATTTACCTACGATGCCGATTCAAAAATCATTGGAATTAAACTTGGTGATGAAGGATCAGTAAACTACAGAATTGATATTCTGACAGCCAAAGATCTTAAACTTGCCCAGCAGTCAGGAATCTTTGATATGGATGGAGATAAAATACCGGATGTCCCTTACGTAACCTACAAAAGATAAATTATAACTCCCGCTAATCGGGAGTTTTTTATTACTTTTATATCTAATTTAAAACTGAATATAATGAAGAAGATTCTATCAGCATTTCTATTGCTGTATTTTGCTATTGCTTTTTCTCAGGAGAAAAAACCGATGTTCTGGCAGGACATCCAGGAATTTAAAAAGCTGGACCAGCAAAGCCCGCCTCAAAAGGATGCTATTTTATTTATCGGAAGCTCATCATTCACAAAATGGACTGATGTAGCAGATTATTTTCCTGGTAAAACAATCATCAACAGAGGGTTTGGAGGATCAAGACTTACAGATCTTAATGATTTTGCGAATGACCTTTTAGCGCCTTATCAGCCCAAACAGATCATCATTTACTGTGGTGAAAATGATTTTGCAGATAATCATAAGCTAAAAGCCAAAGTAGTCGTTGACCGATTCAAAGCTTTTTACAAAAAAATCCGTGAGAGGTTTCCTGATATTGAAGTAGATTATATCTCCATCAAATATTCGCCGAGCCGAGAAGTGATCTGGCCTCAGATGAAGGTTGCCAACAAAAAGATTGCTGCGTTCATGAAAAAGGAACCAAACGCAGAATTTATTGATGTTACCAAAGCAATGGAAGATGCTAATGGAAATGTAAGAAAAGATATTTTTGTGGAAGACATGCTTCATTTTAAGCCGGAAGGATATAAAATCTGGGCTAAGGTGATCACTCCTTATATGAAATAAAAATGAAAGAGCACCGTGATTTACCTATTTATAAAAAGGCTGAAGAGATCTACAAAACATTGCAGACCATTACAGACCTCTTTCCTGAAGACAATGACTATCTCCAACATCTGAAATCTAATTTATTGGAAGATATCATGGTAATTCAGGCTAAAATTTCAGGTGCTGAAGCTGTGAAGCTGTATGATATTAAAATGGAAAATGCGGCTATAATCCGAAAAGCAGCACGTGAGATCATGGTGAGTGGTCATCAGCTTGAATATTTAGGATTTTCTGATGCCAAATATTATAAGATTATCCGCAATATGATAGAAGAATTTCGTCTTTTATTTATTGACTGGGTTGCCGGATTTAATCCCAAGCATTATATTGTTGATGAGTGGGGACTATTCAACCCTCCCGGCATATCACCTGATTATATTCAAAGAGACGATGAACTAGACTTTTTGGATGAAGATGATGAGGATAACTAAATCCATAAAAAAAACGATTCCAATTTCAGGAATCGTTTTTTTATTTTATTTCTTTCTTTTCGATTTAGATTTTGCCTTCTGTTGCGCTCTGTTGGCTCCAAACTTCTTAGGTGCCTTTCTCTTGGAAGGACCACCCCAGTTTTCTTTGGTATTTTTAGCCTTTTTCTCGTGGAAAGCTCCTCCTCCTTCGTTCAGTTTTACCTGTACAGGATTTTTCATGACTACCTGATCTTCTTCGGCAGCAATCTTTTTAGGATTGATTTTAACTTCCTCAGGGAATTCATTAAATTTCAATTCCTTATCCATCAACAGCTCAATATCAAGAAGCAAAGGTTCTTCTTTTTTTGTTACAAAAACCAAAGCTTTCCCTTCTTTGTCTGCTCTACCTGTTCTACCGATTCTGTGGATATACTGCTCCGGAATATCAGGCGTTTCAAAATTGATGACGTGTGTAATGTTCGAGATATCCAGACCTCTTGCCATGACATCTGTGGTAATCAAACCTCTGATCTCTTCATTCTCAAACCTTTTCATCGCTTTCAGTCTGTAGTTCTGCGATTTATTGGAATGAATCACATCAAACTGTTCTGGGAAAAGCTCATCGATTTTAGTAAAGAGAAGGTCTGCATGTCTTTTATTGTTATTGAAGATCAATACTTTGGACATGTCTGCATCATTTTTCAGCAAATGCTCCAGTAAATTGATCTTGGTATTAAAGTTTTCTACTTTGTAACCAATCTGTTCGATTTTCTCAAGTGGTGTTCCTGATTTAGCCAATGAAATTTCAATCGGATTGGCAAAATAAACATCCAGCATTTCATCTACCGCTTCCGTCATGGTTGCAGAGAAAAGAATATTCTGTCTCTTCTCCTTCATCATTTCAAAAATGTGAGTAAGCTGTGGTCTGAAACCAAGGTTAAGCATCTCATCAAACTCATCGATGATCAGCTTCTGAACTTCTTTCAGAGAAATCGCGTTGTCTATGGAAAGATCCATCACTCGTCCCGGTGTTCCTACCAGAATATCACAGCCATCATTAAACAATAGTTTTTGAGTATTGATATTTTTTCCACCGTATATTCCGATTACTCTTGCCGTAATATTTTCTGTCAGTTTTTCAAGGATTTCTGTTACCTGTACCACCAGTTCTCTTGTAGGAACAAGCACCAAAACAGTTGGATTTCCTGTCTTGCTGTATTTCCATGTTTTAAGAACAGGTAAAAGATAAGCTAATGTTTTCCCGGTTCCTGTCTGCGCAATTCCCATTACATCTCTTCCCGAAAGTATAGGCTTTAAGCTCTTCTCCTGAATTGGAGTAGGTTCAAATAATTCCAGATCCGCTAAAACATCGAGAATTTTAACCGGAAGGTCAAAATCCGCAAAAGTGAGTTTTTCCATTTTGCAAAGATAGGTATTTAATTTTGTAGTATGGAAGCACGAAGTCTTAAGCTGGAAGATTATCAAACGTTCTTTTAATTTTTTGAATGCATAATGAAACAGATCAATGTATTAATACAGGTCATTTCCTTCCCTCTTCCAGCCTCAAGCGATTGTAATCAATTCACTTTTACACTTTTACTACTGATTTTAATATCATCATCTTCCCATTTACTGGAGGTAACGATAACGTATCCTTTCTTTTTCGGATCTTTTTTAATAGGAAACTGATCTTCTTCCCACTGATTACAATGGGTTGAGATAGAAGGCAATAATGGCTTCCAACCCGTTTTACTTAAAGTATACACATAGAACGGATGCCAGCAGCTGGTGCACCAATTGGGATAAAAGCCGATCTCGTCTTTTCCGTCACCATTAAGATCTCCTAAGTTATACAGACTTCCCTGGTTTGCAGGAGTAATAGTGATCGGATGTATATTTTTATCGCTGAAATAAATGGTGGTTTCACACTTCCCTTCACATTCGTCGCCACAGTCGCTGACTTTTGTGTAAGCGTATTCTTTTGTTCCGTTTCCGTCAAAATCTCCCTGAAGTTTTTCTTCACTTCCTTGTTGAGCCATACAAAGTGAGCTGAATAAGGTGATGGATGTTATAATAAGTGTTTTCATTGTTTTTGGTTTAAATACGGGGTGGCGGGATTCGGGTTACGGGTTACGAGGTGCGGGATTAGCGTTTATACATTCTTCGGGTTCAAAGCCAACTTCCTTTTTATTTTCTGGTTACTCTTAGCAGAAGGATAATGACTAAAAGAATTGAAAAAATAAAACCTAAAACGGCAACTAACGACAGTTCTCCGATTCTTGGTCCGGATTCGGAAGAAAAAACAATAGCCGTGGCAATGATATTCGCACCTAAAACCATGGCCAGAATCAGATTGATGACACTGGATTTGATGAGCTGGTTGGTCTTCTCTATATTTTTGATTTCACTGGAAACAGTGAATTTATTTTCATCCAGTTTTTGAAGAACGGAACGAAGTTCTTTCGGAATTTCATCTACATTATCCGTGAAATTCATCATACGGTCCATCCCTGTTTTTAAAAGATTTTTAGGGCTGATTTTCTTGGTAAAAATCTTTTTGGTGTAAGGATGAAGACTTTTAACAATATCAAGATCAGGATTAATGCTTCTTCCCACTCCTTCTATCAGGCTGATTCCTTTGAATAAAAGATAGAAATAATCCGGCATATAAAGCCTGTTGTCTTTTAAAATGTCTTTCATCTTATTGATGATCACCTGTACATTAATGTCCTGTAATGATGAACTGTGTACAAAATTCAGAATTTCTTCCACATCATTTTCAAAGCGTCTTTCATCAGGTATTTCATAGCTGATTGCCATCTTTTTGAGTGAACGGACTATTTTATGAGAGTTTTTGGCAACAAAGCTTACGATAAGATTTTCAAGAATTTCTTTATCGTTTGGCTGAATTTTCCCTACCGCTCCAAAATCAATGAAAACAATTCTGCCATCTTTTCTTACTAAAATATTTCCGGCATGAGGATCGGCATGGAAAAATCCATAATCTAAAATCTGCGATACAAAAAGCCTTAGTCCTTCTTCCGAAACTTTTACAGGATCAATATCATTGGCCAAAAGAACAGATTTATCGGTTACTTTGATTCCATCAATAAATTCCATACAAAGAATATTGTTGTTGGAAAACTCTTCGTAGACTTTAGGAACATAAGTTTCTTTATTGTTCTTAAAGTTCACACGAAACTGCTGGATATTGTTTTTTTCATTGATCAAAGAAACTTCTTCCAGTAAAGATCTTTCAAAGGTAGAAATGGCCTGTTTCAGATTCAGTTTTTCTCCTATCTCCGAATAAGTGGATATCAGTTTTTCAATATCTTTAATCAACAGTAAATCATCTTCAATGACGGACTGTACATCGGGTTTTCTCAATTTTAAAATCACCGGGCTGCCATCCAGCAGAACAGCTTTGTAAACCTGTGCAATGGAAGCTGTAGCCAAAGGCTTTTTCTGAATTTCACGGAAATAATCTTTGACGGAAATATTGAATTCACTTTCCAGCGCTTCTTCCACATTCATATCTACTGTTTCCACTTTGTCCTGAAGTTTCTGCAGTTCCTGGATCATTTCCGGCGGCAATAAATCTTCCCTGTTACTGAATGTCTGACCCAATTTTACAAAGGTAGGCCCCAACTCTTCAAGAGCTAGTCTAATTCTTTCGTAAACGGTTCCTTTTGAGATGATTTCATCTGAATGACCCGAAGCTTCTTCCTGCTTATTTCCGTTCATTCTGGCCAGAAGATCTTTGAATCCATATTTACTGAGTACGGAAATCAGTCTTGCGGATCTTTTCAGTTTTCTTTGAGGTTTATCAAACATAGTGTATCAATAGTAGGTGCAATTTACTCCAAAAATTGTTCCTTTATGAAAACAATTATGACAACAACGCCAACAAATAAAATTAAAAATAACAACACATAATCAGTATTTTAAAGAATAAAATACACCAATATCAATAAAAACACATCATATATTGTAAAAATTAATATATTTACAACGTACAAAATTAAAACAAATCAAAAGTATTAGAACATGAAAAATTTACGCAACAACAAACTTTCAAGAGAGCAATTAAAAGGAATTGCAGGAAACGGAATTATTATCGGAAACTGCTCAAACCAATGCTGCCCTACAGACGGAAGACCAAAATGTCCTGGACTGATCTGTCCTGCTGTAGTATGCCCTCAGTATATGTAAGATCAAATTTTATACAGAATTATACAGTACCCGAAGAAATATTCTTCGGGTATTTTTTTTACCCTAAAAAATGCCTACGTACCTCAATTTCTGGCACATTATTTCCATCTGGAAGAACAAAAAAATTTTATAAATATTTAAATACAACACTATGTTAAAAAAAATTATTTCAGCTGGTCTTATTGTATCAGCAGTTCTGTTTACAACACAAATAAAAGCTCAGGTAGCATCAGCTCATTCTATTGCCGAAGTAGCCACAAAAGAAATGAGTTATTTAGGACTTACAGAATCACAGGTGAATAAAGTTGCTGAGATCAATAATACTACAGCAGATGCACTTATTGCTCTTGATAACAAAGCCGGTAACAATACCAGCCCTGAAAACAACAAAATTATTGCTGACGAATTTGTAAGCATCATTGCCCAACGTCATCAGGCAATGGAACAGATCCTGACTCCTGAGCAGATGGCAATTGTAAAACAAGACAGGGCAGAAAAGATTGCTCTTTTCAGAACATTGATTATGATCCCTATTCTGGATCTGACCGAAAGACAGGTTGAGCAGGCCTATGAGATCAACTTTAAAGGAGTACAGAAGGTTCAGAAAGACTTTGGAAAGCGTCTTAACAAGAAAAATGCAGGTCCTGAAGATGCTGACAGCAATAAGGCAAAAAAGGTTATCATCAGTGATTTTAAAACACTGGACAAAGATTTTAAAAAGATACTAAGTCCTGAGCAATATGAGGTGTATAAAAATAACCAGGATTTAATCAGGGACTCTGTTAAAAAAGGATAATTCAGTTTGTGTTAATACTTAAAACTTCGGGGCGGCTCCTATGGAGCCGCCCCGAAGTTTTATTATTTAAGATAAGTTTCGTAAAGGTCTTTTCTTCGGTCTTTCATAACCTGAACAGAACCGTTATGATGGAGATCTTTCAGGAGGTTCAGGTCTACATCCACAATCAGGGTCATTTCGGTGTTTGGAGTAGCTTCTCCTTTCACGGCATTGGATGGGAAGGCAAAATCGGAAGGGGTAAATACGGCAGCCTGTCCGAACTGAATATCCATATTATTAACCTTCGGAAGGTTTCCTACACAACCGGCAATGGCAACGTAGCATTCGTTTTCAATGGCTCTTGCTGCGGCACAGTGGCGTACTCTCATGTAGGCATTCTGAGTGTCTGTAAGATAAGGAACAAACAGAATCTTCATCCCCTGATCGGCAAGAATTCTTGGTAACTCCGGAAATTCCACGTCATAGCAGATGACAAGACCTATTTTTCCGCAGTCGGTATCAAAAACTTTGATTTCATTTCCGCCTTTCATTCCATAATATCTCTTTTCGTTTGGAGTAATATGAATTTTTCTGTATTCATCCATACGTCCGTCACGGTGAAGAAGATAGCTTACGTTGTATAATTCATTATTTTCAAAAACAGGCATGCTTCCCGAAATAATATTGACGTTGTAACTGATGGCCAGCTCTGAAATTTTTTCTTTGATTTTCTCTGTCAGCTTCGCCAGCTCTATCATACTGTCCCTTTCGGAAAGATTATTAAAGGGTGCCAGCAAAGGCGTGTTGAACAGCTCCGGGAAAAGAACAAAATCAGATTTGTAATCTCCCATAACGTTTACAAAGAATTCTACCTGTTCATAAAAAGCTTCAATATCTTTAAAATGCCTCATCTGCCATTGCACCAATCCGAGACGGATAATGCTGTCCTGCATGGTATTCGGCTTTCTGCTGTAATAAATGTTGTTCCACTGCAAAAGAACTGCATTTTCTCTGGAAGCTTCATCTTCCGGAAGATATTTTTTCAGGATTTTTATCGGAAGAAAATTATTGGAAAGCTGGAAAGACAATACCGGATCATAGATCTCCTTATCTCTTACTTTTCGGATATAATTTCTTGCAGAAAGTTCGTGGCTGTATTTGTGATAATTAGGGATTCTGCCTCCAAGAATAATCGATTTCAGGTTTAATAACTCACAAAGTTCTTTTCGTGCATCGTACAATCTTCTTCCCAAACGTAGTTCCCGAAACTCAGGATCTACAAAAACTTCAATTCCGTAGAGAACATTCCCCGTTGAAGTATGGGTATTGAATGTATAATTTCCTGTAATATCACTATAGGTATGGTCGTCCCCGAATTCTTCATAATTGACGATAATGGAAAGCGCTACAGCAGCGAGTTTTCCGTCAACCGTAATACAAATTTGTCCGTTAGGGAATATTTTTGTCAGTTTATCAATACTTTTTTTGGACCATATAGACTCCGACATCTGTGGGTAGGCCCTTTTCATCGTTTCCGCCAGTTCATCATAATCCTGAAGGGTCAGGTTTCTTGTTTCTATTTGCATTTGATGTAATTTTACTTAAATTTAGGGAAAATATTTTATTTCAACCCTTACAGAAAAGTACTTCCCCAACTATTTATACAAAATTTAACAGTGGATATCACCGAAATTTTGCAAGCAGCAGTTCACTCAAATAATTATTGGAAACACTGTGATTTTATTTCTGTAACTGATCCATATTTGACTGTAGATCCTGATATTTATAATGCTTATTTTGATTTTATGGAAAACCTGAATGCTTTTTCTGCGGAAGATTTTTACTTTTACAATGTAAATTAAAAATCATTCTTGTCCGATTAACCTAAAACTTAATTAGCAGGTCGCTCCTCCGGAGCTATAATTTTAAAACAAATATGTCCTATTAACAGTTAGCTCCTAGTGGAGCTGGATTTGATCCCGTCGGGATCTGCTGTTAATAGAAAAAAGAAGTTCCCATAAAAATAAAGCTCCGGAGGAGCGACCTGTTAATTCATGATGTACCATTATTTTTACTTTAAGAATCTTTTATGCTGATACATCAGCCCATGTTTCGCATAATTTAAACTTGTTTTCAGCATCTGAAATAAAGCCTCAGGAAGCGAAAAGTTTTATTTACTTTATTTAATAGGTACTATGTTAACAAGTTATGTCATTTTCCATAAACATATACTCTTCAAGCTGATATATTGCTTGTTAATTGCTTTAAATATTTTACTGATCATTTCTTCATTGAAACAGTTTTAACAAAAAAATCCCACCCAAAAAGGGCAGGATTTATATTTAAATTCAAGTCAAAAATTATTCCCACTCAATCGTTGCAGGCGGTTTGCTTGAAATATCGTAAGCTACTCTGTTGATTCCTCTTACTTCGTTGATGATTCTGCTGGAAACGGTATCCAGGAACTCGTAAGGAAGTCTGCTCCATGTTGCTGTCATGAAATCGATGGTATTGGCAGAACGAACTACAGCAGTGTATTCATATGTTCTTTCATCCCCCATTACTCCTACAGATTTTACAGGAAGAAGGACTACAAATGCCTGAGATACTTTTTCGTAAAGATCATTTTTGTATAATTCTTCGATGAAGATATCATCAGCTTCCTGAAGGATTCGTACTTTCTCAGCATCCACAGCTCCCAATACTCTGATTCCTAATCCAGGACCTGGGAAAGGGTGTCTGTATACCAGATGATGAGGAATACCCAATTCTTCTCCTACTCTTCTTACTTCGTCCTTGAAAAGCTCTCTTAATGGCTCCAATAACTCGAATTCCATATCTTCAGGAAGTCCTCCCACATTGTGGTGAGACTTGATTACTGCAGATGGTCCGTTGACAGACTGGCTTTCGATAACGTCAGGATAAATGGTTCCCTGAGCTAAGAACTTAGCACCTTCAATTTTGTGAGATTCTTCGTCAAATACGTGGATGAATTCGTTTCCGATGATCTTTCTCTTTGCTTCCGGATCGTCTACTCCGGCTAGTTTTGAAAGGAATCTTTCTTTAGCATCCACCATTTTAATGTTCATATGGAAATGCTCTCCATACTGATCCATTACTTTCTTCCCTTCATCCTTTCTTAATAATCCCGTATCTACGAAAATACAAGTCAACTGATCACCGATGGCTTTGTGGATCAAAACAGCAGCTACAGAAGAGTCTACTCCTCCGGAAAGACCAAGGATCACTTTGTTGTTACCTACTTTCTCGCGGATTTCCTCAACTGTTTTTTCAATATAGTTAGTCAGTTTCCAGTTTTTCTCTGAGTTACAGATGCTGAAAACGAAATTTTCAAGCATTTTCCCTCCTTCTTCTGTATGAGAAACTTCCGGGTGGAACTGAACGCAGAAGATTTTTTTATCTTCATTGGAGATAGAGGCAATTACACCTGATTTCGCATTTAATTCAAAACCTGCAGGTAATTCTCCTACTTCATCAAAGTGGCTCATCCAAACAACAGAGTTCTGAGTAACTCCTTTTAATAAAGAGCTTTCTTTAACGATCTCTAAGTTGGCTTTACCATACTCTCCTTTTTCTCCTTTGTTTACTTTACCTCCTAAAAGGTGAGCTGTCATCTGCATTCCGTAACAGATTCCTAAGACAGGAACTCCCTGCTCATATAATTCTTTTTCAACCAGGTGGGCATTTTCTGCATTTACAGAACTTGGTCCACCGGAAAGGATGATTCCTTTTGGCTGTTTTGCTAAAATATCTTGTAATGGTGTATTGTAAGGCAAGATTTCAGAGTACACACCCATCTCACGGATTCTTCTTCCGATAAGCTGGTTGTACTGGGATCCGAAATCTAAAATAATAATACCGTTGTTCATTTTTGATAATTGATAAATGATGATTGATAAATGATAGAGCTAATGGCCACTGGCTAATGGCTTCTGGCCTGGAAATAATTTCCCAATTTCACTTTCAGCAATTAAATTTCTAACCTCTAGCTTCTACCTTCTAATTATTAACTGTTTTACAAAAAAAGACTTGGAATGACTCCAAATCTTTTTTCGTGATTTTTATTAAAACTTTCCGATGTCTTCTCTGTAGAAGCCGTAATCGAAATGTACGTGCGCTGCATCTTCGTAAACTTTTTTGCGGGCATCTTCGTAGGTAGCTCCTGTAGCCACAATGTTCAGTACTCTACCGCCATTGGAAACCACTTTATCACCTTTCGTGACTGCTCCTGCATATAAAAGTTTACTATGTTTCAGTTTGTCTTCTCCTGTAATTTCGAAACCTATTTCGATATTTCTCGGATACCCTCCTGAACACATAACAAGGCAAACTGCTTTTTCGTCTTTAAACTTAAGCTCAATGTCTTTCCCTTCCATACAGTCCTGGATTACATCTAAAAGATTGTTTTCCATTAATGCCATCAATACCTGAGTTTCAGGATCTCCGAATCTCATGTTGTATTCAAGAAGGTAAGCTCCGTTTTTCGTTACCATCAATCCGAAGAAGATGATTCCTTTAAATCCGAAACCTTCAGCTTTAAGACCTTTAACAGTAGGTTCTAAGATGTTTTTCTCAAAATCTGCATAGTGCTCCTGAGTAAATTCCGGACTTGGCGCTACTGAACCCATACCTCCTGTGTTAGGTCCTGTATCTCCGTTTCCAGCTTTTTTATAATCTTTTGCCGCTACACAAGGGAATAATTTTTCCCCGTTAGAGAAAGCAATAATAGACGCTTCAAAACCTTGTAAATATTCTTCAATAACTAAACGAATACCGGCATCACCATAGATTCTTCTGATCATGAAATCGTGGATTGTAGCTTCAGCTTCTTCAAGGTTGTCACAGATAACCACCCCTTTTCCGCCTGCTAAACCACTAGCTTTGATTACCAAAGGATACTGCTGTGTCTGCACATATTCTTTAGCATCATTGTATGAATCAAATACGACAGCCTTAGCTGTTTTGATATCATAGGTCTGCATAAATTTCTTAGAGAAAGCTTTACTTCCTTCCAGGCTCGCTACTTTCTGAGTAGGCCCGAAAACCTTAAGATCATGCTTTTTAAATTCGTCCTTGATACCCGCTACAAGAGGAGCTTCAGGACCTACGATCGTAAGATCAATTTTTTCTTTAATCGCGAAATCTCTAAGTTCTTTGATTTCTGATAAATGAACATTTTTCCCTATTACATCGGTAGTAGCATTCCCGTTGGCAAAAAACATTTTAGAAATTCTTGGGTCATTCTGAAGCTTTGCCGCTAAAGCAGATTCTCTACCGCCTTCACCTATGATTAATATTCTCATACTTTATTTATTATCTAGTCTTATTTTACAAATATATAATTTTGAATGCTAAAAATACAATCCCTAATTATTTTTTAATTCTATTTTAATTAGTGGAAAAAGTGTCTGACACCTGTAAACATCATCGGGATTTTGTGCTCGTTGGCAGCCTCAATACTATCCTGATCTTTTACACTTCCACCCGGCTGAATAATCGCCTTGATACCTTCCTGAGCGCAGAAATCTACCACATCGCGGAAAGGGAAAAATGCATCTGAAGCCAATACCAGATCTCCGGAGAATTTTTCTTTTGCTCTTTCGATAGCCTGCTGAGTTGCCCAGATTCTGTTTACCTGACCGCCTCCGATTCCGAATGCCTGAATTCCGTTGGAAACTACAATCGCATTTGACTTCACATATTTTACTACTCTCTGAGAGAAAAGTAATGCTTTTTTCTGTTCTTCTGTAGGCTGTACTTCCGTTACCACTTTGATATCATCTGAGAAGTGAAGGTCATTATCCTGAACAAGGATACCTCCGTCTACTTTCACCCAGGTCTGTTTGTCTGAAACAGGGTTTACGATTTTGATGATTCTCAGGTTTTTCTTTTTTCTTAAAATTTCTAGGGCTTCTTCATCAAATTCAGGAGCCATTACAATTTCAAGGAAAGTTTTATTTAATTCTTCAGCTGTAGCTGCATCAATTGTATAGTTCATTGCAACAATTCCGCCAAAGATGGAAACCGGATCACATTCGAAAGTTTTCTGATACGTTTCCAAAGCTGAAGTTCCGATCGCAACGCCACAAGGGGTAGAGTGTTTTACGGCACAACAAGCCATTTCTTCTTTGAACTCCGTTACCACTTTCCAGCAAAGGTCCATATCACGAAGATTGTTGAAAGAAAGTTCTTTACCTCCAAGCTGTTCGAAATCTTTCATTGCTCCGTTTTCGAAAGTAGAAACGTAGTAAGCTGCTGTCTGGTGAGGATTCTCTCCATATCTTAGATCTGCTACTTTTTTATAAGAAGCATTCAGGTAAGTAGGATATTCTTCATCTAAAAGCATTCTGGAAATAGCCGCATCATACGCAGAGGTAAGGTTGAATACTTTTCCTGCAAGTTTTTTACGGGTTTCGATGTATGTATCACCGTTTTGCTCCATTTCAATTTTCACTGCTGCATAGTCTTCCACATCAGTGATTACCGTTACAGAATCAAAGTTTTTCGCTGCAGAACGAAGCATTGAAGGACCTCCGATATCGATAAACTCTACTTTCTCATGTAAAGAAATGTCTTTGTTTACATTTTCAAAGAAAGGATAAAGATTTACGATCACCATGTCAATCAGACCAATTCCGTGTTCCTGAACGGTTTTCATGTGCTCTTCATTGTTACGAACAGCCAGCAATCCACCGTGAACTTTCGGGTGTAAAGTTTTCACTCTTCCATCCAACATTTCAGGGAAATTGGTAACCTCATCAATCTGAATAGGATTTAAACCAGCGTCTTTCAAATGTTTGAACGTTCCTCCTGTAGAGATCAACTCATAATTCTGAGCTTCCAAAAACTGCGCGAATTCAATTAATCCACTTTTGTCAGAAACACTGATTAAAACTCTCTTTTTACTCATTTTACTTTCAATTTTTTACTTTTTACAGCTATTTCAAACTGTGTCCGGGTCTTTCACCTCCGAACTTACTTTTATTTTACTTAGATTTCTTTTTATTAATGTAACAATGTATCAGTCCAGCAATGTAACAATACCTTCAACATTGGTAAATTGGTACACTGGTACATTGTTATATTTATTCATTTCCCAGGACCTTATTGATCGCTATCGGAAATATTTCATATTCAATCTGGTGAACTTTCTGAGCCAGGGTTTCAGGAGTATCCTCAGCGGTTACTTCGAAAGACTTCTGAAGAATAGCTTCTCCTTCATCAATCCCTGGTGTCACAAAATGTACAGTTGCCCCACTCTCTACTTCTTTGGCTTCAATAACTGCATTGTGAACGTTCATTCCCCACATTCCTTTTCCTCCGAATTTCGGAAGCAAAGCCGGGTGAATATTGATTATTTTACCATTCCAGTTTTCACAGAATTCAGATTTTAAGATGGATAAAAATCCTGCCAATACAATCAGATCTGTATTTTCAGGGATTACTTTGGCCAATTCGCTGCTGAAGTTCTTTCCTCTCGGAATGAGTATGTTTTCTATATTGTGATTTTTTGCTCTTTCCAGTCCGAAACATTCTCTGTCTGCTACCACCAAAGTTACTTTTGCATTCTGGATTTCTCCTGAATCGATAGTATCAATGATTCTCTGCAGATTGGTTCCTGAACCGGATACGAGTACAACAATGTTCTTCATATTAATAATGTAACAATGTATCAGTCTATCAATGTAACAATGATTTAATTGGTACACCGGTACATTGTTATATTGTTATATTATTATATTGATAAATTAATTTTCTCTGCTCCTTCAGTGATTTCTCCGATTTCGTAAGCGTCATCTAAAAGGTGTAATACTTTTTCAGCATGTTCAGCATCTACAACAATTACCATTCCTACACCCATATTGAATGTTCCGTGCATTTCTTTACGTGCCACTCCACCTCTTTTTTCAAGCTCAAGCATTACACTAGGAATTCTGATTTTTGATTCGTCGATAGAAGCACAAAGTCCTTCCGGAATAATTCTAGGAACGTTTTCGTAAAGACCACCTCCTGTGATGTGGGCAATTCCTTCTACTCTTACTTCTTCCAGTACTTTATGAATATCTTTGTAGTATAGTCTTGTAGGAACCAGAAGTGTTTCATATAATGGTTTTCCTTCAAACTCTTCTTCAAAATCCGGGAATACTTTTCTTACTAAGGAGAATCCGTTTGAGTGGAATCCTGAGCTTGGTAATGCAATAATTTTGTTTCCAGCTTTGATCTTAGAACCGTCAATGATCTGGTCTTTTTCTACGATTCCTACACAGAATCCTGCAACATCATAATCTCCAGGCTGGTACATCCCTGGCATTTCAGCAGTTTCACCACCAATCAGTGCACAGTTGTTATCCTTACAAGCAGCAACCATTCCTAAAACGATTTCTGCAGCGATTTCTGAATCCAGCTTTCCACAAGCCAGATAATCTAAGAAGAATAAAGGTTTTGCTCCGTGACAAAGAATATCGTTGGCACACATTGCGAAGCAATCTACCCCGATAGAATCATATTTTTTAGTATCTAAAGCTACCTTCAGCTTTGTTCCTACTCCATCTGTTCCTGATACAAGAACCGGATTTTTGTATCCTCCGATTTCATAGAAAGCACCAAAACTTCCCAAGTGGTTCAGTACATTGGAATTGTGGGTTTCACCGACCGCTTTTTTGATCTTGTCAACCGTTTTGTATCCTTCTTCTTTGTCTACTCCTGCTGATTTGTAAGTGTTGCTCATGTCTAATAATTTATAATAATCTAACAATGTAATAATCTAATTAGTGTAACAATAAATTGAATTGTTAGATTGATACATTGATCAATTGGTACATTATATATTTACTTTTATACTCGATTTTAGAAAACAAAAAAGCCGACAATCTTTTCAGATTATCGGCCGTTATTTTATCTCAGAATTTCAGAGCCCACAACTTTCCCTTTATGAGAAAAACATTGTTTATAGGAGGTCTGAATTTTCATCTCTTTTCTTTTTGCAAAAATAGTAATTTTAAATGAATATTCAAATTCTATTTTTCAAGGATTGTTTCAATGGCTGCAATCTTCTTAATTTTTTCTTTTAACTCACTGTCTTTCTCTTCATTAGAAATTTTCTGAGCGGCTTTATCAAAGTTATCATTAAAGAAAGGAAGTGAAAATGTTTCCACCACATTTCCTCCGTGGAAAGGGAAACGCTTTGATGCTGCTTCCAAAACACCTGCTCCACCTCTACCGCCCGGAGATGTAGACATCAATAGCATTGGTACTTCGTTCCAGACAGTTCTGTCTTTGATTCTGGATACCCAGTCGAACACATTTTTGAATGCTGTAGAATACGTTCCGTTGTGCTCTCCCAAAGAAACCAGTAATACATCAGCACCGTCAATTTTTGCTGCGAAATCATGAGCTTCCTGTGGAACACCGCCTGCTAATTCTCTTTCGTGTTTATAGATAGGCATTTCGAAAGGGTTTAAATCGATTACTTCTACTTCTGCATTTTCAAATAACGTTGATGCATAGGCTACCAACTGCTTGTTCATTGAAACTTCTGAATTACTTCCTGCTATTGCTAAAATTTTCATAGGTGAGGTTTATTTTTAAGATTACAAATTTAGTTTTTTATTTAAGATAAGACGGTAATTCCATTGGTACTTCCATTAATAATACTTCAGTGTCTTCTACCGCTTCAATATTAAAGCTCTGTGTATCCCAGATTCCTAATCCGTCTCTTTCATTCAGGACACGGTCTCCGATTTTTGCGCTTCCTTTTAAAACAAACGCATACACTCCGTTTCCTTTTTTGTTGAGCATATAATTTTTACCGTTTCCTTTTTTAAAGTTGGCCAAGTTGAACCATGCATCCTGATGAATCCAAACTCCGTCATCATTTTTATTGGGAGATAAGATCTGTTGGAATCCATTGATTTTTTCTCCTTCTTTGATACTTTTCTGATCGTATCTCGGTTCAACATTCTGTTCTTTTGGGAACACCCAGATCTGAAGGAATTTTACTTCTTCATCTTTATTTTTATTGTATTCGCTGTGCATAACACCGGTTCCGGCACTCATCACCTGGATTTCTCCTTTTCTGATCACCGCTGTGGTTCCCATGGAGTCTTTATGTTCCAGATCTCCTTCCAAAGGAATGGATATAATTTCCATATCTCTGTGCGGGTGTGTCCCGAAGCCCATTCCCTGCGAAACGGTGTCATCGTTCAATACTCTTAAAACGCCGAAGTTGGTTCTATCTCTGTTTTGATAGTTGGCAAAACTGAATGTATGGTAAGAATTTAACCATCCGTGGTTGGCATGGCCTCTTGAATCTGCTTTATGATATACTGTTTTCATTTTCTGTGATTATTTATGGTACAAATGTACGGGATGTGGGTGTTTAAAAAGTTGATGTAGGTTAAGAAAGGAAATTGGAGAAGTAAAAATGGTGAAAAAGTGAAAATATAGGCTAGGTTGGATTACGCAAAGACGCGATTTTTTGCATTTGATATGTTTTTAGGGCGCAAGGATTTTATCTGGGATAAAATTTTATACTGGATATTTTTTCTTCCAATGATTAAACAAGTGCAAGCATCTGTGATATCTGTGAAAATCTGCGGGAGATTATTGCAATCTTAAGATCAAAAAAAATAATAAGCATACGAAGGATAGATTTTAAGTTTTGGCTCTAAAGCCAATTGATGGATGTTTAAAAAGAAAGCGGGCTAAAGCCCGCTTCTATTGAATTTCATTATAGTATTAAATCTAAATTAAAGTTTTCAATGCAACTTCTAATTTCTAACTTCTAATTTCTAGTTAAAAATGTACCTGCTTGATTTCTTCTTCAATTTCCTTAGGCGTTTCATCTTCGGATTTCACAAAAATCATGGTTACTACAGCTCCAATCAGCATGCAAACGCCTCCTACCACAACATAATCCATCGCCTGTTTTCCGAAAATCCCGCTTACGATGGGACCTCCGAACAAACCATTGATGATCTGAGGAATCACAATAAAAAAATTGAATATTCCCATATAAACGCCCATTTTCCGTTGTGGAATCACCTCAATAAGCATTGCATAAGGCATTGCTAAAATACTTGCCCAGGCAAAGCCTAATCCGATCATTGAAATCCATAGGTTGTTGACATCTTTAATGAAATACATGGAAACCAGTCCCAAACCTCCACACAATAAGGCTAAAGCATGAGTCTGCTTTTTACCAATCATTTTTGCTATTGGAGTCAGCAGAAATGCAAACGGAATCGCCCAGAGATTGTACATTCCGAAAAGCTTTCCGGTAAGGTCTCCAGCATCATTGAATGCTTTTGAATGGGTATCTTCCGGGGAAAGTCCAAAATGATGAGTTGCCAGTGCACTGGTTGTGAACACCCACATCGTAAACAATGCAAACCATGAGAAAAACTGAACAACTCCCAGCTTTTTCATCTGCAAAGGAATTGCTGCAAAGTCTTTGAAAATATCTGAAAACTTAGACTCATGTTTTTCTACTTCTTTTCCATCTTCAAAATCGGCAAATTCCTGTGGGGAATATTCTCTGGTTGTCATGATGGTGTATAGAATTGATATGATAAGCAATCCCGCACCGATATAAAAAGAATAAATGACATTATCTGCTACAAATCCTTCTGGAGCTACATTGGAAATCCCCATTTTCGTTAACCAATCCGGCAGATAAGAGCCTAGTACCGCACCGATTCCAATCAGAATTGTTTGTACAGAAAATCCTATCGTACCCTGATGTTTAGGAAGCATATCTCCTACCAAAGCTCTGAATGGCTCCATGGCAATATTCACCGAAGCATCCATCATGGCCAGAAATATTACCGCTAACAAAAGTGCATTGGCAGCAAACATCTGAGTAACGGATGCTGCATTAGGAAGGAGAACCAATCCTATCGCACACAAAACAGCGCCAATCAGGAAATAAGGTTTTCTTCTTCCCAGCGGACTCCATGTATTATCACCCATATGGCCGATAATAGGCTGAACAATGAGTCCTGTAATAGGAGCCACCAGCCAGAACCAGGATAACTCGTGAACATCAGCTCCTAAATTACCCAGAATACGGCTCGCATTTCCATTTTGTAACCCGAATGCCATTTGAATTCCCAGGAATCCCATGCTCATATTGATAATCTGGAGCATGGATAGGTCTGGTTTTTTCCTTTTTCCTACCTTCCCTGTATCATATTTCCCCATCATTATTGCCATTACAACTTTAGTTTTTGAATTAATGCATCTTCGATAGGGGTCTTCTCAATAACCACTTTATCTACCACCTCATTAGGCACTGTCACAGAAAGAACATATTGCTTAACCTTCCAGTTTCCGTTGATTTTCTCTACCACTCCGGAGCCTCTGCAGATCTTCATCTGGGTATCCAGTAATTCATCAAACCATGCCAGTTTTCCGTCTTTGCTGAAATAAATATTTCTTTTAAGGGCTTTAAAATTCCAGGTTTTCTTTTTATCGAAATAAGGTTTTGCCCAAACCATAAATGCTTTTTTGTCCCAGATTTCAGTAGCATCTGTACCGATAAAGGTAGATTCATCTGCAAACAGATTAAAATAGGCATCATAATCCGCCTTTGCCGCCATTGCATTGAAGGTATCAAGCATGGTAGTGATTTCCGATTTTTCTTTCTCAAATCCGGTCTTCGACTGTGCTGTAAGTAAAGAAAATCCCAGTAAAAAAAGGATTAGTGTATAAGCAGTCGTTAGTTTTTTCATAGGTAATTATTATTTTTCCAGTTCAATAATCAGTGGAGTTTTTGCAGGAATATTCATTGTATTTTGCAATGAAATTTCTTTGTCTGAAATGATTTCTTTTCCTTTTGTAAATCCATTCAGTGATTCCGCAAACCGTTTCAGATCTAACGTCTGATCTTTTTCATTATTGTTGATGATGACCATTACACTTTCTTTTTCATTGTATCTGAAATAAACAAAAACGCCATCCTGAGGTACGAAATTTTTAGTTTTTCCATGATGTATCACGTCTTTGCCTTTTCTCCAGTTCAATAATTTCTGAGTAAACCGGAAAAACTCTTTCTGCTCCGCAGTTTGACCGGATAGATTGAAAGCGTTTTGTGCATCAGATTTCCAGCCACCAGGAAAGTCTCTGCGGATATCTGCATCACCACCGGTCTTTTTATCTCCTCTCATTCCTATTTCAGATCCGTAATAAATCTGCGGAATTCCTCTTACTGTCGAGATCAGAGTGAGCGCCATTTTATAGGCATCTGGATTTGCATTAAAGATTTCGTTCCATCTTTCGGTATCATGATTTTCAAAGAAAACAAGGATATTATTGATATCCGGATAAAGGAAATCGCTGGTAAAAGAATCGTAAATACGGATCATTCCTTTATCCCAGCTTTCTTTTTCTTTGAGTGCTTTAGGCATGTTTTCAAACAGCATAAAATCCATCACAGAAGGTAAATTTGAATTGTACCCTTCTATTTCTCCTATTTTCGAATTTTTCTGCCATGCTGCAATTTGTGCTGCCGTATAAAGCCAGGTTTCTCCTACGATATTGAATTTCGGATATTCATCGGTGATCGCTTTGGCCCATTTGGCCATGGCATCTTTATCATTGTAGGGATAAGTATCTACACGAAATCCTCCCAGTTCTGCATATTCTATCCACCAGATTGCATTTTGAATCAGATACTTCAGAACCAATGGATTTTTTTGGTTGATATCAGGCATGGTCGTATCAAACCATCCGTCCAGTGCGTATTTTTTATCAATATCAGAGGCATTGGTATCAAACTGTGTTGTCGTTTTATAGTTGGATCGTTTAAACCCTTTCTCTCCTTCATCAAACCAATGAATCCAGTCTTTTGAAGGAAGGTCTTTGATCATCCAGTGTGATCCGCCCCAGTGGTTGGTTACATAATCCATCACCAGTTTCATATTTCGTTTATTCAACTCCTGGGATAATGTTTTATAGTCTTCATTGGTACCGTAGCGGCTATCTATTTTGTAGAGATCAGTCTGGGCATAGCCGTGGTAGGAATACACTTTTTCGTTATCCTCATTCACAGGAGTAAGCCAGACGGCTGTTGCTCCCAGATTCTGAATATAATCAAGGTTGTTGATAATTCCACGGAGATCTCCTCCATGTCTGCCGTTGGGAAGACTACGATCTGCTTTTTCAGTAAGTTCCGGTTTTGAATCATTCTTTTCATCCCCGTTGGCAAATCGGTCCGGCATGATCAGATACATAAAATCTTTTGAAGTAAAAGACTCGCGGCTGGCAGATCCGGGATTTCTTTGCTTTAGTTCATAAGTGTATGAACCAAGATTCTTTTTGCCTTTTTTAATATTGATAGCAAACTTCGGAACGTTTATTTCGTTGGTATTGACTGTAATAAAAACATAGTTAGGATTATCCACTTTCCGGATGTCTTTGATCTGTATACCATCTGAAAGCGTAATCTCGTTTTTAGCCACTTCTTTTCCGTACACAAGAATCTGAAGTTCAGGATTTTTCATTCCTTTCCACCAAAAAGCCGGCTCTACTCTTTCCAGATTTTTCTGGGAAAAAGCGAAAGAAGCTATCGAAATGGCGAATGCTGCATATATTGTCTTCATATTAGTGTTCAATTTAGCATTAAATTTTTATATATACATCGAAAAATATAAGAGAAAATCTATTTTTTGATCTCTTTTTACAACAACGATAAGATTAAGTATCTTCATATAGCTTTCATAATGAATAATTGGATTGGGACAAAATGGGAAAATCAGCCAGATAGCGAATAAATATTAAAAAAATACCCCGGAACATTAAAAAATCAATGAACCGGGGCACCTTAGTGTATCTTACAATTATTTTACTGGTTTAATAGAAATTGCGAAACCGCCGCTTCTTGCCATTTTAAAATTAATTTTCGATTTTCCTGTAATCTCTTTCTTGTAGATGTTATAGCTTTGAGGATTATCGATATAATCGGCATCTTTTCCATCTTCATAAATGGTTGCCTCATATTTCTTTCCTTTATCCAGGAATGAGAAATCTACTGTATACTCACGTTTGTTTTCATCGGTAATACCTCCTACAAACCAGTTTTCAGTTCCTTTTGCTTTTCTTGCTGTCACCACATAATCACCAGGTTCTGCAGATAATATTTTTGTATCATCCCAATCTGCTGCCACATCCTTGATAAACTGGAACGCATCCATATGCTTTTTGTAGTTTTCAGGAAGGTCTGCAGCCATCTGAAGCGGCATATACATCGTTACATAAAGCGCCAGCTGTTTTACCAGCGTAGTTTTTACAAAACGGTTATCTCCAGGGAAATAATAGTCCAGTTTTGTCTGGAAAATTCCCGGTGTATAGTCCATAGAACCTCCCATCCATCTTGTAAACGGAAGAACGGTCTGATGATCTGGCTTATTTCCTCCGAATGCTTCATATTCTGTTCCACGTGCTGCTTCTGCAGAGATGTAGTTCGGATAGGTACGGCTTTCTCCTGTTGGACGTACAGATTCGTGAGAATTCACCATGATTTTATAGTCGTTTGCTTTTTCTGCAATTCTATAATAATGATTAATGGTCCATTGAGAGTAATGATGTTCTCCTCTAGGAATGATATCTCCTACATATCCTGTTTTTACGGCATCATATCCATATTTATTCATGGTTTGGAAAGCTTTATCAGCCCATCTTTCATAGTTTGTGGCAGAACCTGAAGTTTCATGGTGCATGATAAGCTTGATTCCTTTTGAATGCGCATATTCATTCAACATTTTGATGTCAAAGTCCGGGTAAGGAGTGATGAAATCGAAAACAAACTCTTTTGAGTGTCCGAACCAGTCTTCCCAACCGATGTTCCATCCTTCGATCAGTAATCCCTGGAATCCGTTTTCTGCCGCAAAGTCAATATATTCTTTAACTTTTGTATTGTTGGCAGCATGTTTTCCGTTTGGAGTTAATTTTGCAAAGTCCGTTTTACCTAAATGCACATTTTCAGCAGTAGAATAAGCCCATTGTGATTTTCCGATAATCATTTCCCACCAGACTCCCATGTATTTTGTAGGGTGAATGTAAGAAGTGTCGGTATATTTTGTAGGCTCATTAAGATTGAAGATCATTTTAGAATCCATTACCTGTTCAGCTTTCGGAGCCACAATAATCGTTCTCCACGGAGTTACTGAAGGAGTTTGAATATATCCTTTCGCTCCCTGTCTGTCGGCAGTCAAATGCGTTTTGAATTTATAATTCTGTGCATCTACTTCAAGATGTGAAGCCGGATAATCCAATACGGCTGCTTCTGCAACATTGATATACAATGGCTCTTTTCCTTCTTTTTTAAGCATTAAAGGAGACTGAACTGCATTTTTCACCAGTGACTGGGAAGCGTTGGCATCATATGCCTTATCCCATTTTGAAGGAATCTCAGATACTTTTGTCTCCTGATACTGATACTCCTGAGAGTCGTAATCGGCAACCATCCACCATGCCTTCATGTCGGTAGGGAAATCGATTTCAGAGTCTTCTTCTCTGATCACAAAGTAATTAAGATTTTTCTGCTGTGGGAATTCATATCTGAAACCCAATCCATCATTGAATAATCTGAACTTTACCACAATGCTTCTGTCTGTAGAAGCCTGGTTCAGGGTAACAGCCAGCTCGTTGTAGTTATTGATATAATTTTTCTTTTCTCCTAAAACCGGCTGCCAGGTTTCATTTTTGGAGTCTCTTTTTTCATCTGTCTTTGCAAAACCGTTGTTCAGGTCGTATTTTGCATCTTCTGGTTTGGCAATCTCAGAAGCGAACTTTATGGCTGTGTCTTTAAATAATCGCAATCCCAATTTAGAATCTTCCACCACTACCGCACCATTATACTTTAGGTTATAGTAAGGTACTCCTTCTTTCAGCTGAAAGTTCATTTCGAACTTCCCGTCCGGAGACTTTAAAGATTGGGCTTTCACACCTGTAAACATCATTGAGAGCAAAAGCGCTCCAACTGTAATTTTCTTCATAATGACTATTTATTAACTTAAAAAATAAAGTGCTGCGGTAAAGCAGCACTTTGCTTTATTTGAGTTGAGTTTGATTTACAATTTAGTAACGGTTAATTTGTAATATGCTGAATTGTGTAAATCCAGTTCAATTTTATAATTTCCTGCCTGAGAAACTTTATACCCAGGATCTCCTGTAACAGTTCCTTCTGAGCTTAAATAGGACTGAACACCTGTTCCTGAAACCAAAGTCTGATCTGCATCTTTTGGCTGGAACTTTATTGCCCAATCATCATTGGCTCTGAATTTAAATACTCCCGTATTGGATAAAGCAATTGAGTTGATAACATACGTTTTGGTTGCAGGATTATACACAAAGTCCGTATCTGATCCCCATCCTGTAGGTGTTGCATCTCCGATAACTCCGAAGTTGGCTAAAACTGAAGAGTAGGTATTGGCAGCCCAGTCTACTTTAATGTAGTATGTTCCTGCTGCAGGAGCTTTTATATTTTCTCCATCAGCTTTCAATTTTCCGGAATTGGTACCATCATCTCCTTTGTTTCCTGGCCAGTCCTCATTGATAGAAAACTTATATTTTCCATCATCAACACCAGTAACAGTATTGATCCATATAAATCCTCTGTATTTATCATTTTTCTCAGGAGAAAATAAATTCGGTGAGTTACTCGGAGTCCAATTGGCATAACCTGCAGCTCCTGCATAACTACCTGGTACATTGATCTTAGGATAAACCAAGTCCGGATTTGGGGTATAAGGAGTTACCTTAACTGTGATTACATTCGAATAAAAAGCTGCGGGACCTATAGAGGTTTTCAATCTTACCTCAATATCATTTACAGCATCCGGTACCGCGCCAATAGAAAACATTGCTGCATTCATTGCTGCATGGGTAACAGCTCCTGAGGTCATATCATTGGAAAAGTCAATAGTAGCACTTTTTTTGAAACTATTTCCCTTGATTCCAAATTCTAATTTTTGGTTGGGAACTACAGCAATACTAAAGGTTGGTTTTGTCCATGTAAAAGTAATTACAGCATCATTGGCATTAAGCTCATTAAGAACTATTGAACTCTTATCAGCAGCTATTTTACCTGCAGATGTTTCATTAACAACCGCCTGATCTTCATCTTTTTCACAAGAAAGAACTAAAAGTCCGGTAAAAACCAGGGCTAATATTTTGAATAAATTTTTCATTTTAAATAGTATTTAAAATTAATACCCAGGATTCTGAACCAAATTTGGGTTAGCAATAATATCTTTTGCAGGAATAGGATAAAGGTTTCTGTAGTCTTCAACATTTTTTCCGTCTTTAACACCTCCTTTCCATGGCCATAAATATGCTCCCGTAGTAAATTTACCATAACGTATAAGATCAGTTCTTCTGGTCATTTCCCAGCCCAGTTCTCTACCTCTTTCGTCTAATATATAGTCTAGATTGATTGACGCTACTGTTCCTGCACTTGCGCGGGTTCTTAAAGCATTTACATATCCTAGTGCTGTAGTTGCGCTTCCGCCACTTCCACCTCTTAATGTAGCTTCTGCATACATCAGATAAATATCTGCTAATCTAAAGATTGGAATATCTGTATCACAGAAGTTTCCTGAGGCATCAGATCCTGGTTTCCCATCACTTGTTAAATTTTTATATTTAACAAATGCATAACCGTCTGTAAAGACTCCCAAATCATTAATTTCAAGATTCTGACCATCTGTATAAAAACTTTTTCTTTGGTCAGAAGCTGATCCTGCAAATAAATTAACATAAGCTTTTGTAGTTCTTAGACCACCCCAGCCACCACTGATACCGAAACTAGAACCAGGCATACTTCCTCCTACTCCAGCATGGATAAGATATGTTGTACCTCCCGATGTTTGGATATGAACACCATCGAAAGCAATTGGAAATATAACTTCAGGATTATTTTTATCATTATCCGCAAGGAATAAATCAGCATATTTTGTTTTCAGAGAGTATCCTGCCTGTATTACTTTGTTACAATATGTTATACAATCGGTATAATGGTTCGACCCATTATATACCTGTGAGTTGAGATAAAGACGAGCAAGTAAAGACCAAGCCGCAGCTTTATCAACTCTTCCATAAGCATTCGCTTTTGGATCTTTAAGTTCTCCTGCTACTGCCATTAATTCACTTTCAACAAAATTAAAAAGTTCTGCACGAGTAATTCTTTTAGGTGGATTTACCGAACCTGGTAAATAGCTTTCGTCCACAAATGGAACATTACCAAATAAATCCAAAGCATAATAATAAGATAAAGCACGCAGATACCTTACTTCTGCCCTCATATATTTAGCTTCAGTTAGATTTGCTCCTGTAATATTATTCGATGCTAACTTTTCATCAGTTACATTTCTTAAAAATTCGTTACTGGTAGCAATTTGTGTAAAGATTCTGTAATATGCACCTTCAACAAATTCACTGGAAGAATCCCAGGTCATTTTATGAATTGTTTGCAAAGTACCATCGTTCCAAGCAATTACAGCTTCATCTGTTGGCAATGTTTGTAAGGTGTATAGTACCCTTGTATATTGTGAAAAGTTTCCATCAATTCCGTTGATATCAGAGTTTCCTCCATTTGCACTCTGTCCTCCATTTGCAAAACCTCCATAAATTTTTGCTAAAGCCATAGGGTAATTTGCAAAGTCCGTAAAAACACTTGCAGAAGTTACATCTGTAATAGGCTGCTGTTCTAAATCGTTAACACAAGATGTTACTGTAAGAATACTAAATAATGCTGCAACAGCAATTATATTTGTTTTAAATTTTTTCATTTCTCTTAAAATTGAAAGTTAAATCCTAAAGAATACACTTTTGGCATTTGATAATATCCATTGTCAATATTTCCAAATACTTCGGGGTCTATTCCGGAATATTTGGTAATCACAAATACATTTTGCAGCATTGCATATACTCTTACATTACTACCTTTATAGAAGATATCTTTAAAATTATATCCGGCATTGATATTATCTAATCTAAAGAATGAAGCATTCTCTACAAAAAGGTCAGAGAAATATTGAGGACTTGAAAATCTATAATCTGCTGCTGTAGAATATGTATTCTGCAGATAATTATTGGTTGTTAACGATTGAATAGAACTATTGGAAGCAGCATTATTATATACATAATTTCCTAATACAGCTCTTGCGCTCAAACCAATATCCCAGTTATTGTGAGAAAACTTGGTGTTAAAACCTATAATAGCATCAGGCTGTGTAGACTTATAATAATATCTGTCATTAACATCAATTTTACCATCTCCATTTCTATCTAAATATACACCATCCAAAGGCTTTCCATTAACATCATAAACTTGTTGGAATACATAAAATGCATTAGGCTGACGCCCTACGGTGTGAGCTTGAATTGTATTATTAACACCACCTTCAATTCCTCCTACTAAAATTCTGTACGTATCATCTGCTCCATTAATCAGTTTCGTAATTTTTGATTTATAATGTGTAGCATTGAAGGATACTTCCCATGTAGTATTCTCTCTTTTTATTGGGACAAAAGTGATTGCAGCCTCAATACCTTTTGTCTGCATGTTACCTACGTTCAAAAGGTTATGATTACTTAAATCTCCTGCTGCAATGGGCGAATCTACGATCAGGTCTTTTGTATCTTTCTGATAAACATCAATGGAACCTGTGATTCTATTTTTTGCGAAACCAAAATCAATACCTGCATTTTTCGTTGTTGTAATTTCCCAGCCCAGATTCGGATTGTAAATCTCTGGTCTCATCATGAAAAAGAACTGATCTCCAAATTGATATTCAGCTCCGCTAGAACTTAAATTATAAGCAGCATAAGAGGGATAATTTCGTGGTTTATTGGTATCCAGAGCAGGTAGTTCTTGTTGCCCTGTTTTCCCCCACCCAGCTCTTAATTTTAAAGTATTAATACCTGTATCTTTCAGGAAGTTTTCTTCATTAATTTTCCAGGCAATGGATACTCCAGGAAAGTTCCCCCAAACATTGCTTTTTGTACCATTATAAAATCTTGAAGATCCATCTCTTCTGATTGAAGCGGAAAGGATATATTTATTAGCGATTGTAAAGATTCCTCTTCCGTAGAATGACAGAAGCACATTTTTGGTTTCAAAGTCATTGGTAAATGTATTCTGCCCTCTTCCTTTAAGTGTAGTAGAACCGGGAATAATTGTATGAAAGTCCTGGTATGCGTAACCTGCTGTAAGATCAACTGTTGTAGAAATAGAGGTAATTGTTTTTAAATAATTTAAATATGTTTCCAACAATTTATTCTTTTTCTCCATCGTATATTGGTTATAGGTTCCCAAATCAACGATACCTGCTCTATATATAGGACTTACGGTTTTTGCCCCGTTACTCTTAGAATAATCGTATCCTGCATTAACATTTACATGCAGATCAGGCAGGAAGTGTAGTTTATAGTCCAATTGAATATTTCCTAAACCTCTCCAAACAGAAGATACATCATGTACCCCATTTAAAAGACCTAATGGGTTTGATGTACCATTTACATTCAGTCCGGTAACATTATTATTAGGATCTGTCCATTCATAATATCCTCCATATTTTGAATTCCCTGAATATACAGGCTGAGTTGGATCAAAATAAGTAGCAGCTTTAATAACTCCACCATCCACAAATCTGTTATCCGTAAAAGTACCTTTTGCATTAACATTTATGGCAAGGTGATTATCAAAAAACTTAGGATTTAAATTTAACCCCACAGATGTTCTTCTGAAAGAGTTTGTTTTTACAATACCATTTTGATCATTATATCCAAGTGATAAACGATATGGTAACCATTTAACTCCCCCTGAGAATGCAAGGTTGTTATCTGTTCCCCATGCTTTCTGATAAATCTGATTCTGCCAGTTTGTATTGGCATTGCCAAGCCTTGATGCATTTGTTGCAACAGCAGCATTTGTTTTTGCCAGATCATTTACAAAAGATCTGTATTCATCGGCATTAAGGACATCTACATTGCCCATTTTTGTTGAAACAGATGTAAGTGTTGAAAAATTCACTTTAAATCTACCAGCAGTTCCTTTCTTTGTGGTAATTAAGATTACTCCGTTCGAAGCTCTGTTACCATAAATGGCAGTAGCTGAAGCATCTTTCAGAATATCAAAACTCTCTATATCATTTGGATTAATAAGTGATAGAGGATCTGATGCACCGTTTACACCTGAAAAATCCTGAGGAACACCATCAATAACAATTAATGGTGAGTTTTCACCATTCAAAGAAGAAGTACCCCTGATTCTGATTTTTGTACCCGAACCCGGCGCTCCACTGTTGTTGGTAATCTGTACCCCCGGCGTTTTACCCTGGATCAGCTGCCCGGCAGAAGTAGCTCCTCCGTTGAAGTCTTTAGCCGTAACAGAAGTTATTGAACCGGTAAGGTCAGATTTTTTCTGTTTTCCATATCCGATTAATACAACCTCGTCAATCTTCTTCTCCTGAGGAAGAGAATCTTTTTTCTGCGCGTGCATTACTGTACTGGCCAGTAAAAAAGCGGGCGCGATTTTTAATACTGTTGTAAAATTCTTCACAATCTTATTTTTTTATAGTTTCGTTTTTTTAGTCATGTTCAGGCCTCAAGCCAGACTCGCAATTTAAAAAAAAATTAGAATTATTATAAATTTAATATAATTTTAGTTAAAATTATGTATATTACGAAACCCATTTTAGTTAGTTTTTTAAGATACAATATTTTACAACGTCTTATGCATTACATAACATTTGTTTTAATTTAAGAAAATGTTAAACACTTGTTTAACTTAATTTGGTGTTGGGCCCTTAAAATTTGTATTCTGCAGCATAATAACACCACCAATAGCGGTATTCAACAGATATTCCTTATCTTTGCAGTCAAAACTTTACTATAAATGTCAAACAGAAAGATGATTACGGCAGCTTTGCCTTACGCAAACGGGCCGGTTCATATAGGACATTTGGCAGGTGTTTATATTCCTGCGGATGTTTACGCAAGATTTCAGAGAAGATTAGGAAAAGATGTAGCGTTTATCTGTGGTTCAGATGAGCACGGGATTCCTATCACCATAAGAGCTAAAAAAGAAGGAGTAACTCCTCAGGATATCGTGGACAAATATCACGAAATCATCAAAAAGTCTTTTTCTGATCTGGGAATTTCATTTGATGAATATTCCAGAACAACATCTAAGAAGCATTATGAAACCAGCCAGGATTTCTTCAAGGTTTTATACGAGAAAGGAAAATTCACGGAAGAAGTTTCTGAGCAGTATTTTGATGAGCAGGCAGGAGAATTCCTTGCCGACCGTTATATTGTAGGAACATGTCCTAATTGTGGTAACGAAAATGCTTACGGAGACCAGTGTGAGAAATGTGGTTCTACCCTTTCTCCTTCTGAGCTGATCAATCCGAAATCAATGCTTAGCGGAAATGTTCCTATCCTTAAAGAAACCAAAAACTGGTATCTTCCATTAAATGAATATGAAGATTTCTTAAACGAATGGATTATTGAAGGCCACAAAGATGACTGGAAACCTAATGTATACGGACAGGTTAAATCCTGGCTGAATGATGGCCTTAAGCCTCGTGCCATGACCAGAGACCTGAACTGGGGTGTTCCTGTTCCACTTCCGAATGCAGAAGGAAAAGTATTGTACGTATGGTTTGATGCTCCTATCGGGTATATCTCTTTCACCAAAGAATGGGCAGAGAAAAACGGAAAAGACTGGAAAGACTACTGGCAGAGTCCAGAAAGTGACCTTGTACATTTTATCGGAAAGGATAATATTGTATTCCACTGTATTATTTTCCCTTCAATGATGAAGGCTCACGGAGATTATATTATGCCTAAAAATGTTCCTGCTTTTGAATTCCTGAACCTTGAGAACGACAAGATCTCAACGTCAAGAAACTGGGCGGTATGGGCTCATGAATATGTGGAAGACTTCCCCGGACAGCAGGATGTTTTAAGATATGCTCTTCTTTCATCGGCTCCGGAAACAAAGGATAACAACTTTACATGGAAAGATTTCCAGACTAAGAATAATTCTGAATTGGTAGGGATCTTCGGAAACTTTATCAACAGAGTTGCTGTTCTTATTCATAAATATTATGACGGTGTTGTTCCACAAGGAGATGTAAACAGCCCTGAACTGCAGGAAATAAGTAAATCGGCAAAAGAAATTTCCACATTCCTTGAAAATTACGAGTTCAGAAATTCATTAACAGCCTTAATGAACCTTGCCCGTTTTGGAAACCAGTATCTTCAGACTGAAGAGCCTTGGAAAACGATTAAAGATAATCCTGAAAAAGCGGCTCAATCTTTATTCGTTGGGGCGCAAATAGCTGTTGCTTTAGCTCAGTTATGTGAACCTTTCATGCCATTCAGCTCTGAAAAGCTATTGAACATGTTCAATGTTGAGAAGAAAGACTGGAGCTCTATTGAAAACCAATCTGTATTAATTGAGACAGGTCACAAAATCAATGAATCTTCCCTTCTTTTCTCAAAAATTGAAGACGATGTCATCGAGGCTCAGATCCAAAAACTGGAGAACACAAAACAAAACAATAAAAAAACAAACCCTAACGCAAACCCTATGAAAGAGGAGATCACGTTTGATGACTTTACTAAAATAGACCTTAGAACAGCAACCATTTTAGAAGCTGAAAAAGTAGAAAAAGCAGATAAATTACTAAAACTTACTGTAGATACAGGAGTAGATGTAAGAACTGTTGTTTCCGGGATTGCAGAAAGTTTCACGCCTGAAGAATTAATCGGGAAGCAGGTTATGATCCTTCTGAACCTTGCGCCAAGAAAAATCAGAGGAATTGAATCTCAGGGAATGTTATTATTAACAACAAAACCAGACGGAAAATTATCTTTCGTCACACCGGACGACAACAATGTTGAAAACGGTATTGAAATCGGATAATTAAAATCCTTATAAAGATCACAGGCTGTTTCTCCGGAAGCAGCCTTTCTTTTATCTACAGCTTATGGTTAACAAAAATGTTTTAAGAAAGCTTTCCAATCTGGAATTAGAAGGATATTTAAAAGAAGGCAACCCCTTTGTTCCGGAGGCTGTTCAGACCGCTTTTGAAATTCTGGAAGAAAGAGGACGGGTTTTCAATGAGCAGGAAAAAACAGCTGTTCAGCAATTAATTCAGCGTAAACAAGAAGTTGAAGAAGCAAAATTTACAGAAGAACGTGAACTTTGGAAAGATCATATCACTGAAGATACGAATACTGTTAAACTTTTTCCGAGAGATCTTATTTTACTTGCTGGAGGACTTTTGGGAACGATTCCAGGAGCTTTATTGTTAGGACTGAATTTTGTTAAGCTTAAAAAGTATGGAGCAGCAATTCTAACATTTGTTTTCGGAATTGTCTTTTTGCCTATTCAGAATTTTTTAGTTCCTCTCATTTATAAAGAAAGTACACAAGGCTTTTTTACTTATAGAAAAAGTCCAGAATTTTTCATGGCTGCTGTAGGTGCTTTAATTTTACTGGTATTATGGGTTTTGTTTACACCAAAAAAGCTACCTTATAGGGCAGCTTCGTATATCTTACCAGGTATTATTTGTCTGATAATGTTAGCAATTATCATCAATTACCCCGAATGGTTTTCTGGTTATCTCTTAGTAAGCTTCGCTAAATAAGAATCCTCATCTTTCAACACTCTTTCTATTTTGAAACCATTATTTGTGGCAGCATTTTTCAAAGTATTGAAGTCAAGATACAGCCAGGTGATCGGTTCTTCAGATTCGCCTTTATAATGAACCACATAATCCAGCTCGCCATAATATCCGCCTGCAGGAATGTATACTCCGCCATCTTTATCACGATCAAACATATACAGGATATCTGTACTGTCGATCAGGACCTGCCCTTTATCATTAAGTAAAGTATGCAGTTTCTGAAGATAAGTATCAATTTTTGCCAGGCTTTCAAAAACTCCGGTACCGTTCATTAACAGTAAAATCGTATCAAAAGTCTCTCCGGAGAAATCAAGCATATTTTCGCAAACTGCCTTTTTAATCCCTCTCAGCTTACAAACCTCAACAGATTTTGGTGAAATATCCAATGCGGTCACCTCAAGATTTCTTTCATTCTGAAGGTATAAAGAATGAGAACCTGCACCCGCTCCGATATCCAGAACTTTTCCGTTGGATAACTGCAGTGCTTTCTGCTCAATATCATTCATTTCTTCAAAATCTCTGAATAAATAATCCACCGGAAGTTCATCCAGCTCAGAAATTGACGTTTCAGTCTGCAGATCCTCCGGATTTTCATTGTGGTAATAATCCCAGATCGCTCTGCCCATTAAATCTTTCATAGTGCAAAGATAGTAGTTCAATGTTCAAAGTTCAAAGTTTTTGATGGAATGTTGCGGGTTTGCGAGGTGCGGGTTTGCGAGGTACGGGTCACGAGTTTCGAGGTACAAGATTCGGTGTTCCTACAACCTTAAACCTTAAACTCTCAAACCCTCCCACTCTCAAACTCTCAAACTCAAAACCCCTGCTTTCTACTCCATCGATTCCTTCTCCTTATGTCTGTCTGCCTGAGATTCGTTTTCTGCTACACCTGCCTTCCAGTAAGAATAGGCGTACAATTCCTGTGAAGTCCAGTTTTTCTCTTTTCTCAGATAAGTTCGGATTTCTTTTACACTTGAAAACTCACAGGCAACGTAACCGAATTTTGAAGTTTCAGGGATCTCAATACTTTTTACCGCATGGGCAATTTCACTGCTGACCTGAGGCTGCGCATTGTGCAGCCACTTAAAATCAATCTGTGCTTTGGTTTCAAGCAGCTGTTCGTCTTCTTTTCCATGAACTTCAATAATACAGGTTCCTTTTGCTGTTTCGGAAAGTGTTTCCAGAATAGCGCTGATCACCGGAATGGCCGTAGCATCACCGGCCAGCAGGTACCAATCTGCTGCAGGGTACAGCTCTTTACCTTCCACGCGCATCATCACTCCCAGTTTGGAGCCTGCTTTAGCTTCTCTTACCCATCTGGAAGCAGGTCCGCCGTCTCCATGATCTACAAAATCGATGATCAGCTCATTTTTTTCCAGATCAATTCCTCTGTGGGTATAGGTTCTGATGGAAGGAGCCACATCTTTTGGCGGATACACCCACTGATGGTTTTCATCCAGCGTCGGAAAATGAATCTCATTGAGACCAGCCGGAGGAACTGCAATTTTATTATTATCACCCACCACCGTATTTTTGAATACCTGAACTTCCGGCGAGTAGAGATACACTCTGATAAAATGGTCAGTAATGTATTCTTTTCTGGTGACTTCGGCAACGATCTGCCCTGTTGAAATTTTAGCCATAACTGATTTTTTAAATTAAAATCCGGTTTCCGATCAAACTCAGAAACCGGATTTGAAATACAATATGTTTTCAGATCAGGGTATTTTAAATCCCGATCATTTTTTTAAAATTCAAAAGTGTAGGAAAGGTTGAATGTTCTTCCTCTTCCTTTATAATTAAAAAGTTCCGGAAGTCCGTAAGTGGCATATAAAACCTGGGAACGCTTGCTCCAGATCGTCTGATAATCGGTATTAAACAGGTTCTGAATTCCTAAGTTGAATTTTCCCCAGTTGAAACGGTATCCCATCATCAGATCTGAGGTATTGTAGCCTTCAACAACATTATTAAGCTCGTCTTTCTGCTTGAAATTCTGTAACGACTGGAATCTGAATGACCAGTTCTTAATATTATACCCGATATACGTCACCAATTTGGAAGGAGAAGCATTGTAAATTTCCTGCTTCTGCCATTCTCCCTCTTTATCCACTTCAGATTTGATCAAAAGTCCGCTGGCACCGAAATACACTCCATTGCTTAAAGAATAGGAAACCTCAGCTTCAATTCCCATGTTTCTTAATTTTAAATCATTCACCAGGATTTGGAAGGTCTTTTTATCTACAGTAACCGTTTTATCAGAATTACTTAAAAATCCGGCAATCTGCGCTCTTAAACCTCCTCTGTTCACACGATATCCTACTTCAAACTGATTGGTTTTGATGGCCTGCAGCGGCTGTTCTTTAACATTGATGCTGGATACAACATTCCAGTTTGTTCCCACAAGCTTATACTGTCCGATACCATAAAACTTAGCCGGATCCGCTAAACTTGCTCCCTGGGAAAAAGTTCCCCAAACCTGATGCTGCTCATTAAATTTGTATAATAGCCCTGCATTAGCTAAGGTTACATTATAAGAACTTTCACCTCCCGGAATTGCAGATGCTGAACTTCCATAGCCCATTGCAATCTGGGTCTGCTGTTCAGAACCTACAAAATCATCCATTTTTACGTTGATATGCTGATAACGGATTCCTGCATTCAATTGCAATTTGGGAAGAATATTATATTTTGCCTGAACATATCCTGCATAGCTCTGTGAATGATTGGTCGGATATCTTCCCAAGCTGTACTTTGTTTCATTCACTAAACCACCGCTGGACATTGTTTTGGCTATATCATAAACAGACTGTGTTCCTTCAAATTTTTCAAAATCGAAGTCTGCTCCATAAGTAACATTCAGTCCTCTCCATGATTTTGACAATAAAGCTTTAATCCCGGAATAATAAGTATCCTGCTGAGAAGAAGACATATAAGGTATTTTTCCCGTCTGTAAGGTAACATTTCCCGGGAATGGATAGAATCCTAATTTTTCACCTCGGGTAGCCAATTGCACATATAAATCCTGTCCGCCTAAAATTCCGTTTGCGTTATAAGCTACAGTTGCCATATAACGTTCTGTACCTACATTTTTATCTGATGAAAACCCATCTCTCATCTCGAGTAATGAAGCATTTTTTGTTGTAAATGCACTCAGATTTTCTCCTAAAAATAAGCTTCTGTCGCCATTAAATTTAGAATTGTAATACTGAACAGAGGCTGTTATTTTATGTTTATTGTTAAACTGATATCCTCCGGTAGCCAGGATATCAATAGACTGATTATACTGAAGGTCAGTCTGGGTAATATCCGTAAAAAGCTGTTTCTGATCTGCTCCATACACTCCACCATTCTGCTGATAAGCTACTCCCAATCTTCCGAAGAACTTGTCTCCTTTAGCAGCAATAGACTGAGCAGCACGGAAATCATGGTCATCTTTTCCCATAAAACCTGAACGTGCTCCTAATTCTGTCTCTCCACTGATTCCTTTTTTGGAAGGTGTTTTTGTAATTATATTGATAATCCCACCGGTAGCGTTACCTCCGTAAATTGAGCTTGCTCCTGAAAGCACTTCGATTCTTTCAATATTAAAAGGATCAATGGCATCCAGCTGGCGACTGATCGCACGGATACTGTTCAGAGAAACACCGTCTATCATCACCAAGGCAGAACGTCCTCTCATATTCTGACCATAATTGGTTCTTCCCTGTGGACCAATATCCATGGAAGGAATCAGAATCGACAACATTTCTTTGATAGGAACTCCGCTTTTCGCCTGTTCCTGAATTTTTTCTTTCTGTACCACCCAGACCGTTCCCGGAACTTCAGAGATTTTTGTAGGTTTTCTGGAGGCTACGATTACCACATCTTCAATACCTTTAGAGGCAATAGAATCTTTTACGGTCTGGGAAAGCATCAATCCCGAAACCAAAAGACCTATGAATGCATACTGCTTTTTCATTCTTTCTACTCAACGTTTTATAATTCTACAAAGATAATTCTTATTTAGAAAGAATAAAAATAATAAAATAGGAGATTTTTCATTTTTTTGATGGAAGGAGGAAGATGGAAGCTGGAAGTTATTGATGACCTGTAAATCAAGATAAGTTTTAAGAACCTCTTTTGGAATAAAATGTTAAATTAAAACAAATAGTTATAAATCGTCTTTTAGAACTTCCTTCTTCCAGCATCCAGCTTCCTTAGCAAAAACGTAAAATCCCAGCCCAACTAAGGACCAGGATTTTACTGGTAAAAACAAGGTTTCTTTTTATACTGCAGGTCCTGCAGCATCTTTTATCTCTTCCAATAATTTTTTTCTTTCGCGAAGTCTTCTTCTCGCTATGACCGATTTACCGCCAAGAACTCTTACAAATCTGAAATATTGGAATCGTTTTGCTCCAAAATGGTGGGTAGCAACATAAATCAGTACCCCAAATCCGACTAAAATAATATATCCGAATATCTTTTTGGTAGCGATGATAATCGCATTAAGCTGAATGGCTTTCATATTGGCTGCTACATTCTGAGGAGTCACAGTCATTCCATCCATATAAACAGCAAGATCTCCTATTGCCGTAACCTGAAAACGGTATTGAAACCAGGAATATAAAGTTGAAAAAATTCCTACGGCAAGGAAAGTTCTCCAAACCAATACAAGCCCGATGGCCGCCAGCATTTCATCCATTTCAAGCTTATCCAGCGTATAAAACCATACGGAGATAAACAATGAACACATTCCGTAGCCTTTTAAAAACATGGGCAGATACCAGTTGTCATAACTGAACTCCAACACCATGGAAAAGTACATAATAATAGCATATCCAACCATGGCGGCAAAACCGGAAAAAATATACATTTTCAATGGCTTTTCTTTTTTGAACCAGAAAATAGCAAGAGCTCCGGCTAAGATAATTCCGGGAATCATCAGTAGACTCAGCCTGGTATTGGTCAATTGATCATATCCCAAAACTCCTACCGCAAACGTATTCTGAATAGAAGCTGTTCCCAGAAACATTCCCAGCCAGAAAAGCATGAACAAACCGTGCTGCACATTATTTTTTGTGAAAATTTTAAACGAAAGGTAGGGTCGTTTTAAAGTCAGCTGACGGATAGAAAGTAGTGCAAAACTGACAAAAGCTGCAATACTTCCATAGATGATGTTCCTGGAGTTGAACCAGTCCTGCTGTCTTCCAAATGAATACACATATGCCGAAAACATGAATGTTGAGATGAAAAGCAAAATACTCAGCCAGTCAATATAATGCAGGGGAACTTTTAATGCAAAATATTTGTCATGCATAAAAATCCAGTGTATCAGTGCTAAAATAAAGCATAAAACTGCTGTGAGCAGGTAGAACTGCTGCCAGTTGTAAAGAAGGGCAAACTCAGCGGCATAATAGGTTGCCACCTGGTTCATGACAAGAACGAAGGTATAGAAAGCTCCGTAAAATACTCCACGATTTCCGATCATAACCATTAATGGCAGAAACAGCTCTATGGTAACCATCATTTTCATAAAGCCAATCATTAAAGAAGTAAAAATAAAAATCATTGGCTGTAAAGTAGTCCCGTTCACGTAGCTCAGCAACCCTAAAAGTACCAGGAGCAACACCATCTTGTCCCTTACTTTGAATCTCATTTTGATTCTGAGGACAACAGGCATACACGCTCCCATCCCAATAGTAGTGGCGTAATTGGCCCACATAAAATATTCTGTCATGGCGCCGGTACCGCTTACCAGAGAACTGATATTTCCTGTATACACCCCGCCGATGGGCATTACCACGGCAAGCAGTAATACAATCAGCAGCAGTTGTACGGGTTTCGGTACCCAATCGCTATATAATCCTTTGTTGTACATGATTTTTTAGGGAATAGACTTCAGATATCAGATGGCAGACTTTCGACATTCAACCTTAGCTTCCCATACGCATGATGTCTGAAATCTGATATCTTCCATCTTTTAGTCTTTATTAATATTCACATTCATATTCATTCCGGCGCTCAGCTTATCCAGATCTTCTTTTTTGTTGGAAGCTGTAAACTCAATTCTTACAGGGATTCTCTGCTGTACTTTGATAAAGTTTCCGGTAGAATTGTCCGTAGGCACGCTTGAGTATCTTGATCCGGTAGCCGCTGAAACAGCAGTCACAATTCCTTCGAATTTTTTCCCTCCTAAAGCATCGGCTGTCATAGAAATTTTTTCTCCTACTTTGATATTCGGCATCTGGCTTTCCAGGAAGTTGGCAGTTACCCACTTCTGACCGTTCAGAACGATTGTTGCAACCTGCTGTCCTGGTTGGATCAGCTGACCTTCAGAAATTGTTCTTCTTCCCATTACTCCATCATAAGGCGCTGTAATAACAGTATATGAAAGATTGATCCTCGCCATATCCAGAGCAGATTTTGTTCTTTTAATTTCAGCATCATTGATTCCCAACCTGCTTTTTACTTCTGTTGTAGAAAGGTTTGCAGATTGCTTTTGATTGACTAAGGTTTCATAAGCAGCCTTCTGAGCATCATATTCTGTCTTCACCTGATCATACTGTTGTCTCGTAACGGCTTCAGCTGCCAAAAGGTTTTTATATCGGTTTAAATTCTGTTCAGCATTCCACAATCTTGCTTTTGCTCCTGCGATATTGGACTGCATCACGTTGATATTGTTGGAAACCGTGTTCACAGAAGAGCTTGTAGCTGTTTTTTGAGCCATAGCATTCTGATAGGCAGCTTCAGCCTGTCCCAGTTGCGTAAGAATTTCACGGTCGTCAAGGATGACCAAAGTATCGCCTTTTTTTACATGCTGATGTTCAATAAACTTAATTTCTTTGATATAGGCAGAAACTCTGGTATTGATAGGATTGATAAATTCTTCTACCTGTGCCGCTTCCGTATAGGTTTTACTTCCGATATGGAAATATTCGCGTATTAACCAGAATAATCCGAAACCGATCACCAGAAAAACGATGATATTAGATATAATGGCTCTGATTTTATTGGTTTTATTTTTCTTTTTCTTATGCTCTGCAGCAGATGTTGCCGGAGCAGGTGTTGTATTTTGAGTAGTTTGTCCCTTGTTTTCCATTGTGTTGATTTTCAGTTTTAAATTAAAGTGTTCCTGTAGATTTCAAAAGGTTGTAATAGTGATATAAAACATTGATTTCAGCATTGGCGTAATCAAGCTCTGCCTGCAGTTTCTGGTTCTGTGCATCAATCATTTCCGCCTGCACGGCCAGCTGATTCAGATATTTGGCTTCCGTAATCTTGTAGTTTTCTTCCGCCAGTCTTTTGGAATCATTCAGAATATCTGCCTGCTGAATCGCTTCCTGATATTTGGTATAGGCTGCATTCACTGCCATGTCTACATTCTGCTGCACCAGAGTCATGGCATCATTCGCCTGATTCTTTTGCAATTCCCCTAATTTTACTTTTTCTTTTGTTTTATAGAGGGTATCGATGTTGTAGCTCAGAGAAACCCCAGTCTGCCAGCCCCCTGAATACATATCCAAAACAGGATTTCTCGTCGTGATCGGTCTTTGCAGCGTATATCCGCCAAATCCGGCCAGCGTAGGTGAATTGTCTGTTTTGATGATTTCAATATTCTTATCTGCTACCGCAATGTTTTTTTGAGCAGATTTCAGCAAAGGATTGCTTTCGTGTGCAAGATCTGTATAATACTCCATGCCAATTCCGGATTCTTTATTCTCCAGACTTTCTGTAGGAACAATCTCCGTGTCAGAAGCTAAACCTAAAGCAATATTCAGATTATAATTAAGGATTTTCTTATTATTCGTAAGGGTAAGAATTCCCTGATCCAGGTTTTTGATGGCCAATTCTCCACGAATTACTTCGTTTCGGGTTACCATTCCCTGCTGATAGAACTTCTGGATATTTTTCAGACGTTCCAGAGCCAGTTTTTTGTTATTCTGAAATACTTCTTCCTGATTGATGATTTTATAGACATCCAGATAATTGGAAATCACTAAAAATTTCACATCCTGTTTATTTTTCTCTAAATCCAGTTCCGAAAGTTGTTCGCGAAGCCCAGCCATTTCGATGGATTTATTCACCAATCCTCCCTTGAAGATCAGCTGTGTTGCCTGTACCGCATACGAACTTCCGTAATGCGGCATTGGAACGTTTGTAGAATTTGAAAAATCTTTATCAATGGCTACTGCATCTCCTAAATAGAACTGGCTTGTAGAAGCTGTAATTGTAGGAAGTTTCTGAAGCTTAACCACATTAATGTTCTGCTTTGCAATATCAATATTCTGTGCGGAGACTTTGAGTTGCTGGTGATTCTGAACAGCGAGTTCCGCCACCTCACCTGCGGTCATCTGTTTGATCTGTTGTGAAAAAAACAGCGCAGGAAAAGCTGCTATCAATACTGATAGTGCTGTTTTTATTTTCTTTGTCATTTTACCTTGTTTTACAGATGCAAAGTTAGGTCAGCAACAAAATCAATCAAATGTTTGATTTTTGGAAAAAGATGTTCAAATGTAAGATTTTAATTTTCGAACTGATGTCTGTACTGTCTAGGGCTTACCTCAAGATGCTTCTTAAAAAAATGAGAAAATGAGTATTGATCACTGAATCCGAGAATAGAGGAAATCTCCGAAACCGGTTTATTGGAAGAGTTTAAGAGTACTTTCGCTTCATTAATGACAATTAAAGCAATGATCTGACTTGCAGATTTTCCTGTAATGGTCTTTACTACAGAAGAAAGATGTCTGGTTGTAATTGACTGCCGTTCGGCGTAGAACTCAACAGTTCTTTCAGTAAGATGATGCTCTGCAAGGTCTGTAAGAAAGACAAATACAATTTCTTCCTGCCTGGACATCTGGTTCATAGAGCTGTTATCCTCCTTGGAAATAATTCCTGCCATCTGATAGCAGAAAACAGAAAAAAGGTGCTCTACCATTTCCTTCTTATAAAGCATTTCGGTATCAGAATCCAGGATATATTTCAGGAAATTGACACTTTTCCATACGACTTCCATTTCATCCTCAGGAAAAGGAACTCCTTTATTCATCTGCTGTCTGAAATATCGGTAAGTAATCAGACGATTAAATTTTAATGATAAGGCAGAAATAAATTCTCTTTTATAAGAAACCATCCTCGACTGAAAATCATCCGTTACTCCCACCACTTCATAAATAGTTTGGGGATCGGTTACCATAAACATGTTGGCAGAAACCTCCAGATCACTAAAGTGCTGGCGGAGTTTTATAGTCCCTGATTTAATAAATATAAATGCAGGATTTTCGGGACGAAACGGTTTACCTACAGCGATTCGCTCGAAAATATTCCGTTCCGTAAAAATATCAACGCCAAATTTTTCCAGGGCAGACATAAGACAAATGTAAGCAATCTTACCAGTGATTACAAAATTTTATTATTTTAGCAGGAATCCAATTTCCCTTTAGTATGAGAAAGGTTGATCTATTATTTGCAGAATACAGTAAAAGCCATAGAAACCCGACCAACAAGTTCATTCACTGGATTTGTGTACCCTTAATTTTCTGGACGATTCTGGGGTTCGCCTCCCTGATTCCTTCCCCTCATTTCTGCGCTTCCTATTTCGGATGTGCCAGTATCGTAAGCCTTATTGTGATTATTCTGATCACCCTTTTCTATATAAGGCTGTCTTTATTGATCGCTGTGATCATGATCGTGATCATGCTCATGATGGAACATTTCATCTATCTGGCCAATATCAGTTTCGGAAGACAATCATGGATGGTTTACCTTTCTGTGTTTATCATCACATGGATTTTTCAGTTTATTGGGCATAAAATTGAAGGAAAAAAGCCTACTTTCCTTAAAGATCTCCAGTTTCTTCTGATAGGACCCATATGGCTTTTAGGCTTTGTTCTTAAAAAGACAGGAATCAGATATTAATCTTCCAGCGCATATACCGCAAAACTGGCCAGCCAGTGATCTCCGCCATAATTCCCCTGGAAAAGCAGTGGCAATCCATTGGCAAGAAATACATCTGCCGTTTTTCTGAAATCCTTTTTCAGCGGATGATTAGCAGGAAGTGCATTTGAGATTCCTTTCATACACCATGCTTTAGAAAAAGATAGTCCTACGAGGTGAACGGTTTGGTAATCGCTCAGATCACTTACCACAGGAATTTTTTCAACATTTTCAAGACTTCTCTTTTCGTAGAAAGCATTCAGCCACTGTACAAATTCTTTTTGAGGAAGCACTCGTCGCATCAGATCTGCAATTTCAAGACTTGGCGAAAAGAAATCGGATCCGTCAGGTTCCAGATAAGCAGGTGTTTTCTGTTCTTTTAAGAAAAAGTATTTCGCCTTTTCTACCAGCTGATTTTCAAACTCCTTATCTTTATTGGCTCTTGCCCAATCGATAGCAAAAGACATCGCAAATGCCGTGTTAGGGTGAACTCCGGTTCTGTTGGGATAGGTTTGCTTCGGAAGATAGGTTTTCCAGGATTTCAGGATCTGATCTGTCAGCGGTTTCAGATTCTGATGCCATATTTTGGCTCTCGGATGATCCCAGGTTGTGAGTTCTTCATCCAGCTTTAAAATCCACGCCCAGCCATAGGTTCTTTCAAAAGTTCCCGTCAGCTGATATTTTGTAAAGTAATCCGCTTCTGTCTGAAGTTTTTCTTTTTGAAATGATTCATCCAGAATTTTTTCAATCTCTTTGGCATTGGAGAGATTGGGTTTCGTTTTCAAAAGTCTTGTCAGCATCCAATGCCCATGAACAGAGCTATGCCAGTCGAAACATCCATAAAAACTAGGGTGAAGATCTTTTGGAGTCAAAGGAACTTCGCCTGCGTTATTGATGATATGGGCAGTTTTATTAGGATATTCCTGGTTGATACAATGAAGAGGTTTGTCGGATAATTTCATTGCCATTTCGTCTGTAAGTTTCGGAGCTTCCTGGGCATACATCAGAAATGGAGAAAATGCGAATGCTAAAAGACTTTTTTTCATGAATTAAAAATAGAAATTATTTACCAGTCTCAGCAATTTTCAGATTGGTTTTACAGCGAATTATTTTTAAATTTTAATCAATCTTACCTTATAATCATTTTTTGAGCACACTTTTTGATCATACTTATAAAAAACTAACTAACTTATGAAAAAAATTATTTTCCTGTTATCAGGTCTTATTCTGATCAACTGCAGCAAACCAGGCGGCGAAAAACACGAAGCGAAAGCCGACCTGATGGAAGTTATAACCGAGGATAAAGCGCCTTCTTCCGCAGCTTCCTATTCACCAATTTCTGTTTCCGAAAAGCTGGTATCTGATGAAAATGGAACCAACAAAGATGTTCACTCCTCAAAGAAAACAGATACAATCTCCAAAAAAATCATCAAAAACGGAGATATGAAAATTCAGGTGGGCGATATACAAAAAGCACAGAGCCAGGTCAATGAAATCATCAGGAAAAACAGTGCTTATATCCAGAAAGAAGAATTTCAAAATACGGATATGGATGATAATCTTAATCTGATTATCCGTGTACCTCATAAAAACTTTGATGCATTGATTAACTCTTTTTCAGATGGCGTTGGAACCGTTTTGTCTAAAAACATTTCATCCAATGACGTTACTGAAGAATATACTGATGTCGCGATAAAGCTGGCCAACAAAAAGATATATCTTGAAAAATACCGAGATATGCTTAAAAGTGCTGCTACCACAAAAGATATGCTGGAGATCCAGGAAAATATCCGTGAACTGGAAGATGAGATTGATGTGGCCGAAGGCAGACTTCGTTTTATTGATGACCGGGTAAATTACAGTACTCTGAATTTGAATTTATACAAAGAAAAAGTGAGAAGTTCAGCCACTTCAAAAATAGGTTTTGGAAGCCGTTTTGTAGATTCGGTAACGGAAGGCTGGAACAGTTTTGTAAGCTTTATGCTTGGAATCATTTCTCTGTGGCCTTTCTTTTTGCTTATTCCTGTTATTATTTTTATTTGGAGGAAATGGAGATCAAAGAAAAAGGATTAAAATTAACTTATTAAAAATCCGGGCATCGAAGATGCCCGGATTTTCACTGCATTATCTACAATTTAACTATTAAAATATTCTTTTACTGTTTCGAGGACCTTTTCATCTGCCATTTTCTGTGAGGTTCCCAATGTAATTTTCAAATCTCTGAACTGAGCCGTATCATGAAGGAAGTGCTTAAGCTCCTCTTGTGTTACACCCGGTCCTGTAATATACACTTCCTGAGAATTGGTCAGTAACTTTTCAATTTCTTTAAAAAACTTGTTTCTGTTGGTAATTTCAGCATTATTTCCTGCATTTTCACTGGAGTTTCCATGCTGTATCTCTGCTTTCACCGGTTTGCAAAGGATAAATTCAGAAACATTTTGTGCATCGTGATTCCTGGCTACAATGGCTTTCTCTGTATCAATCCAGATTCCTGCTAATTTTTTATCAGACATAATCATATAATTTTAAGTGATGAATACTAAAAAACAAGAATAATGCAATAGTCTTGTTAAGGGCTGTTAAATATTTTTATAAATTCTGCCAAAAAAGCCGTCCACAAAATAAGGACGGCTTTTTTAATGTTTCAGATCGTTTTTGTTATTTTCTGATGGTTTTAGTACTATTTTTTCCGTCCTTATAAAGAATTTTCACAAAATAGATTCCGGATTGAAGACGGCTGATGTTCATACTGTTTTTATCGGGATTCATAAAAGTCATGATCTGAAGTCCGTGAGGGGTAATGACATCTACCCTGCTTATTTCAGCATAATACGTTTCCGGTGCAAAATTGATCATATGTTCGGATACAATTACTGAAAGATCATTTTCTTTATTGGTAAGAGCTGATGCCTGACAGTTCTGTCCTTCATTGCAGTCGCTTACAATTTTCCAGACAGCATTATTTCCCGGTGTTTCCCCCGGATTTGCGTACCATTTGTTTTCCCAGATTTTGCAGGTATAGAAAACCTTTGTTCCTGTAGTTGAATACGTTTTCGCAGGGTTATATTCCTGTGCGCCACAATAGGTAACCGCACCGCCTGATTCACAGCCTGTCCCTTCAGTACATGTACTTATTTCCTCCCATACCATATTGATTCCAGGCATTTCTCCCGGATTTGCGTACCATTTGTTTTTCCAGATTTTACAGGAGTAAAAAACTTTCGTTCCGGCTGCAGGATAAGCATTGGCAGCATTATACTGCTCTGCTCCACAGTAGGTCTGGCCATTTCCTGATGTAATTTTTTTTGTTCTGACTTTTAATTCATTACTTACATCAGAAAGCTGATCGTTCATTGCAACAGATTTTACCGTATAAGAATATTCTGTGTCCTGTGTCAATCCGGTTCGTAAAAAGCTTGTTTGTACAGTCTCTCCTACTTTGATTCCATTCTCAAATACCTGGTAATTTTTGATTCCCTGCGAATGGGTGGAAGCTGTCCACATTAATGAAACAGAGTTTTCAGTAACTGCCATTGAATGCAGGTTGGAGGGTGCTGTAGGCTTTTCAGGAGTGCCTTCACTGTTTGTCTTTACATTGAGTGGCGCACTTTTCGCTGAAGTAAGCCCTGAAGATCCCTTCGCCTGTATTTCATAGGTATATGTCGTATTGGCTGTTAAACCAGTATCCTGGAATGTAGCCGTAGTTACCTGCTGAATGTTTTGTCCGTTGCGGAAAACGTTATAGGATACCGCGTCAGACTGTGCATTCCAGCTTATTTTGGCAGAAGTGCTTGTTATTCCTACCTGTGCTAAGCCTGTCGGGGTGGCAGGTGCAGAAACTCCTGTTCCGGCGGTTACGTTAACATCAATTACATTATAAAATGCATTGGTGGTATCTGCTACATCCCAGACCGCTAAAATAATATGATAGCCGCTACGGTTTGCAGGAACGGTAATCTGATGAGAAACATTATCCTGCGGAGGTGTCCCATTATGTGCAACAGTTCCAATCAGCTCAAGATCCTGACGGGAAAGAGGTTGATTGGGATTCCAGCCCTGCTTTGTCATATAATAATGCCATTTTGCTGTCGCATGATACGCCGAATATTTCCAGATAAAGGCATTCACACCCGTGGAAATATTGGTTTTCTTCCAACGGTCGGCAGTCTGGATATCCAGTGTAGTGTCTCCACCGATGCTTCCATTAGCAGAGGCGATCTTTCCATCTGCAGGACCCGCCGCAGGAAACCCTTTTGGGGCTTCAAGAGATCCAGGTTCATTAATAACAGATCCATAGATACTAAATGCAGCAGAATAACCTAGTGCAGCCTTATCAAGGCTTCCCTGATATCCTCTGGAGGCAGGACTCAGTACATATCCGTGCGCAGACAGATGAATTAAAGATGGTACCAGCATTGCCAGCATCAGCAATAGCGCAAAAAAAAATTTACTTGTTTTCATAACTAAATATTTTGGTGTTATTGATCAATCTTCTGTAAAACTATTTTCTGAAAACCTTTCCCTCGATATAACTAAAGAAATGGAAAAGAAAACAGCTTTAATTCATTAAATAATTTGAATTGTAGAATTTTTAATAAAAAGACAAATTAAACTAAATGAATTAGTCAATATTTCATATTAAAACATAAAATTACCATTCATAACATCTTATCCTTAACATATAATCACAAAATGTTAAAACATAAAGATACAAAAAAAACATAATTAATCACACTTTATTGAAATATTTTTTATATGAATTGATTGACAACAGAGGGTAGAGAGAAAATGGGAATATAAAATGATATCAGTTATATAATTTGTAAGCAGTACTGAAAACTATTTAATAAAAAAGCTGAAAGAATTGATCATTCTTTCAGCCAGTAGATTATATTCACAAAGAATCCGGGTTATTTCCCAAGTACGAAGACTGCAGGAATTTTATGAAGTTCCGGCTTTTGTTTCTGCCAGTCTTTTATGGTTTTTGTTTTGATGAATTCGTGTTCCGGATCGTTGATATTAGCTGCAATACAAAGCTTTGTATTCGGTGACAAAAACTTACACAAATCTTCAAACAGCTGGTTATTCCGGTAAGGTGTTTCCATGAAAATCTGAGAATATCCTGTTTTCTGTACAAGACTTTCCAGGTTCATGATCTGTTTCTTTTTCTCCCCTTTTTCAATGGGAAGATAGCCGTGGAAAGTAAATTCCTGTCCATTAAAACCACTGGAAATCAAAGCAAGAATAATAGATGAAGGCCCCGAAATCGGGATCACTCTGATGTTTTTCTCATGACACCATTTCACCATCAGATTTCCCGGATCTGCAATACATGGTAATCCTGCTTCTGACAGCAATCCGAAGTCCTGCCCTTTAAGCATCAGCTCCTGAGCTTCTTTAATATCTGCGTTTTCCGTGTATTTATCTAACAAAAACAACTTCAGATCAGACTGCTTTTTTTCAGGAGCAAAAAATTTCACAACCTTTCGGGCAGTTTTCTCATTTTCCACAAAGAAATAATCTGTCTGCATGATATAATCCTTCACAACAGGTGAAAAGTGGTTGATAGAAGTATTTTCTGATAAGTAAGCAGGGAGTAAAAAAAGCATTGTATTATTTTTTAGTTCTTTTTAAGTGAAGGTGTTGGAAATATTCAGCATGTTCATGCTCATTATTTTGATAATTGATTTTTGATAGCTTCACAACCTTTATCCAAAAGCTGGAAAACCTTTTCAAAATCGTTCATATCGCCCCAATAAGGATCCGGCACTTCAGCATTTTTGTGATCTCCCAATACCTCTAAAAACAAGGATACTTTCTGACGTTCTTCTTCATTTTTAGTTTTAGAAACAACATCTCCGAGTACATCAACATCCATACAGTAGATCTTATCAAAGGTTTCAAAATCTTTCCTGGTGATAGGTCTTGATCTTTGCTGCGATATATCAATATGATGATTAGCTGCAGTCTTAATGGCTCTTTTATCCGGATGTTCGCCTTCATGCATTGAAATAGTTCCGGCAGAATCTACCCAATAATGATCCGGTAGTTTCGTTTTCATAATTCCTTCCGCCAATGGACTTCTGCATATATTTCCCAGACAAACCATTAAAATTTTCATATCCTGTTTTTTTAAAAAAGTCTTTTGCTACGACAAAACTAAATAAAAAATGAAGAATAAAACTATCCTTCATTTTAATTTATGTAAGCTCAACCTTATTTATTGTTTGATTCTTTCAGTAAGGTCTTTTACGTATTTCTTGATTTCTTTATCGATTTTCGAAACATCTTTGATCGTATCACAAGCATACATTACTGTAGAGTGATCTTTTCCTCCCATTTCCTCACCAATCTTAGTAAATGTAGAATTGGTAAACTCTTTGGAGAAGTACATCGCAAGCTGTCGTGGTAATGCAATCTCTCTTTTTCTTGTTTTTGAAAGCAGCTGCTCTTTTTTGATTCCAAAATAATCACAAACCACTTCCTGAATGTAAGGAATATTGATAACTTTCTTCTGGTTAGCTGCAATTCTGTTGATGGTTTCTTTAAGCAACTCAAGACTAAGGTCTCTTTTATATACTGTAGAGTAAGCAATCACTGAGTTGATAACCCCGATAAGTTCTCTTACATTTGTTTTGGCTTCAGCAGCAAGGAAGTCAAGCATATCGCCAGGAAGAACAATTCCGTCTCTGCTTAGCTTATCTTCAATGATCTGTCTTCTTGTAGATAGATCCGGAGATTTGATTTCTGCAGAAAGCCCCCATTTGAAACGGGAAACAATTCTGTCCTGGATATCCATAATATCTGCAGGAGCCTTATCTGAAGTAAGGATAATCTGTTTTCCATTCTGATGCAGATGATCAAAAATATGGAAGAAACTGTCCTGTGTTGCCGATTTTCCGGATAGGAACTGAATATCATCAATAATCAGTACATCTACCATTTGATAGAAATTCGCAAACTCAGTCTGCTTATGAGCCTTTGCCGCAGAGATAAACTGCTGGATAAACTTTTCAGAAGACAGATAAAGAACTACTTTATCAGGAAACTGATTTTTTACTTCAAGACCAACAGCCTGTCCCAGGTGGGTTTTTCCAACTCCATAACCTCCATATAGGAATAACGGGTTGAAAGCTGTTGCTCCAGGTCTTTTGGCAATGGATCTGGCTACAGTGGCTGCAAATTTATTGCTTTCTCCTTCTACATAACTATCAAACGAATAGTCAGGCTTCAGGTTAGAATCTATGTTTACTTTTCTAATTCCGGGAACGACAAACGGGTTTACAATATTAGCAGAAAAACCTTGCGGCATTGTTTCCTGTGTTTTCGGAGTAGGAACGCTTTGTCCCTTGATGTTCATGGTAACAGGTTTTTCTTCACCTTTTGGCCTGTTTTCCATCACAGAATACCATAATTTAACTCCTTTTCCAATATTTTTCTTCAGGGCAGCAGAAAGTAAGGACAGGTAATTATCCTCTATATATTCCTTGTAAAAATCACTCGGCACGATCAACGTAAGGTTGTTGGCCACCAATGAAAGCGGCTGAACCTTATCGAATAGCATATCGAAAGATTTTTCAAGTTTTTTAAGGTCAGAATTGTCTTCAGCAGCGTTCAGGTTATCGCGCATAAACTGAAGGCATTTCTGCCATATCATCATTAAATTGTCATCCATTTTTTAAGCCCCGATTATTCTTTGTTTGTACTGTGTTTAGAAGGAAGACAAAGGTCCAATTTTTTCTTTTCAAAAAAAAATATTGCAGGTATTGATTATTTAAAAATATATTTGTATGTATAATTTAACACCTAAAATGATACACACAACACACTCAATACGAGTACGTTACGCAGAAACAGATCCAATGAAATACGTATACTACGGAAACTATGCAACGTACTTCGAAGTAGCGAGAGTTGAACTCTTCAGAAGCATAGGAATTTCATACGATGAAATTGAAAACCAAGGAATTTGGCTTCCCGTTTCGGACTACAAAATTAAATATATCCGACCTGCTTTGTATGACCAAAAATTAGAAATCCATACTTATGTTAAAAAAATTCCGGGGGTAAGGATCGAGTTTGAATATGAAATTTACAATGAAGAGCATATTAAAATAACAGAAGCTTCCACTACTCTATTCTTTTTAGATTCAAAAACCAACAAAGTGATCAGGTGTCCGGATTTTCTGATGGAACTGATTGAGAAGAACTGGAAAGGATAGGTAGCAGGTAGTAGGTTGCAGGAATTAGGGAGATACCCGACAAAATATCGGGTAGAGGTTTTGTAAAGGTGAAGGGTGAATTTTCAATAGAGTTAAAATATCTATCTCAAATTATCCGGTCACAAAATAAACCCGCAACTCGTAACCCGTAACCCGTAACCCGCAACTAAAAACATTACACTTTAAACTCTACACCCTCTCTGTTTATGAATTAATTCGCACCTTTGTACCATTATTTTAATCATCCCTTATATATTACACTATGAAGATTGCATTTTTGGGACCTCATGCCAGTTTTACCCAGCTCGCTACAGCACAGCTTTTCCCTGATGACGAAATAGTACCGCAAGCCAGTATTCTGGATTGTTTTAATGCCGTTGAAAACGGAGAGGTAGTGAAAGCAGTAGTGCCTTTGGAAAACTCAATCGAAGGAACCGTATCGATGACGCTGGATTATTTATATAAGACTCCGTCTATTAAGATAGAAGCAGAAGCAGTAATGCCTATTGCACATCATCTGATGATTCATCCGGAAAATTCTGTTGAGACTATTGAAAGAATATATTCTCACCCACAGGCTCTCGCACAGAGCTTCCATTTTCTGGACACTCATTACAAAGAGATTCCGAAACAGGATTTTTCCTCCACTGCAGCGGCCGCAAAATTTGTTTCCGAGAATCCGGAGACTCTTATTGCCGCCGTAGCCAATCAGTTTGCTGCCAATTTATATGGCTTAAAAATTGTGAACCGTAATATTCAGGATTTTGAACAAAACCATACCCGGTTTATCATTATTTCCAAAGAACAGAACAAGTATCAAAATGATCAACTGGAAACACTGGGTGAGAAATCAGGAATGCTCATCACGCTTCCGGAAGATCATCCCGGAGGTTTACATCAGGTTCTATCGGTTTTTGCATGGAGAAAAATGAATCTTAGCAAAATAGAATCCAGAACCTTAAAAACAGGTTTGGGAAATTATTTCTTTTTTATCAATGTTGAAGGACCATGGGAGGAGGTTTTGCATGAAAATGCACTCAAAGAGCTCGAATCAATCAACGCTAATGTAGATTTTCTTGGGAATTATAAAGAATTCCTGTTGGAAAGCTAGAAAAAAAACAAATAAATCTGTTCAAAAACACTGTCGTTAAGGCAGTGTTTTTTTTATTCTATTAAAAAATATCAAATTCAAAAAAACTTTTATGATAAATTCTATGAATAGCACCCTTCTGTTTTAATCAACAAATAACCCACACAACAGGGAGAATTATCTTTTAACAAAACACTGATAAACAATACATTAAATTAAAAATAAATATAATAAGTCGTAACTAAATTATGTCAAAATATTAACTAAAATACAAACATATGTTTAAATATATTACATCATAATAATGTTAATTTTAAAGATTTCACAATGCAGGGTATAATTTTTGTTGTATATTTGCTTAGCAACTAATTTAAAAATCTTGATCATGAAAACTAAACTTTACAGCTTAATGTTAGCATGTGCAGCGTTACCATTATTCTCACAGGTGGGTATCAATACACCAAACCCATCTGCAACCCTAGATGTTAATGGAACCTTGAAAGTTCGTGATACCCCTGCAGCTACATCCCTACCCGGATATCAGATTTTAGGAATTAATCAGGGAACCACTCAGGTATTCTCAGTTGACCCGTCATTAATAACTGCAGCTGCCGGAACCAACACTTCTGTTTATTCTGCGAAAAAAACAACTGGTATAACCCTTTTGAACTTAGGTGTTTTGCCTTCTGATTACCAGCCTGTCAGCTTTGTACAAGCCGACAGAACTATAGGAACCGCTGCGTTATTTACCAATGCTGATGGTTCTTATAATATTCCTTCTACGGGAGTATATGCGGTTGGGTTTGCATTCAGATATGGTACAGGTTTACAGGCTTCCTTATTGTCTGGAGCACCTGGTATTGCTATTGCAAGAACGAGATCTGCAGTAACCACTTTGATAGACACTCGTCCATTCAGTGGAGTTAATCTTGCATTAGCAGTTAACTTAACACTTTCCGATTCCAGCATTAATTCTTTGTATTCATTCCAGGCGGGTGACAAAGTTTCTTTCGGACTTGTAGATTCCGGTGTTATTACGGCAGGATTATTAGGATCCAGTATTGCATCATTCTACATTTACAAAGTATCAAACTAGTAAAAACATATTGTTAGTTATCTATACCATTTAACCCATCGCTTATACCGCGATGGGTTAATTTTTAAATAGCATTTGAAACATTTCTTTATATTTGATAAAAACTAATGAAATGAATGAGTTTGTTGCAGTTATCATCTTTATCATTATCTTCATCATTTTCAATAATCTGAACACCAAAATCAGAAAATTGGAAAAGGAGATTTCAGATCTTCATTATAAAATCAACGAGACTGCTCAGGCTCAGACAGAAGTAATTCATAAGACAACCTCAACGGAAGATAGTTTGATTCCGCAGCAAGAGCAACCTCAGCATGAAGATATACAATACAGTGAAAAAAGCGAAAAAACCTCAACACCAGTTCAAAAAGACTGGCTTGCTCCTGTTTCTGATTTTTTAAAACAAAATGTTCTTACCATTATCGGTATTTTTACCCTTGTTCTCGGAATTGGTTATTTTGTAAAGTATGCCATTGATAAAAACTGGATTGGTGAAGCAGCAAGAGCGGGAATCGGTTTTTGTACCGGAGCAGGAATCATCATCACCGGACATTTTCTTAGAAAAAATTACCCGGCTTTTTCTTCCATCATTACAGGAGGCGGTATTGCTGTTCTGTATTTCACAGCCACCATTGCCTTTCGTGAATATCATCTGTTTACCCAAAATACAGCTTTTATTATAACGGCACTGATTACCGCAGCCTCTATTATCCTGTCCTATTACTATAAAAGTGAAGTATTGATTATATTTTCACTGATAGGAGGTTTTGCAGCTCCTTTCATGATCAGTACAGGACAAAGTAATTATCTTTTCCTTTTTATTTATATTACTCTTTTAAATACGGGAATGCTGGCAGCCTCTTTTCTGCAGCACTGGAAAAGTGTGGGATGGACAGCTTATATTTTTACAACAGGCTACCTTTTATTCTGGACCCATGAAAGCCCGGAGCTTTTAAGCATTACTTTTTATCTGATCAGTTATGCGATTTTCTACATTTTTGCTCTGTATGATTACTTCAGAAGAAATATCCTTTCAACCTCTGATATTTTAATACTTGCTCTCGCTAATTTTTCAAGTATTCTGGGGCTTCTTTACATTTTTGATACATTAAAATATGAACCCCCGATTGTTTTCCCGCTTATTTTTGCTGCTGTAAATGCTATTTTACTTTTCAGAGAATATACCCGCAAAAGCTTTGGAGTAGCTTACTCTGTATTTGCAGGGCTTGTTACCAGCCTTATAACCATTGCGATTGCTATTCAGTTTAAAACGCATCTCATCACCAGCATCTGGGCCATAGAAACCACCCTCCTTCTTTTTATCTGGAAAAAAACAGGTCATAAGATTTTCAAAACTTTCTTTTATATCCTGTTTCCATTGGTGATGATCGCCCAGCTTATAACCTGGACTGAATATTTTGGAACAAAAGATTTCAATATCATATTCAATCCTCCATTCATCACCAGTTCCTTTACTATTGTTTCCATCATGATTAATCTGTATTTGCTAAGGAATACCGTGAAAGAGACACAGGAAAAAAGCAATAACTTTTTTGAAGATCTTATTACCTTGATCAGTTATGGGGTTATCTATATTACTTTTCTTCTTGAAATCACTTATCATATTTCGGGAATGCCATGGTCAGCCATTACCAGCACAGGACTTTTATTCAGTATTTATTATATTTTTATTTTATTGCTTTTCAGAAAACTGCTGAGCATCAGAAATGATGTTCAAAACCTACTGATTTATCTGTTTTTTTTCCTGATCGTAATAAATACATCGGTTTCGACTCTTCCGGTTGTGACCGCTGTCTTAACAAAAAAGCTCCATTTAAGTTTTTATTTCCTTCATCTACTGCAATGGATTCCTTTTATATATATAGGATACAGAATTATTCCTACTTCAGCGTTTCATAAGCAAAAGATTTCTTACTGGATACAGGCTCTGGCACTAATCATTTCTGTAAGCTGCGAGCTGCATCATTCTTATATTTTAATGGTTTCCAATGATCTCCCGCATTCTTATAAAGCAAGTGAACATTTCAATATTCTTTATCTGCCTGTTATCTGGACAATTCTTGCCAGCATTTTTATTTATACCGGTTTGAAAAAGAATATTCAGGAATATAACAAGATTGGCTTTGCGTTGGTTGGCCTGATGGTATTGAAACTTTATGGTTATGATGTATGGCAAATGGATAATATCTCAAGAATCAGTGCCTTTATTGCTCTCGGGGTTATTTTATTATTAAGCTCTTTTACTTTCCAGCGACTGAAAAATATGATCAGAAATATGGTAGATAAAAAGGATAAAAAAGATGAAAGCACAGACTGATAATCAGAAAAAAAGTTTTTATTTATAAATAGAATGTAAAACAATTCAAGATTTTATTCAGATTTTATAAAAAATAACTATATTTATCACGTTTTTAACAGTTACATATTCCAATTATGAAAAAACTATTCTATTCTTTTTTACTTCTATCCTCTGCTACTTTATTGGCCCAGCAAAAAAATCCTGCTGTAAAGTTTGCAGTGGCTGACAATGCCATTGGGACAGTAGAATTGTTCAATACAAAAAAGAACGTATTACAGGTTTCTAAAGTATACAATACTCCAGCGAGTCTTCCCCAAAGCTTAAAAAAATACAGTTCTGTTTTTACAAAAGGCGTAACTGAATATAAGTTTAAAAACGGAGAAAATGTACTTGACAGAATGACGTTATCCAATATGAATGCACAATACAATATTCCGGCAGATAACCCTGTATTTATTGAAGGATATGAATTTACGGACACCAATACTTTGATATATCCTGAGATTAAGAAAAAAGCTGAAACAAAAGATTACAACGGTAAGAAAACATTGTTTATTTACACTACCGAATAATTTGATTTTTTGAAACATTAAGATCGTATTAAGCTGTTAAGATTATTAAGATAAGCTTCGCTTTAACTTAAAATCAGCATGTTTTATCTTAACTATACTTTAATTCTTCAGTCTCCTTAATGGTTTAAAAATATTTACCACCATTTTCACTTTATAATAGCTGAAATGTTATAGGTTAAAAAAACCGATTTAATATAAAAAGGATGCCGTTTTTTCAGCATCCTTTTTCAATTCTAATATTTATTATTCCATTTTTTCTTGAGCTCTTCATAGATTTTCTTCTCAGTAGAATTATTTCCCGGCTCATATAGTTTCACATTTCGGATTTCTTCCGGAAGAAAATCCTGTTCTACAAAGTTTCCTTCATAGGAATGAGCGTACTTGTATTCTTTTCCATAATCCAGGTCTTTCATCAGTTTGGTAGGAGCATTTCTCAAATGAAGGGGAACAGGCAGGTTTCCCGTCTGTTTTACCAAAGCCAGAGCCTCATTGATGGCCATATACGCAGAATTGCTTTTAGGGGAAACCGCAAGATACACCGCTGTTTCGCTCAAGATAATCCTTGCCTCAGGATTACCGATCACATTGATCGCCTGAAAACAATTATTGGCAACTACCAAAGCATTGGGGTTAGCCAGCCCTACATCCTCAGCAGCTAAAATCAGCATTCTCCTTGCAATGAACTTAATATCTTCTCCCCCGGCAATCATTCTTGCCAGCCAATACACCGCTCCGTTCGGATCACCTCCACGCATAGACTTGATAAAAGCTGAGATGATATCATAATGCTGCTCTCCGTTTTTATCATACAAAGCCATCGTTTCCTGAAGAACTTCAAGAACATCAGAATTCAGGATTTCCGTTGTACCCGAATTTTTATATTGGTTCAAAACCAGTTCTACGGAATTGATCAGTTTTCTGGCATCACCACCGGAATACTGAATGAAAGCTTCTTTTTCAAGGATTTTAAAATCTGTTCCTTCATCTTTATTGTATCTGTCTGATGCGATATCAATCAGTTCTTCCAGTTTTTCATAGCTCAAAGCTTTTAAAACATAGATCTGGCTTCTTGAAAGCAGTGCTGAAACCACCTCAAAACTTGGATTCTCCGTGGTGGCGCCAATCAAAACAATCCAACCTTTTTCTACCGCATGCAATAATGAATCCTGCTGCGACTTATTAAACCTGTGGATCTCGTCAATAAACAAGATCGGTGATTTTCCGGAAAATAAGTTCTGCTTTTTGGCATCTTCAATTACATCGCGCACATCTTTCACCCCGGAAGAAACTGCAGAAAGCTTATAAAACTTTCTCCCCGACTGCTCAGAGATAATTTCAGCAAGTGTTGTTTTCCCCGTGCCTGGAGGCCCCCAGAATATCAGCGAATTCAGGGTATTGTTTTCAATCATCTTTCTGATTGTTCCTTTGTCGCCGGTAAGGTGCTCCTGCCCCAGAACATCGTTCAGGGTTTTGGGTCTTAATTTTTCAGCTAATGGGATATTTTGATTCAAAGTAATTCTATTTTTTAAGATCAATGTCCCGGATTTCCGATCTCCGAAACTTATAACAAAATTAAACTAATTTTCATTTTTTTACCCTATTTTTGCATTGTTTTGAAACTTACATTCAATAAAATCATTACATTTCCGCTGGTAATTTTGATCAAATTTTACCAATGGTTCATCTCGCCCTTACTTCCCAAAAACTGCCGTTACGAACCTACCTGTTCCCACTATATGATTGAGTCGCTTCAGGTACATGGTGTTTTTAAAGGTTTCTGGCTGGGATTTAAAAGAATTTTAAGATGCCATCCCTGGGGAGGAAGCGGTTATGATCCTGTTCCCCCCAAACATAAATGTCAATAATCAAACTATTAAATCAATAGAAAAATGAATACTATCTTTTTCAGAATTTATCTTGTGCTGTTTGCGTTCATCACGCAGCTTCTTTTTGCACAGGAATACCCTGGAGGTTTATCTGACGGAACTTTAGATATCAATGGAAGTAATGTTCCTGTAAAAATCTATTCTACCACAGAGATGGGAGACCTTACAGCTTTTCCGGACAGAGAATCAGACAAGAACCAGTCTTTCGTTGTGATTCTTAATGAATCCAATTTTGAACCTGCTTATTACAATTATGGGGCTTCCACTTTAGCAAAGTATAAGGATTCCAGGTATCAGTTTTTTGATAAAAACTTTAAGTTGATTGATACTGGTGTTACCAAAGAAAATATCACCACTTTTAAATATGCAGTAAAGACTGTAAAACCTATCACTGATTCTGATAAAGTAGAACTCAAGACTTCATTTAAAATCTGGGATCCTTCAAAAGGTATTCACATCGGATCATTTACGCTTCACTTTTATAGTTTGATGTTTGTTTTTGCCTTTGGATTCGGATATGTTTTGATGACGAGAATCTTTAAGATTGATAATGTGAACCAGAAATACCTAGAACCTCTGTTCACATGGACATTGATAGGGACTATTCTGGGAGCAAGATTAGGACATGTTATCTTTTATCAGCCGGAACTATTTAAAGAGGATTTCTGGAGTGTATTTTTACCGATAAGCACAAAAAACGGTTTAAAATTCACAGGTTTTTCAGGACTGGCGAGCCACGGTGCTACGATTGCCCTGATCTTTACCACGCTTTATTATTCATTTAAAATCATTAAGAAAAACCCTTTTTGGGTATATGACAGACTAGGTATTGTCGTAGCTTTAGGAGGAGCGTTTGTAAGAATGGGGAATTTTTTCAATTCTGAAATCGTTGGTAAACCAGCTGACCCGAATTCTCCGTTTGCTTTGCTTTTCCCACAACAAAGCAGTGAGTATGGTCTTACTGTACCCCGTTACCCAAGCCAGTTATTTGAAGCAGTAGGATATGTTCTTCTCTTCATTTTACTATGGATATTGTACAGAAAAACAAATAAAAAATACCAGCAGGGATGGTTATTCGGTCTGTTTTTCATCATTCTTTGGGCGATCAGGTTCTTTGTTGAGTTTCTTAAGGAGCCACAGGGAGATGAATTCATCCAGATTGGCGGTCTGAATACAGGTCAGGTTCTTTCGATTCCTTTTATGATTGCAGGTGTTGTCATCATGATCGTTTCCAAGAAATTTAAGATCACTGAGGCAGAAAACGAAAAACCGGAATAAGCCATTTAAGCTGAAAAATAAAAAGGCAAATTTGTAGAAATACAGATTTGCCTTTTTTATTAGCTGTTTACTTACAGATTTCTCTCCGCCTTTCTGTTCAGTTCTTCGAAAACAGACCCAAAGGCATCAATGACATCAGTAGGCAGCATCGATTCTTTTGAATGTTTTTCTGAAGCAATATCGGCCGCTCTGCCATGCAGCCATACCCCAAGAATACAAGTCTCCTCTTCAGAGTACTTCTGAGCCAGAAGCGAAGTGAGAATTCCGGTAAGAATATCTCCGCTTCCTCCTTTCGCAAGACCTGCATTTCCGGTTATATTATAGAATACTTTTCCCTGCGGAGTAACAACCTGGGTATGGTGGTCTTTAAGGACAATATAAAGATCAAGTTCTTTTGCCTTTTTCCTTGCCAGTTCAAGTCTTTCAAAAGAATTATCTGTACTTCCGAAAAGTCTTTCAAACTCTTTCGGATGAGGAGTTATGATTGATTTTTTGGGAATGAGTTTCAAATTTTTTGGATCATTTGAAATAATATTCAATGCATCTGCATCGAGAACCAATGGCTGAGAATAGTTTTTAAGAAAACTCAAAAAGCCTTTCTCTGTACCGGAATGCGTTCCCAAACCAGGACCGGCACCACAGGTAACATCTTTGTCCATTTCAAAATTTGTGATAAACTGCTCCCCTCCTTTTATAAACATAGCTTCGGGGCATGAGGTCTGCAAAATATTGTATCCGCATTCCGGAGCGAGTGTAAAGGTCAGCCCTGCTCCGGTTTTGAGAGCTGATCGTGTTGCCAGCACTGCCGCTCCTATTTTTCCATAGCTTCCTCCTATGATGGCTGCCTTACCATAACTGCCTTTATGGGAAAATTCCTGTCTTGGAATAAATATCGATCCCACCAGCTGATCATCAATTACAGAGTAATCAGAATCAGTTGTATCTGCGTATATTTTGCTTAAATCAATATCCAGCTGTACTACTTTTCCGGTATATTTCCCTGTTTCAGGATGAAGGAAGGTTCTTTTCCAACATTGAAAGGTCAGTGTATAATCAGCTTTCAGAATAACCGGATTATTATCAAACATTTCATCTGCAGACAATCCGGAAGGAATATCGATGGATATTTTACTATTTTTTTTGCTGTTCAATTGTTCAACAAGCTTTTTATAATCACCTTCCAACGGTCTGGATAATCCCGTTCCGAAAAGGGCATCTACAATAATGGTTTTCTCATCAAAATTATACTGTTCTTCGGGATCAAATTTTCTGACTGAAATTCCCGACAAATCGCGGAGTCTTTTCAGGTTAACAGAAGCATCTTCTGAAAATTTCCTTTTGGAATCGCTAACAAATACATCTACATCAAAACCTTTCAGATAAAGTAGCCTTGCGACAGCCAGGCCGTCACCTCCGTTATTTCCGTTACCACAAAATACAGCCAGTTTTTTATGGTTTTTACAGTGTTCCGAAATCCAATGAGTAGCAGCCATTGAAGCTCTTTCCATTAATTGAATAGAAGAAACCGGCTCATGGGAAATCGTAAACTGATCCCAGCTTCGTATCTGTTCTGCGGTGAAAATTTTCATAGGTGAAACAAACTTTTAAGCAAATTACAAAAGATTTTTCATTATGCTATCACCTCATTAATAAAAATAAAAAGTCATCATTAATGGCATAATGTATTGTTACAATGCTGAAATATTAATTAAAACTGTTAGCAGGAAATGAGCGTAAATTTCAATATTTTGGGAATAAAAAACGATTAAACGTAGTGTTTTTTACATTTTTTAATTATATTTTTGTGTATATACTAATTAAAAAAATATAAATTATGGGATTTGTAAAAGAATTTAAAGAGTTTGCCTTTAAGGGCAATGTTCTCGATCTTGCTGTCGGTGTGATCATTGGGGCAGCATTTGGTAAAATTGTTTCCTCATTAGTGGAAGATGTAATCACTCCTCTTATACTCAACCCGGCATTGAAAGCCGCCGGTGCAGAAAACATTGCAAAACTTTCTTGGAATGGCGTTGCTTACGGAAATTTCCTTTCAGCAGTAATCAGTTTCCTTTGTATTGCGATGGTTCTTTTCTGGATCATTAAATTCGCCAATAAAGTAAACAAAAAAGAGGCTCCAGCTCCTGCCGGACCTACAGAAGATCAAAAATTACTGATGGAGATCAGAGATTTGCTGAAAAGCAAAAATATCTAATCTTTTAAACAACAGTTTTAAAAATAAAAAAGCACTCCGGTCTAAGGCTGGAGTGCTTTATTTATGATCATTTTCAACTTATTGAATCTGTAAGATACTTGAAATCTGCTCTGCCAGGGAAAGCCCTATTCTATCCTGCGCTTCAAGAGTAGAAGCTCCCGTGTGAGGGGTAAGAGAAATTTTAGGGTGAGTAAGGATCTCTTTGGATGGTGTGGGTTCATTAATGAAAACATCCAAACCGGCAAATCGTACTTTACCCGAATCCAAAGCCTGAATTAAAGCTGCTTCATCAATAACTCCACCTCTTGAACAGTTGACAACAGCTACTCCGTCTTTCATTATTTCAAACTCATCCTTTCCGATCATATAACCGTCCTTCTGTGCAGGAACGTGTAAAGTAATGAAGTCTGAATGTTTTAAAACATCCTGTAACGGCTCTGTTTCGATATCAACATTGATGAACTGGTTGTTGTAAAATTTCACTTTGATACTTGCTCTTCCGACGTTATTATCAGCAGCAATCACTCTCATCCCAAGTCCTAAAGCAATTCTTGCCACTTCCTGGCCGATTCTTCCCATTCCTACAATACCGATGGTTTTTCCTCTCAGTTCGATACCTGCAGCATATGCTTTTTTAAGACCTGCAAATTCTGTATCTCCTACAACAGGCATTTTTCTGTTAGAATCCTGAAGAAATCTCGCCCCGGAAAACAAATGGGCGAAAACAAGCTCAGCCACAGATTCCGATGATGCTGAAGGAGTGTTGATCACATGAATCCCTTTTTCTCTTGCATAATCTACGTCAATATTATCCATACCAACACCTCCTCTTCCAATAATGTCGATGGACGGACATCCATCAATAATATCTTTTCTTACCTGTGTGGCACTTCTCACCAATAATGTGCGGATTTTGTGCTCATTAATATAATCTACTAAAAATTCCTGGGGAACTTTTGTAGTAATCACCTCAAAGCCTTTTTCTGTCAATGCATCTATTCCAGATTGATCCAGGCCGTCGTTTGCTAAAACTTTCATAAAATATCAAGTATATTAAAAAATGAAAGATTTAAAAATTAAAGGTACTGGTTCACATTTAATCTTTAAATCTTTGAATTATATTTTTATTCGCCGTCTTCTTTGAATACCTCAATGGTCACTTGTTTTTCTACCAAATCCGTAAATCTTCCTTTGTATCTTGTAGCTCTTACCAGGTGGTTGTCTATCCAGTGATAATTTCCTCCTCTTGGTTTTCCGCAAAGCACGCTGTGGTATTTGAAGCCATGCTTATCCAGCCAGTCGATCGTAATTTGTTTCAGATTTTCGGTTCTTGAAGTAAAAAAGCAGATCTGATGTCCTTCGTCATACCATCTGTTGATCGTTTCCAGAGCATCCGGGTAGGGTTCGCAGGTAACCATTCTTTCCGGCTCTTCATTGGGAACGTCATCGGTAATGGTTCCGTCGATATCTATTAAGTAATTTTTTATTCCATCCTTTAGAATAGGACTAATGTGTTCAATGTATTCTAATTCCATTACTAAATATTAAAAAACAAAGTTAGCGTTTTTACAATTATCAGGCATATTAATCTTGCTTTACATTAATATTTTACTATAAAAACTGGTTTTCAAAGAATAATATCAATATTTTATCAACCATTCAAGCCGAATTAGTTAAAAATTTTCATTTCACATTTTATTTTTACATCATAAAGTGGAGATCTGAAAAGCAACTACTCAGTGAATGGACAAATTTACCTGCCAGTCTTTTCTGACTTCCTCAATTTCATTGCCATGATTACAAAAAGCATGATGTTTATCTAAAAATTTCCAAAATACATTTATTACTCTTACATTTGTAGGAATGGAAGAATATGTTGTTTTAGTAAATCCTGAAGATGAGGTTTTAGGACTGATGGAAAAGCAGCAGGCTCACATCAATGGCCTGTTACACCGTGCTTTTTCTGTATTTCTTTTCAACAGTAAAGGAGAAATGCTTCTTCAGAAAAGAGCTTCAGGAAAATATCATTCTCCTAACCAATGGACCAATGCGGTATGCTCACACCCACGTGACGGGGAAACTTATCAGCAAGGAGCGGTACGCAGACTAAAGGAAGAACTGGGAATTGAAGCAGAGCTTTCAGAAAAATTCAATTTTATTTACAAGGCAGACGTAGGCGGTGGTCTTTGGGAACACGAGCTTGATCATGTATTTGTGGGAAATCATGAAACTGATTTCAATTTGAATAAGGAAGAAGTGGAAGAAGTAAGATTCATTTCCATGGAAGATCTGGATAAGGAAATTTCTGAACATCCTGAAAACTTTACGGAATGGTTTAAAATCATCCTCGAAGAATATAAACACCATTTTTAACGATGAAAAAAATATTGCTTTTTTCTGCACTTTTGATGGGAAGTCTGTTTTTTGCCCAAAAAGCAAAGGTCTATGAAAATTCCAATTATTCTATTAATGTTCCTGAAGGCTGGAAATCTACCAACGACAGTGAAATTGTTAATATTTTTCCTACCAGCCAGATAGGCGCGGTTACCATTTCGGAATATCATGATCTTCCCCTTCCCAAAGAGGAGGTAAAAAAATTTATGCTGGCACTTTATCAATCACAAGACCCGGAGGATAAAGTAAAAGAAAAAAAGAGCCAGAAAGGATATACAGAATATTCTTATGAGCATTTCGATGAAAAAGAGAAGCTGTTCTGGGTAACCAAAGCTTTTCAAAAAGATAAAAACTTATATTTGGTTTCCATCAACTGTGGCCAGAAATACTGGAACGGAAACTATATGACCCTATTCAATGAGACTTTTAACAGTTTTAAAATAAAGAAATAAAAATTAAATATGAAGAAAACAGCCTTGTACGACAAACATGTTTCTTTGGGAGCTAAGATCGTACCTTTCGCAGGTTTTGAAATGCCTGTTCAATATTCAGGGGTTACAGAGGAGCATTTTGCAGTAAGAGAAAAAGCAGGCTTATTTGATGTTTCCCACATGGGACAGTTTTTCATCGAAGGGCCGGGTTCAAAAGACCTTTTGCAGTATGTAACTACCAATAATGTGGATGCACTTGAAAACGGAAAAGCTCAATATTCCTGCCTTCCGAACGAAAACGGCGGAATTGTAGATGACCTTATCGTTTACAAAATGGAAGATGACAAATATTTTGTAGTAGTCAACGCATCCAACATCGACAAAGACTGGAATCATATTTCAAAATACAATACTTTCGGGGCTAAAATGACCAATGCTTCTGATGAGATGTCATTATTGGCAGTTCAGGGGCCTAAAGCTACTGAAATTCTTCAAAAGCTTACGGACGTAAATCTTTCAGAAATTCCTTACTATCATTTTACTGTAGGAACTGTTGCCGGAGAAAATGATGTGATTATTTCAAACACAGGATACACAGGAAGCGGTGGTTTTGAGATTTATTTCAATAACGGAAGTGCTGAAAAACTTTGGGATGCCGTAATGGAAGCTGGTAAAGAAGAAGGAATTATTCCTTGCGGATTGGCTGCCAGAGATACTTTAAGATTAGAAAAAGGATTCTGCCTGTACGGAAACGATATCGATGATACAACGTCTCCGATTGAAGCCGGTTTAGGATGGATCACTAAATTTGATAAAGACTTTGTTTCCAAAGATGTTTTCGCAAAACAGAAAGAAGAAGGAGTTACAAGAAAATTAGTTGGCTTCGAACTGACAGACAAAGGAGTTCCAAGACATGACTATCCTGTGGTGGATGCTGAAGGAAACGTGATTGGAAAAGTAACTTCAGGGACACAGTCTCCAATGAAAAAAGTAGGATTAGGTCTTGCTTACGTAGACAAACCTCACTTCAAATTAGGATCTGAAATCTTTATTCAGGTAAGAAACAAGAACATTCCTGCAAAAGTGGTGAAAGCTCCTTTTGTATAATTGAAAAAAAATAGTAAAAAGAGGCTGTGAACAAATCACAGCCTCTTTTGGGTTTATATCCAAACCTTATAGGTTTTAAAAACCTATAAGGTTTATTATTTGCAAAATTAGTTTCCAGTTAAATTTATTCATTTACCCCAAAGAACTTCTGCAGTTCTTCAACATTTTTTTTGTCATTACCCACGAAAATCTCTTTATCTGTAATAAAAACAGGTCTTTTCAGGAAAGTATAGTGGTCCAGCAGCAATTCTTTAAAATCTTTTTCTGTCAAAGACTTTACATCCAGTCCTCTCAGTTTGATCTGAGTAGATTTTTTACTGAATAATGCTTCGTACGATTTTGTTTTCTTATGCATTTCTGCCAATTCCTCTTTCGTGATGGGCTCTTTTTTAATTTCGCGAAGTTCCCAGTCAGTAAGATCAAATTGAGATAAAATTTTTCTGCAGGTATCACATGTATTGAGATAAAATACTTTCTTCATTACGTTTTCTAAATCTGTTGTTGGTTAAAATTCCCTTTCATTGAAAGTTTCGTCTTTCAAAAGTAGGATTTAATCCAAAAATTTGGAAATTATTAAATAACTTTATTCAAATTTTATAAAGATGCAGAACAAGCCTATTACTTTTCAGTTTATTTCGGAGCCTTCAGATGTTAATTACGGAGGAAATGTACATGGAGGAAGTGTTATGAAATGGATTGATCAGGCCGGTTATGCATGCGCGACAACCTGGAGTGGTAATTATTCTGTTACAGTCTATGTTGGTGGAATCCGTTTTTATGATCCCATCAAAATCGGGGAAGTAGTAAAAGTAGATGCCCAGGTGATCTATACCGGAACTTCAAGCATGCATATCGCCATCAATGTTTTTTCAAGAAATTTAAAACAGCCCAACTTTGAGAAGAAAACACATTGTATTATCGTATTTGTAGCTGTGGATGAAAATGGAAAAAAACTCCCTGTTCCAAAATGGACACCGGAAACAGAGGAAGAAAAACAGCTTGAAATGTATGCCAAACGCCTGATGGAGCTGAGAACGCAGATTGAAGATGAAATGAAACCTTTTTTGTAAGAACAGATTTCGGGATGCGAGATTTAAGGTTCAAAGTTTAAAGTTCAAGGTTTAAGGTTTAAGGTTTAAGGTTTAAGATTTTGGGAAACCAGTAACAAAAAACAACCAATCACATGATATGAAAAGTTTTTTTACTTTAACAGCATTGCTTGTAATAGCTTTGGTGCAGTCTCAGACACACCGGTTTATTTATGAGCTTCAGTATAAAATGGATTCTACCGAGGCTGGATATGAAAAAGTGAATATGATCCTGGATATCACCCCGAAGGAGGTAAAATTCTATGGAAAAGATCTCGCCATCAGAGACTCACTGAATAAAAAATTCGGAACGAACTTCAGCTATACTGATATGACCGGACAGGTGGTTAAAAGAAAGATCAATTCTTTTGATAATGAAAATTTCATCAATATTAAAAATGGATATTATACATTTAAAACAACGGATAAGATCAATTGGACGATTGCTGATGAGATAAAAAAGGTAGAAAACTATACTTTACAAAAAGCAACTACAAAATTTGGAGGGAGAAGCTGGACGGCCTGGTTCTGTAAAGACATTCCATTTAATGAAGGACCATTTAAACTGCGTGGATTACCTGGTTTAATCTTTGAGCTATCAGATGCTAAGAAAAATTTCATATATACTCTCGTTAAAAGCAGAGAACTTCCGGAAGTCTCCTCTACTTCAGATTTCCTGGAATCCAGCTTTGGCAATAAGGCAATCTCTATTAACGAAAAGCAAAAACATAAGCTGCTTATGGAGTTTTATAATGATCCTTTTGCTTTTGAAAGAAATAATATCAGCAAATCCAATAATGACCTTAGAATTAATATCAACGGAAAGGAAATTCATAATGTGGATGAACTGAATACCCAGGCCAAAAGCATGCAGGAGGTCATCAGAAAATACAACAATCCGATTGAAATTGATAAGGCGATGCATTATCCGGTATATTAAAGCTATGGTTATTTTAAGTTTGGGCTCCTATGTTTGCAAAAGAATAAATTTACATACAAAGCAAAAGGGGTGAGAGAACAGTTTTGGCTAAATAACTCAGGAAGTATATTGTGCTTTAGAAATGTCCTCACTTCTTTATTCCTTTTAGA